>CAJFUF010000025.1 GCA_904420175.1 Candidatus Schneewindia gallinarum
TAATGCCATCTACAATTACATCATATCCACCGCGAGCAAACCGCTTTGCGGCTTCTAAGAAAGACTCAATCACTACCAAGTTTTGGCCGTTAGATTGCGGCAAATGTGGAGGAATGGCGTTTTTACTCAGATAATGATAAAAGTCATCCGTATGCATATGAACAGACTTTTCCATGCTGGATTCTTTTGCAATAATAGATGATGTTGTAGTTTTTCCGGTGCCTGGCGATCCTGTAATCACAAGAATTCTTTCTTGCTCCATTTATATTAGGTCCTCCATAACTCTCGATTAATCTTTCTATTTCTTAAAAAATCATATCATAGAATACCTTATAAATCTACCTTTTACCGCCCTCCCCGGTCAAGGGAGCGCCGGGGCCGTTTGCGGCCTTTCTCCGCCTGTTCCCGCTGCTTGTCGGCCTCCACCGCCGCCTCCACCTGTTCCGGCCCCAAGACCCGCTCAAGTCCTTAGCAGGCAGAAAAAACCGCAGGCCCCTTTTCCAAAGGGCCTGCAGGTAAAGTCATTTATTCCCACTCAATTGTTGCCGGGGGCTTTGTCGTGATATCGTACACAATACGGTTGATGCCGGATACCTCGTTGACAATCCGCTCGGACACCCGCTCCAGAACCTCGTAGGGGATTTTGGCCCAGTCCGCCGTCATGAAGTCGGTGGTGGTGACTGCGCGCAGCGCCAGCGTGTAGTCGTAGGTGCGGAAGTCGCCCATGACGCCCACGGAGCGCATGCTGGTCAGCACGGCAAAGTACTGATGGATTTCCGTATTCAGCCCGTTTTTCGCGATTTCCTCACGGAAGATGGCGTCCGCATCGCGGAGGATATCCAGCTTGTCCTTTGTAATTTCCCCAATAATGCGGATGGCAAGGCCCGGGCCGGGGAAGGGCTGCCGGTTCACAAGGTAATCCGGCAGACCGAGTTCACGGCCAAGGGCGCGCACCTCGTCCTTAAACAGAAGACGGAGAGGCTCCACAATATCCGTAAATTCCACCACATCGGGCAGACCGCCTACATTGTGGTGGCTTTTAATAACCGCCGCATCGCCAAGGCCGGACTCAATCACATCGGGGTAGATGGTCCCCTGCGCAAGGAAGTCCACCTTGCCGATTTTCTTTGCCTCCTCCTCAAAGACGCGGATAAACTCCTCGCCGATGAGCTTGCGTTTTGTCTCGGGTTCTGCCACGCCGGACAGCTTTGCAAGGAAACGATCCGCCGCATCCACGCGGATGAAGTTCATCTCGTCGCTGCGGAAGGCAGCCTCAATTTCGTCCCCCTCATTTTTGCGCATAAAGCCGTGGTCGACAAAGACACAATATAGGTTCTTCCCGCAGGCTTTGGACAGCAGCCGCGCAGCAACCGAGCTGTCCACGCCGCCGGACAGGGCCAGCAGCACCTTCTTATCGCCGATTTTCTCCTTTAATTCCCGAACGGCGGATACGGCGTAGCTCTCCATGGACCAGTCCCGCTTGCAGCCGCAGGCTTTGACAAGGAAATTCAGCAGGATTTGTTTTCCGTACTCTGTATGCAGCACTTCCGGATGGAACTGCACCGCATACAGCCCGCGATCCTCGTCGCCCATGGCGGCAGTGGGGCAGGAGGCGGTGGTGCAGATGGCGTGAAAGCCCTCCGGCAGCCGGTCGATAAAATCCGTGTGGCTCATCCACACAACGCTACTTTGGGGCAGCCCGTCAAACAGGGGGGAGGTGGTGTCCATGTCCGCCGGGGTCTTGCCATACTCCTTCACGCCGGCACTGCTGACATGTCCGCCAAGCAGGTTGGCCATCAGCTGCGCGCCGTAGCAGATCCCCAGCACCGGGACACCCAGTGAAAAAATTCCTGCGTCCACAGTGGGCGCCCCGTCCAGATAGACGCTGTTGGGGCCGCCGGTGAAGATGATGCCGACGGGGTCAAAAGCCCGGATATCGTCCAGCGGGGTTTTGTAGCTTTTCACCTCGCAGTAGACGCCCGCGTCACGGACGCGGCGGGCAATCAGCTGGTTGTACTGGCCGCCGAAATCGAGTACGAGAACTTTCTGGTGGGTCATGGAACAGCCTCCTTGTTGTTTTGCTTCATCATGTTCTATAATACTTTTTTTTTCGCTAAAAGGCAACCTGTTTTTTTATATAGGCGGGCGTTGTGTAATCTTCACCCGACGCGAGAATCCGTGGGGTGCACACACCGAACAAGTCTGTTGCACGCACCTCGATTTCTGCGAAGCGCCTTGCCGCCGGGGAGGTGTCCTGAAGCTCCTTTAAGGAGGTGGAGACCGGCAGGCTGCACCGGCCTTTCATTTGCTTTAACAGCTCCTCCCCGCCAGGGCCGAACGCCAGCACATGCACATAGGGGACAGGCAGCTCGAAATCCGCCTTTTTTACCCCTGTCAGCCCTGCAACCACCATGCGGCGTACCCGGCTCATGGTGTAGCGCTTGGTTTTCAGGCTGTCGAACAGATGTTCAATGCTGCGGGCGGAGCGTACGGCGGCCATCATGCGGTGCTCCATCCCCTCGGTCACGTCGGGAATTTCCAACAGGCGCTCCTTTGTCATTTTGCGCAGCCCCAGCAGCACTGCCGCCTCCCCTTTGGAAAGCCGGGCGGGGGCCCGCCCCTCGCTCATCTCCCGCAGCAGCCCATACAGAGAGCTTTCAGGCATCAGCCCGCTCAGCCCGTCCAGCTGCCCTTTCAGCACCAGCTCCCGAATGTGGGAGGCGGAGGCCACCCCTTCGCTTACCTCGTCCGTGTCGTGACCGGCGAACCTGCGCAGCACGGCGGAGGGGACAATTGTGCTGCCGTGCCGCTGCAGCGCCTTGCAGTACTCAATGCCGAGGGTGTCGTTGGGGGAGGGGATGAAGCCCACTGTCGGCTCCCGCATGTAGGCCATCTCCTGTGCGGCGGGGAAACTGACGCCTGTGGCCCTTAAATACAGCTTCACATTGGCCATGTAGTTTTCGGACAGGGCAAAGCGCGCCGCGGCAGTAAGCTTCTCCGTGTCACCGCATTCACTTCCGAAGCTGAGAATGTCCACAATGCCCAGCGCATCGAGAATGCGGACGGCGCCGTCGGCAAACCGCTCGGCCGAGGCGCCCGCATAAACGGCAGGCAGCTCCAGCACCAGGTCGGCCCCGCTTTCCACTGCGGCGGCTGCCCGGGCAGCCTTGTGACACAGCGCCACGTCCCCGCGCTGGACCACATTCCCGCTCATCAAGGCGATAATATGGGTCGCGCCCAGCTCCCTGGTTTTTTCAATGTGCAGCTTGTGCCCGTTGTGAAAGGGATTGTATTCTGCAATGATTGCGGCAGTTTTCACAGGAATGCACCTCGTCTTTCCTCTTGAAATTTGTCTTTAATTATTATATCATATAAAATAGACTGTTTGGGAAAAAGCTTTCTGCTTTTGTGAAAGCCAAAATAGGGAGGATAAGAATGAAAATTTTAGTTGTGAATGCGGGGAGTTCCTCACTGAAGTACCAGCTGATTGACATGGACACGGAGGACGTTCTTGCCAGAGGTGTGTGCGAGCGTATCGGAGAGGCGGGAAGCCGCATTATCCACAAGCTGCCGGACGGCAGAAAGTATACGGAGGAAGTGGAGCTGCCGGATCATACGGCAGCCTTTAAAAAGGTGACGGACGTCATGCTGCACGGCGACTACGCAGTGCTGAAGGACCTGTCCGATATCGCCGCCGTCGGCCACCGCATCGTTCAGGGCGCCGAGCGCTTCTCCGAATCGGTCCTTGTGACGGAGGAGGTTGTAAACACCATCAGCGAGATTGCGCCGCTGGCCCCGCTGCACAACGTGGCCCACGTTCAGGCCATCCGTGCCTGCCAGGCCGTGCTTGACAAAAGCGTGCCGCAGGTGGTGGTTTTCGATACGTCCTTCCACGCCACCATGCCGCCCAAGGCGTTCCTGTTCGGCGTACCGTACGAGTATTATAAAAAATACCATGTGCGCCGCTACGGCTTCCACGGCACCTCTCACCGGTATGTCAGCGCCAAGTGCGCCGAGGTGATGGGCCGCGACATCAAGGATTTGAAGCTGATCACCTGCCATCTGGGCAACGGCTGCTCCATTACGGCAGTGGACGGCGGCAAGTCTGTGGACACCTCCATGGGCTTCACCCCGCTGGACGGCTTTATTATGGGCACAAGAAGCGGCGGCGTGGATCCCTCAGCCGTGACGTACATCATGGAGAAGGAGGGCTTCTCCCCGAAGGAAATGGACCTTGTCCTCAATAAGAAGAGCGGCTATTACGGCCTGTCCGGCGGCATCAGCGATCACCGCGATCTGTGCGCCGCCGCTGACAACGGCGACGAAATGGCGGAGCTTGCCCGTCAGATTCAGGTCTACCAGATTAAAAAATTTATCGGCGGCTATGCGACGGTGCTGGGCCGGGTAGACGGCATTGTGTTCACCGGCGGAATTGGCGAGAACTCCCACTGGATCCGGGAGAACATCTGTGAAAACATGGGTATCCTCGGCATCTCCATCGATAAGGAAAAGAACCGCCACATCAGCGGAAGCGAGTGTGAAATCACCGGCGCGGATTCCAAAGTTGCCGTGTGGGTCATCGCCACGGATGAGGAGCTGACCATTGCCCGCGACACAAAGGAAATCTGCGAAAGAGCAGGCCTGCTGTAACGGCGCCCTGTGCGGGAAAAACGGCAGGACATAGAAAAATAAAAAGCACGGCGAAGGGGAATCCCTTCGCCGTGCTTTTTTGCCGGCACATACGATACATAAAATCAGTGATCGGAAACCGTGTCTCTGTCCTTGAAAAACAGGGAGATGCACCAAAGCCCGGCCACAAAGATCAGCCCGTACACAATGCGGCTGACAATTGCCGCCTGTCCGCCGAACAGCCACGCCACCAGATCAAACTGGAAAATGCCCACAAGCCCCCAGTTGAAGGCGCCGATGATGACCAGCAGCAGTGCGATAATATCCAGTGCTTTCATTGTATTATCCTCCTTTTGTTTCCTCTAGTTTGCCACAAAATCAGGAGGATATACAAAATAGGCCGGGATAAATTTACCCGGCCTGTTTTTTTAATTTTTCAAGCTTTGAATCGGCGCAGGAAGCCGTCCGCCGCGGCTGATAAACTTCAGGGGGGATTTCTCGCTGACTTTCATCACCGGCCCGCTGCCCAGCAGCCCGCCGAAATCCAGCTCATCCCCAATCTGCTTGCCAATGGCGGGGATGAGGCGGACGGCGGTGGTTTTGGTGTTAATCATGCCGATGGCGGCCTCGTCCGCAATGATGGCGGAGATGGTCTCCGGCGTGATGTCGCCGGGCACCACAATCATGTCAAGGCCGACAGAGCAGACCGCGGTCATGGCCTCCAGCTTTTCAATGGACAGTGTCCCGGCCCGGGCCGCGTCGATCATGCCCGCGTCCTCCGTAACCGGGATGAAGGCGCCGGACAGCCCGCCGATGTGGCTGGACGCCATAACGCCGCCCTTCTTCACGGCGTCGTTCAAAAGGGCAAGGCATGCGGTGGTGCCGGGGCAGCCGCACTGTTCAAGCCCCATTTCCTCAAGAATATGCGCCACCGAGTCGCCCTGGGCGGGTGTGGGGGCAAGGGACAAATCCACAATGCCGAAAGGCGCACCCAGGCGCTTGGCCGCACGGTTTGCCACCAGCTGGCCCATCCGGGTGATTTTGAACGCGGTTTTTTTGACAATATCGGCAACCTGGGCAATGTCCGCATCCGGCGCTTTGGCAAGGGCGGCGCGCACCACCCCGGGGCCGGAGACGCCCACGTTGATAACGCAGTCCGGCTCGCCTACGCCGTGGAATGCCCCTGCCATAAAGGGGTTGTCCTCCGGCGCGTTGCAGAACACCACAAGCTTTGCCGCGCCGATGCAGTTGCGGTCGGCCGTACGCTGTGCCGTCTCTTTGACGACCTGTCCCATCAGGCGCACTGCGTCCATGTTAAGCCCCGCCTTGGTGGAGCCGATGTTCACGCTGCTGCAAAGGTTGTCGGTGACGGACAGCGCCTCGGGGATGGAGCGGATCAGCGCCTCGTCCCCGGCAGAAAAGCCCTTGTGCACAAGGGCGGAGTACCCGCCGATAAAGTTGACACCGGTGCTTTCCGCTGCCCGCTGCAGCGCCTTTGCATACACCACCGGGTCACCGCCGGAGGCAGCGCACAGCATGGCGATGGGGGTGACGGAAATGCGTTTGTTGATAATGGGAATACCAAGCTCGCTCTCGATCTGCTCCCCGGTTTTGACAAGGTGCTGCGCCTTCTTCGTGATTTTGTCGTAGACAAGCTCCGCAGAGGCGTTAATGTCGCCGCGGCAGCAGTCCAAAAGGGAGATCCCCATCGTGATGGTACGGATGTCCAGGTGCTCATCCGAAATCATGTGGATGGTCTCCAGAATGTCGTTTACATTGAGATTTAACATGGATGGCCCCTCCGCTAAATTTTGTGCATGGAATTGAAGATGTCCTCGTGCATGGTGTGAATGCTGAGGTTCTGCTTTTCGCCGAGGGCGGTCAGCTCTTCCTTAAACTTGTCGAAGGGGGCGGTGGCGCCCTTTAAGTCCACCAGCATAATCATGGTGAACAGGTCCTGCAGGATCGTCTGTGTCACATCCAGGATGTTGACGCCGTCTTTTTCACACACGGCGCTGACCTTTGCAAGGATTCCGACCGTGTCTTTTCCAATGACAGAGATAACAGCACGCATAATACAAAATTCCTTTCTTCCGTTTTTACACTCTTTTGCGGATAATGCCCATGGGCGTCTGCTCATGGCACTGGCCGAGCGGGTTGTCCTTTAAAATCCGCACCAGTTTTTCCCGGTTAAGCTGAACGGGCCACGCGCCGAGGATGTTGCCGCCGATGTCGTTGATGTCCGTGATGGCGACAGAAATGCCGTATTTTTCGCCGATTTGCTTCGCCACCTCGTCCGGCTTGTCAGGGGCCAGCACCACATACTGGTTGTAGGGGGGCAGCGTGTTGGAGCAGGGCCCGTCAATGCCGCGGGCCTTTTCACCCGCGACCCGGTAAAACCAGCCCTTGCGGCCGAACAGCTTGCCGATGACGGAGCAGCAGGCCGCAAACAGGATCCGGATTGTGCCGCACTCGCGCAGGGCGCACTCCATGGTTTCCGGCATGCCGAGCCCGATGCCGTAGCTTGTCTTGACCACATGCTTAGAGAGAAAGACTGCCAGCCTGCGGGCCTTGATATCCTTTAGCGGTATGGCACGGTGCTGGGTGCAGGCCACGATTTTTTCCGTGATGAACAGGATGTCGCCCTCTTTCATGGCGGGAACACCGTACCTGCCCACCACCTCAAGGATGTTGTCCGTGTCGTCGATAACATGGGTTTTCAGCGGGATCCGGTCGTAGGTCTCCCCATCCACCGAAATTGAAAGGTTTTTCCCCTCGTTGGCTTGCTCTTTCATTCTTTAACCTCCAAAACAGTCTTGCCGCCGGATGGACCGGCGGGCCGTAAGCCGGGTGGAAACCGGCGCAGGCTGGTGCCGCTATCCGCCTTTTTCCGGTACGTCCGGCAAAAAGGCGGCGGCCGCCCGGCTCAGCATGGGCGAAACCAAAGCGGCGGGCCGTTTTCCATTCCCGCATATTATACCACATTTTTTGTTCCCTGCATAAAAAATTTACCGGCCGCCCACCCAATCATGATGAAAAAGAGGGAAGAATATGGTATGATGAACAGTATGAAAGAAAAGGGTGATTTCATGAGTAGACCGTTGCTAATGGACAATCATATGCACACCACCGTCTCGGGCGATTCCCGCGCCCCGGCGGAGGAGCTTTGCCGCAGTGCGGTGGAAAAGGGCTTTTCCATTATCACCTTCACCGATCACTGCGAGGTGGACAAGGTGCCGGAGGACTTCAACCGGATGCTGGTGTCCCTCACGCAGCAGCTGTGCACCGACATGCGCTGCCAGTTCCCGCAGCTGACCATTTTGTTCGGCACGGAAATCGGCCAGATGGTGCAGTTCCCCAGGCGGGCACAGCAAATTGTGGAGGAGTTTCCGCTGGACTTTGTGCTGGCTTCCTTGCACAACACAAAGGGCTACGACGATTTCAGCGCCATCAACTACCTCGATCCTGCTTTCAACATTGCCGCCATGTTCGAGACGCACTACCGCGAAATGCTGGTGATGGCGCAGACCGGCGACTTTGATTCGCTGGCGCATCTCACCTATCCTTTCCGGTACCTTGCCAATTTTCCGGAACTGACGGTGGACAAAAACCAATTTGATGATATAATAGATGAAATATTAAAAGCGGTTGTCGCGCGGGGCAAGGCGCTGGAGATCAACACCTCCGGCCTGCGCCAGAAAATCGGGGAGACGCTGCCGGGCAAAAAGTTCCTCACCCGCTATCGGGAGCTGGGCGGGGAACTGCTGACCATCGGCTCCGACGCGCACCTGCCCGGGGATCTCGGCGCAGGCGTCGAGCAGGGCTACGCCCTGGCACAGGCCTGCGGCTTTACCCACATTGCCTATTACAGGCAGCGCAAGCCGCTTTTGGTGAAATTATAATCAGGGAGGAAATGCTGTATGGACGTGATTTTAAAGCTGTTGTCGGAAAACGCGCGCCTGAAGACGAAGGACGTGGCGGTCATGGCAGGCAAGACGGAGGAAGAGACCCGGGCCATCATGGCAGAATATGAGAAGGCAGGCGTTATCAAGGGCTATCACGCCATCATCGACTGGGAAAAGACAGAGCGGCAGCTGGTGCGCGCCATTATTGAAATCAACGTGTCCCCCAAGCGGGATCACGGCTTTGAGGAAATTGCAGAGCGGGTCGCCCGCTTTAACGAGGTGGAAAGCGTCTATCTCATGTCCGGCGGGTACGACCTTGCGGCCATTGTTTCCGGCAAGACGTTTCAGGAGGTGGCGAAGTTTGTCTCCCACAAGCTGTCCCCGCTGGAGTCGGTGCTGTCCACCTCCACCCACTTTGTGCTGCGCACCTATAAAGAATCCGGCGTGGCCTTCTGTGACGACGAGACGGATGAGAGGGGGAACGCGTCCCTGTGATCCGCTATGACGACCTGCTGTCCGGCAGGGTAAAGGATTTGAAGCCGTCCGGTATCCGCAAGTTTTTTGACGTTGCGAATGAGATGGACGGCGTCATTTCCCTTGGCGTCGGGGAACCGGACTTTAAGACGCCGTGGTCCATCAGGGAGGCGGGCATCTACTCCCTTGAAAAGGGCCGCACATGGTACACGGCCAATGCCGGCCTGCCGGAGCTCCGGCGGGAGATTGCCGCCTACCTCGACCGGCGCTTTCACCTGCAGTATGAGCCCAAGACGGAGATTATGGTCACTGTCGGCGGAAGCGAGGGCATCGACGCCTGCATCCGCGCACTGTGCGACGAGGGGGACGAGGTGCTGATTCCTGAGCCGTGCTTTGTCTCCTACGACCCGTGCACCCGCCTGTGCGGCGCAGTGCCGGTGCCCGTGCGCCTGAAGGCGGAAAACCAGTTTAAGCTGACGTCTGCGGATTTGGAGGGGAAGATCACCCCCCGTACCAAGGCGCTGATTCTGCCCTTTCCCAACAACCCCACCGGCGCAGTGATGCGCCGGGAGGATCTGGAGCCGCTGGCGGACTTTCTGCGGGACAAAAACATCATCGTTCTGTCGGATGAAATCTACAGTGAGTTGACCTACGACGGCACCCATGTATCCATTGCGGAGCTGCCCGGCATGAAGGAGCGCACGGTGGTGATCAACGGCTTCTCCAAGTCCTACGCCATGACCGGCTGGCGGCTGGGCTACGCCTGCGGCCCGAGGGAGATTATCGGGCAGATGTACAAAATCCATCAGTTTGCCATCATGTGCGCCCCCACCACCAGCCAGTTCGCTGCCATTGAGGCGGTGAAGAACTGCGACGGGGAAATTGCCGCCATGCGGGAGGAGTACGACATGCGCCGCCGGTTAATTACGGCGGGCTTTAACGAACTGGGGCTTGAGACGTTCACGCCGGAAGGGGCGTTCTACATCTTCCCGTGCATTAAGTCCACAGGCCTGACAAGCGATGAGTTCTGTGAAAAGCTGCTGTACTCCCAGCGGGTGGCTGTGGTCCCGGGCACTGCCTTCGGCGAAAGCGGCGAAGGGTACGTGCGCGTGTCCTACTCGTACAGCGTTGACCACATCAAGACCGCGCTGGAGCGGGTGGCCCAGTTTTTGGAGAGCTTGTAGACCATGGACGCTATCACACTGCGCGCCATGGCGAAGGTGAATTTGAACCTTCGCATTCTCGACACCTTGCCGGACGGCTACCACACGGTTCGAACCGTCATGCAGTCCGTCTCCTTAAGCGACCGGATTACCCTCCGGCGGCAGGCGCAGGGCATCAGCCTGTCCTGCAACCGCCCCTACATCCCCACGGACGAGCGGAACCTTGCATACAAAGCGGTGCGCGCGCTGGAAAACTGCACCGGGCGGGAACTGCCGGTGGAGATCCACATGGATAAGCGCATCCCCACACAGGCGGGCCTCGGCGGCGGCAGCGCAGACTGCGCGGCGGTGCTGACAGGCCTTAACACGCTGTATGGGCTGGGCCTGAAAAAGGCCCGGCTGCTGGAGGTGGGGGCCTCACTGGGCGCCGACGTGCCCATGTGCCTGCTGGGCGGCACCCGTCTGGGTGAGCATCTGGGGGAGCAGCTGTCCCCCCTGCCTGCGCTTCCGCCCTGTGCGCTGCTGATTGTGAAGCCGCCTTTCGGCGTGAACACTGCGCGGGCCTACGCCGCGTACGAAACGGCAGAGATTGAGCCGACCCCCGCCCCGGAGGAGACGGTGCAGGCCCTGAAAAGCGGCAGCCTTGCCGGGGTGTGCGCCTCCCTTGGCAACACGTTTGAGCAGCTGACGGACAAGCGCCCGTTTATTGAGCAGCTTAAGACGCTTCTAATGGACAACGGCGCCCTCGGCGCACTGATGACGGGCAGCGGATCCGCCGTGTACGGCGTGTTCGCCACCACTGCCGCAGCGCAGCAGGCGAGGAAGGCTGTACCCAAAAACTGCGCCCGCTTTCTGTGCCACCCTGTGCGGATGGGGGTAAAAATGTTACGGCCCGGCGAATAGAGGAAAAAATTTCCGTCCATACTGCATGTGACATCAACATGCAGAGGACGGATTTTTTTATGAAAAAGAAGGAACTGGCATTACTGATTGGGTTTTTGCTGACGGTACTTTTGTGCTCGTTTACGGCGTTTGCAAAGGGCAGCAGTGATTTAACGGGGGAGGTGCTGCGCCTGCATGTGCTGGCAAACTCCGACAGCGGGCGGGATCAGCAGCTGAAACTGCTGGTAAAAGACGCGCTGGTGGAGGAATACGGCGACTTGTACCGGAACTGTGTGGATTTGGCGCAGGCGGCAGAGACGGCGGAGAAAAACCTGACCGCCATGCGCTTAACAGCGGAAAGGGTGCTGCGGGAAAACGGCTGCAGCGACCCGGTGCGGGTGTCGGTGGAGCGGTATGCCTTCCACACCCGCGTGTACGACACCTTCGCCCTGCCTGCGGGCACCTATACCGCCGTCCGGGTGGAGATAGGAAAGGCGGCCGGGCAGAACTGGTGGTGCGTCATGTTCCCGCCCCTGTGCGAGTCCCCCGCCCTTGACAAGCAGGATGTGGAGGATTTCTCCGCCGAGGCGCAGGACGTGCTGGAGGCGGAGCCCACCTATGACGTGCGCTTTGCTATTGTGGATTTTTTTGTCAGCCTGTTTGGCGGCTAGGCCGTGTGTACGGCAAAGGGCCCGCGAAACCCTGCGGTTTCGCGGGCCCTTTTTTTCGGGGCACACGGTTTCTTCTCGGCCCATACCCGCCCGCTTTTCGTCCCCGCTGTGACTGGGAACCGATTTATGTTATACTAGAAGAAAACACGCAGGAAAAGGAGGGATTGGCATGGTGTCGTTTTGGTGTGGGCTGTCGCGCCCGGCTGTCAGCGCCGCGGTGGACGCAGGCGCCGTCCGGTCGGTGCAGGCGGGGCGTTCCGTCACCCTGTTTGTGCCGGAGCAATTCTCGTTTGAGACGGAGAAACGCATTGCCGCCACCCTGCCTCTAAGCGTCCGGGAGAAGCTGAACATCACCTCCTTTTCCCGGTTCTGCCAACATATGATTGAGCGGTACTGGCCGGACAGGGCGGACTATCTTGATGAGAACGGCCGCCTTGTGCTGATGGTTTTGACCGTACGGGATCTGTGCGACAAGCTGCAGCTGTACGGCGGCGCTGCCGGGGACCCGAAGCTGGCTGCCGCCCTGCTTCAGGTGCGGGACGAGATAAAAAATGCGGGGATTACGCCGGAACAGCTTGCAAAGTGCGCCGCAGCACACCGCAGCGCCATGCTGGGGTTAAAGCTGCAGGACGTGTCCCTGTGCCTTGAGGCGTTTGACAAACGGCTGGAGGGCAGCTACTTCGACCACATTGACGATGCGTCCCGCACAGCCATGCTGCTGGAAAAGCACCCGGTGTTTGCCGGGCAGGATGTGTATTTCGACGCTTTTAGCGATTTTACCGCCGTCCAGCTGCAGCTGATAACCCGTATCATGGCGGGCAGTGAAAACACGGTGTTCGGCCTTTTGTACGACACGGCGGAGCGGGGGGACGAGGCGTTCACCCCCCAGCGGGAGACGCTGCGCCGCCTGCGCCGCGCCGCGAAGGAGCAGGAGCTGCCCGTCCGGCATCCCATCCAGCTGGAGGAGCCGGACTCCGGCAGCGAGACGGACTTTTTTAAGCGGAATTTCCTGCGGGCGGACTGCGACAGCCGCCCGGGCCCGCCGGAACACATCCGCCTGTACCGGGCTGCCGGACGGGATGACGAGGCGTTGACAGCCGCCATGCAGATCCGCCGCCTGTGCACGGAAAGGGGCTACCGCTTTCGGGAGGTGGGCGTCATTGTCCGCAGCCTTGAGGGGTGGCGCGTGCCGCTGGAAAGCGCTTTCCGCGACTACGGTATTCCCGCGTTTTTCGACGGGCCGCGGCAGACGGGATCCGGCGCGGTGGCGGCCTTCCTTGTGTGCGCCGCCCAGCTTGCCGCAGGCGGGCTGCGCACCGACCGGCTGCTGCAGCTGGGAAAGACCGGATTCACCGACGTGGATCCGCTGGTGCTGGCGGATCTTGAAAACTATGCTTTCGTGTGGAATATTGAGGGCGGCGCGTGGGCGAAGCCCTTCACCGCCTCGCCCCGGGGCCTGTCCGCCCCGGCGGGGGAGGAGGATGCGGCGCGGCTGGCGGCGCTGGAACAGGCGCGAAAAACACTGGTTCAGCCGGTGCTGCGCCTGCGCGGCGTGATGAAAGAGCAGGACGGCGCCGCCGTGGTGCGCGCCCTGTATCAGCTGACGGAGGACATGCACCTTGCGCAGGGGCTGAAGCGCCACTGCGCCATGCCAGCCGTTGCCGCCGACCGGGAGACGGTGCGCGGCCTCTCCCAGCAGTATGCGGGGGCCATGCAGCTGCTGGGCCAGCTGGAGCTGACGCTGCGGGACGTCCGCCTGCCTGCGGCCCAGTTTGTGCGCCTGCTGGAAGGGACGCTGGCCGGGCTGGAGTACGGCCAGATTCCCCGCGCCGCGGATGAGGTGGAGGTGGGCTGTGCCGACCTGTACCGGGATGCGGGCCGCAGGGCGCTGTTTGTGCTGGGCCTGAACGAGGGGGAGTTTCCCGCCGTCCGGCAGGAAAAGGGCCTGTTTTCCGCCTCCGACCGGCGGCTTCTCGGCAGGGAGGGTTTCCCCTTTTTGGACGAAAGCGAGCGCGCCTTCCCGGAGGAGCTGTCCTATGCTTTCCGCAGCATGAGCGCCTTTACGGACGAGCTGTACCTGTCCTACTCGGCGGCGGATGCGCTGGGTGCGCAGAAATATGAAAGCGTGCTGGTTTCCAAAGTCCTCGAGCTGTTTCCGGACCTGCCGCTGAAGGACAGCACGTCCCTCTCCCCGGCGGACCGGGCGCTGACGCCCCGCACGGCTGCGCGCCTTGCAGGGGAACTGCCGGACGGCCCTGTCCGCGCCGCCTTTTTGCAGGTGCTGGGCGAGCGGGAGGACACCGCCCCGCTGCGGGACCTGTTCATGCCCCGCAGGCCGGAGCAGTTCTCCCTCTCCGAAAAGCGGGCCGGACGCCTGTTCGGGAAAGAGATCCGCCTGTCCGCAAGCAAGCTGGACACCTACTACAACTGTCCTTTCGCCTATTTCTGCAAATACGGGCTGAGGATTGCACCGCTGAAAAAGGCGGAACTGTCTCCGGTGGAGACGGGCAGCGTGGTACACTACTGCCTTGAAAAGCTGCTGGGGGACATCGGCGTGCAGGGGCTGGAAGCCATGCCGGAGGGGCAGCTGCGTCCGCTGATGCAGCAGCTGTTAAGGGAGTATCTGGAAAGCGCCCTCGGCCTGAGTGAACCGCCGGACGCGCGCTTTGCCGCACTGCTTCACCGGGCGGAGGACCTGCTGTGCCGGATAGGGCTGCATCTGAAAAGGGAGTTTGCCCAATCCGGCTTTACCCCGGCCGACTGCGAGCTGCCCATTGGCCCCGGCCAGCAGGTGCAGTCGCTGGACCTGCGCCTGCCGGACGGCACCAAGCTGCTGGTGGAGGGCAAGGTGGACCGGGTGGATGTGCTGGACACGCCGCAGGGCCGCTTTGTGCGCGTGGTGGATTACAAAACAGGCGCCAAAAGTTTTTCGCTGGACGACGTGTACTGCGGAATCAACATCCAAATGCTTCTCTACCTCTTCTCCATCTGGGAGCGGGGGGAGGGCCGCTACGGCCCGGTTATCCCTGCCGGGGTGCTGTACATGCCGGTAAAGGATCCCCTTGTCACCGGTGAAACAAAGCAGCAGCGTGAGGAGCAGCGGGACAGGGCGCTGCGTATGAACGGCCTGCTGCTGGAGGACGAGACGGCGCTGCGCGGTATGGAGCAGGACGCGGCGGGCGTCTTTATCCCCGTTAAACAGACAAAGAACGGCCTGTCCGGCGGGGACAGCCTTGCCAGCCTTGAGCAGCTCGGGAAGCTGAAGCGCCATGTGGAACGGCTGGTACGGGAGATGGGGCAGGGCCTGCGGCAAGGGCAGGCCGGTGCGCGGCCGCTGCGCTTTGCCGACCACAGCGCCTGCGACTACTGCGATTACCGCAGCGTATGCGCAGCGGAGCGCCCGCAGGAACGCCGGGTGCACAAATGGAAGGACAAGGACGCATTTTATGCGGCCATCAGCGGGGAGGACGAAGATGAGCGCTAGGCAGTGGACAGAGGAACAGGCTGCGGCCATCGCTGCAAGGGGGGGATCCCTTGCGGTCAGCGCCGCTGCGGGCAGCGGCAAGACGGCGGTGCTGGTGCAGCGGATTATCGGCCTTCTGACGGACGAAAGGAACCCCTGCGACGTGGACGAGCTACTGGTGGTGACCTTTTCCCGCGCCAGCGCCGCAGAGATGAAGGCGCGTATCAGCGAGGCGCTGGGGGAACTGTGCCGCGCCCGCCCGGAGGACGCCCGCTTAAAGCGGCAGCTGTTCCGTCTTGGCGGCGCGTCCATCGGCACCATCCACTCCTTTTGCCTCGACCTGCTTCGGGAAAATTTCGAGGCGCTGGATCTGCCGCCGGACTTCCGCGTGGCGGAGGAGAATGAGGCGGCAGCCCTTCGGGCGGAGTGCGCCGCCGCAGTTATTGAACGGTTTTATAAGGAGGATGAGGACGGCGGCTTTTTCAACCTGTCGCGCCTTGTCTCCTCCGGCCGGGACGACCGCAGGCTGACGGACACCCTGATTGGCTTTTACAGCGATATGATGAGCCAGCCCTTCCCGGAGCAGTGGCTGTCCGACATGCGCGCCCTGTATGAGACGGGCAGTTTCACAGGCTCCGCCTTTGAGCGGGAGGCGTGCGCCCAGTGCGCGGAAAAGCTTGAGGGGGCGGCGGCGCTGCTGGACGCGGCGCTGTCCCTTGCAGGCGGCGTGCCGGAACTGTATGCGGGATACAGCGCGGGCCTTACGGCGGCGGGGACGCTGGTCCGGTCGCTGAGGGAGACGCTGCGGCGCTCCGGCTGGGATGCGCTGCAGCAGCAGGCCTCCGCCGCGGCATTCCCCGCTATCGGCCGGGCGAAAAACGGCGTGGACGACCGCACGAAGGAGGCGGTGCGTGCCCTGTTCGACAGCGCGAAAAAGCTGTTTTTGGAACTGAAAACCGGACTTTTGGCCTTCTCCTCCACCATGGCGGAGCAGGGGCTTCGCGCCACGGCCCCCTCCCTTGCGCGGCTGCTGTCCCTCGTGGATGCATTCCGGCAGGAATATGCCGGGCGCAAGCGGCAGGAGGGGCTGGTGGACTTTGCAGATTTGGAGCAGATGGCCCTGTCGCTGCTGGTTGTGCAGCAGGACGGCCGTCCCGTGCCCACCGGCAGGGCAAAGGACGTCGCCTCCCGTTACCGTGAGATATTGTTGGACGAGTATCAGGACACCAACCGGGCGCAGGACCTCATTTTTTCCTCCATCTCGCGGGATGGGGAAAACCTGTTTTTCGTGGGAGATGTGAAGCAGAGCATTTACAGCTTCCGCCAGGCGGAACCGTCCATCTTCCTTTCAAAACTGAAGGCCTGCGCGCCGGTTGGGCAGGGCTGGCCCGCGCGGGTCAGCCTCAGCAAGAATTTCCGCTCCGGCCCGGAGGTTATCCGTTTTGTGAATGAGGTATTCTCCCGGGTGATGAGCGAGCAGTCCGGCGAGATGGACTACGGCGAGGAGGAGTGCCTGAAGCAGGGCGGCGTGTTCCCGGACGGCGCAGACGGGCAGACGGTGCTGCTTGTCAGTGAGACGCAGGAAAGCGGGGAGGACGCCTTCGCCGCGGAGATGCGCGCCGTGGCGGAGGAGATACGCCGCCTTGTAGACGGGGGCACGACGGTGGTGGAAAACGGCGCGCTACGCCCCATACGCTACGGGGACATCGCCATCCTGCTACGCACGGTTAAGGACAAGGCGGCGGTGGCAGAGCGCGCCCTTGCGGCGTTGGGTATCCCGGCCCTGTCCGGGGAGGACGGCGGCCTGCTGGACACGCCGGAGGTGTCGGCGCTGGTCAGCCTGCTGCAGGTCATCGGCAACCCGCTGCTGGACGTCCCACTGGCGTCGGCGCTGCTGTCCTACCTGTACGGCGGCACCCCGGACGATGCGGCCGCCCTGCGCGGACCGGAGGGGACGCCGTTGTACGCCGGGCTGATGGAAAAAAACGCCACCCCGGTACTGAGGGAGCTGTCCGGCGATCTGGAGCGATACCGCGCCCTTGCGGCTTCCGGCACGGCGCTGGATGTGCTGAACGCCATTCTGGAGGATCGGATGGTCTACACCCGCCTTGCGGCGCTGGGGGACACGGCGCGGCGCAGACGTAACATCGGCCTGTTCCTGTCCCTTGCGGAAAGCAGGCAGGCAGGCGGCGGGCGGCTGTCCCAGTTTGTGTCCTATCTCATGCGGCTGAAGGCGGGAAAGACGCGGCTGCCCTGCGCCCCGCCGGAGGACACGGCGGGCAGCGCCGTGCGGATCCTCAGCATCCACAAATCCAAGGGGCTGGAGTTCCCGGTCTGCTTTGTGTGCGACATGGACAAGCGGTACAATCTTCAGGATTTGAACGAAAAGACCCTGCTGCACCGCTTCCTCGGCTTTGCCGCCGCCTATGTGGACTACGAGGATATGAGCCGTTACGACACGCTGTCCTACCTTGCGGTGAAGGGGCGCCTGCGGGCGGAGGCGCTTGCGGAGGAGATGCGGGTGCTGTACGTTGCCCTGACCCGGCCGCGGCAGCGGCTGTACGTCAGCCTGAAGGCGGCCAGCGCGGAAAAGCTGTTTTCCCGCGTGCCGCTGGCGCCCGCCGGGCCGGACGGCAAGCTGCCGCCTGCGGTGGTGGGCGGCAGTACCAGCCACGGCGGGCTGGTGCTGCTGGCACTGAAAAACGCTTGCCCGGAGGCCTTCGGCCGCCTTGGCGTCCTGACACAGGAGGAGACATTGTGGCCCGGCTGCACCGTGAGAATCGTCCATCCCGACCGGCTGGCGGAGACACAGCCGGACGCACAGCCGCAGACATTTTCTCCCGACGGGGACACAGCACAGCGCCTGCGCGCGCAGCTGGCCCTGCGCTATCCGTTTATGGAGGCGGCGGGCATTCCCGGCAAGCTGTCCGTGTCCGAGCTGACAAAAAGCTGGGACGCCCTTCAGGGCTTTGATACGCGCCCGGCCTTTGCAGAGGGCGGCGCAGCCGCCGCACTGGACCGGGGCAACGCCACCCACCGTGTTATGGAGTTGGCGGATCTGTCCGCCCTGTGCGCGGACAGCGGCGCAGAACTTGAGCGGCTGGCAGGGGAGGGCCGGCTGAGCGAGACGGAGAAGCAGGCAGTGGACAGAAAGGGGCTGGAGGCGTTCGCCCGCTCGGCCCTGTGCAGGCTGTGCGCCGGTGCGGACAAGCTGTACAGGGAGTACAGCTTTCTGTGCGAAATGCCCGCGCGCCTTCTGCTGGACACCCCGTCGGAGGAGCCGGTGGTGGTGCAGGGTGTCATCGACTGCCTTGCGGTGACGGACAGCGGCGCAGTGCTTATTGACTACAAGACCGACCGCACGGACGAGGTGGAGCTGCGCCGCCGGTACGAGGGGCAGCTGAGGCTGTACCGCTACGCCGTTGAAAAGGAACTGGGGCTTACGGTGTCCCGCACCGTCATCTGGTCGTTCTATTTAAAAAAAGAAGTGGAACTATAAAAATTGCCGCAGGGCGCTTGACAAACGGGAAAAAGCGGGGTAGAATAAGACGGTAAACAAAGCAGAACGCTCATCCGTTCTCACCCCAAGGCTTGCCGAAAGGGTTAATAGCGAGTGTTTCCCCGTTTGACAGGGGTATCAGCGCGGACGGATGAATCCGTCCGCGCTTTGTTGTGTCAGTTAATAAGGCTTTGGAGGTGTAGGACCATTAGCAAACAAGAACTGCAAATCAACGAGGAGATACGCGATAAGGAGCTGCGGGTGATCGACTCGGACGGGACCCAGCTTGGCATCATGCCGCTGGCCGCCGCCCAGAAGATTGCCGTGGACAGGAACCTCGACCTTGTCAAGATTGCCCCGCAGGCGACCCCGCCGGTGTGCCGTGTCATGGACTACGGCAAGTACCGCTTTGAGGAGTCCAAGCGCGAGCGGGAGGCGAGAAAGAACCAGAAGACCATTGAGGTCAAGGAAATCCGGCTCTCGCTGAACATTGACACCCACGATCTGGAGGTCAAGGCGAAAAATGCGAAAAAGTTTTTGGCGGCCGGCAACAAGCTGAAAATCGCCATCCGTTTTCGCGGCCGCGAAATGGCGTATCCGCAGATTGGACGCGACTTAATGAACAAATTTGTCGGGTCCCTGTCGGAGTATGGAACCGTTGATAAGCCCCCCAAGATGGAGGGACGCAGTATGGTGTCCATTATGACCGCGAAACCTGCGAAACCTGTAAAGTAAAGTGAAGGAGAATGTCTACCATGCCGAAAATCAAGACGCACAGCGGTGCGAAAAAACGTTTCAAATTAACCAAAAACGGGAAGGTCAAACGCTCCCACGCTTATAAAAGCCATCTGCTGAACGGCCATGGCAAGACCCCCAAGCGCAAGAGGGGCCTGCGCAAAGCCGCTTACGCCGACAAGACCAACTTGGCGACAATCAAAAAGCTGATTCCTTACAAATAAGCGGAAACGATACTATAGTTAACGGAGGAAAAGAACAATGGCTCGTGTTAAAGGGGCAATGATGACCCGTAAAAGAAGAAAGAAAGTTTTAAAGCTTGCCAAGGGCTACTTCGGCGCGAAGAGCAGGCATTTTAAAATGGCCAAGCAGGCCGTGATGAAGTCCGGCCAGTACGCCTACATTGGAAGAAAGCAGAAGAAGAGAGATTTCCGTTCCCTGTGGATTACGAGAATTTCTGCCGCCTGCAAGCAGAACGGCATGAACTACTCCACATTCATGAACGGGCTGAAAAAGGCCGGTATCGACTTGAACCGCAAGATGCTGTCTGAGATCGCCATCGCGGATCCCGCCAGCTTCAAGGCGCTGTGCGAGAAGGCCTCCGCAGCCTTAAAGTAACAGGAAAACACGCTGCCCGGTCCCGGTGACCGGGCAGTTTTGTCTATCGTTTTGGATGCCGGCGGAAGGGGGAACGGTTGATGGAGCTGCTGGCCAGCCGCGCAAACGGCACTGTCAAAAATTACTGCAAGCTGCTTGCAAGCGGGACGGAGCGCGCCCGGCAGGGCCTGTTCTGCGTACAGACAGAAAAACTGCTGTTGGAGGCGGCCCGCTACGGCGGGGGCCTGCACAGCTTTTTCTACACGCGTAAGGCCGCCGCGTCGAAGCCGGAAACCACCGACCGGCTCCGGCAGGCTGCGGAGCGGTCGTACGAAATATCCGAGCCTGTCGCGGACAAGCTGAACGCGCTGTCCTCCACCGACGGGCTGTACGGCCTTGCTTTCCTGCGGGAGCAGCCCTTTACCGCCGGTGACATCCGGCCGGAGGGGAACTACCTTTTGTGCGACGGAATCCGCGACCCCGGGAACCTTGGGACCATCATCCGTACCGCCTCCGCCTTCCTGCCGTCGGCGGTGCTGCTGTCGCCCGACTGCTGCGACCGCTTCTCCATGAAAGTGGTGCGCGCCAGCATGGGCGGCGTATTCCGTGTCCCGCTGTTTACCGTTTCCCTGCCGGAGACGCTGCCCCTGCTGCGTGCGGCGGGAATCGCCTGCTACTCGGCAGAGCTGGCGGAGCAGGCAGTGCCTGCGGACAGCCTGCGCACTGCGGCCCCGGGCCGCGGCGTGGCCGTGGTGGTAGGAAATGAAAGCGGCGGCGTCCGGCCGGAGGTGTCGGCGCAGTGTGAAAACCGGCTGCTGATCCCCATGGCCCCGCAGTGCGAGTCACTGAACGCCGGGGTGGCGGCCTCCATCCTGCTGTGGGAGATGATGCACCGTGGATAACCGCGTTCATTGGCTTTGGCTGGCACAGGTGCTGGGCCCGGACGCACGGCTCGGCCCTGTTTTGGAACAATACGGGACGGCGCAGGCCGTATATGAGAACAGGAAGGACGCCCTGTCGGACAGGACGCTGTTCTCTGCCGCCATGCATGCGCGCATGCGGGACACAACCCTTGAGGAATGTGAGGAGCGGCTGTATGCCGTCCTGTCCAGCGGCTACGGCGTGCTGTGCCGGGAGGATGAAACCTTTCCCGAACGCTTAAAAGCATTTGACACCTGCCCGCCCGTGCTTTATTATATGGGAGATACCGCTCTTCTGGACGGGTTTTTGAACATCGGCTGCGTGGGATCGCGCAGGCCGCAGGCCCTGTTCCGCAATCTGACACTGCGCGTCTGCCGCAGTCTTGCAGCGGCGGGCGTCACGCTGTTCAGCGGCTTTGCTGCCGGAATCGACGCGGACGTACACCGCGCCGCCTACAGTGCGGACCGGGGCAGCGTGGCGGTGCTGCCCTGCGGCATCGATGTGGCATACCCGGCAGAAAACCGGGGCCTTCGCCGCATGGTGGTGAAAAAGGGGCTGCTGCTCAGCCAGTTTGCACCCGGCCTTCCCGCCTATCGGGAGCATTTCCGCCCGCGCAACCGGCTTCTCTGCATGCTGTGCGACGGGGTGCTGGTCTCGCAGGCCGCGCTGAAAAGCGGAAGCCTGATGTCCGGCCACCTCGCAATGGAATGCGGGGCGGAGGTGTTCAGCTTCCCGGACCGGATCGGCAATCCCGCCACGGCGGGCAATTTGCAGCTGCTGCGGGAGGGCGCGGTGCTGTGCACCGGACCGCAGGATCTGGTGCTGCCGTTCCGGGACCGGTACGCAGGTCTGCATGAGGAGGAGCAGATCGACCGTATGATTGAAACGGGCCCGGGCATCTTAAAGGATACGCCGGACCGGTATGTGGAGCAGCTGCCGGAACCCTCCGAAAAGGGGGCGGAACCGGCGCACGACGGCGCGCCGCTGCCCGTACGGCTGGAAAGCGTGTACCGCGCGCTGGAGGACGGGCCGGTGCACATTGAGCAGCTTGCCGCAAAGCTGTCCATGCCTGCAGGCACGCTGATGGCCGCCCTGACGGAACTGGAACTGCTGGGCGCCGTACAAAGCCTGCCGGGCAAGCAGTATGTAAGGAAGGGCAGCAAGCCATAACGATTACTACCGAGGTGAAACCGCATTGTCAAAATTAGTCATTGTCGAGTCGCCTGCGAAGGCGAAGACCATTAAAAAATATCTGGGCCGCGGGTACGAGGTGGTGGCCTCCATGGGTCACGTCATCGACCTGCCCAAGTCCCAGCTTGGCGTGGATATCGAGAACAACTTCACGCCGAAATATATCCAGATTAAAGGAAAGGCCCCCCTTGTCAAGGAACTGAAGGCCGCGGCGAAAAAAAGCGACAAAATCTTTCTCGCCACCGACCCTGACCGCGAGGGGGAGGCCATCTCCTGGCATCTGGCCAACATGCTGGGGCTGAGCCTGTCCGACAAAAACCGGGTCACCTTTAACGAAATTACCAAGTCCGGCGTGAAATCCGGCATGGCCGCCCCGCGCACAGTGGACATGGACCTTGTCAACGCGCAGCAGGCGCGGCGCATCCTTGACCGCATTGTGGGCTATAAACTCAGCCCATTCTTATGGAAAAAGGTGCGCCGGGGCCTGTCCGCAGGCCGCGTGCAGTCCGCTGCAGTGGGCATCATCGTGGACCGGGAGAATGAAATCCGCGCCTTTAAGCCGCAGGAGTACTGGGACATCACAGCAGAGCTTTTAAAGGACGGGACGAAGAAACCCTTTTCCGCGAAATTCTACGGCACGGCCGCAGGCAAAAAGGTCAATTTAAAAACAAAGGCAGACACGGACAAAATTTTGAAAGCGCTGCAGGGCGCGGCCTACACCGTGTCCGAGGTAAAGAAGGGAACGCGCAAAAGAACACCGGCGCCGCCCTTTATCACCTCTACCCTCCAGCAGGAGGCGAGCCGCCGCCTCGGCTTCCAGGCGTCGCGCACCATGCGTGCCGCCCAGCAGCTGTATGAGGGCGTGGAAATCAAGGGCACGGGCGCAGTGGGCCTTATCACCTACATGCGTACCGACAGCCTGCGGATTTCGGACGAGGCGCACGCAGGCGCCCGTGCCTTCATCACAGAGCACTACGATGCGGCGTACCTGCCCAAAACCAGCCGCAGCTACCAGAAAAAGAAGGGCGCGCAGGACGCGCACGAGGCCATCCGCCCCACCAATGTGGATTACACCCCCGCCGCTGTCAAGGACAGCCTGAGCACCGACCAGTACAAGCTGTATAAGCTGATTTGGGAGCGGTTTGTGGCAAGCGAGATGAGCGATGCGGTGCTGGACACGGTGTCCGCGTCCGTCACTGCAGGGGACTATCTGTTTAAGGCCAGCGGTTACTCTGTGCGGTTCGACGGCTTCACCGTGCTGTACGACAGCGCCGACAAGCAGGAGAAGGGCACGGCCCTGCCGCCGCTGGAGAAGGGGGACGCGCTTCAGCTGCACAGGCTGTCGGGCGACCAGCACTTTACCGAGCCGCCCGCTCGCTACACGGAGGCGAGCCTCATTAAAACATTGGAGGAGAACGGCATCGGCCGCCCCAGCACCTATGCACCCACCATCGCCACCATTCTGGACAGGGGCTATGTGGTCAGGGAGCAGAAAAGCTTAAAGCCCACCCAGTCCGGCGAGGTGGTCACCGAGCTGTTAAGGGAGTTTTTCTCGGACATTGTGGACGTGAAGTTTACGGCCAAGATGGAGGAGGATCTTGATAAAATTGAGGAGGGCGGCACCGACTGGGTCGGCACGCTGTCCGCCTTCTACGGCCCCTTTAAGGAGGAGCTGGAGCACGCCGAGAAGGCCATGGAGGGACAGGACCGCAAAATTCCGGACGAGGAGACGGACATTGTGTGCGAAAAATGCGGGCGGAAAATGGTCATTAAGACCGGCCGCTTCGGCAAGTTCCTCGCCTGCCCCGGTTATCCCGAGTGTAAAAACACCAAAAAAATCGTGGTGGAGACGCCCGGCGTGTGCCCCAAGTGCGGCGGCAAAATTTTGGAGAAAAAGTCCAAGGCAGGCCGCAAGTACTTCGGCTGTGAGAACAACCCAAAGTGCGACTTTATGACATGGGACACGCCCACGGCGGACAAATGCCCGCAGTGCGGAAGCACGCTGTTTAAGAAAGCGGGCAGGGCCGGGAAAACCTACTGTGCGAAGGACGGCTGCGGCTTTGTAAAGGGGGAGTAACGGCATGGTAACGGTTATCGGCGCGGGGCTGGCCGGGTGTGAGGCGGCGCTGTACCTTGCCCGGCACGGCGTGCCCGTCACCCTGCTTGAGCAGAAGCCGCTGCACCGTTCCCCCGCGCACCATGGCGACGGCTTTGCGGAGCTGGTGTGCTCCAACTCGCTTAAGGCGCTGAGAAAGGGCAGCTCCTCCGGCCTGCTTAAGATGGAAATGGAGCTGCTTGGCAGTGAGACGGTGCGCGCCGCAAAGCAGTGCGCTGTGCCAGCAGGGGGCGCGCTGGCAGTGGATCGAGAGCGCTTCAGCGAACTTCTCACCGAACGAATCAAGGCCGAGCCGCTGATTACCGTGCGCGCACAGCAGGCGGACAGCCTGCCGGAGGGGATGGTCATCATCGCCACCGGCCCGCTGACGGACGGGCGCTTTGTCCCTGTGATTGAGCGGCTGTGCGGTGGGCGGCTTAGCTTCTTTGACGCCGCCGCCCCCATTGTCAGGCGGGACAGCATCGATTTTTCCCGTGCGTTTTTTGGTGCGCGCTATGGCCGCGGCACGGCGGACTACATCAACTGCCCCATGGATGAAGCGGAGTACGGCGCGTTTTACGACGCGCTGGTCTCGGCCGAAGCGGTGGAACTGAAGGACTTTGAAAAGGATGGCTTCCGCGTGTATGAGGGGTGCATGCCGGTGGAGATTATGGCAAAGCGCGGGAAACAGACCCTGCTGTACGGCCCGCTGCGCCCGGTGGGTATCACCGACCCTGCCACAGGCCGCCGCCCCTTTGCGGTGGTGCAGCTGCGCGCCGAAAACAGGGAGGGGACGCTGTTCAACCTGGTGGGCTTTCAGACCAACCTGAAATTCCCGGAGCAGAAAAGGGTGTTTTCCATGATTCCCGCCCTGCACGGCGCGGCGTTTGTCCGCTACGGCGTCATGCACCGCAACACCTTTATTGATTCCCCGCGGGTGTTAAACCCGGATCTGAGCTTGAAAAGCGACGGCCGCGTGTTTTTTGCAGGCCAGATAACCGGGGTGGAGGGTTACATGGAATCGGCCGCCTGCGGCATTGCGGCCGCAGTGCAGTGCCTTCGGAAAATAAAAGGGCTTTCCCCCTTCGTGTTCCCGGCGGACACCATGTTCGGCGGCCTGATGGGCCATATTGCCAACGATGCCACCGGCGACTTCCAGCCCATGGGCAGCAACATGGGCCTGCTGCCGCCGCTGGAAACGCGCATAAAAGGGAAGCAGGAACGGTATGAACTGCTGGCGGACAGGGCGCTTGCAAGCCTGTCGGCCGCATTAGAAAAGGAGGACGTAAAATGAAAATCATCGTGGACGGTTTCGGCGGCGACAACGCGCCGGCCTGCGTGTGCGAGGGGGCTGCCCTTGCCGTGAAGGAGCTGGGCGTAAGCGTAAGCATCGTGGGCGATACGGACAGGCTCCGTTCCGTGTTCAGTGAGAAGGGCCTCAGTGAAGACGGAATCGACTTTGTGCCCGCGCCCGATGTCATCGGTATGGAGGACGAGCCCACGGAGATCATCCGCTCCAAGTCGGATTCCTCCATGGCGGTGGGCCTGCGTATGCTCAAGGAGGGCAAGGGGGACGCCTTTGTGTCCGCAGGCAGCACCGGCGCGCTGCTGGTGGGCGCAACGCTGATTGTCAAGCGGATCCGCGGCGTCAAGCGTGCGGCGCTGGCCCCCATCATCCCCAGTATCGAGGGGAACTACATGCTGATCGACTGCGGTGCCAATGTGGAGTGCCGTCCGGAGATGCTGGTGCAGTTCGGCGTCATGGGAAGCGTGTATATGAAGCGTATGATGCAGGTGAAGGAGCCCCGGGTGGGCCTTTTAAACATCGGCACGGAGAAAAGCAAGGGAACCCCCCTGCAGGTGGAAAGCTACCCCCTGTTTGAGGAGGCACCCTTCCACTTCGTAGGCAATGCCGAGGCACGGGACATCCCCTTTGGCGGCTTCGATGTGGTGGTGTCGGACGGCTTTTCCGGCAACCTGGTTTTAAAGCTGACAGAGGGTCTGGCCGGCGCCCTGATTGGTGAAATCAAGGGCATTTTCAAGAAAAACCTGCTGACCAAGCTGGGCGCGGCGACGGTGCTTGGCCCCATGAAGGAATTTAAGAAAAAGATGGATTATACCGAGGTGGGCGGCGCGCCGCTGATGGGCATTTCCGCCCCGGTTATCAAGGCGCACGGCAGTTCCAGCGGCAAGGCGTTTTTCAACGCCATCCGCCAGGCTGCGGACTATGCGCGCAGCGGTATGATTGGGGAAATTGAAAGCACCCTTGCCAAAAAGGAGGCGTAGGGCATGAAGCAGCTGATGCAGGCCATCGGCCACACCTTTCACGATGAAGGTCTGTTAAGCCGGGCCCTGACCCATTCCTCCTATGCGAACGAGTACCTGAAAAACCCCCATGAAAGCAACGAGCGGCTGGAGTTTTTGGGCGACTCGGTGCTGTCCGTCACAGTGTCCCATTTTCTGTATACCGTTTTTCCCGACCTTCCGGAAGGGGAACTGAGTAAAATCCGCGCCTCCCTCGTGTGTGAGGACAGCCTTGCGCGCTTTGCCGGGGAGATCTCCCTTGGGGACTATCTCAAGTTCGGCAAAGGGGAGCAGCAAAACGGCGGCAGCCGCCGCAAATCCACCGTGTCCGACGCGTTTGAGGCGGTCATTGGCGCGCTGTTTCTGGACGCGGGCCTGGACGCCGCGCGGGACTTCATCCTGCCCTTTGTGAAGGAGGCGCTGAAGGACTGGGACGAGGAGGCGTTTAAGGACTACAAGACCGCCCTTCAGGAAGTGGTTCAGCAGAACCCGGAGGAGTCGGTGGAGTATGTCATCGTGGAGGAGCGTGGCCCCGCCCATGCCAGAGAATTTGTGGCCGAGGTGCACCTTAACAGCAATGTCATCGGCCGGGGCGTTGGCAGCAGCAAGAAGCAGGCGGAACAGCGCGCCGCGAGAGAGGCGCTGCAGCTGATGGGATTATGAGGCACGGCTCGATCGCCCTGTTTGTGCCGCACCTCGGTTGCACGCACCAGTGCGTATTCTGCGACCAGAAGCAGATTTCCGGCATTTCGTCCCCGCCCTCCCCACAGGATGTGGAGGCGGCGGTGGCGGCCGCCCTGTCCCACGCGGACAGGCCGCGGGAGTTGGAGATTGCCTTTTTCGGCGGCAGCTTCACCGCAGTGGAGGAGCCGTACCGCCTTTCCCTGCTGGGAACTGCGGCGCGGCTGGTAGCGGCGCATGGGCTTGCGGGCATCCGCATCAGCACCCGGCCGGACTGCCTGCCGGAAAAGACAATCTACCAGCTGCAGGCGTACGGCGTAACCATGGTGGAGCTGGGGGTGCAGTCCATGGACGACGGGGTGCTGGCGCAAAGCGGCCGTGGGCACACGGCGGCGGACACCCTGCAGGCGGCAGGGCGCCTGCGGGACGCAGGCCTGCCCTTTGGCGCACAGCTGATGCTGGGGCTGCCCGGCAGCAGCTGGGAGAAGGAGTGGGCCACAGCCCAGGCGGTGGCGGCGCTTCACCCGGCCTGTGTGAGAATCTACCCGCTGCTGGTGCTGAAGGGTACGCCGCTGGAAGCCCTTTGGCGGCAGGGACGGTACCGGCCCCTTACCCTTGCAGAGGCGGTGCGCCGCACGGCGGAGCTGTTAAACTTTTTTGAAACAAGGGGCATCCCTGTTATTCGGGCCGGCCTGCACGACGGGCCGGAGCTAAAAAACGGGGTGCTGGCAGGCCCCTATCACCCGGCCTTCCGCCAGAAGTGCGAGGGGCTGCGGGTCAGGATGGACATTCTGAAAAAGCTGGCGGGGCACACCGCCTGCACGGTGGAGGTATCCCCCCGGCGGGCCAGCGACGTGGTGGGGCATCAAAAAGAAAATGTAATCCACTTTCAAAACCTGGGCCTTCATGTTACAATAAAGGTCACGGACGCGGTGGAAGGCTACCGGGTAATCATAAAGGAGTAATGGGAATTTGTACTTAAAGGCAGTGGAAATACAGGGCTTCAAGTCCTTTCCGGACAAGACCGTGGTGGAGTTCCAGCGGGGCATGACCAGCATTGTCGGCCCCAACGGCAGCGGAAAAAGCAATATCAGTGACGCCATCCGGTGGGTCCTGGGCGAGCAGTCCAGCAAAACCCTGCGCGGCACAAAAATGGAGGACGTGGTTTTCGCGGGCACTAAGTCGAGGAAACCGCTGTCTTTTGCTGTCGTGACCCTGCTGCTGAATAATGAGGACCGCTCCCTTGCCGTGGACGCGGACGAGGTGGCCATTACAAGGAAATACTACCGCTCCGGCGAGAGCGAGTACCAGATTAATAAAAACAACGTCCGTCTGAAGGACGTGCACGAGCTGCTGATGGACACAGGCCTCGGCCGGGATGGCTACTCCATTATCGGCCAGGGGAAAATTGCGGAGATTGTCAGCGCCAAGTCGGGCGAGCGGCGCGAGATTTTTGAGGAGGCCGCCGGTATCTCCAAGTACCGCTACCGTAAGGAGGAGGCGGAGAAGCGCCTCGCCCTTGCGGAGGAAAACATGGAGCGGCTGCGCGACATCGCAGGCGAACTGGAAAGCCGTGTGGGCCCCCTGAAGGAGCAGTCGGACAAGGCAAAGCGCTTTCTGGAGCTGGCCGCGCGCAAAAAGAACCTGGAAATCAACCTGTGGCTGGATACCCTCGACCGTTCGGGGGGCGTACTGCGGGATGTGGAACAGAAAATCTACATTGCCGACAGCCAGTATGCCGACCTTGACAAAGGCGTGGAGGATACCGAGCGGCAGATTGAACAGCTGTACCTGTCCATGCAGCAGTGCACAGTGGATGCGGAAAACGGACGCGCCCAGCTGGAGGCGTTCCGGGAGGAAATTGCGGACAAGAACGCCGCCATTGCCGTCACGGAAAACTCCATAGAGCATCAGCGTCAGTCCATCGCCGCAGCGGAACAGGAGCTTGCCCAGTGGGGCCAGCGGGACGAGGACACCGACCAGCTTATCGCCCTCAAGCGGGCGGAGCGGGAGCGCAAGGAACAGGAAATTACCCTTTTGGAGCAGCGGCTGAGCGCCGCCCAGGCCGCGTATGAGCAGGCCGCCGGAAGCGGCAGGGGCACCAGTGAGGAGATCGACCGCCTGACACAGGAACTGGCGGCATTAAACAAGCGCGGCGGGGAATACCGGGTGACGTTGTTCTCCGCCGAAGCGGCCGCGAAGGAACTGGCAGAGCGCGCCGCGGCAGTGGACGCCCAGCTGGAGGCGCTGGAAGCACAGCAGCAGGCCCTCCGTGCGGCGGACAGAAAGGCGCAGGACGCGCTGGAGGAAGCACAGGAGGAACAGCAGTCCTTCCTCAACATGAAGAAAGGGCTTGCCATGCGCAGGCAGCTTGCACAGGAAAAGGCGGACGAGGCGAAAAAGGCCTATGACGCGGCGGCTGCCCGCGACCGGGAGTACGAGCAGAAAATCCGCGTGCTGACCGGCATGCTTAACAGCATGGAGGGCTTCTCCCACAGCGTCAGGGAGCTGATGAAGCAGGCAAAGTCCGGCGCACTGCGCGGTGTGCACGGGGTGCTGGGCAGCCTGATTCAGGTGGACCGCACCTATACCACCGCGGTGGAGACGGCCCTCGGCGCCGCCATGCAGAACATCGTGGTGGATAATGAGGGCAGCGCCAAGGCGGGAATCGCATGGCTGAAAAAAACCGGCGCAGGCCGGGCCACCTTCCTGCCGCTGACCAGCGTGAAGGACCGCGGCCGCCTGACGGAAAACCTGCAGGGGATGGACGGCTTTGTGGGCATTGCCGCCGACCTTGTGAAAACCGACCCAAGCTACCGGCCCATTGTAAACAGTTTCCTGTCCCGCACAGCCGTGACGGAGGATATTGACAGCGCCATCCGCATGGCGAAGCAGTTCGGCTACCGGTTCCGCATTGTCACACTGGACGGCCAGCTGTGTAATCAGGGCGGATCGATGACGGGCGGCTCCCTGGTAAAGGGCGCCGGCCTGCTGTCCCGCGCAGGCGAGATTGAGCAGCTACGTCAGGCCCGTGCGGCATTGCAGGACAGGCTGAAAACCCTGGAAGCGGACTGTGAGAAGAAGCAGTCGGATCTGGCGGTGGCCGCTGCGGAGACGGACAGCGTGGACGCGGAACTGAAAACGGCGGAGGAGACGGTGCTGCGCCTTCAGTATGAGGCGGACGCAGCCCGCCGCGCCTGCACCGAAGGCGCCCAGCGCATAGACGACCTTTCAAAGGAGAGGGAAAGTGCCGCCCAGCGCCTTAAGGAGCTGGAGCAAAGCCGGTCTGAGGCGGAGCGGGAGATGAAGGGCCTGACCGCCGGCATTGACACACTGACGGCAAAGCTGGAGGGCCTGACTGACCAAAGCAGACAGATAAGTGAGCAGCTGCGGACGCAGAATGAGGAAATTGCGGACAGAAGGATGGAAATTTTATCTGCCCGCAAGGACAGCGAGGGAATCGGAGCGGAGATTGAACTGCTGCAGGAGCGGAAAATCGGCTCCCTCGACCGCAGGAACCGCCTGCTGGAGGACAAGCGTCAGCTGGAGGAGGGCATTGCCGCCGGGGAGGCGGAGATAGCCGCCCTGAAGGAGGCCATCACGGCGCTGGAGGGCCGGATTGCGGACAAGCGCACGGAGATTGACGGGCTGCAAAACCGGCGCGACCAGCTTGAAAAGACCCAGCGGGAGCTGCGCGACTCCATTAAGGACGTGTCCCAGAAGAAAGAGGATTTGACAAGGGAAAAAACCCGCCTGGAGGAGCGCAAAAACGCCCTTCAGCTGGAATATGATAACATTATCGCCACCCTGTGGGAGGAGTACGAGCTGACCCGCAGCGCGGCAGAGCAGCTGCGGGAGCCGCTGGAGTCCCGCACATCAGCGGAGAAGGAGCTGCGAAGCGTGCGCGGCGCCATCAAGGCCCTTGGCTCCATCAATGTGGACGCCATTGAGGAATACAAGCAGGTCAGCGAGCGGTACGAATTTCTGTCCGGCCAGATTGCGGACATTGAAAACAGCCGCCGTCAGCTGACCGGCCTCATCACCGAACTGACAGGGGAGATGCGCGAGACGTTCTTAAAAAGCTTCCATGAGATCGACCGCCACTTCCGAAAAATTTTTGTGGAGCTGTTCGGCGGCGGCACGGCCGCCCTGAGCCTGACGGACGAGGACAACGTGCTGGAAAGCGGCATCGACATCCATGTGGAGCCGCCGGGCAAAATCATCCGCAGCCTGCAAAGCCTGTCGGGCGGCGAGCAGGCGTTTATCGCCATCGCCATCTACCTTGCCATTCTTAAGGTGCGCCCCTCGCCCTTCTGTGTGCTGGACGAGATTGAGGCGGCGCTGGACGAGGTGAACGTGTACAAATATGCCGCGTACCTCAAGCGCATGGCGGGGAAAACCCAGTTCATCACCATCACCCACCGCCGCGGCACCATGGAGGAAAGCGACGTGCTGTACGGCGTGACCATGCAGAAGGACGGTGTGTCCAAGCTGCTGAAGCTGGATGTGAACGAGACCCTGCGCGAAATTGAGCGCGCGAAATAACAGAAACCGGAAAGGGGTGCTTTTATGGGCTTTTTTGAAAAGCTGTCGAAGGGATTAAGCAAAACAAAAAACAGCTTGCTGACAGGCATTGAGGAGCTGTTTTCCTCCGGCGCGGATTTGGATGAAATCTGCGACGAGCTGGAGGAACTGCTGATTATGGCGGACGTGGGCGTCAAAAGCGCCGGGATGATTACGGACGAACTGCGGACGCGGGCGAAGGAGCAGAAGCTGAAAACCAAGGAAGAGCTGTTCGACGCCGTGAAGGAGATTATCGCGGACATGATGACGCCGGACGCGCCCATGGACCTGTCCGGAAAGCCCGCGGTGCTGCTGGTCATCGGGGTCAACGGCGTGGGCAAGACCACCTCCATCGGCAAGATGGCCAAGGTGTACATGCGGCAGGGCAAAAAGGTGCTGCTGGCCGCCGCGGATACCTTCCGCGCCGCCGCCATCGACCAGCTTGCCGTCTGGGCGGACCGGAACGGCTGCCAGATTGTAAAGCATGAGGAGGGCAGCGATCCCGCCGCCGTGGTGTTTGACGCCATCACCGCCGCCAAGGCAAGGAACGTGGATCTTGTCATCTGCGATACGGCGGGCAGGCTGCACAACAAAAAGAACCTCATGGAGGAGCTAAAGAAAATTGTCCGCGTCATCAAGCGGGAGTCGGAAAACAGCACGGTGGAGACGCTGCTGGTCATCGATGCAACCACCGGGCAGAACGCCGTCAACCAGGCGCGCCTGTTTAAGGAGGCAGCGGACATCACCGGCATTGTATTGACAAAGCTGGACGGCACCGCCAAGGGCGGCGTGGTCATTGCCATTAAAAACGAACTGGACATTCCCGTGCGCTTTGTGGGCGTCGGGGAGGGCATCGACGATTTGGAGCCGTTTGACGGCGCCCAGTTTGCCGCGGCCCTGTTTGATAAGGAGGAAAAGGAATGAGCCGGGAAGTGGTGCTTGCCAGCGGCAACGCGGGCAAGCTGCGTGAGTTTGAGGAAATTTTGAATCCGCTTGGCTACACCGTGGTGTTTCAAAAGGACGTGGTGGGCCCGCTGGAGGTGGAGGAGACGGGGGACACCTTTGAGGAAAACGCCCTGTTAAAGGCGCAGGCCGTCTTTGACCGGTGCGGGAAAATGGTGATTTCCGACGACTCCGGCGTGGTGGTGGACGCCCTCGGCGGCGCGCCGGGCGTCCACACTGCCCGCTATGCCGGGCCGGAGGCGGACAATGAAAAAAATATTGACAAGCTGCTGTATGAGCTGCGCGATGTGCCGGAGGACAAACGCACCGCCCGGTTTGTCAGCGTCGTCTGCTGCATCCTGCCGGACGGCAGCCACTTCTTTGCAAGGGGCGAGTGTGAGGGCCGCATCGGGTTTGAGCGCAGGGGACAGGGCGGCTTCGGCTACGATCCGGTGTTCCTTGTGGGGGACAAAAGCTACGCAGAGATGAGCGACGAGGAGAAAAACGCCATCAGCCACCGGGGAAAGGCATCCCGGCTGTTTGTAAAGCTGCTGAAGGAGAGGGAGAAACAACATGCTGACCAGTAAACAGCGCGCCCACCTGCGCGGGCTTGCAAGCGTGCAGGACACCATCTTTCAAATCGGCAAAGGCGGCCTGACGGAACAGCTGATGCAGCAGGTGACCGCGGCCCTCAAGGCCAGAGAGCTTATAAAGCTGCGGGTGCTGCCAAATGCGGACGTCACCCCGCATGAGGCGGCGGCAGCCGTGGGCGAGGCCACCGGGGCAGAGACGGTCTGTGTCATTGGCAGCCGCTTTGTGCTGTATAAGCGCAACGACAAAAAACCGGTTATCAAGCTGTAAGGAGAAGGCGCCATGACGAACATCGGGCTGCTGGGCGGCACGTTTAACCCCATCCACATGGGGCATCTCACGCTGGCCCAAAATTTTCTTGCGCAGCTTTCCCTGGATGAGGTGGTGCTCATCCCGGATAAAAGCCCCGTACACAAGCCGGAGCTGGATCTGGCCCCGGGGGAGGATCGGCTGACCATGTGCGAAATTGCGGCGGCAGGCGCGCCGGGCATCACGGTGGACGACGTGGAGCTGCGCCGGAAGGAGAAAAGCTATACTGTTCTGACTCTGGAGGACTACCGCCGGCGCCATCCGCAGGCACAGCTGTATTTTCTGATGGGTACGGACATGTTCTTAACGTTGGAGGGCTGGCATCAGTATGAGCGGCTGTTCCAGCTGGCCGTCATGTGCGTGGGGGCCCGGGACAGCGGGGAGGAAACGCTGATTCTGGATGCGCTGAAGCGATATCGGCAGTACTATCCCATCCGGGCGGAGGTGCTGCGCGCACCGCCCTTCCCCGTGTCCTCCACACAGCTGCGGGAACGCCTGCGGCGCGGAGAAACGACCGAGGGGCTGCTGCCGCCCGGTGTGAAAGAGTATATTGAGAGGCGAGGTCTTTATGGAACAAAGTGAAATTCTTAAGCATTATCAACCGGAACTGATTCAGAAGCTGACGCCTGAGCGGTATGCCCACAGCCTTGCTGTGGCGCAGCGTGCGGCGGCACTGGCGGAAATTCACGGGGAAAATGTGGAAAAGGCGTATACTGCGGGCCTTTTGCACGATATTATGAAGGACGCAGAGCCGAGGGATCAGTTGCAACTGCTGGAGAAATACGGTATAATACTAAACCGTACGGAGATGATGGCGCCGAAAATCTGGCACAGCTTTGCGGGCGCCGTCTACGTCAGGCACATCCTGCATATCGAGGACGAAGAAATCTACAACGGTATCTACTACCACACCACCGGCCGCGCAGGGATGAGCCGCTTTGAAATGCTCATTTACCTTGCGGACAGCACCTCCTCCGACCGGACGTTTGCCGGCGTGGAGGAACTGCGCGCCCTGTCGGAGCGCAGCCTTTCGGAGGGAATGAAATGGATGCTGAAATCCACGGTGGAACGATTAAACGCCCAGCACAAGACCGTAAGCCCCCAGTCGGAGGAGGCGTACGCGTATTTCTGCGGCGGGAGGAAGACAAGTGAAAACCAGTAAACGGAAAAGAAAGTACCGCCATCGCAAGATTATCCTTGCCGTCTGCATTGTGGCGGTTTGTATCGGCCTGCTGTTCGGCGCGTACCATCTTGTCATGAACGGCAAGTGGTTCGGCGGGGACGAGGGGCTCATCAGCAATACCGACCCCTTCGTGGGTGAGAAGTACATCAACATCCTCATTGTGGGCATCGACAACAGTGAGGAGCGCAACCAGATGCTGACGGACGTGATGATGATTGCCCATTACGACCTTGAAAATAACGAGGTGCGCATCCTTCAGATCCCCAGGGACACCTGGACGGATGCAAACTCCTTCCACAAAATGAATACCATCTACGGCCACACAGATGAGAAAAACCGGATCATCGGCCTTGCCAATGAGCTGGCGGACGACCTGCAGCTGCCGATTGACTACTACGTCACCATCACCATGGACGGCTTCCGCCGCGCCATTGACGCCATCGGCGGCGTGGAGGTGGACGTGCCCTTCAGCTTCGAGTTCCCGAAGGCGGGCACCGGCTACTGGATTTACGAGGGACGCCAGACGCTGGACGGCGTCCATGCCGAGTGGTTTGTGCGCTACCGCAGCGGCTTTGTCACAGGCGACGTGGGCCGTATCCAGAACATGCAGCGTATTTTTGTGTCGGCGCTGGCGGATCAGCTGACCAAGCTGGACAGCGGCGATTTGATGAACCTTGTGACCTCTGTGTTCGGTGAATTCACCACCAACTTCACTTTAAACGACCTGCTCAGCCTTGCGTCGCGCGCCCACGGGCTTGATTTAAGCAAGGTGGAGATGTATATGATCCCCGGGGAGGGGTATGGCCCCAGCTACAGCTACTACACCGCCCATAAGGAGGAACTGGCCCTGCTGCTCAACGCCAAGTTCCGCACCTATACGGATCCTGTCCCGGCGGACGAGCTGCAAATTGTGGAGAAGGCGAACACCACCGCCTATCTTGACGACAACGGCAACACCATTGAGGATATCCTAAGCGGGGAGAAGCCGGGCAGCGGCAGCATCTCCTACAAGGAGGACGAGTCCTCATCCTCCTCCGGCAAAAATGATTAGGAAAGGAAAACCGTCTATGAATCCGAAAGAGATTATGCTGACAGCGGCGAAGGCGCTGGACGGCAAAAAGGCGCAGGATCTGCGTGTGCTTGCCATCGGCGACCTCTCCATTCTGGCCGACTACTTTGTGCTTGCCACCGGCACCAGCACCACCCAGGTGAAGGCGCTGGCGGACGAGGTGGACTATCAGCTCAGCCGGCAGGGGGTGGAGCCCGCCCGCAGGGAGGGCTACGGTTCTGCCGCATGGATCCTGCTTGACTACGGCAGTGTGGTCGTGCATGTTTTCCAGCCCGAATCGCGGGAATTTTACAATCTCGACAAGCTGTGGAGCGACGGCACGCCGGTGGACGTGGCCGGGCTGTTAAAAGGGGAGGAAGCAGAATGAAATACGATTTTAAGCCGGTAGAGGCGAAATGGCAGAAGCGCTGGGAGGAGGAGAAGGCCTTCGCTGCGAAGGACGACTACACCCTGCCCAAGTTCTATGCCCTGGTGGAGTTCCCGTACCCTTCGGGACAGGGGCTGCACGTGGGCCATCCGCGCAGCTACACCGCGCTGGACATTGTTGCGCGCAAAAAGCGCATGCAGGGCTACAACGTGCTGTATCCCATGGGCTGGGACGCCTTCGGCCTGCCCACGGAGAACTATGCCATCAAGAACCACATTCATCCGGAAATTGTCACGCGGGACAATGTCGCCCGCTTTAAAAAGCAGCTGCAGGCCCTGGGCCTGTCCTTCGACTGGGACCGGGAAATCAACACCACCGATCCGGAGTACTACAAGTGGACGCAGTGGATCTTTTTGCAGCTGTTTAAGCACGGCCTCGCTTATAAAAAGGAGATGTCCGTCAACTTCTGCACCTCCTGCAAGGTCGTCCTTGCCAATGAGGAGGTCGTGGGCGGCGTGTGCGAGCGCTGCGGCGGCGAGGTGGTGCACAAGGTCAAAAGCCAGTGGGTGCTGAAGATTACCGAATATGCCCAGCGCCTGTTGGACGATTTGGACGACGTGGATTATATCGAGCGGGTAAAAACCAGCCAGAGGAACTGGATCGGCCGTTCCACCGGCGCCGAGGTGGTCTTCAAAACCTCTGCCGGGGACGACCTGACTGTGTATACCACACGGCCGGATACCCTGTTCGGCGCCACCTATATGGTTATCTCGCCGGAGCACCCGTATCTCGACAAATGGAAGGACAAGCTGGCAAATTATGATGAGGCGGTCCGCTACCGTGAGCAGGCGGCCAGAAAGTCCGACTTCGAGCGGACGGAGCTTGTCAAGGAAAAGACCGGCGTGCGGCTGGACGGCGTGACGGCCGTGAACCCCGTAAACGGGAAGGAAATCCCCATTTTTATCTCCGACTATGTGCTGATGACCTACGGCACCGGCGCCATCATGGCGGTGCCCGCCCATGACGAGCGGGACTTCGACTTTGCCAAGGCATTCGGCCTGCCCATTATTGAGGTGGTGGCAGGCGGCGACGTCACGAAGGAGGCGTTTACCGACTGCGCTACCGGCACCATGGTGAACTCCGGCTTCCTTAACGGCCTGTCCGTGGAGGAGGCGAAAAAGAAAATTACCGAGTGGCTTACCGAGAAGGGCATCGGCCACAGCAAGGTAAACTACAAGCTGCGTGACTGGGTGTTCTCCCGCCAGCGCTACTGGGGCGAACCCATCCCCATTGTCTACTGCGACAAGTGCGGCTATGTCCCCATCCCGGAAAGCGAACTGCCCCTGAGGCTGCCGGAGGTGGACTCCTACGAGCCCACCGAGACGGGCGAGTCCCCCCTTGCCGCCATGGACGAGTGGGTGAACACCACCTGCCCGCACTGCGGCGGCCCCGCCAAGCGGGAGACGGACACCATGCCCCAGTGGGCCGGTTCCTCCTGGTACTTCCTGCGCTACTGCGATCCGCATAATAAAGAGCAGCTGGCCTCCAAGGAGGCGCTGGAGTACTGGATGCCGGTGGACTGGTACAACGGGGGGATGGAGCATACAACCCTGCACCTGCTGTACAGCCGTTTCTGGCATAAATTCCTGTACGACATCGGCGTGGTCCCCACGAAGGAGCCGTACCGGAAGCGCACCAGCCACGGCATGATCCTCGGTGAAAACGGGGAGAAGATGTCCAAGTCCCGCGGCAACGTGGTCAATCCGGACGACATCATCGCCGAGTACGGCGCAGACACCATGCGCCTGTATGAGATGTTCTTAGGGGACTTCGAGAAGGCCGCCCCGTGGAGCAGCGCCAGCATCAAAGGCTGCCGCCGCTTCCTCGACAAGTGCTGGAGCCTGCTGGACAAGCCCATGCAGGGCGAAGGATACCATCCCCAGCTGGAAAGCGCCTTCCACAAGGCGGTGAAAAAGGTGGGCGAGGATATTGAGGTGCTGAAGTGCAACACCGCCATCGCCACCCTGATGAGCCTTGTCAACGACCTGTCCGGCTGTGAAAGCGTCACGAAGGACGAGATGAGCACGCTGATTCGCCTGCTGTCCCCCTTTGCCCCGCACATTGCGGAGGAGATGTGGGAGAAGATAGGCGGCGAGGGCCTGTGCTGCAAGCAGGCATGGCCCACCTATGACGAGGCGAAGTGCGTGGACGACGCGGTGGAAATTGCCGTAACGGTGGGCGGAAAGGTACGCGGCCGGCTGCAGGTCACCGCGGACATGACGGAGGACGACGTGGTCGCCCTGGCCTTAAAGGACGCGCGCATCAGCGAGGCGGTGGGCAGCGGCACGGTCGTGAAAAAAATCTACGTGCCCATGAAGATTCTCAATTTGGTCATAAAACCGTAACAATAAATTCCTCACCTTCTTATTGACAGCGGTAGGGAAACAAGTTATAATAGTTAGGTAGAACAAAAACCCCTGCCATAGGGCAAAGGGAGGGAAACGAATGGCTGAGATTCATGTAAAAGAGAACGAATCGCTGGAGAATGCACTGCGGCGTTTCAAGCGCTCCTGCGCCAAATCCGGCGTCATTGCTGAGGTTCGTAGAAGAGAGCATTACGAGAAGCCGTCTGTAAAGCGCAAGAAAAAGTCTGAGGCTGCGCGTAAGCGGAAGTACAGATAACAAACCGAACAATGTTGAAAGGCGGGCAGATTCTGCCCGCCTTCCGTATATTTTGGGGCAGAAAGGGCTGACGAACCATGAAAAAACTGACGCCGACCTTTCAGTTTGACAATGTGCTGCAGCTTACGCCGGACTGGCTTGCCGGGCACGGCGTCCGGGGGCTGATTGTGGATATGGACAACACCATCGCCCTGCACAACGAAAACATGGTGCTGCCCGGCCTGGAGTGCTGGCTTGCATCCCTGTCGGCAGCGGGCATTTCCGTCACCGTCCTGTCCAACAATGACGAGGGTCGGGTAAAACCGCTGGCAGACAGGCTGCACATCGGCTACGTCCACTCGGCGGGCAAGCCCCGCCGCAGGGGCTACTTCGCGGCCATGCAGCGCATGGGCACCCGGCCGGAAAACACATTGATGGCGGGGGACCAGCTGTTTACCGACATCTGGGGCGCGGCCCGCGCGGGCCTGCGTACGGTGCTGGTAAAGCCCATTGCGGAGAAGGAGAACGCGTTTATCAAGCTGAAACGTCTGCTGGAGCGCCCCTTCTTACGCGGCGGAAAGGGGGAGACGCAATGATCCTGTTTGGCCCTTCGGGCAATTCCGACAGCTTCCGTGAGCGGGGCTACAAGTCGTTTCAGGACGTTCCCCGGTATGTGAAGGAGATGGGCCTCGACTGCTACGAGTATCAGTGCGGCCGGGGCGTAAAAATCAGTCGCGAGTCGGCGCAGCAGCTGGGGGAACTGTGCCGCAAGGCGGGGGTGGTGCTGTCCCTGCACGCGCCGTACTACATCTCCCTGTCCGGCTTGAACGAGCAGACGCGCCTGAAAAGCGTCGACTATATTCTGCAAAGCGCGGCGGCCGCCTCCGCCATGGGGGCGCAGCGGGTGGTGGTGCACTCCGGCAGCTGTGGCAAGCAAAGCAGGCAGGCAGCGCTGGAACTGGCGAAAGACACGCTGTTTCGCGCAAGGAAGGCCCTCGTGGCGGAGGGGTACGCCCACATCCTTCTGTGCCCGGAAACCATGGGAAAAATCAACCAGCTGGGCACCCTGACGGAGACGCTGGAGCTGTGCCTTGTGGACGACAGCTTCATCCCCTGCGTGGACTTCGGCCACTTAAACGCCCGCACGCTGGGCGGCTTTCGCTTGAAGGCGGACTTTCTAAACGCCTTTGACGAGATGGAGCGGACCCTCGGCCGGGAGCGGATGCAGTCCTTCCACTGCCACTTCTCCCGAATTGAGTATAGCGCAGGCGGGGAGAAGCAGCATCTGATTTTTGCGGACGAGCGTTTCGGCCCGGACTACCGCCCATTTCTTGAGGCGGTGGCCGAGCGGGGCCTGACCCCGCAGGTGCAGTGTGAGTCGGCGGGAACACAGGCGGAGGACGCGCGCACCATGAAAATATACTACCGCAGCCTGATAAAGGAGGAACGGGAACAATGAAAAAAATTATGGTCCTAAACGGCGTCAACCTGAACCTGCTTGGCACAAGGGAGCCGCAGGTATACGGCACCACCACCTTAAAGGATATTGAGGGGCAGGTGTCCGCCTTCTGCGACAGCAAGGGCGCGCAGTGCGCCTGCTTCCAGTCCAACCACGAGGGGGAGCTGGTGGAGCTCATCCACCGTGCCGCAGCGGAGGGGTACGACGGCGTGGTGCTGAACGCCGGTGCATATTCCCACTACAGCATCGCCCTGCGCGATGCCATCGCCTCCGTGCCGGTTCCGGTCATTGAGGTGCATATCAGCAACATCTATGCGAGAGAGGAATTCCGCCACCACTCGGTTCTCAGCGAGGTATGCCGCGGCGTGCTGTGCGGCTTTGGGCCGCAGGGCTATGTGCTGGCAGCCCGCGCGCTGCTGGGGTGCTAGGCCATGGACAGACTGAAACGCCTCTGTGAAGCACTGGAGGAAGGGCAGGGCATGCTGATTACCTCCGCAGAAAACCGGTTTTATCTGACGGGGCTCCGCTCCTCCGCCGGCACGCTGGCCGTCACAAGGGAGGAGAGCGTGCTGTTCATCGACTTCCGCTACTTTGAGATGGCCCGCCGTGTGGAGCAGGCGCACGGCTTCCGGACGGTGCTGCTGAAGAAGGAGGACCGCCAGCTGCGGGAATTTTTCTCATCCCACGGGGTGCACACCCTGTATGCGGAGCCGGGCTCTTTAAGTGTCAGCCGGTTTGAAACATACCGCGCGGCCCTGCCGGAGCTGCACCTGACGAGGGACAGCCGGATGGAACATGCAGTACTGAAACTGCGGGAGTGCAAGGACGAGACGGAGCAAAACCTGATTGCACAGGCGCAGCGCATCACGGACGCGGCCTTTTCCTCCATTCTCGACTTTATCCGCCCCGGCGTGACGGAAAAACAGATTGCAGCGGAACTGGAATACCGGATGAAGCAGGAGGGGGCGGACGGCTTCGCCTTTGACACCATCGCCCTGTCCGGCCCCAACACCGCGCTGCCCCACGGCCAGCCTTCCGATCGGCCGGTGCAGCCGGGGGAGTTTGTGCTGATGGACTTCGGCGCATCGGTGGGCGGTTACCAAAGCGATATGACCCGCACGGTGGCAGTGGGTTCGGCAGACCCGCTGATGAAAGAGGTGTACGCCACCGTGCTGCGTGCGCAGCGCGCCGCGCTTGCCATGTTGCGGCCCGGCGTGCAGTGCTGCATGGCGGACAAGACGGCCCGGGACATGATCGAGGCGGGCTTCCCGGACACCTTCGGGCACAGCCTGGGCCACAGCCTCGGCGTGGAGATCCACGAAGGCCCCACCCTGTCACCCACCTGCGAGCGGACGCTGAAGCCGGGCATGATTGTCACGGTGGAGCCCGGCATTTATCTGACGGGACGCTTTGGCGTGCGCATTGAGGATTTTGTGCAGATTACCGTGGACGGCATCCGCAACTTCACCCGCAGCGAAAAGGAGCTGCTGGTGCTGTAGGAAAACGAAAAAAAGCTTGCAATACAGCGGTTTTTCCGATAGAATAAGAAGCAGCGAGTATAAATAGATGGAGGTAATTATTTTATGGTAACAGCCGGCGATTTCAGAAACGGCCTCACCTTTGACGACGAGGGCAACGTCTTTCAGATTATTGAGTTCCAGCATGTAAAGCCCGGCAAGGGCGCGGCCTTCGTCCGCACCAAAATCCGCAACGTCATCACCGGTGCGGTCACAGAGCGCACCTTTAACCCCAGCGACAAGTTCCCCACCGCGTTTATCGAGCGCAAGGATATGCAGTACCTGTATAACGACGGGGATCTGTACTACTTCATGGACAACGAAAGCTACGAGCAGATCGCCATCAACAAGGATAAGCTCAGCGACAGCTTCCGCTTCGTCAAGGAGAACATGGATGTAAAAATCCTCTCCTACAAGGGCAACGTCTTTGGTATGGAGCCGCCGAACTTCGTCAAACTGGAGGTTACCGCCACGGAGCCCGGCGTCAGGGGCGACACCGCCACCAACGTGACGAAGCCTGCAACCCTTGAGACGGGCGCGGAAATCAAGGTGCCGCTGTTTGTCAACGAGGGCGACATCATTCAGATCGATACCCGCACGGGCGAGTATATGGGCCGTGAATAAGGGATATACTGTTTAACAATATGGAAAAGGAGGCGCGGAACATGGTTGAAAAGGTAGCATATATCAAGGGTCTGGCCGACGGCCTTGGCGTGGACGATTCCACGAAGGAGGGGAAGCTGATCCGGCTGATGCTGGATTTGATGAACGACATGGCCGAAACGATTGAGGCCCTGGAGGATGAAAACGCCGAGATTCTGGACGGCTTCGACGCACTGGACGAGGATCTGGCCGCCCTGGAGGAGGACTTCTACGACGACGAGTGCGGCTGTGACTGTGACGAGTGTGCCGACGGCGAGTTTTATGAAATTACCTGCCCCAAGTGCGGCGAGCATATCTACCTCGACGAGGACATGGTGGAGGAGGGCTCCATGGAGTGCCCCGCCTGCGGCGAAAATCTGGAATTTGACTTAAGCGACGAGGAGATGGACGACTAACAGCCTGTCCATCCAAATTTAAAACAGGATGATGCAGTTTGCATCATCCTGTTTTTTTGTTTATTTTGACGAAATAAAAATATTGACAAGCGATATTTTAGATAATATACTGGTTATAACATAAGTGAAGAAAAAGGAGGTCATCTGTTTGGCATTTTATCAAAGTAAGCCCGACGTGGACGCCGGCGGCCGCATGCGGCATATCGGCCTGCGCCCGGGGGACGTGGCGCCTGTGGTGCTTCTGCCCGGCGACCCGGGCCGCTGCAAACTGATGCAGGGGCTGTTCGCATCCTCCCGGTATGTGGGTCAGCGCGGGGCTTTTGCAACCTATACGGGCAAGACGCCGGGCGGGACGGACATCTCGGTCATGTCCTCCGGCATGGGGTGCATGAACGTGTCCCTCGCATTGGAGGAGTTGTCCCACCTCGGGGTGACGACGGTCATCCGGGTGGGGACGGGCGGCGCCGTCCAGTGCCCGTTCACTCCGGGTACGCTTGTCATCGCCACGGGCTGTGTCCGGGGTGAGGGCGCATCGTACGAATACGTGCCGCCGGAGTTTCCCGCCGTGGCGGACTACCGGGTGGTAAACGCCCTGAAAAAGGCCTGCGCAGAGCAGGGAGAGCAGCCGGTGGTGGGCCTGTACCGCTCCCACGACAGCTTTTATATGGAGTCGCCCGGCGCGCATCCCGGCCTGACGGAGCGCATTCAAATCTGGAAGGACACGAACGTGCAGCTGATTGAGAATGAAAGCGGGACCCTGTTCACTTTGGGGCACCTGCTGGGAATCAAAACCTGTTCCATCTGCATCGGCATGGGCAGCCTGTTTGACGAGAACCGGGAGGAGGCCCTTGCCGCCGCTGCGCGCAGGGACCCCAACTGGCTGCAAAAACGGGTGGAGGCCGCCACAAGGGCCGCTATGCGCGCTGCGGATTTGCTGGAAGGAAAGGGGGAGTAGGCCGTGCCGTTTGTAAGCAAAAAACTGATGAACGGGGCCGGGAAGATCCATCACCTCGGCCTTGGAGAGGGGGACGTGGCAAAAACGGTGCTGCTGACCGCCGGTATGGAGCAGGTACGTGATATTGCCGCCCTGCTTGACGGCGCTGTGCAGACAGGGCTGAACCGGGAATACCTGACCTATACCGGGACGGCGGGCGGCGTGCCGGTCAGCGTCATGTCCACCGGGAACGGCTGCATGCCCATGGCCATTGCCGTGGAGGAACTGTACAATCTCGGCTGCACCACGCTGATTAAGGTGGGCGCCGGTTTTGCCCTCCAGCCGGAGGCGGAGCCGGGCGCCCTGCTGGCTGCCACCGCCAGCGTCCGGGGCGAGGGCGCCACAAGGGAGTATGTGGGCCCGGAGTATCCCGCCGTATGTGACCCCGGCCTGTTGGAGGGCCTGCTGAACGCGGCGGAAGAAAAAGGCGAGACGGTCCGCGCGGGGATTTTCCGCAGCCACGACGCCTATTATCTGGAAAGCCCCTTTGCCGCGGACGGCGGCAAGGCGGCGGACCGCTGGCGCGCCCTTGGGGTGGAACTGATTGAGCATGAGACCTCCGCCCTGTTTGTGTTAAGCAGTATTCTGGGCCTGCGCGCAGGCGCGCTGTACGTGGCAGAGGGGAACCTGACGCTGGGCTCTTCCCTGCCGGAGGGGCGGCTGGACGAACGGCTGAAGGCCTGCTACGAAATTGCCGTGCTGGCGGCGGAAAGGATAGGGAAGGACAATGGCTGACAACTCTAGACTGATTCGGAACTGCCGGCTGGCCCGGTTTGACAGTATGGACACGGTGGACACGGACATCCGGATTGTGGACGGCCGCATCACAGAAATTGGCCGGCTGGCCCCTGCAGAGGAGGAGAGTGTGCTGGACGCACAGGGGATGCTGTGTATGCCCGCCTTTGTGGACACGCACACCCACCTTGTCCAGTCCCTGCAAAAGGGGCGCATGGACGGCCTGTGCATTACGGACTGGCTGGTAAAAATGCTGACGACGGAGCAAAGCCTTACGCAGGAGGAATACTACTACGGCACGCTGCTGGGGCTGATGCAGGGCCTGCGTTTTGGCGTGACCACCTTTCACGACATGATGCAGTACCCGTGGATGGAGGCGGCCGTGCAGGCGTACGAGACGGCGGGCCTGCGTGTGGTGATGGGCCTTGGCGCCACCGACGTGGCGGAAAACGAAAAGACCTACATGCTTACCGTGGACGATGCGGTGAAGCAGGCGGAGGAGGTCTACAGCCGCTTCTACGGGGCAAACGGCGGCCTAATCCGCACGGATGTGGCGCCGCTGGGCCTGCCTGCGTGCAGTAAGGAGCTGATGCAGGCGCTGAAGGCCTTCACAAGGGAACACGGCCTTACGTTCCATACCCATCTGGCGGAGGGCCGCATGGAGACAGAGCGTGTACGCGCCCGCACCGGCTGGGGCGAAGGGGAGACGCTGTACCGCTACGGCCTGCTGGATGAAAAGACCATCCTTGCCCACAGCATCTGGCTGGAGGAGCGGGAGCTGGATTTGATTGCGGAATCACAGGCCACCGTGGCGCACTGTCCCTGCACCAACATGAAAATCAGCGACGGGATCCCGCCTATCGACCGCATGGCGGCCAAGGGCGTGCGGCTGGCCATGGGCTGCGACGGCGAGGCGTCCAGCTCCAACCGGGACATGATCCGGGAGATGCATGCGGGCACGCTGCTGCAAAAGGTGGTCACCGGACGGCCGCAGGCCCTGCCGGAGCCCCTGTGCTACCGCATGATGACGGAAAACGGCGCGCGGGCCCTCGGCTTTGACGACCTTGGCAGCGTGGCTGTCGGCAACCGGGCGGACCTCATTCTTGTGGACATGGGGGATATTTCCCTGGTGGGCGAGCAGACGCAGCTGTCCAATTTCCTGTATGCGGGCACCGGCTTTCAGGTGGACACGGTGCTGGTGGAAGGCGTGGTACGCCTGAGGAACAAACAGTTCGTGGACTTTGACGCACAGGCGCTGATGGCCAAGTGCGAGCAGGTCATCTGGGGAATCTATGCAAGACTGTGAGCTGCTTGAAAAGCTGCGGTTGGACGGTGTGGATCGCACCCCTTTGTACCTGCTTGTCTACCGCAGGCTGAGGGAACTGATTGTGTCCGGGGCCTTTGCACCGGGTGAAAAGCTGATGAGCGAGGCGAAATTGGCGGAGGCGATGAAGGTGGGACGCACCTCCCTGCGCACGGCGCTGGTCCTTTTGCAGGAGGACGGCTACGTCAGCATACGGCACGGAAGCGGAACTTTTGTCACCCACCGCCTGCCCCGGCCGGAGGACGCGGCCCCGGCCGCCTGCCTGACGGTGCGCGACCGGCTGGAGCGGCTGGGACTGCCGTTGAAAGTGGAACCGGGCCCTGTGCGCCCGGGCCAGACGGACGCCTTTCTGGACGAGCAGCTGGAGGCAGACGGGCAGAGCCTGATTATGGTGCCTGCCGCCTATTTTGTGGATGGGCGGCTTGCGGTGGAAAGCCAGCTGTTCGCCTGCGAAAGCGTGGCCCGCTCCCTGTCGGAGCTGGAGCTGCTGTTCCACACAAGGGTGGGGCACGTCACCAGCAGCTTTTCCGTCACCAATTTGAACGAGGTGGAGTTTCACCACTCCCCCCTGTGGGGAGAAAAGCAGGTGCTGCTGATTTCATCGCTGTGGTTCAGCATGGACGGGCGGCCGGTCTGCTTTGAGAAGGACTATGTGGACACGGACGTGTTCCGCTTTAAAATCCGCCTTAGCAGGCAGGCTTTGTAAGTCAATCAATAAGTCAATCAAAAAGAAGGGAGGCGCGGCCGCGCCTCCCTTCTTTTTGCGCGTGCCTACCGGTACGCGTCCAGCAGTTTTTCAAGAATTTCGTCCGTCTTTTCGAAATTCACTGCTGCGGTATAGTAACTTTCCAGTTTGTCATGGTTGACTTTGGCATCCGCAATGAAGCCAGAGGCCTCCTTCAGCAGCTCCTCCGCGGCCCTGCGGTTGAAGCGCAGCTTGGCGCGGTGCTCCTTCAGACGCTGCTCATCAAGGAAGCGGCGGTCGTGCACCACCTTCTGGTCCGAAAATTCCGGGGTGTGGAATTTGTTGGCCACAAAGAAGCCGAGCTGCAGCTCCGGCACCACCAGCTGCTCCATCTTTTCAAAGGGCGCCGTGGGGCAGAAACCGCAGATAACGGCATGGCCCGCCCGCACCGCGCTGTCGCGCAGGGAACGCAGAATCTCCCCGCCGACGCAGCCGTACCGGTCCTCAAACAGGTAGGCGCGCTTACAAAAGCGGTGCAGGGTATCCCCGTGGAAGGTGACGCCCTGTGCGGTGATGGCGCTGAAAAACACGTCGTACTCCGCACCGGGCCTCGCGGCGCTTTTGCGCCCGAACTCCGCCGCCGCGGTCTTTTCACAGAAGCGGCTGAGCTTTTCCCGGTTCACATATTCCTGCGCGGTGCGCAGGTTGTCGCCAAGCAGGCTTCCGGCTGCACTGATGAACAGCGTTGCTTTGGCGTGCAGGGCCTTGTTTTCCTTAAAGCAGGCGATAATCTCCTCCCGGTGGGCCTTCAGCTTATCAATATCAAAGCTGTCGAACAGGCTGACGACCTGCTCTACCGCGCCGGGATAGGCGGGCTCAATCACATGCGGCGGTGTTCCGTCCAGTATGGCCACAGCCAGCTCCGGCACAAACACCGCGTCGAGGGACTGGATGTCGGAGGAGCAGTAGATACGGTGCACCTCATAACCCTTCTGTTCAAAAAAATCGGCAAACCGGCGCATCAGCGAGGACTTGCCGGTGCCGGGACCGGCCTTCAGGACATAGGCGGTAGAAATCATGCGGGGATCCACCAACTGAGAAAATCTTGAGATGAAGCCGACGGGCGTATTGCTTCCCATAAAGTAGGAAATCTGTTTCTCACAAGTACCCATAGAAAAACCTCCCCTTTTCCGAATAGTCTACTACCAAACTATTCGAACAAGGGGAGATTTGCTACAATTTCCTTGCCGTTACCGGCTTTGCAGGACAGGGGCCAGCGCCTTTTGCAGGATGGGGAACAGGATGACGGAAGCCACAATGGCCAGCACCGCGTTGGCGGAGGAGGTGGCAAGCTTTGTGGTGACGTCCACCATCACCGTGCCAAGCTCATACTGCATGATGAAGCGCTCCTCAATAAAGGTTTTCAGAAGATACAGCACAATGTAAGTGAACTGGCCGGCGGTGGCAGCCACCACGGCGAAGCCGACCTGATGGCCGAGGCTGTCTTTTTTCAGCCGCTGGAACAACCGCATGACCAGCGCACAGACCATGGCCATTAAAAACTTGTTGATGAAGGTGCTGGGCGCAGAAGTGATGTATTTCGGGTCAAACAAATCGAAAAACATGGAGCCGAGCCCCGCGGCCATGCCGCCCTTCCACGGCCCCAGCAGGAAACCGGCCAGCAGGCACAGCACATTGCCGAGATGAAGCCGCGTCTCCCCAAGGGGGGTGGGTATTTTAAACTGCAGGTAGGAGGCGGCAAACACGAAGGCCGCCATCACCCCCACCAGCACCATCGCATGCAGCGTTATTTTTTTCTTCATTTCATAAACCCCTTTCACGTTTGTCTGCGCCTTATTATACCCGCATGGGCCCGGCGGCGCAAAATGGGCGGAAGAGGGGAGGAAGAAGAGCAGGTTTATCATAATTCCATAAAACCAACCGGGTTTTGACCGGACAGTTTTGTGGCTTTTTGACAGGGACGGACAGCCCGGCCGGGGCTGAAAAAAGGGGAGGGGGAAAAATGGCATAAAAACCGCGGTTTTCCCCTGCCGTAAGTTGTGAAAAAAATAGAAAAACGGCCGGATGCTTTCTCCGGCCGTCCCGTTATTTTTTCAGTTCCCGCAGCAGGGGGTGCCGCTGATCCTTGTCACTGAGAATTACCTCATCAATTCCGTCCAGCGGCCAGTCGATGCCGATGTCCGGATCGCTGTAGAGGATGCCGCCCTCATCCCCGGGGGCATAGAAATCCGTGCATTTGTAGCAGAACTCCGCCTCGTCCGACAGCACAAGGAAACCGTGGGCAAACCGCTCCGGAACATAGAACATCTTTTTGTTCTCGGCGGACAGCCGAATCCCGTACCATTTTCCGTAGGTTTCAGAGCCCTCGCGGAGGTCCACCGCCACGTCGAACACCTCGCCGGAGATGACGCGCACCAGCTTGCCCTGCGGGTGGTTAATCTGGAAATGCAGGCCGCGCAGCACGCCCTTTTTGGACTTGGACTGGTTGTCCTGCACAAACTTCATCGTCAGTCCCACCTCTGCAAACTCCCGCTCGGAGTATGTCTCCATAAAATAACCGCGGTTGTCACCAAACACGGTGGGTTCAATCACAATCAGATCTTTGATTCCCGTCTGGGTCACTTGAAATTTTGCCATTTTTCTTCCTCTCCTTTACTTCTTTGTTTTCAGGCTGCGGTTGTACTCCCTGCACAGCCGGCGTGCGACCGGTTCCGGCCAAAACTTGCACATCATCAGATAGTCCTCCTTCTGCCTCAGGCCGCTGTGGATGGCGGCCGTGGTGCCGGAGTCCTCATGGATGCGGTGGTGCATCAGCACCCTGCTGATGTAGACAAACTGCCCTTTCTGCCTTGAAAAATACTCCCATGTGTCCCAGTCGAGGTCGTTGTCCATCTCACAGACAAAGGGGGTGCGGCCCGTCAGCCGGGTGTTGAAGGTGACGGACGGACAGCCGATGACATTCCCAAGGGACAGCATTCTGCGGCGGTAAAACCGCCAGGAAGGGAACAGGCGAAGCGGGGCTGTCAGCATGCGTTTGATTTTCAGGTTGCGCGTCCTGTCAATGAGGCGGGCCCCGGAAAACTCGTTATAATTTGTAAAAAACAGCAGCTGCCGTTTGCCTTCGTCAATATGCTGCACGATTTCTTTTACATAATCCGGCAGGTAGATGTCGTCCTGGTGGGCCACCGTTACATAGTCGGTTTCAGTACAGGACATGGCAAAGTTCCAGTCCTGGCCGATCCCCTCGTGCTGCGGGGCCTCAAACAGCGGAAGACCATACTGCGCGGCAGTCCGCCGGATAAACTCGTTAGGGGTGGCGGTGGCAATAAGAATCCGGCTTTTAACCGTCTGTGCAAGCAGGGAATCAAGGCACTCGGTCAAATAGGGGGACTCGCCGTAGGCGCACACCGCAAAGGTATGGTTGTCAAAAGTTTTCATAAAATCCCTCTGGATGGATAATTGCAGAGTATAAACCCACAAGAATATTAAACCATAATTACAGGGAGAAATCAAGGAGTGCGGTTGACGGGGGCCGGGGGAAATAGTATAATGTGACTGAATCTGACTTCTAAAATTAAGGAGAGGGGACAAGCACCCAATGAAAACCTATATGGTAACCGGCGGCGCCGGCTTTATCGGCTCTAACTTCATCCTGTATATGCTGAAAAAATATAAGGATATCCGTATTGTCAACGTGGACGCGCTGACCTATGCGGGCAACCTTGAAAACCTGAAAAGCATTGAGGGGGACGAGCGGCACATTTTCGTGCAGGCCGACATCTGCGACAAGCAGGCCATCGGCGACCTGTTCGAGAAATACGACTTCGACTACGTGGTCAATTTCGCGGCGGAAAGCCATGTGGACCGCAGCATCAAAAACCCCGACATTTTTGCAAAGACGAACATTCTCGGCACGCTTAACCTGTTAAACCATGCCAAGGCCGCATGGAGCACGGGGGACGACCAGTATAAGCCGGGCGTCAAGTACCTGCAGGTGTCCACAGACGAGGTGTACGGCTCCCTCGGGGCGGAGGGCTACTTTACCGAGACAACGCCCCTTGACCCGCACAGCCCCTATTCCGCCAGCAAGACAAGCGCGGACCTGTTCGTCAAGGCGTATGCCGACACCTATAAAATGCCGGTGAACATCACCCGCTGCAGCAACAACTACGGCCCGTTCCAGTTCCCGGAAAAGCTGATTCCCCTTATCATCAACAACACACTGCAGCACAAGACCCTGCCTGTTTACGGCGACGGGATGAATGTGCGCGACTGGCTGTATGTGGAGGATCACTGCAAGGCCATCGACATGGTGATTAACGGCGGCCGCCTGGGTGAGGTGTACAACATCGGCGGCCATAACGAGCGGCCCAACATCTTCATTGTGAAAACCATCATCCAGTATGTAAAGGACAACGTGGACGCCACAGTGGGCGAGGATCTTATCAAGTATGTGGAAGACCGCAAGGGCCACGACCGCCGCTACGGCATCGACCCCACAAAAATCAAGGAGGAACTGGGCTGGTATCCCGAGACCACCTTTGAAGTGGGAATCGTCAAGACCATCCAGTGGTATCTTGACAACAAGCAGTGGATGGATAACGTGACCAGCGGCGACTATCAGGACTACTACAAAAAGATGTACGCCGGGAAATAACGGAAAGGGGCAAGGAACATGAAAGGCATTATCTTGGCAGGCGGCTCCGGCACACGGCTGTACCCGCTGACGAAGGTGACCAGCAAGCAGCTGCTGCCTATCTACGACAAACCCATGATTTACTACCCGCTGTCCACCCTGATGCTGGCGGGCATCCGCGACATCCTCATCATCTCCACCCCGCAGGACCTGCCCAACTTTGAAAAGCTGTTGGGGGACGGAAGCGACTACGGCATCCGCCTGTCCTACAAGGTGCAGCCCTCTCCGGACGGCCTCGCACAGGCCTTCATCCTGGGGGAGGAATTCATCGGTGACGACAGCTGCGCCATGATTTTGGGGGACAACATCTTCTATGGCAACGGCTTCTCCAAAATTTTGAAGGAGGCCGGGGAGAATAAGGGCCGTGCCACCGTGTTCGGCTATTACGTGGAGGACCCGGAGCGGTTCGGCGTGGTGGAATTTGACAAGAACGGCCGGGTGCTTTCGGTGGAGGAGAAGCCGAAGCAGCCGAAATCCAACTACGCCATCACCGGCCTGTATTTCTACGACAACCGCGTGGTGGAATACGCGAAAAACCTGAAGCCCAGCGCCAGAGGGGAACTGGAGATCACCGACTTAAACCGGGTGTATCTTGAGCAGGGTGATCTGGATGTGAAGCTGCTTGGCCGCGGCTTTGCGTGGCTGGATACCGGCACCATGGACTCGCTGATTGAGGCGGGCACCTTTGTGCAGACGGTGGAAAAGCGGCAGGGTATTAAAATTTCCGCCCCGGAGGAGATCGCCTTCAACAAGGGCTGGATTGACGAGGCGCACTTGCGCCGCAGTGCGGACAGATACGGCAAGTCCCCCTACGGTCAGCACCTGCACCATGTGGCTGACGGGAAAATCAAGTACTAGGAATCAATCAAGGAGGGCGGACATGAAGGTTTTTGTAACAGGAACAAGCGGCCAGCTGGGCCATGATGTGATGGACATCCTGACGGAACGGGGCATCCCCTGTGTGGGGGTGGACCTGCCCGATTTCGACCTGACGGACGCGGAAGGCGTCAAACGGCAGGTGCTTTCCTGCAGGCCGGACGCCATCATTCACTGCGCCGCATACACCGCGGTGGACAAGGCGGAGGACTGTCCGGACGACGCATACGCCGTCAACGTATCCGGGACGCGCGCCGTTGCCGAGGCGGCGAAGGAACTCCAGGCAAAAATGATTTATGTCAGCACCGACTATGTGTTTGACGGACAGGGGGAGACCCCTTTCCAGGTGGACGACAGGAAGGCCCCGCAGAACCAGTACGGCAAAACCAAGCTGGAGGGGGAAAACGCGGTTACGGAACTGCTAAGCCAGTACTTTATCGTGCGTACCTCTTGGGTGTTCGGCGGTAAGGAGGGCAAAAATTTTGTGCGCACCATGCTGCACCTGTCGGAGACAAGGGACACCCTCGATGTGGTGTGCGATCAGGTGGGCTCTCCCACCTACTCCTACGACCTTGCCGTGCTGCTGTGCGACATGATTGTGACCGACCGGTACGGCGTGTATCACGGCACGAATGAGAATTTCTGCAGCTGGTATGAGTTTGCGTGCGAAATTTTTAAGCAGGCCGGCAAGGAGATGAAGGTGAATCCTGTCACCACACAGGAGTACACGTCGGCCAAGGCCAAGCGGCCGTTGAATTCCCGCTTAAGCAAGCAAAGCCTTGACGAGGCCGGATTCCATCGCCTGCCCACCTGGCAGGACGCGCTGGGCCGCTACTTAAAGCTGCTGGCGGAATAACATGCGAAAAAGGGGCAGAGGGGGCGAATCCTCTGCCCCTTATTTTAACGGAAGGGAGGCGGTGCTCTTGGTGCTGAGCCGTCCGGCAAAATTTTTTACAGTGCTTTTTCCGGCGCTGTTCATGGCAGAACTGTTCCTCGGTTTTAACGGGGCACAGCTTGTGCTGTTCGGCCTGTCCATCCGCAAGCTGCTGTTTGTGCTTGCTGCGGCAACGCTGTTTTTGGCGGCAGCGGCCCAGGTGAAAAAGCGGGGCCTGCACGGCTTTGTCCGGCGGATAGATCTGCTGCCGCTGTGCTTCCTTGCGCTTAACCTGCTGTGGATGACGGCGGTGCCCCTTGCCGCAGGCACTTCCCTGCGGGCCGCCTTTGACGACGCGGGGTGCCTGTTTATGCTGGCGCTGTACTTTCCGGTGTCCATGCTGGTGCGGGCCGGGGTGTACCGCATGCAGAGGATAGAGCAGCTGGTGTTGGGCCTGTCCACCGCCCTGGCGGTGGAACACCTTGTGTTTTATATGTGCGGCCGGATTGATATGAGCTTTGGCATTAAATTTTTTGAGTTTTTGCACCGGCTGTCCGGCGGTACCTCGGTTATCCAGCAGGTCATCCTTGGCGAAAACTATGTACGCGTCATTTTTCCAACCACCGTCCTGCTGCTGCCCGGCCTGTACGTGCTTTTGCGCCGGTGGCGCAGGCTGACCCCGTGGGATGGTGTGTGTGCGGCACTGCTGCTGACGGCGGTGTTTACCACCATGACCCGCTCGCTGTGGATTGGCGTTGCAGTGTCCTTTGTGCTGTTCGCCGTGCTGTACGGGGCCTTGTGCGTCAAGAACCGCCGCCGGTTTCTCAAGGTCATGCTTGCAGGGCTGGCGGTTCTGGCCGTGGCGGTAATGGCCCTGAACTTCCTTGTGTTTGATGGGAACCTGCTCGGCCGGCTGACGGGAAATGAAAACCCCCAGATTCCGGGGCAGAGCACGCAGCGGCCGGAGGAGGAAAACGCAAGGCAGGTGCAGACACAGGCGCTGCTTGAAAAATTTTCACATCGCCCGGTGCTGGGCTATGGCTATGGAAGCTATGCGCAGGACTGTATCCGATCGGAGGCGCAGCCCTATTCCTATGAGATGTTCCTGCCTGCGCTGCTGATGAAAACGGGCGTTCTCGGCACGGCGGTGTGGGCCGCCACGGCGGGTCTGTTTCTGTGGTTGTCCTTCCGGAAAAACAGGCAGGATTTTCCCGCGGTCTGTTTTCTGTCCCTTAGTTTTTTCCTCATGTTCCAGACCAATCCCTTCTTATTCAATTTCTGCGGCATGGGGCTTCTGTGCTTTTTGTTTTTAACCTGGAATGAACAGGAGCCGGACGGCAGGTAAAACCGTCCGACTCCTGTTTTTTGTATAGAAGAAAAGCGCACCCTTTCAAACAGGGTGCGCAGAACATGCAGTCCGCTCGCCTGCCGGCGGGTTCCGGGCAGTCAGATAGATACAAACTGACCCAGAGTTCTGGACAGGGTGTTTTTATAAAACCGGTTTTTGATAAGAATGCGGATTTTTTTCATTTTGCCTGCCTTTAACAGCGCCGCATAGTCCGCCAGCAGGGCCTGCTGCCCCTTTGTCAGCCTGTCGCGGTACTGGTTCAGAAAACAGGCGGCCTGTGAGAAGGACTCGTAGTAGTTGTGCCGCACGGTGGCCCGGTTTTTGAACTTGGCGATAAGGAATCCGGCGCTTTTCGCATCCTTTGCGCCCACGCTGTTTGCACCGTGCTGGCGGTACAGCATGGTGGGCCGACTCACAAAGCCTGTGCGCCCAAGGGCGGAGGCCAGCAGCGCAATCCACCAGTCGTGCATGACGAACACCTCCGGCACGCCGTCAATCAGCTCTGCCAGCGCCCGGTTGTACATGGCCGTGCAGCCGGTGACATTGTTTTGCACCACCACATTGCGCAGTTCGTCCCTCTCGGGGGAGATGCGCTGAAATGCCCACAGGGATTCATTTATGGTGTTCAGCTGCCCGTCCACAACCTTTAAGTCCGTGTGCACAAGCAGCGGGGTGTGTGCGCCTGCGTCCTGCTCCAGCTGCTTCATGGCGGCCAGCGTGCACTCGATTTTGTCCGGCAGCCACACGTCGTCCTGATCGCACAGCATAACGTAGTCGTCCCGGATGGTGCGGCACAGCTGAAAGAAGTTCCACTTGGCCCCGCCGGAGGGCTTGTCCGCTGTTGTCACATGGATTTTTCCGGGATAGCGCCCCGCATAATCCTGCAAAATGGCAGGCGTCGCATCGGTGGAGCAGTCGTCCCGGACAAAAAGCGTCCAGTCCGTGACGGACTGGGCGAGAATGGACTCCAGCTGTTCTTTTAAAAAGCGTTCGCCGTTATAGGTGGCAAGCAGGATAGAAATCATACGACCGCCTCTTCGTGATGTTTTTTTTATTATAGCATGAACCGGGGGCGCCTGACAATCGCTTTGGGACGGCTTTTGTGCGGGCAGCAGGCGCCATAAGAAAAGGGTGGGCCTTTCCGGTCCCACCCTTTTCTTACAGCAGCTTTTTTATGGCCGCCCGCACCTCGTCAAGATTTTCATTACACAGCACCGGCAGGAAATCCGCCAGCTTTTCCGGCGAAAAGTCCCACCAGCGAAGCGCCAGCAGCATGTCCGTCAGCTCCTGGTCAAAGCGCTTTTTGACGGCGCGCGCCGGGTTGCCTCCCACGACGGTGTAGGGCTCCACATCCTTCGTCACAATCGAGTGGGCGGCAACAATCGCCCCGTCGCCGATGTGTACACCCGGCAGGATGACGCTGTTCCTTCCGATCCATACGTCGTTGCCGACCACCGTGTCCCCTTTAAAGGGCAGCTGGGAAAGATGTGGCGGGGTCCTCTGCTCCCAGACGCCGCCGAACACATGGAAGGGGTAGGTGCTGATACTGTCCAGCCGGTGGTTGGCGCTGCCCATGATGAACTGGGTACCGCTTGCAATGGCGCAGAATTTGCCGATAATCAGCCTGTCGCCGAACTCCGGCCAGTTGAACAGGACGTTGTTCTTCTCAAAGGCGGTGGGGTCGTCGGGATCGTCGTAGTAGGTATAGTCCCCAACAAAAATGTTGGGGGCGGTAATCACATTTTTCAAAAAGCAGGTTGTCCCGTACTCATTGGGAAACACTGCATCCGGGTTTGGAAATTTGTCCATGGTAATCCTCCTGTTTATTTACCGCAGTCACCTCCAGACCAGATTTCCAATGCGGTTGCTACCGCCCGCTTTGTACGCAGCGCTTTCATTGCACGTAACCTTCTTTGCCGTCTGATGGGCCGCAGAGGGCCTTCCAGGAAATTGTAGCATTCGCGGCAAACCATGTCAAACCCCGTGCGCTTAATATATCCCGCCGGGGTGGAAATTCCCGCTTGCCCGCAGGGCGGCCGGTTGTTATAATAAAACTGAGACCGGGTGAAAACCGGATTTTAAAAGAAAGCGAGGAAACGGTTATGGTAAACAGAATTGTACTGAACGGGATTTCCTATCACGGCAGCGGCGCCATCAGCGCCATTGTGGACGAGGTGAAGGGCAGGGGCTTTCAAAAGGCATTTATTTGCTCCGACCCGGATCTTATCAAGTTTGGCGTCACCGGCAAGGTGACGGATCTGCTGGATAAAAACGGCATGGCCTATACGGTGTATTCCGACATTAAGGCCAACCCCACCATTGAAAATGTCCAGCACGGGGTCAAGGCATTTCAGGACAGCGGCGCAGATTATATGATCGCTGTCGGCGGCGGATCTTCCATGGACACGGCCAAGGCCATCGGTATCATCATTACAAACCCGGAGTTTGCGGATGTCCGCAGCCTTGAAGGTGTGGCCCCCACAAAAAACAAATGCGTGTTTACCATTGCCGTGCCGACCACGGCAGGAACCGCTGCGGAGGTCACCATCAACTATGTTATCACCGATGTGGAGAAAAAGCGGAAATTCGTGTGTGTGGACGTCCATGACATCCCGGACATCGCCGTGATTGACCCGGATATGATGTCCAGCATGCCCAAGGGCCTGACTGCGGCCACCGGGATGGACGCGCTGACCCACGCTATTGAGGGCTTCACCACCAAAGCCGCGTGGGAGATGACGGACATGTTCCATCTGAAGGCGATTGAAATCATTTCCCGCTCCCTGCGGGGCGCGGTGGACAACACGCCTGAAGGGCGCGAGGGGATGGCCCTCGGCCAGTATATTGCGGGCATGGGCTTCTCCAACGTGGGCCTCGGCATTGTGCACAGCATGGCGCACGGCCTCGGCGCGCTGTATGACACGCCCCACGGCGTGGCCAATGCCATCATCCTTCCCACTGTGATGGAGTACAACGCACCCAACACCGGCGATAAGTACCGGTATATTGCAGCCGCCATGGGCGTTGAAGGGACAGAGTCCATGACGCAGGAGCAGTATCGCAAGGCAGCGGTGGACGCGGTAAAGCAGCTGGCAGCCGATGTAGGGATCCCCTCTGACTTAAAGGGAATCCTGAAAGAGGAGGACGTGGACTTCCTCTCTGAAAGCGCCTATGCGGACGCGTGCCGCCCCGGCAACCCCCGCGACACCAGCGTGGAGGAGATAAAACAGCTGTATCTCAGCCTGCTGTAACCGGACAGAGACAGAAAAGGCCCCCCTGCAGTATTTCTGCAGGGGGCCTTTTCTGTCAGCGCTTTTTCTCCCCGGCTTCACCTGCGGGCAGTGAAATGCACTCAAACTTTTTTCGAAGCTGTAAAATCGCTTTCTTCTCAATCCGCGACACATAGCTGCGGGAGATGCCAAGCCTGTCGGCCACCTCCCGCTGTGTCATGGGATGGCGGCCATACAGGCCGTACCGCAGGCAGACAATCTCCCGTTCACGGTCTGCAAGACAGCTCTCCACCAGTTGATACAGCCGCTGGGACTTTAATTTCAGGTCAAGGTCCTCCACAAGATCCGTGCTGTCGGAGAACACATCCAGCAGGGTCAGGGTGTTGCCGTCCTTGTCGGTGTCCAGCGGGTCGTTGATGTAGACATCCTGCGAATATTTTTTCGTCCCGCGGAAATACATAAGGATTTCGTTTTCCACACACCGGGAAGCGTAGGTGGCGAAGCGTGTGCCCTTGGTGCAGTCGAAGGTGGAAACCGCTTTAATAAGCCCGATGGTGCCGATGGAGATAAGGTCATCCTGCTCCTTTACCTTGGCGTAATACTTTTTTATGATGTGCGCCACCAGACGCAGGTTGTGCTCAATGAGCGTGTTCCGCGCCTGCTCGTCTCCTGCGGCCATTCTTTCAAAGCAGGCGCGTTCCTCCTCTGCGGACAGGGGCTTGGGAAAGGAGCCGCTGCCCGAGATGTGCAGCAGGAAAAAAAGCAGATTGGAAAATACAAACGTAAGCAGGCTTGGCAGCATAACACACACACCTTTCTTTCAGCAATGTATATGCGGAAAGGCATGGCGGTTTGTCTGTCCGCTTTCTCTTTCTATGCCGAAACAGACCCCGCGCGCCGTCTGCAACGGGTGCGGCGGGAAAAAATAAAGAAGATCTCCCTTCCTGCAAAAGACTATGGTATAATGGGAACAACAGCAGAGGAGGCGATGTGTTTGAGGATTCACGGAACGGCAGTCTCCAGAGGGTATGCCGTCGGGAAAGTGTTTGTGTTTCGCCCCTTCCGCGCGAAAATTGCGCCGAAGTACCTGCTTTCCGACCAGGTGGAAGGGGCGCTGTCCCGCTTCCAGCAGGCGCTTGCCGATGCGGAGGCGGAACTGGACGTCATTGTGGCAGGCGTGCAGAAAACGGATCCGGACAAGGCGGCCATTTTTGACGCGCACCGCTCCATCCTGAAGGATGAGGAGCTGTGCGGTGAAATTCTTGAAAAAATTAAGGAGGACTTACTCAGCCCGGAATATGCGGTGGAACTGTGCTTCGAGCGGTTCATCCAGCTGCTTTCCGCCAATGAGAGCGAGACATTTCGTGAGCGCTGCGCCGATTTGAAGGATGTGAAAAGCCGCCTGCAGCGGGTGTATCTCGGCATCAAGGAAAGCAACCTTGCCCGCTTGAAGGAGCCGGTCATTATTGTCGCGAACGATTTGTATCCCTCCGACACGGTAACCATGAAGCGTGAGATGGTACTGGGCATTGCCACGGAGGTGGGCGGCTTTACTTCCCATTCCGCCATCCTTGCACGAAGCTACGGTATCCCGGCGCTGTGCGGCGTCTCCGATGCGACCGAGGCGCTGTGCGACGGGCAGACAGCGGTTCTTGATGCGGAGGAAGGCATACTGCTGACACAGCCCTCCGGCGCCGAGGTGGAGCGGTATCGCGCCCTGCGCAGCACCTTTCTGGCGGAACGGAAAAAGCTGGACGCATATAAACGTATCAGGCCCGTCACAAAGGACGGGGTACGGGTGGAGGTGTCCGTTAACATCGGCGACCCCACACGGACGGATTTTATGGATCTTGAGCTGGCGGACGGCATTGGGCTGTTCCGCACGGAGTTTTTATATATGCGGGGGAAAAATCCCCCCGGCGAGCGGGAGCAGGAACAGGTCTACCGCCGGGTTATCCGCGCGGCGAAGGGAAAGCCGGTGCTGATAAGGACGCTGGACGTCGGCGGTGACAAAAAACTTGCCGGAATGGAGGAGAAGGAGCCGAACCCCTTTCTCGGCCTGCGTGCGGTACGGTACTGCTTCGTGCATGAGGAACTGTTTTTAACCCAGCTGCGCGCCCTGCTGCGGGCGGGGGCAGAGGGGCCTGTGGGCATCATGTTCCCCATGGTCAGCAGCATGGAGGAGCTGGCCCGCTGTAAGGAGTTTGTGGAGCAGGCGAAGCAGCAGCTCCGCGCGCAGAACGTACCCTTTGACGAAAACATCCGCCTCGGCGTGGTGGTGGAAGTGCCCGCGCTGCCCTTTATCGCACGGGAGGTGGCGGCACAGGTGGACTTTGCCAGCATTGGCACCAATGATTTGTGCCAGTATACGCTGGCGGTGGACCGGCTCAACCCACGGGTCAGCAGCTACTACCAAAGTTTCCACCCTGCGGTGCTGCGCGCTGTGAAGATGACGGCGGACGCGTTTCAGCAGGCCGGGAAGCCGCTGAGCGTCTGCGGGGAGATGGCGGGCGAGACGGCGGGTGCGCTGCTGCTGATTGGCCTCGGCATCCGAAGGCTGAGTATGAACGCCCCCGGTATGGCCGGCGTCAAAAAGCTGATTACCAACGTGTCTGTAACGGACGCGCAGGAGGTGGCCCGGCAGGCCCTCGGCTTTTCCAGTGCGGAACAGATTGAAGCATATTTACAGGACGTTATGCGGCAGCTTTGATAAAAAATACATTTTTTCTGTATTTTTTGCCCTGATGTACTTGCAAAACAGGGAAGAGTGCTGTAGAATAGATAAAGTGTGAAGTGGAGGATAGTATGGTGGCAAAAGGCATCACGGCCGAGGCCGTAAAAAAACATATTTGTAAGTTCATTATTGTGTATCTTGGGATTTTCATCGCTGCAATCGGCGTATCCAGCATTCTGGTTGCCAATGTGGGCGGCGACCCCATCACCATTTTTACGGATGGCCTGGCCTATGTCTCCGGCCAGCCCTACTGGGTGATGTCGATTATCAGCAACAGCACGTTTTTTGTGCTGGCACTGATTTTTGCACGGCATCACGTGTTTATAGGCACCCTGATGCATGCGCTGTTTATGGGCATGAATATCAGCTTTATCAGGCCTATACTCGAAGGGTGGATGGAGAAAATCGGTCACAGCTGGTGGGCTGATTTACTGTTTTTTGCGGTTGGTCTGCTGCTTCTGGGTATAGGCGTTGGAATACAGCTTAGCGCAAGATACGGTGTTACCGGGGTCGACGCGCTTGTATCGAAAGTGTCGGAGAAGGCCCGTACCCAGTACCGCTTTATCAGAATCATCTTTGACGCATTATTTGTCCTGATTGGATGGCTTCTGGGCGGCGTTGTGGGCTACGGCTCTATCGTCAGCTTCGTGTTAAACGGTCCTATTATTCAGGCTACGGCCAAGTTTGTCAACAAGCATTTCCTTATCAAAATCGGGCTCGGGGACGAGCGGAACCTGTTTTTGAAGGATAAGGACAAGCAGGAGCAGGCAGTGCAGTCCGTGGGTGATTAGGCGCTTGACACGCAAACCAGATACGGGCGAATAAACCGATTGTCCAGGTCCGGTGCTGTATGTTGCAGCACCGGACCTTTTTCTTGTTTTTACAGGCCAAAGGGCCATACCGCTCTTTTTATAAAAACTGCATAATTATAAAAATTTTATTTTGGAAAGGAAGAGGAATCATGATTGTTATTTTAAAGCAGAACGCGAAAAAGGAAGACATTGAAAAGTTCACAAAACAAATTGAGGCAAAGGGCATTAAAGTCAGTCCCATGGTGGGCGAGCATACCACCATCCTGGGCTTTTTGGGCGACACCACAAGACTGGACATGGACGACATCATGGCGGTGGATATTGTGGAAAGCGTGCGCCGCGTGCAGGAGCCGTTTAAGAATGCGAACCGCAAATTTCATCCCCAGGACACCGTGGTCAGGGTGGGCAAACAGGGCGTCCCCATCGGCGACGGCAGGCTGGCCGTCCTGGCAGGCCCCTGCTCGGTGGAAAGTGAAGAGCAGATCATTATGGTGGCGAAGGAGGTCAAGCGCCTTGGCGCCACGGTGCTGCGCGGCGGCGCCTTCAAGCCCCGTACTTCCCCCTACTCCTTCCAGGGGATGCAGGCGGACGGGATCAAACTGCTGCTGGAGGCGAAGAAGGAGACGGGCCTGCCCATCGTCAGCGAACTGATGAGCATCCGCCACATCGACCTGTTCGCAGATATCGACATCATCCAGATCGGCGCGCGCAACATGCAGAATTTCGAGCTGCTGAAGGAAATCGGCCGGTGCGACAAGCCGGTTTTGCTAAAACGCGGCCTTGCCAACACCATGGAGGAGCTGCTGATGAGCGCAGAGTACATCATGGCGGAGGGCAACCAGAACGTCATCCTGTGCGAGCGGGGCATCCGTACGTTTGAAACTTACACCCGAAACACCCTTGACATCACGGCGGTGCCCGTCATCAAAAAACTGTCCCACCTGCCCATTGTGGTGGATCCGAGCCACGCCTCCGGCCAGTCCTGGCTGGTGGAGCCGTTAAGCAAGGCGGCGGCAGTTATCGGTGCAGACGGCCTGATTATCGAGGTGCACAACGACCCGAAGCACGCCCTGTGCGACGGCGCCCAGTCCCTTGATTTCGGCCAGTTCGAGAAGGTTATGGGCGAGCTGAAGCAGCTTAGAGAGACCGTCTGACTCAGCCGCAGGTAAGGAGGGACAGCCATGAAAACCATTACCATCCACACGGGGGAGTCGTACCGGGTTTTGGTGGGGCACAATCTCATCGGAAGCTGCGGGCAGCTTGTGAAAACCCTGTTTCCTGGGAACCGGGTCCTGCTGATTACGGACAGCAACGTCGGCCCGCTGTATGCGGAAAGGACCCTGTCCACTCTGCGCAGCGCGGGGCTGACGGCGCAGGCCTATCCTGTGCCCGCCGGGGAGGGGGCGAAAAGCCTGTCCGTTGCGGAGGGGCTCTATACCTTTTTGATTGAGCACGGCTATACAAGAGGGGATCTGCTGCTGGCGCTGGGCGGCGGCGTGGTCACCGACCTGACCGGCTTTGTGGCGGCGACCTACCAGCGGGGCGTGGCCTTTGCAGGCATCGCCACCTCGCTGCTGGCGCAGGTGGACGCGTCGGTGGGCGGGAAAACGGCCGTCAACATCCCGGCAGGGAAAAACCTGGTGGGCTGCTTCTGGCAGCCGAAGCTGGTGCTGTGCGATCTGGACACCCTGTCCACCCTGCCGGAGCGGGAGTTCTCCGGCGGCATGGCAGAGGTTATCAAGTATGGCGCCATCCAGTCGGAGGAGCTGTTCCAGCGCTGTGCCGCCGGCGTGGGCCCCGGCGACATGGAGGAGGTTGTCAGCGCCTGTGTGGAACTGAAAAACCAGGTGGTCAGCGTGGACGAGAGGGACATGGGCGCCCGGGCGGTGCTCAACTTCGGACACACGCTGGGCCACGGAATTGAAAAATTGGGCGGTTTCTCCCTGCACTCCCACGGGGAGAGCGTGGCCATGGGGATGGTGCTGGCCTCCGATGCGTTCGAGCGCACGGGTGACACGGCGTCCGGCACCACGGCGCGTCTTGTCGCCTGCCTTAGTCGGTACGGCCTGCCCACCCAGTGCCCATACCCCATCCATGAGGTGCTGCAGGAGTGTACGAAGGACAAGAAACGCACGGGCGACAGCCTCAACTTTGTGGTGGTGCCGAAAATCGGCACGGCAAAAACCAAGCTGGTGCCCATTGACGCACTGAACGCCTATTTTAGAAAGGAGCAGGCATGAAGGCGGCGGTATGCCCCGCAGCACGGGGCAGCGTGCGTGCGCCCGCATCCAAAAGTGCGGCGCACCGTCACCTGATTTTGGCCGCCCTGGCGGACCGCCCCGGCGAGGTGCGGGGCCTGACCCTGTCGGAGGATATTGAAGCCACCATTCGCTGCCTGACGGCGCTGGGCGCCTGCATCCGCCTGAAGGGGGACACGGCCTTGGTCACCCCGGTTTCCAACCCGCCTGCCTGCGCCCAGCTCGACTGTGGGGAGTCCGGCTCCACCCTGCGCTTTCTCATCCCGGTGGCGGCGGCGCTTGGCATCAGCGCGGAGTTTACCGGCCGCGGCCGCCTGCCTCAACGGCCGGTTACAGGTTATCTTGAGGCGCTGCGGGCCCACGGCGTTTCCGTATGTTACGACGGCCGCCTGCCGCTTCAGATTTCCGGGAGGCTGACCCCGGGGGACTTTCAGGTGGAGGGGGAGAAATCCTCCCAGTATGTGACCGGCCTGCTGCTGGCGCTGGCCCGGCTGGAAGGGGGCGGCGCCGTCCGGCTGACTACCCCGCTTAACTCCGCCGCCTATGTGGACATCACGGTGGATTTGCTTGCACGGTACGGCGTGCCGGTTGACAGGCAGGGAAGTGCGTACCACGTACAGGGCGGCCCGCCCCGCGGCGGAAGCCACATGGTGGAGGGGGACTGGTCGTCCGCCGCCTTCCCGTTGTGCCTTGGCGCATTGGGCGGCTGCGTAACGGTGACAGGCCTTGATGAAAACAGCACCCAGGGGGACAGGGCAATCCTGTCCATCCTGCGGGAGATGGGCTGCGCCGTGTCGGTCTCCGCGCAGGGGATACAGGTGAAGAAAAGCCCGCTGCGGGCAATCCGCCGGGATATGGAGGAAATCCCGGATCTTGTGCCGGTGACGGCAGTGCTGTGCGCCGCCGCACAGGGGGAGAGCGTGCTGTCCGGCGTGGACAGGCTGCGCTATAAGGAAAGCGACCGGATCGCCTCCACCATTGGGCTGATTTCATCCCTCGGCGGGGACGCCCGGTATGAAAACGGGTGCATCCTTATCCGCGGCGGCGCCCTGCACCCGGGCGAGGTGGCCTCCTGCCACGACCACCGTATCGCCATGGCTGCCGCTGTGGCCGCCGCTGCCGCAGGCGGCCCGGTCCGGCTGGACGACGTAGACTGTGTGGCAAAATCCTATCCGGACTTTTGGAAGGACTATACCTTGTTGGGAGGGAATCTGCAATGAGTTCTGTATTTGGTAAAAATGTGAAGGTTTCCATTTTCGGGGAGTCCCACGGCACGGCTATCGGCTGTGTGGTGGACGGGTTTCCGGCCGGTGTCACACTGGACCGGGACTTGATGGAGTGTGTGCTGTCCCGCCGCCGCGCCAAAAGCGACCGTACCACCACCACACGTGTGGAGCGGGACGAGCCGGAGTTTCTGTCCGGCTTGAAGGACGGCGTTACCACCGGCGCGCCCATTGCGGCCATTTTCAAAAACGAAAATACCCGCAGCGTGGACTATACGGGTTTTGAAAACACGCCGCGTCCCTCCCATTCGGACTACAGCGCCACCATGCGCTACCGCGGCTTTTCCGACTACCGCGGCGGCGGGCACTTTTCCGGCCGGCTGACGGCACCACTGTGCCTTGCGGGTGCGCTGTGCAAAATGGCCCTGCGGGACAGGGGCGTCACCGTGGCGGCCCACCTTGCGCAGGTGGGCCCGCTGTCCGACGTGTACTTTGACCCGGCTGCCATCACAAAGCGCGAGCTGGAGGTGATGGAGCGGCTGGCCTTCCCGGCAGTGGATCCGGAAATTGCGGAAGAGATGAAGGATCTTATCCGCACCGCCGCCCTGGAACGGGACTCCTGGGGCGGCGTGGTGGAGTGTTTTGCCACCGGCCTGCCTGCGGGTGCGGGCAGCCCCATGTTCCGCGGGGTGGAACCGGTCATTGCAGGGGTGCTGTTCGGCGTGCCTGCGGTCAAGGGGGTGGAGTTTGGCAGCGGCTTTGCGGGAAGCGCCTCCCGCGGAAGCGAAAACAATGACCCCTTCCGGTACGATGAAAGCGGGCAGGTCGTTACCGCCACCAACAACCACGGCGGCGCGCTGGGCGGCATTACCACCGGTATGCCGCTGGTGGTGCGCGCGGCCATTAAGCCCACCGCCTCCATCTCGCTTCCGCAGCAGACGGTGGATTTGAAGCAGAAGCGCAACACGGACATCGTGGTGGGCGGCAGGCATGACCCGTGCATCGCCGTCCGTGCCGTGCCCGTTATCGAGTCGGCGGTCGCCGCTGCGCTGCTGGATATTTTACTGGAGGGACAGCAATGAACCTTGAGACAATCCGCGGGGAAATCAACGCACTGGATGAGGAACTGTTAAAACTGTTCGAACGGCGCTCCGCCCTGACGGCGCAGGTGGCCGGCTACAAAAAGCAGCACGGCATGGCTGTGTTCCAGCCCGAGCGGGAACAGCAGATTTTGCAGCGCGTGGGCAGTCAGGCCACAGACCCCCAGGCGGCGGAGGCATTTTTCAGCGCCGTGATGGATATCAGCAAGGTGGGACAGAGCAAGCTGCTGGGGGACGACGGCAGCTTCCGGCAGTTCCGGCAGCATGTGGTGGACGCACTGCCCGCCCCCCGCGGGCGGATTGCCTGCCAGGGCGTGCCCGGCGCGTACAGCCATAAGGCGGCGAAAACCCTGTTTGGAGCAGGGGACATTGTGTTTTATGAAAGCTTTAAGGAGACGGCCCAGGCCGTGGCGGACGGCGCGGCGGAGTGCTGCGTCATGCCCATTGAAAATTCGCTGGCAGGCACCATTACGGAGACGTACGATGCCATGGACGAGCTGGGACTGTCCATCATCGCCGCAGTGGAGATTCCCGTGCACCACTGCCTGCTTGCAAAACAGGGAACGGCACTTTCAGATGTGCGCCGGGTGCTGAGCCACAAGGCGGCCATCAGCCAGTGCCGCGGCTTTTACCGCACCCATCCGGACGTTGTGCCGCAGGTGTTCTCCAACACGGCTGCGGCGGCCAAATTTGTGGCGGAATGCCCGGACGCGGACGTGGCCGCCATCGCAAGCGCAGATGCGGCGCACCTGTATGGGCTTTCCGTGTTGCTTGAAAATGTGGAGGATAACACCACCAACACTACCCGGTTCGTGGTGCTGTCGAAAACGCCCTATGTGGAGCGCGGCGCCGGGCGGGTGTCTGTCAAATTTATCCTGCCGCACCGCAAGGGCGAGCTGTACCGTATCCTTTTGCAGTTTGCAGCCGCAGGCCTCAATTTGCAGAAGATAGAGTCCCGGCCCACCAGGGCGGAACGCTTCACTGTGGCCTTTTTTATGGATTTTGACGGCAGCATTCTCACGGAGGACACCATGGCGCTGCTCTGCTCCTTAAAGGGCCGTATGGAGCAGATGAAGGTGCTCGGTTCCTACAAAATTTACAGCGACAGCTAGGATTTTTTTTCTTTGTGTGTTACAATAGGTTCAGGCCGCCTGTCCGCGGACAGGCGGCCCCACTTTTATCGAAAAGGAATGTGAAACCATGAAGCGGCTTGCTCCACTTTTTGTGATACTGCTTGCGGCCATCCTGCTTCTTGCAGGATGCGGCAATCCCACCTATACCGACGACGGCGCGGAAGAAACCCCGGCCATCTCGCTTTCCGTAACCATCCGGGACGGGGAGGGGAAGGATCTGTTCTCCGGCACGGTGGATGTAAAAAGCGAAAACCCCACCGTCTATATGGTGACGGTAGCTGCGCTGAAAAAGGCGGAGCTAAGCTACAGCGAGGCGGCCGGCAACCTTGGAAACTTCGGCGGCATCATGGATGCCGGCGGCATGGCGTGGCAGTGTACGAAAAACGACGCAGCCGCCTCCAGCAGCGATGCGGTGGCCGCAGGGGATACGGTGCTTTGGCAGTACGCGGCAGCGCCTGCGGAGGACGCGGAACAACCCTCTGAAACGGATCCGTCTCCCGATGGGGAACAGCCCTCCGGGGAGGAGACATCCTCCGGCGAAAGCCAGTCCGGCGGGGAATAGAAAGGGGCGTGGGACATGAATTTCCACCTGAAAAACAAAAACCTGACCCGGGCACTGTATCTGTGTCTCGCGCTGTGCGGGGCCATTGCATTCTACTTTATCATTACGAATATCGGCGGCGCATTAAGCTGGATCGGTAACGTTGTGGGCGCGGCCATGCCGGTGGTGTTCGGCTTTGTCATCGCGTATTTCCTGCGGCCGCTGGTCAACAAGTTTGAAAACCTGTTTGCCAAGCTGTCGCGGAAGAAAAACAGAAAAAAACGCTCCGGCGTGCGGCGCATGCTTGCCATCCTGTTCAGTTACCTGTTGGTCATCGCCATAATCGTCTGCCTGTTTTCCTTCATCATTCCGGAGGTGGGAACCAGCATTGCCAAGCTCAGCAATGAGGTGCCGACCTACGCGAACAATGTGGTAAACTGGATTAACAGCCTGCTGGACGACCTGCTAAGGAACGACGTTATCTCCCGCAGCCAGCTGGAAAGTATCGAAACCTATGTGAAAAACTTTGCAAAAACGCTGACAGATTGGCTGACAAACGCCCTGCCGGGCCTTATTCAGACTACCACGCAGGTGGTGGGAACCGTGGTCAACCTTGTGTTCGGTTTCATGCTTGCCATCTATGTGCTGCTGGAAAAAGAGAAGCTGGCAAGGCAGTCCAAGATGCTGCTGCATGCTTTTCTGCCCGAACGGGCGGCAGACAGCTTCATCTCCACCATGCGGGAGGCGGACCATATTTTCGGCGGCTACATCTCCTCTAAAATTATTGAGGTGTCCATCCTGGGAATCATCTGCTTTATCTGCATGACGATTATCGGCATCCCCTATGCGCTGCTTATCAGTGTCATCTTTGCCATCAGCAACCTGATTCCCATGTTCGGTGCAATTATCGGCGCAATCCCCTGCGCCCTGCTTATTCTTGCCATCGACCCGCTGCAGGCGCTGTGGTACATCATCCTGGTTATTGTTTTGGGCCAGTTCGACGGAAACATTCTCGGCCCCAAGCTGCTGGGCGACTCCACCGGCCTGTCCGCCCTGTTGGTGATGTTCTCCATCTTCGTGGGCGGCGGCCTGTACGGTGTCGTGGGAATGTTCTTTGCAGTGCCGACCTTTGCAGTGCTGTACATGCTGTTAAAACGACTGGTTTTCGGCCGGCTGAAGAAAAAGAATTACGGCGGCGAGGACATGAAGCAGCTGAGTTTTGAGGACACAGAGATAAAGTAGCGGCACAGAAATAGAAAAGTTAATAGAACAAAGAGAAAGCACAGCGAAAACCGCTGTGCTTTCTCTTTGCTTAACCGGGTTAAAATGGAAACAGGATTAGGGCCTGAAGGAGTCCACAAAAGCCTGCTGCTCCGCCGTTGTTTTGCCAAAGGCGGTACCAACTTTAATTTTACCGTCGGCAACATCCTGCTTAATCTGTGCATACTCGTCAAGCAGCGCCTGATCCAGCTCGAGGAACGGACCGGATTCGGCCGGGCCCACCGCATCCTCGGAAATGCCGAGAGAGGTGTTGGTGCCCCACTCCAGCGTGCCGGCCATTTCCTGCTCATAGGCCCAGATCACGGAGTTTCCGATGTTTTTGGCCATGGAGGTCAGGATGACGTCCGCAATGTCCTGCCTGTCGATGGCCACATACTCGGCATACTGGTCGGAGTCAACGCCGATTGCCCACACATCGCTTTTTCCGCTTTCCGCAACGGCCTCAAACACGCCTGCACCCGCACCGCCTGCAATCTGGAACAGGACGTCGGCGTTCTGGCCTATGGCGCTGTTGGAAAGCTCTTTGGCCTTGGCAACATCCGTGCTGTCGCCGATGAAGGTGGTAATGACCTTGATGTCGTCCCTGGCAGCTTTCGCCCCCTCCAGGTAACCGTACATGAAATCATAGATAATGTCTATTTCCTGCATGCCCAGCTGAGCGATAACACCGGTCTTGGTGACTTTACCAGCCAGCCAGCCTGCGAGGTAAGAACCCTCATTCTGTTTGTATTCCATGGAGAATGCATTGGCATACGGGCCATTCTCCCCATCCTGGATGGTCGTGTCGTAGTGGATGAACTTCTGGTTCGGGAACATCTCGATGGCAGCTTTCGCTCCGTCCACCGTGGAGGGGGAGCCGGTTACGATGATGTTGTAGTTACCGGACTCGGCAAACTCGGTCAGCGCGGGAAGCGTTTTGGTGTAGTCCGCCTTCAGCTCGTAGTAGGCGATTTCTATGCCATACTTGTCTTTCAGCGTATTCAGTCCGGTCCAGCAGGAGTCGTTGAAGGACTTGTCACCCAGCGCGGTGGTGACAATGGTTGCAACATTGCCGGCGTTTTCCGTCGTTGCAGAAGTGGAATCGGAACTCTGGCTGGAGCCGCCGTCTCCGCCGCAGCCTGCGAGGGCGAGTACCGCTACCATCGCAACACATAGAAGAATTGCCAATACTTTTTTCATATAGATTCTTACCTCCTTTTTATCTTCAGCCTTTTTCAGGCAGAATAACGAATGGTGTTATTTCAGGCGGGACAGGAAATCGTCCGAGGTCATCACGTCCGCCGTTGTCAGCGCAATGTTGGTCAGCATGGCGTGATGCATCTGCAGCGCTGTCATGGGCCCGAAACCGAGGTCGGGATAATCCACCGTGCCGGTCAAATCGGACAGGAATGCCACATCGTAGCACATGGCGCCGGCATCCCTTGCGGTGGAGAAGCAGCAGGCCTCCGTGCACACGCCGGTGATGGTCACCGTGTCGATGCCGCTGGTACGCAGGATGCTGTCCAGTCTTGTGCCGTAGAAGGAGCTGTAGCGGTTTTTCCGAAGGACAATGTCCCCCTCCTTCGGGGCAACCCCCTCGAAAATTTCCACGCCGTGGGTGCCCTCAATCAGCACCTTGCCCTGCTTCAGCGCCTCACAGAACTCTCCGGCCTTGCCAATGTCGTGCCGGTCGGCCTGAACCATGTTCTTCGTGTAGATGACAAGCATACCGCGCTTGCGGCACTCGTCAAGGAAGGCCGCCATCTTCGGTACAAAGTCGTATCCCATCTGGGAAAACAGCTCTGCGCCCGGCTCAATAAAGTCGTTCTGCATGTCAATGACAAGCACCGCTGTTTTCTTCGGATCGATTGCAGAAAGTTTCATACTTTTCCTCCTTCTTTCAGGGCGCTCAGCCCTCTATTTTGCGCACGCCCGCGACATAGTCGCGCACAGCGTCCCACTGGACGGGGCCGCCCCAGTTTCCCTTTTCAAAACAGGTGCCCACAATGGCGCAGTCGGCGTATTTCAGGCGTCTCGCCGCGTTTTCAATGTTGGTTCCGCCGCCAAGCACCACCGGCACATTGAACGCTTCTTTAAGATCCAGCACCATCCGCTCATTCAGTTCCTCATCACTGTGGAACACCTCAATGGCGTTGGCGCCGACCGTCAGCGCATCCTTTGCCTGGCCTAACAGCCGCTTCTTGTCATAGCCGCCCTCGCTCAGGAAATGATAGCCTGCGATTTCCGCAATCATGGCCACATTCTGCGCGCCGATGTGGGCGCGGTAGTTCTGTACCTTCAGCGGCTCGGCGACAATGGGTCCGAAGGCCGACTGGGTGGTGCCGGTCAGGGCTGTGCAGCGGGTAAAGTCCGCATGGCAGGCCTTGGCGGCCGCAAGGGAGGGGGTGATGCAGTTCCACAGAATCTGCACGCCAACCTTGAAGTCCGGCCCGGCCATACGCCGCACCTCGTTCCCAACGACAGACATGCAGGCCACCCTGACATAGTCGGCGTCGTCCGTGTTGGGGAAGATGCCGTCCACCGTCTGGATGATGCAGCCGTCCGCCCCGCCTTTAATCAGCGCTTCGGCATCCTTCAGCGCCTTTTCAATGGAGCGCTCGTAATCCCCCTCTGTGTAGAGCGGGGTGTTGGGCATGGGCAGCAGGTGGATGCAGCCGATGATCAGCTTTTTCCCTGGTTTTAACTGAGTGAACATGTTGTCGAGTCCGTCGTTAATACGAAGAATACCCGGCATAAAAAACACCTCCTGAAATATTGTTATGGAAAAGGACCGGGGTATCCCGGCCCTTTCCGTGTACGGTTCCGTTAGTGCATTTCAATTTTGCTGTTGCGCAGGATGGCTCCACCGAAGGGGAACAGGGAGTCGATCATGTCGGCACAGAATTCCGTAGTACCCTTCACATGGGCCAGCGCACCGGCGAACATGCAGGGCAGCGCCGCCTGCATCAGCGGGGTCAGCCACAGGTTTTTCGCCGTGGGCACGGGGAAGACCTTCAGCGGGTCGGCAAACAGGGAGGGATCCGCGTCGGTAAACACGAGGTAGCGATAGCTCTGCCGTGTCAGCACGCTTGCAACCTCCTGCGCGCGGCTGAACGCAGGGTTCTTCTTGTCCACAAACAGGAAGATACCGCTGTCCATTTTTCTGAGGATATAGTCCACATGGGCCCAGTCCTCAAAGTTCTCATAGCGGGAGAAGTCGTTGGTGGCCTCAAACATTTTGGCCTGACCGAACCAGGCGGAGGCGAACTCCGGACCGGAGCTGAGGAACTCGAAGTAGGGGACCGGCTTCCACGAAACAGCGATGTTGAACAGGTCGTCGTCCATCTTGTCCATGACGGCCTCGTAGGCGTCCACATAATCAAGGATGTCCTTGCGGTAGCCCTCTGCGGTGGCGGTGTCAATTTTGCCGGTCAGCTCCGCCATGGCGAAGCCAAACAGGTACAGCGCCGTCATGCTGGCCACATAGGTGCGGCAGCCGGGGGTCCGGTGCAGGTCGAAGGGCTCGGGCACCACATGCAGCACGCGGTCGCAGGCCTTGGCCACAGGAGAGTCGATGTCGTGGGTAACAGCCATTGTCAGGGCGCCGTTTGCCTTTGCGCGCTCCGCAGCCTCCACCACGCGGCTGACCTTTCCGGAGAAGCTGACCAGAATGACCAGCGTCTTGTTCTTCTCTCCAAAGCGGCGCACGTCATAATGACGGGAGAGGTCAAGGCAGACAGGCGTGTCGATGTGAAGGCCCAGCAGCGTCTCATAGCACTCTTTCACCGCGTAGGAGGCGCACAGGCTGTCGCCGCAGCCGGACAGGACGATGTTGTCGAAATTTTTCAGCTCTTCCACTGTGAAAACGGTCTTGCACTTATTCTGGATTTCATTATGAATAAAGCGGACCATGGTGGGAAGGCTGACGATTTCCTTGTGTAAATTGCTGTCATATTTTGCCATTCAATAAAACACTCCTTTTTGATGATGCCGGCATGCCGTCTGGCCGCCGGTTTGTTACAGATAACGGAAAGCTTTTTCACGGTACAGGCTTTGTGCCCACTGCTTCGCCTGTTCCGTCAGCGCCTTGTCAAACAGGGGCCAGGGCCCCTTCTGCCGAAGGTTGTAGTTGGACGAGATGTTGGCCATAATGCCTGTCATGGCAAGGTCGTTCCCCTCGCACCAGGCGACGCATGCACCCGCTGTGGAGCTGTTCCCGCAGCCGGTCACATCCACAACCTGCGCCCCCTCGGGCAGCGGGGCGGACGGTACGAAGCAGATTTTCCCGCCGCTGATGGTGTACATGCCCCGCGCGCCGACCCTCAGCAGGATAAGCTCGCACGGCTGGCGGCACAGGAACTGAAGCACCTGCTCCTCACTGTCCAAACCGAAAATTTCCATGGCCTCCACACAGTTGAAGGATGCCATTTCAACATGGGGCAGCAGGGCAAGGATGTTCTCCCTGTCCGCACGGTGGGAGTGGATGCCGTTCGGCTCCCACATAATTTTAAAGCCGAACTGGTCACGCAGCTGCAGCAGCTTTTCCCACACGGGGTCCGGGAACGGTGCGCCGCACAGGTAAAACCCCTTGGTGTCCTCGCCGATAACACCGGGCAGATCCTCCGGATGGGGCCGCCAGAAAGCGGCGTCATCCCAGTTGCCGGTGAAGAAATCCCAGGACGAAACCGACTCGTCCTTGCGGTATGTAATGATGTCGTAGGGCGTCTTATCCGCCACAAACAGCAGCCCGCTTCTGTCCACCTGGTTGTTTGTGAACCAGGGGTCAAAAGTGTCGAAAAAATCCTTTCCGACCCTGGCAAGAAAACAAACGTTGTCCGTGTGGGGCCGCATTCCGCAGTAGCCGTACAGCGGGATACCGCCCATCTGCGGTGTGCTCAGCCGGCCGTCCGGGAAACGGATGACGTCCATCATACTTAAACCTGAAACAATGTATTGCAAAAAAAGGTACACCTCCTTCCGGCAAGGCCTGCCGGGGGAATTCCCCCGGCCCATACCCTTCGTCGGCACCTTCAGTATACCGGGAAGGGATAAGCAGGCTCAATGCCATTTGGCTTCGGGTGTACCAAAAATAAGTTTCGTTTTTTGTGCAGTTTGTATAAATTTGGCCCCTTAAATCGGGTCGGGGGTCTTAAGGTACTGCTTGGCAATCCGGTCCCTGTCGCACAGGGTGATAACGCCGTCCTCCACCTTAATCAGCCCCTTTTCACTGGCCTGCTGGATCAGCCGGTTGATGGTGCGGGAGGAGACGGACATGCAGTCCTGTAAGATCTGGCGGGTCATGGGCTTGCCGCTTCGGTCCGCCTCCAGCAGAAGCAGCCAGAAGTGCTCCTGCCGGGGAAGGCTTTTCCCAAGCATAATCTGCCGGTTAAACGCGACAATTTGAACCGCCATGTCCTCAATCAGGGTGCGGCACAGCGCCGCATCCGACTCCACCCAGCTGTAGAAGGCGGCAAGGGGGATACAGGCGGTAAAGCAGGGGGTGGCGGCCTCGACCATGTTCATGGTGGGCACACGGGCGAACAGCTCGATGTTGCCGATAAACTGGACAGCCTCAAAGTAGTCGATTTGAGAGCAGGAGCCGTCCGGCAGCAGCTTGAACACCCGCACGGATCCCTCCAGCAGAAGATGGGCGTACTCCTCCCGCTCCCCCTGCAGCAGCAGAATGTCCCCGGGTTTATAACGCCGGTATACAAGCTGTTCTTTCACTTGCTCCGGGCACTGGTCCAGTATGGAATGATCCATCTCTCCATCCTCCTTTGCCGTGTTTTTACTTCTGGAAGAAACCATAATTTTTGACTTCTATTTTTGTCCGGATAACCAACCAAAAATTGTTATTGAACAGTTGTAAAACAGGCTTTTCAGCCCGTATTTCCACAACGCTTCCAATGGTTATAGTTCATTATAACACAGCGCGGTGGGGAAAGAAAGCGGGGCTTTTTTCTTTCCGTCCCCTTGTTAAATCGTTGACAAGCCACCGTGAGTATTGTACAATTAACAATGTCAAACCGTTCTTTTTAGCTTACTGGAAAGGAGTTCTGCTATATGAAATTATCGGAAGCGTCAGAGCGTTTTTTGAAGGTCGTGGAGGAACAGCTGGCCCGTGTGGAGGCCATCAAGGCCCAGGGCGACTTTATCGACTATGAAAGCCTGCCCCAGCTGGTCGTCGGCGTGTGCGGCGGCGACGGAATCGGCCCCATCATTACAGCGGAGGCGGAGCGTGTGCTTCGTTTCCTGCTGAACGAAGAGGTGGACGCCGGGAAAATCGTCTTTAAGGAAATTGACGGCCTGACCATTGAAAACCGCGTCAAGGCGGGCAAGGCCATCCCGGACGATGTGCTGGAGGAGCTGAAGCAGTGCCATGTGATCCTGAAGGGCCCCACCACCACGCCGCGCAAGGGCGATCCGTGGCCCAACATTGAAAGCGCCAACGTGGCCATGCGCAAGGAGCTGGATTTGTTCGCCAACGTGCGCCCGGTAAAAATCCCGGAGCAGGGCATCGACTGGACCTTCTACCGTGAGAACACGGAGGGGGCGTATACCCTTGGCTCCAAGGGGATGCATGTAACGGATGATCTTGCCATTGACTTCACGGTGACCACCACCCAGGGAACTGAGCGTATCGCCCGGCTGGCCTACGAGTTTGCACGCAAAAACAACAAGGGCCGTGTGTCCATCATCACCAAGGCCAACGTGGTCAAGACCACGGACGGGAAATTCCTTGAAATCTGCCAGAACATCGGTAAGGAGTACCCGGAGATTGTCACGGACGACTGGTACATCGACATTCTGACCGCCAAGCTGGTGGATCAGAAGCGCCGCCAGGATTTCAAGGTGCTGATTCTGCCCAACCTGTACGGCGACATTGTCACCGACGAGGCGGCGGAGTTCCAGGGCGGCGTCGGCACGGCCGGCAGCGCCAACATCGGCAAGCGCTACGCCATGTTTGAGGCCATTCACGGCTCTGCCCCGCGGATGATCACCGAGGGACGCGGCAAGTACGCCGACCCGTGCAGCATGCTGCGCGCATCGGTCATGCTGTTGCAGCACATCGGCAAAATCGATAAGGCTGCAAAGCTGGAAAAGGCCCTCGACAAATGCATGTTTGAGGAGAAGAAGCTGACCATCACCGGGCGGGATACCGGCTGCACCTGTGAAGAATTCGGCAACTATGTGATGGACACGCTGAAAACCATCCGCTAAAGGAGGACGACCGTCATGGCTGGACGCACTGTTTCCAACTCCGTCATCAGGCGGCTGCCGCGCTACTACCGCTTTTTAAGCGAGCTGCGGCAAAAAGGCACCACCCGCATCTCTTCGGGGGAGCTGGCCGCCCACATGAATTTGACCGCCTCCCAAATCCGGCAGGATCTGAACTGCTTCGGCGGTTTCGGCCAGCAGGGCTATGGCTATAACGTGGATCAGCTGCAATACGAAATTGGCCGGATCCTCGGCCTTGACACGGAGGCAACCGCCATCCTCATCGGTGCGGGAAATCTCGGGCAAACCATTGCAACCCACATCAATTTTAAAAAGTGCGGGTTCAAGCTGGTCGCCATTTTCGACCAGAATGAGAAGATCATCGGCGACACGGTGGGGGACTTAAAAATCAGCGATATGAAGGACTTAAGCGCATACTGCCGCAAGGTCAAGCCGGACGTGGCCATTATGTGCATCCCCCGTGCCCACGCACAGGAGATTGTGGACGAGCTGCTCGCCTGCGGCGTGTTCGGCTTCTGGAACTTCAGCCAGCGTGACCTGGTCATTGAGGATGAAAGGGCCCATGTGGAAAACATCCGTCTTGCAGACAGTCTGATGGCGCTGAGGTACCATATTGGGAAATAAGAAAAAAAGGGGGGAAGGGCTGCGGCTCTTCCCCCTTTTTTCATTGGAAGAACTGGCGCGCAGCGCTTGCGTGCCGGTGCCGCCCTGTTGTATAATAATGATATCTGTGGTTTCATGTAACCCGGATGTTTTCGAATAATCCGCCTCTCCTGTGACAGCCTATTGAATAGGACACAGGGAAGGAGCGGCAGCATGGAACAGGAGAAAAACCTCCCGGAGGAGGAGCAGAAAAAAGCGGACGAAAAGCAAAATGAACAGTTTGAGGCTATCTACGACACGGGCAGTGTGTCCATCCGCACGGGGGAGCACTGCATCCACTGCCTGACGGTCATCGGTCAGATTGAGGGGCACTATATTCTGCCTGCACAGAACAAAACCACCAAGTACGAGCATGTGATCCCGCTGCTGGTGGCGGTGGAGCAGGACCCGAAGGTGGAAGGGCTGCTGATTATCCTGAACACCGTCGGCGGTGATGTGGAGGCGGGCCTTGCCATTGCGGAGCTGATTGCCGGGATGAAAACGCCCACCGTGTCACTGGTGCTGGGCGGCGGGCATTCCATCGGGGTACCGCTGGCCGTGTCGGCGGCAAGGTCGTTCATTGCGCCCTCCGCCACCATGACCATCCACCCCGTGCGGATGAGCGGGCTGGTGCTGGGCGTCCCGCAGACACTCAGCTACTTTGAAAAAATGCAGGAGCGTATCGTCCGCTTTGTGGAGGACAACTCGCACATCCCGGGGGAGCGGTTCCGCCGCCTGATGATGCAGACCGGGGAACTGGTTACCGACGTGGGCAGCGTGTTGGACGGCAAGGCGGCGGTGGAGGAGGGGCTGATTGACTCCCTCGGCGGCCTGTCGGAAGCCATTGAAGCACTGTATGAATTGATAGAAAGCAGCCCGCAAAAAAACGGCGCCGGGACGCAGCGGAACAAGCCGCAGTCAGGCCGCCCGGCCGCCCGGAAGGGGAAAGCCGGCGCCCGACGCAGGCAGGACCCGGCTGCAGGAGAGGGGGCCAGGCAGTAATGCTGTACGCCCCATGGCCCTACAACGTGCTTTACCCGGTGGAGGACGCCCCGACGCCCGAATGTGTGGCAACCCCTTACGGCTTTGCGGAGGGGTTGCGGACGGAAAAGGGGTTTGTTGTGGGCAGGCTGATTACCACCGACCTGTCCGTCTACCTCAGGCAGGGCGGCCCCGGCGGCCTGCCGGCGGACTTTCAAAGCGGCCAGAGACCGCGCCGCCCCCAGGGCCGCTGAACGGACGACGGCCCCGCTTCCCGTTTTGAAGGCGGCGGGCTGAAGCCCTGAACAGGGCGGCAGAAGGCATTCTTCGCCCTCCCGCCTTGAAGGGCGGCCCCCAAAGAAGTATTTCCCGGCGCGGGTTTGCTGCGCCGTATCCGCCCCACCTGCGGGGCGAAAATACATAGTTGGAGTTTTGTGAAGATGAGTGCAAATACAACGAAAAAAAGAGGACGGCCCACAAAGCGCCAGCAACAGGCGGCGAAACGGGCCACACAGAGGAAGCGGCGCAGGCAGATAAATGCCCTGCTGGTGTTCGCCCTCGGCCTGTTACTGACTGCTCTCGCCTTTGTGGAGGGGCAGAGCTTTTGGCACACGCTGCATCAGGGCTATTTCGGCCTGTTCTCCGTGTGCGGTTTTGTCGTGCCTTTTGCCGTGTTCTACATCGCCTACCTGATGGCCATGAGCGAGGAGGAGGGCAAAGCCCGTGTCCGGGGGATTGAACTGGCAATCCTCTTCCTGCTGCTGACCGCCTTCATCCAGATTTTTTTCGCCGGGGAGATTGTGCCGGGCGATTTGCCGGTGCAGATTTCCGCGGTGTATTCCGCCGGTGTGGTGATGCAGGGCGGCGGCCTTGTGGGCATGCTGCTGGCCCTGCCGCTGCTGCACTTCCTCGGCCTGACCGGGGCAAAAATTACCATTGCCATCCTGCTGTTTGTGTTTGTGATGATTGTCACGGGCCTTACGATGAAGCAGTTTTTCGGCGCCGTGTCGAAGCCGGTGAAAAAAGCGCAGGAGAAGGCGCAGGAATATGGGACAGAGCTTGCCACCCGCAGGGAGGAGCGTAGAAAACAGCGCGAGATTGATATCGACCTCGGCCCGGACATCGACATTGACCTTGGCCCGGACAAGCCGGTGAAAGAACCGGAGCCGGTAAAGGAACCGGCGCCCGCCTTCAGCGGAACGCTGTTTGCAGCCCCTGCCGCCCCTCCGGTGCAGGAGGCGGCGCCTGTAAAGGAGGAGCCGCCTGAAAAGGCCGTTATGACAAAGGAGGAGATTGAACAGGAAATCACCTCCACCATCCGGGAGATGAAGGGGGAGCAGCCGCCCAGCCCGCTGCCGCCCATCGACCTGCTTGAAAAGCCCAGCGTGGAGCGGGGCGCAGGCACACAGGAGGAGATGCAGCAGAACGCCAAAACACTGGAGGAGACCTTAAAAAGCTTCGGGGTGCAGGTGCGCCTGCTGGACGTGAAGCGCGGCCCCTCCGTCACCCGGTATGAGCTGCAGCCGCTGGCGGGCGTGAAAATCAGCAAAATCACCGGCCTTGCGGACGACATTGCCTTAAACCTTGCGGCAAGCGGCGTCCGGATTGAGGCGCCCATCCCCGGCAAGGCCGCCGTGGGCATCGAAGTGCCAAACCGGAAAACCAGCGTCGTCCGCCTGCGGGAGGTGCTGTCCTCCCCGAAGTTTCGAAATGCCAAAAGCGGCGTGACCTTTGCCCTCGGCAAGGACATCGCGGGCGAGGTCATGACGGCGGACATTGCCAAAATGCCGCACCTGCTTATCGCCGGCTCCACCGGATCCGGTAAAAGCGTGTGCATCAACTCCATGATTGTCAGCCTTCTTTACAAATCCACCAGCGATGACGTCAAGCTGCTGATGATTGACCCGAAGGTGGTGGAACTGGGCGTATACAACGGCATTCCGCACCTGCTGGTGCCCGTTGTCACCGATCCGCGTAAGGCGGCGGGCGCCCTCGGCTGGGCCGTGACGGAGATGCTGCGGCGCTACAAGCTGTTTGCGGAAAACAACGTCAGGGATATCAAGGGCTTTAATGCCGCCGCACAGGAGAGGGACGACCTGAAGCCTCTGCCGCAGATTGTTATTATTATTGACGAGCTGGCGGATTTGATGATGGCCGCCCCCAATGAGGTGGAGGACAGTATCTGCCGCCTTGCCCAGATGGCCCGTGCGGCGGGCATGCACCTTGTCATTGCCACCCAGCGCCCCTCTGTGGACGTGATTACCGGCATTATCAAGGCAAACATCCCCAGCCGTATCGCCTTTGCGGTGTCCAGCCAGGTGGACAGCCGCACCATTCTGGACGGCGCAGGCGCAGAGAAGCTGCTGGGCAAGGGCGACATGCTGTTTCACCCGGTGGGCAGTGCCAAACCTGTGCGCATTCAGGGGTGCTTTGTGGACGATAAAGAGGTGGAGCGCGTGGTGGAATTTGTCAAATCTGCCGGAGCCGCCGATTATAATGAAGAAATTGCCGAGGAAATAGAGAAGCAGGCAACCATGACCGGCCAGAAGAAAAATGGCGCAGGGGCCGGAAACGGCGGCGGCTTCGATGAGGACAACGACATGCTGATGAAGGCGGTGGAATGCGTTATCGACGCGGGGCAGGCCTCCACCTCCTATCTGCAGCGCAGGCTGAAGTTGGGCTATGCCCGGGCCGCCCGCCTGATTGACGAGATGGAGGAGAAGGGCTTTGTGGGCCCGTACGAGGGCAGCAAGCCCCGTCAGGTGCTGATTTCCCGTCAGCAGTTTCTGGAGATGAAGGTGGGTCAGCCCGATACGGAGCAGGAAGTATGAACGGATTTTTACCTGTTACAAAGGAAGAAATAGCAGAGCGGGGCTGGGACAGTCCCGACTTTGTGTATGTCACGGGGGACGCATATGTGGACCACCCCAGCTTCGGCGCGGCTGTCATTACGCGGGTGCTGGAGAAGGAGGGGTTCCGCATCGGTGTGATCGCCCAGCCGGACTGGCGGGATGAGAAAGCGTTTCTCGCCCTTGGCAGGCCCCGGCTCGGCTTTCTTGTGTCCTCCGGCAATCTTGATTCCATGGTGGCGCATTACACCGCCGCCAAAAAGCGCCGCCATGACGACGCGTACTCCCCCGGCAGGCGCGCAGGCCTGCGGCCGGACCGGGCGGTGGAAACCTACTGCCGGGCCATCCGGCGCGCCGTGCCGGATGCCGTGATCCTCATCGGCGGGATGGAGGCCTCACTGCGCCGCTTCGCCCACTATGATTACTGGGCGGACGAGGTGCTGGAATCCATCCTGTTTTCCTCCGGAGCGGACCTGCTGTCCTACGGCATGGGGGAGAGCAGCGTCACCGCCGTGGCCCGCCGGCTTGCCGCCGGAGAGCGGATAAGCGACATCACCGACGTGCCCGGCACCTGTGTAAAGCGGGAAAGCGTGCAGGGCCTGCACGGCTATGTGGAGTGCCCGGGCTTTGAAAAAGTAAAAAGCAGCAAAGACAAGTATATGGACGCAGCACTGCTGCAGCTGGGGGAGCAGGATCCCGTTCGCGGCAAAACCGTGGTGCAGCGGCAGCGTCGCGGTTACCTTGTGCAGAACCCGCCTGCCGCGCCCCTGTCCGGTGCGGAGCTGGACGCGGTGTATGAGCTGCCGTATACCCGCACCTACCATCCCATGTATGAAAGCATGGGCGGCGTGCCCGCCATCACGGAGGTCAAATTTTCCATCATCCACAACCGCGGCTGCTTCGGCGGATGCAACTTCTGCTCGCTGGCATTTCATCAGGGCCGGTATGTTACCGCCCGCTCCCACCAGTCTGTCCTTCGGGAGGCGAAGCAGATTATTGCCGACAAGGATTTTAAGGGCTATATCCACGATGTGGGCGGCCCCACGGCCAATTTCCGCCGCACCTCCTGTGACAAACAGCACAAAAGCGGGCTGTGCCGGGACAGGCGCTGCCTTGCGCCCGGGGCTTGTCCAAACCTGCAGGTGGACCATCAGGATTATCTACAGCTGCTTAGAAAGCTGAGGGCCCTGCCCGGCGTGAAAAAGGTTTTCATCCGTTCCGGCATCCGTTTCGACTACATCATGGCCGACAGGGACGAGTCGTTTTTCAAGGAGCTGGTGGAGGAGCATGTCAGCGGCCAGCTGAAGGTTGCACCGGAGCACCTTGTAAACCATGTGCTGGACTACATGGGCAAACCGCACAACGAGGTATTCGACCGCTTCCGGAAGCGGTTTTATGAGCTGAGCGCCGCCGCCGGGAAGGAGCAGTATCTGGTGCCCTACCTCATGTCCTCCCACCCGGGCAGCACTTTGCAGGACGCGGTGAAACTGGCGGAATATTTAAAGAAAAACCATATCCGGCCGGAGCAGGTGCAGGATTTTTACCCCACGCCGGGCACCCTGTCCACCGCCATGTATTATACGGAACTGGACCCGAAAACAAGGAAAAAGCTGTATGTGGCCAAAACCCCGGAGGATAAGCGCCGCCAGCGGATTCTGCTGCAATACTACGACCCGCGCTACCAGCGGGAGGTGGCGGCCGCCCTTATTAAGGCGGGCCGCAGAGACCTTATCGGCATGGAACCGCGCTGCCTGATAAGGCCGCTGCCCGGCATGGGCGGCGCGCCGCAGCGGAAACAGGGCGGCAAAACCGCCGGGAACCGGGGCAGAAGGGGGGCGGCACGGTGGCAAAACGAAGCGCCGCAAAAAGGCGGAAGAAGAAAAAGATAACGGCAGTTGTGTCCGTGCTGGCCGTCCTGCTGGCGACCCTGCTTGCGGCATTGGACATGACAGGCGTCCTGCCGGTGGAGCGGCTGGAGGACCTGTTTACCGGCCGGCTGTGGAACAGCCCGTCTGTTCCGGCCGCCGCAGGGGACACAGGGGACGCATCCATCCATATCATCGACTGCGGGCAGGGCGACAGCGTCCTCATCAGGCTGGACGGGAAAAACGTGCTGATCGACGGGACAACCGGAAGCAATGCCGGCCAGGTGCTGGAATACCTGCACAGGCAGGGGGTTGAAAGCCTGGACCTGCTGATTGTCACCCACCCGCACGAGGATCACATCGGCGGCCTTGACGACGTGCTGGGCGATATGCCGGTGAAAGAGGTGCTGATGAAACAGCTGACCGGCTCCATGGTGCCCACCACCAAGGCGTACGAGCGGCTGCTGACCGCCATCAAGGCGAACGGCAGCACGGTGACGGCGGCCCAGCCGGGCCAGAAGCTGACGGTGGGCAACGGCGTGTTTACCGTCCTTGGCCCAACGGAGGATTTTGGGGACTTGAATAATACGTCAGTTGTGGTAAAATTAGAAGTCGGTAACGGCACTGCCCTGTTTATGGGCGATGCCGAGAAGGAATCGGAGGCTGCGCTTGTCAGCCGCTGGTACGACGCGCTGGCCGGTATGGACGTGCTGAAGGTGGGACACCACGGAAGCAGCACCTCCTCCGGGGAGGATTTCATCCGGATTGTCAGCCCACGCTATGCCGCCATCTCGGTGGGCGAGGGGAACGACTACGGCCATCCGTCGGATGAGGTGCTGGCGCGTCTGGAACAGGCGGGCGCAGCGGTGTCCCGCACGGACAGGGACGGTACCATTGTGTACATCTTGCAGCAGGATGGGTTCCGTCCGCAGCAGTAAAAAGGTAAGGAAGGAGGAATCAGTATGGGATTCGGCGACGATTACTACAGCGTGGACCGCATTGAAGATGATGTGGTCGTATGTATGGATGAAAAAGGGAAGATTTTCAGCTTCCCGCTGGACAAGGTGGAACGCGGCGTCAAGGAGGGCGATATGCTGTACCAGATGGCGGACCGGTATCTGATTGACGACGACCGGACCAACCGCAGACGCCTCGAGATGGAGGAGCTGCAGAACAGTGTGTTCGGCGGTTAGAAATAAAAAGCGCTGCGAAGGGAACCCCTTCGCAGCGCTTTTTTTATTTTCAACTGTCTTAAACCAATTCCCCGGTCAGCTCCCCGTTTTTCACCCCGGTAATGCGGACGGAAACCACCTGGCCCGTCAGCTCCTCCCCGCAGGGGAAGGCCACCGGCATGTAATTTTCCGTGTAACCGCACTGCAGGCCATCCGCCCGGCGCTGCTCTGCCAGCACCCGGCACAGACGGCCCTGCATACCCTGCAGGAAAGCCTGTCGCAGCGGGTCGGTCACCTTTTTCAGCGCCGCCGCCCGGGCAGTTTTGACCTGCTGCGGCACCTGTTCCGGCATGTCCGCCGCCCTTGTGCCCGGCCGGACGGAGTAGGGGAAGATGTGGACCTTTGCAAAGCCGATTTCCTGTGCGAAACGGCAGGTTGTCTCAAATTCCTCCTGCGTCTCCCCGGGGAAGCCCACCAGCAGATCGGTGGTGATGGAGGGGCAGTCAAAGCGGCTGCGGATGTTGTCCACAAGCTTTCGGTACAGCGACGTATCGTAGTGGCGCCGCATCCGCCCCAGGGTGGCGTCGCACCCGCTTTGCAGGGACAGGTGGAAGTTTGGGCAGAAACCGGGCAGGGCAGCCAGCCGTGCAAGCTCCCCGTCGCTTATCAGCTCCGGCTCAAGGCTGCCCAGGCGGATCCGCAGCCCCGGGTGGCGGTGGGCAATGGCCTCCACCGCATCCGTCAGCGTAAGGCCCGATTCCCTGCCGTAAAAGCACAGGTTGATGCCTACCAGCACCACTTCGCGAAAGCCTGCACCGGCCAACTGATCCACTTCCTCCAGCAGCTCGCCCAGCGGTTTGGAGCGCACGGGCCCCCGGGCGGCAGGAATAATGCAGTAGCTGCACCAGTTGTCGCACCCGTCCTGTATCTTCACAAAACTGCGGGTGCGTCCGCCGGCGCTGTGTACCTGCATCTGCTCAAAACGGTCCCCTGCCCGGTACTGCTCCACCGCCACAATGCGGTGCGGGTTTGCAAGGAAGTCGAGGCAGTGCTGGACAAGCTGCCCTTTGTGCTTGGTGCCGGTGATGATGTCCACCTCCGGCAGGGCGGCGGCCTCCTCCGGAAAGGCCTGCGGGAAACAGCCCGTCAGCGCCACAACGGCGCCCGGATTGCCCTTTTTAAACTTATGGATCATCTGTCGTGTCTTTTTGTCCGACACGGACGTGACAGTGCAGGAATTGATGACCAGCACGTCGCACCCCTCCGGCTTGTCCTTTACAACAAAGCCGCTGTCGGAAAACACTTCTTTCATCCCCTCGGTCTCGTACTGGTTGACCTTGCAGCCGAGGGTGTAAAAAAATACATTCATGGGAAAAGCTCCTTTTTCACGCTACCCTACCAGTATACATGGTTTTCCCGCCCCTGTATAGTAGAATTTTGCAGCCACAGCGCGCATACATAAGAAGTGAAGACCAAGTAAGGGGGAGCGGATATGAACAAACTGAAAAGGCTGCTTTGCCTTGTCTTATGTTTTGCACTGCTTTGCGCGGCGCCCGGTGCGGCGCTGGCAGACGGCGCAGAGACCGCGGAACCGGCGCAGCAGACGGACGCCGCACCGGCGGACGCAGTGCAGATTGCGGCCACCTCTGCCATTCTTATGGACCTGAACACCGGTACCGTGCTGTATGAGAAGGAGGCGGACACGGTGCTGCCGCCTGCATCCATCACGAAAATTATGACCATCCTACTGGTGTTCGAGGCGCTGGACAGCGGAAAAATCAGCCTGACGGACACCGTCACCGCATCCGCCCACGCCTGTTCCATGGGCGGCAGCCAGATCTGGCTGAAGGAGGGGGAGCAGTTCACGGTGGATGAACTGCTGAAGGCCACCTGCATCAAGTCCGCCAACGACACCTCCGTGGCGCTGGCGGAGTTTGTCTCCGGCAGTGAGGAGGCCTTTGTGGCGGAGATGAACAAGCGTGCGCAGGAGTTGGGCATGACGAACACTGTGTTTAAAAACGCCAGCGGCCTTGACGCGGACGGCCATGTGTCCACCGCAAGGGACATCGCCCTGATGTCGCGGGAGCTGATGAAGCACGAGGATGTGACCAAATATACCACCGTGTGGATGGACTATTTGCGCGACGGCACCACCCAGCTTGTCAATACAAACAAGCTGATTAACAGCTACGACGGTATCACGGGCCTGAAAACCGGCACTACCAACCTTGCAAAAAACTGCCTGTCCGCCACAGCGGAGCGGAACGACCTGGGCCTTGTAGCGGTGGTCATGGGCTGCGAGACCAGCGCGGACCGGTTCCAGTCCGCCCGCACCCTGCTGGACTACGGCTTTGCGGGATATGAAATTGTCACCCCGCAGGTGGACACCTCCGGGCTTGTAAAGGCCCATGTGGCAAAGGGCGTCAACCAGTACCTGCCGCTGGAACTGGGCGAAGTGACCGGCGTGCTGGTACCCAAGGGCCGCGGAGGGGAGCTGACCCAGGTGACAGAGCTGGAGGGGGAGCTGGAGGCCCCGGTGGCAAAGGGACAGAAGGTGGGCGTTGTCAAACTGTATCTGGACGACAAGCTGGTGTCGGAAATTGACGTATTGACCGGCATGGAAAGCCCCCGGATCAATTTTTTGCTGGCACTTCAGCTGCTGCTCGGTCATATTGTAGGAATTTAGGCGGCTTTTTTGTGCAAGTGTGATAAAATTGCGCGCAGCGCCGCTTAGGTTCTTGACAAAATTACTCGTGTAAGGTAGTATTGTTACAAGAAAGAGGGGGATGTATATGCCGGTAAAACTGTCAAAAAAATATTTACAGAACTTCATTCGCGAGGACGAGTATGCGTCCATTTCCCACCAGATTGCAGCCGCCCATACCCTGCTTGAAAACAGAAGCGGCGCTGGCAATGATTTTCTCGGCTGGCTCGACCTGCCCGTTAACTACGATAAGGAGGAGTTTGCCCGCATCCAGGCGGCCGCCAAGCGCATCCGTGAAAGCTGCGACGTGCTGGTGGTCATCGGCATCGGCGGATCCTACCTTGGGGCCCGTGCAGCGATTGAGTTTTTAAACTCTCCCTTTTACAACCAGCTGCGCAAGCCCGGCACGCCGGAAATCCTGTTCTGCGGCAATAACATCAGCGGCGACTATCTCAACGACATCATCGCCATGTGCGGCGACAGGGATATCTGCGTCAACGTCATCTCCAAGTCCGGCACCACGACGGAGCCGGCGGTGGCGTTCCGCTACTTCCGCGACTATCTGATTAAGAAATATGGGGCGGACGGTGCGAAGCAGCGCATTTTCGCCACCACCGACAAGGCCCGCGGCACCCTGAAGGAGCTAAGCGACCGCGAAGGGTACGAGACCTTCGTCATCCCGGACGATGTGGGCGGCCGCTACAGCGTGCTGACGGCCGTCGGCCTGCTGCCCATTGCTGTGGCCGGCTGCGATATCAAGCGGCTGATGCAGGGTGCGGCAGACGCGCGTGCAGCATACAGCGTGCCGGACATGACGAAGAACGACGCGTACCTGTATGCGGCCATCCGTAATATTCTGTACAACAAGGGCTACAGCATGGAGCTGATGGTCTGTTACGAGCCGCGCTTCCGCGAGATGAACGAGTGGATTAAGCAGCTCTATGGCGAGAGCGAGGGCAAGGACAACAAGGGCCTGTTCCCGGCTTCCGTCATCTTCTCCACCGACTTGCACTCCCTTGGCCAGTATGTACAGGACGGCCGCCGCCAGATGTTTGAGACGGTGGTCACCATTGACAAACCGGTGAGCGAGTTTATCATCCCCGAGGAGAAGGAGAATTTCGACGGCCTCAACTTCCTTGCTGGCAAACCGATGAGCTATGTCAACCGCAAGGCGTTTGAGGGGACGCTGCTGGCCCACACGGAGGAGGGGCACGTGCCCAACGTCATTGTCTCCATCGACAAGGCGGACGAGTACGAGCTTGGCTACCTCATCTACTTCTTTGAAAAGACCACGGCGGTTTCCGGCTATGTCCTCGGCATCAACCCCTTTGACCAGCCGGGTGTGGAAAGCTACAAGCGCAACATGTTTGCCCTGTTAGGCAAACCCGGTTATGAGGATTTGAAAAAGGAGCTGGAGGCCAGGCTGTAAAGACGTGTGAAAAAGCCGTACGGCTTTTTAAATAAATAAAAGGAGGCACACGAGTATGCTGAATTTGATTGTTGGAAACAAGGGATCGGGAAAAACCAAGCGAATGATTGACATGATCAATGAATCATTGAAGATATCCAAGGGTGACATCGTCTGCATCGAGAAGGGCATGAAGCTGACCTACGACATCAGCCATAAAGTCCGCCTTGTGGAGGTGGAAAGCTACGACGTCAGCGGCTACGACGCGTTTTACGGCTTTGTCACCGGTATGCTTGCCGGCAACTATGACATCAGCGAGATATACATTGACGGCATTTTTAAAATCGGCGGCCGCGACTACGACAAGTTCACGGAATTTGTTGCGAAACTGGATGCGCTTTCGGCGGCGCACAATGACCTGAAAATTGTCATGACCGTGTCCTGCGATGAGAGCGAGCTTTCGCCTGAACTGAAAAAATATTTTGTCTGAGTAAGGAAGAAGGCCGCCGCCCGTTCGGGGCGGCGGCCTTTCTTTTCATGTGGGAAGCGGTTACTGCTGGGTAGAGTTGGGAGGAAGCTGTCCGGATGCCGCTTTTTTCTTCCGGCTTGCCAGTACCATCAGCACAATGCCGACGGCAGCGGCAATGGCGCCCACCACCATAAAGGGTGTGCCGGGATTCAATGTTCCAGAACCAAGCGCACTCATCAGCTGGGCCTGTAGGCTGCTGTTTTGTATCAGTCCGTAAAGTAGGCTGACACCGCCGCAGATAAGCAAAACAATACCTGCCACCATCATAAAAATAACCCCCTTTTTATAGTTGATTTTAGTATAGCATAGCAAAAAAATAGTTGTCAACAGAAATAAAAATTGCAGGCGCAATTTTTTGCGGAAATGTGCGCGGCAGCCCGATTTTCAGTGTTGACAAACCCTGCCCGTCCGTTTATAATAGGAAAGTACGAGTAGAGGTGTGGGTATGCTTTTTGATGTGAAACAGCTGTTTGAAGGCAGTGTAACCTCGGCGCCCGTTTCCACCACTGTGGACACGGCCACGCTTTCATTGCCCCATGTCAAAAAGGCGACCGCCTCCGGCGTGTTTTCCAATCACGCGGGGGTCATCACCATCGATGCGTCTGTTACGGTGGACATCGACACGGTTTGTGACCGGTGTCTGACACAGGTGCAGCGCCGGTACCAACTACCAGTCCGGCACACACTTGTGCGTAAACTTCAGTCGGAGGACACGCTGTCCGACGAATACCTCGAGGTGGAGGGTGACAGTATCGATCTTGACGAGCTGTTCGGCACGGAAATTGTGCTGGGCTTGCCGAACAAGATTCTTTGCAGGGACGATTGCAAGGGACTGTGTCCCAAATGTGGTTGCAACCGGAATGAGCATGAATGTGGTTGTGTGCTCAAGGAAACCGACCCCCGTCTTGCGGCGCTGAAGCAGTTATTGGACAAATAAAAATTTAGAATAGAGGGAGGTGCTGACGGGTGGCAGTACCGAAGAGAAAACACTCGCAGGCTAGACGCGACAAAAGAAGATCCAATGTGTGGAAACTGGATGCTCCGGCATTCTCTAAATGTCCGCAGTGCGGAGAGCTGAAGCTCCCCCACCGTGTTTGCGGAAACTGCGGCTTCTACAAGGGCAGAGA
>CAJFUF010000026.1 GCA_904420175.1 Candidatus Schneewindia gallinarum
CGACAGCCTTCGCAGCGCCGGTGGAGGAGGGGATGATGTTGCCGGCAGCGGCGCGGCCGCCTCTCCAGTCCTTCTTGGACGGGCCGTCAACGGTCTTCTGGGTGCCGGTGGTGGAGTGGATGGTGGACATTAAGCCGTCCACAATGCCGAACTTATCATTGATAACCTTGGCAAGAGGAGCCAGGCAGTTGGTGGTGCAGGACGCGTTGGAAACGATGTCCATGTCCTTCGTGTACTTGTCCTCGTTTACGCCCATAACAAACATGGGAGCGTCCTTGGAGGGAGCGGAGATGATAACCTTCTTCGCGCCGGCCTCCAGATGGGCCTTCGCCTTCTCGGTGGTGGTGAACACGCCGGTGGACTCAACCACGTAGTCCGCGCCGACCTTGCCCCACGGAATCTCAGCGGGGTTCATGCAGGCGAAGAACTTAATCTCCTTGCCGTTCACAACGATGGCGTCGTCAGTGAAGCTGATGTCGCCCTTGTACTGGCCGTGCACGGTGTCATAACGCAGCATGTACGCGCAGTAGTCGGGGGTCATGAAAGGATCGTTGATGCCGACGAAGTCGATCTCCGGATTGTCCAGACCCGCACGGAACACAAGGCGTCCAATACGGCCAAAACCATTAATGCCAACTTTGATTGCCAATGTAAAAACCTCCAAAATTTTATTTGGCGGGGGTGGATGACCTGCTGCAGGCCCCGCCAAGACTGGAGCAGCAGGAAAAAAACTGGTTCTTACCGTTTCTATTTTATCTCATTCCCTGCCGTTTTTCAAGGATTTTTCTGCACTTTGATATTAAATTAACCAATTTAGAAAAATACACAACTTTTTCCTTTTTCTGATTTTGATTTTAGGGCAGTCTGTTCCTTTTTAGGGACGAAAAATTGCGTTTTTGGTCGAATTTTTACAGGATTTTGTTTACATAGCCTGTCCTGCTAAGGTATAATATTACTGTAACTGTCCTGTTTTATTCTTTTATAACATGTCAGAGGGTGACGTTTTGGAATTACAACATCTCACTTCACTTTTTAAAAACAGTCCGCTTCCCGCTGCCGTGACCGACGGCAGCCTGAACGTGCTTTGGTCCAATCCCCCCGCGAAGGAGGCGCTGCCCTGCCTGCGGTTGCAGGACGCCTTTTCCCTGCTGCTGGATGAAAAGGCCCGCGCTGCCGCCATTCGGGCGCTGACGCTGGGGGAAAGCCTGCAGATGCCCACGGCCGGCCCCATCTCCGGCACGCTGATCCTCAGCTTTATCCCCGTGATGGAAAAGGGGGCGCTTCAGTTCTGTATCGTCTGCTTCCCCCAGCGTCCGGAGGACAGCACGTTTTACAACCTCAACGGCAGCGACCTTGCCGCCGTCAGCTTTTCCAGCCTGTACCGCGTGCCCATCAGCACCATTCTCTCCCTGCTGACCCCGCTGTCCATCCGGATGGACGGGGACGAGACCGCCATGGAGCAGCTGTCCCTCATCGGCAAAAGCTGCATGATGATGCTGCGCGCCACCAGCCAGCTGACGGAGTTCTCCAAGTTTCAGAATGGTTCCGCCAGGCTCTGCCTGCGCTACGGCGACCTGCTCACATTCCTGAAGGAATTTGCCGCAGACTGCGGGAACCTCATCCGGTATACCGGAATCGGCCTGTCCTTTGAATGTGAAGAAAGCAGCTGTTTCACCTGTTTCGACTCCAAACGGATTGAAACGGTGTTTCTTAACCTGCTGCTGAACAGCATCCTGTACACCCGCGACGGCAACCACATCACCGTCCGGCTGTATAAAACCGGCTCTTACGCGCAGGTGCTGTTCCGCGACCGGGGTGCCGGCATCCGGGAGGAGGTGCTGCCCCACGTGTTCGAGCCCTATGTGACGGACGGTGTCCCCCGCTTTTCCCGCAGCGGGCTGGGCCTGCCGCTGTGCAAGCACATCATTCTGCAGCACGGGGGAACCATCAGCATCCACAGCGAACTGCACGAGGGGACCACAGTGTCCTTCTCCCTTCCGCTGACCCCGCAGGGGGATACCGAGGCGCTGGACAGCGACCCTGCAGATTTGCCCATCAGCGATCCCACCCGCGGCATCCGTATTGCCCTGTCGGAGGTGCTGCCCTACCGCGTCGGCTAAAACACAAAAATCCCCGCTGAATGGCGGGGATTTTTTGTTTTTAGTCGTCCGTGTCCATATCCGCTTTCAGCACCGTGCCGCTGGCCGCGTCAATTTCATAGTCATACTCGGTACGACCCACATGAAATTCAATTTCGTACACAAGCCTGCCGTCGTCCCGGTCCAGTTCCATTCTGTACCCGGAAATGCTGCTTTCGCTGACGCCTGCATGCTGCAGCGCTGCGGCCTTGGCCGCCGCCTCGCTGACCGTCGCCGTGAAGGAGCCCTGCGAGGGCGTCCCGGAGGAGACCTGTTCAGACCGCTCTGCTTTCAGCACGGTGCCGGCCGACGCGTCAATCTCATACTCGTACTTCACGCCGTTCGCGTAGAACACCATCTCATATTTCAGCAGCCCGTCGTCACGATCCAAGTTGCTGCGGTAGCCGGAAATGCTGCTTTCACTGACGCCTGCATGCTGCAGCGCCGCAGCCTTGGCCGCCGCCTCGCTGACAGCCGCTGTGGAGGAGCCCTGCGTGCCCGTCCCGGAGGAGGTCTGCCCATTCTGGTCCCTTTCCACCTTGACCACTTCGCCGGAGACCGCGTTGATGTCGTATTCATACTCCACCGCGCCTGCGCGGAACTCCACCTCATAGACCATGATGCCGTCCTCGCTGTCGAACTTGACCTCCACATACGCCGCGTCCTGTTCGCTGACGCCCGCATGTGCGAGGGCGGCCGCCTTCGCCTCATCGCTTGTGATGTAGGGCTTGGTGCTGGCCTCCCCTGACTGGGCAAGCCCCTGGATGGACAGGCCGCGGGAGTTTGCAATCAGGGAAATCTCCCCCACGGACAGGGGGGCCAGGGTGTCGGCCGTCAGGGTGGGATCCTTAGCGACAACCTCCCTTATCAGGGCCGCCTTGCCGGTGGAAATGCCGTACTGCTGCGCCATGCTTTCCAGCGTCCCGTCGTCATCCACCACCTGGCTTAAAATGGCATAGCCATCGCCGCCCAGCGCGCCGCCGATATAGCCTGTAATTTTATCCTTCAGGGCCGCATCCCCGTTCTGAACGGAGATAAGGATGGAATTCTGCATATCATTCAAATAGCCGTTTTGCAGCATGGAACCTATCAGCGCATTCACCGCCACGTCCAGCTTCACGCCGGTAAGCTCCATGGTGCCCAGCACGGTCTCGGCGTCCTTGTTCAGCGCCTGCACCTGCGTCACCAGCTCATTGCCGTCCACCGCAAGGGAGATGCTGGGGTTTACGTCCAGCATAACAATGGACGTGCCTGTGTTCCCGGTTCCGCCGCTGAAGATGGCGAAACCGGCCACGCATGTCAGCACAACCGCCACGGCTGCTGCCGCCGCGATAAGGGGTAAAAACCGTTTTCTTTTCTTTGCCTGTGTCATGGGAAGCACCCTGCCTTTCTCATTTTCGCAGGCGGCAAGGACACGCCCCTTCACATCCGGGGCCGCATGGCTGACGGCCGTTTTCAGCCGCCGCTCCAATTCGCGATTATCCATCTTATTCCGCCTCCTTCAGGGCCTGTTTTAGCTTTTTTAACGCCCTTGTGTATTTTGAAAGAACAGTGGACAGCGGCAGGCCCAGCAGCGCCGCGCTTTCGCGGTGCTTCAGGCCGCCCAAAACATGCAGCATAATCAGCTGGCGCTCCTGAGCGTCCAGCGTTTCCAGAACCGCCCGCAGGGCCAGCGCGTCGTCCGGGGAAAATGCCGGGTTGGCGCTGAACGACTCCTCCAAATCCTCAAAGGGCCGCTCTGTCCCGCCCTGGCGGCCACGCAGGACGCTCAGCGACAGGTTGCGGGTGATGGTGAGAATCCACGCCATGGGTTTCCCCTGCGCCCGGTAGCCGGATGCACTCTGGTAGACACGGAGATAGGTGTCCTGCAGAACATCCTCCGCATCGTGTGCGTTTTTTAACAGCGAAAGGGCAAAGCCGTACACGGCCGCATGCGTCCCGTCGTACACTTCCTCCATCGCTGCGGCATCCCCCTGCCCCAGTCGTCTCAGCCATTCCTCCAGCAAAGCCGGGGGCATAACGCCGGACGGCGGGGCGGACAGCATAAACAGCATATCTATCCTCCTGTTCATCTTATTAACGCAGGGCGCCTGCGTTTTATTGCACCCGGAGAAAAAATTTTTTGCTACTCCTCCACATGGATCTCCGCGCGCTGCAGGCGGTGTTCCTTAATGTCCGTCACATGCACCTGAAGCCTGCCAATGGTCACCTGGCACTCCTCCCCGTCCTCCGGGATAATTCCGCAGGCGCCGAACACAAGGCCGCCGAAGGTGTCGTACCGCTGGCCCGGCAGGCTGATGCCGAGAACCCGCTCCACCTCCTCAAGGGGCGGGTTCCCCGTCACCACAAAGTCGTGCGGGCCCTCCTTTTTAACCTCCGGCTGGGGCTGCGTCTCATCCCCGTCGTCCAAATCGCCTACCAGCTGTTCCATCAGGTCGTTCATGGTCACAATGCCCTGCACGCCGCCGTACTCGTCCAGCACCACGGCAAAGTGGGTGCGGGTCTGCTGCATGCGCCGGAACAGCACGTCCGCGCGCACGCTGCCCGGGATGAAGCAGGCGGGATCCACCGCCTGTTTCAGCACCGTCTGCCTGCTTTTGTCCTCCAGCCGGAAGTAGTCCTTACAGTTTAAAATTCCCACAATCTGGTCGATGCTGTCCCCGCACACCGGATACATGGAGTGGCGGCTTTCCTTAATGGTGCGGTCCCACTCCTGCTCGCTGTCCTCCATCCAAAGGACGGTGATGTCGGTGCGGTGGGTGGCAAACTCCGCCACAGGCAGGTCGTCAAACTCGAAAATATTCTGAATCATCTGCTGCTCCTGCGGGTCGATGGCGCCCTGCTCGCGCCCTGCATCCACCATCAGGCGGATGTCCTCCTCGCTGACCTCCTCATCCGCGGCGTCCGGGTCAAGGCCCAGCAGCCGGAGAATCAGGTTGGTGGAGGCGGTCAGCAGCCATACGATGGGCTTGAAAACCTTGGAGATGAACGAGATGGGTGCCGACATGCCAAGTGCCAGCTGCTCCGCCTTTTTCATGGCCACCCGCTTGGGTACCAGCTCGCCAAAGACCAGGGTGAAGTAGGACAGGATCAGGGTAATCAGGATGACGGACAGGGTGTTCAGCGTGTCCGCCGGGATGGGCGCGCCAAGGCCCAGCAGCCAGTCCGTCAGCAGGCCGGCGAAGTTGTCCGCCGCAAAGGCGCTGCCGAGAAAGCCGGACAGGGTGATGGCGACCTGGATGGTGGCAAGGAAGCGTGCCGGCTGGCTGGTCAGGCGCGCCAGCCGCACCGCCCGCTTGTCGCCCTGCGCAGCCATGCGGGCAAGTTTCTTGTCGTTCATGGAAATGACCGCAATTTCCGCACAGGCAAAGACCGCGTTCAGCGCAATCAGAATAACCTGTAGCAGGATGGGAAGTAACAATGATTGTTCCAAAAAAAGTCCTCCTCTTTAAAATGGCAAATGTCCGGGGCCTGCCGTCCCGTCACTGCCGCAGCCTGTGAAAGCGCAAAAAAGCACGCCCGAAGCCGGCGGGGGCCGGTTTCAGGTGTGCTTTGTTCCATCTGTAAAAACTGCATCGGTGGCAGGTATCGCTGCTATCCGCGTCGTCCACTGACTGTGCTCTCTCCCTTTCAGATACGATTATAGATAAGGTTATCATATTCGAAGCAAAAAAACAAGGGATATTTTATGAAAATCCGCCGAATATCCCGTGGAGTTTTTTCCGTCTTTATGGTAAAATAAAAAATAGTGTGTAGAGAACAGGAGATTGACCGGAGGTTATGATGGAAATAGGATTTGACAGAGAAAAATACTTTACCATGCAGACACAGCACATCCTGCAGCGCATTGACAAGTTTGACGGCAAGCTGTATCTGGAATTCGGGGGCAAGCTGTTTGACGACTTTCATGCCTCCCGCGTGCTGCCCGGCTTCCGCCCGGATGAGAAGCTGCGCCTGTTGAAGGGCTTTCAGGACAAGGCGGAAATTATTATCTCCATCTCCGCAAAGGACATTCAGAAAAACAAGATCCGCGGGGACTTAGGCATCACCTACGATTTGGATGTGCTTCGCCTGATTGACAACCTGCGCCGGATGGAACTGAAGGTGTCCAGCATTGTCATCACCCAGTTTGACGGCCAGCAGGGGGCGGAGGTGTTCCGCAAAAAGCTTGAAAACCGCGGGGAGAAGGTCTACTACCACTACCCCATCAAGGACTACCCCACCAATGTGGACCTTATCGTCAGTGACGAGGGGTTCGGAAAGAATGACTACATCCCCACCAGCAGCCCGTTGGTAGTGGTGACTGCGCCGGGTCCGGGCAGCGGCAAGATGGCCACCTGCCTGTCCCAGCTTTACCACGAGCACAAGCGCGGCATCAAGGCGGGCTACGCCAAGTTTGAGACGTTCCCCATCTGGAACCTGCCGCTGCGGCATCCGGTCAACCTGGCGTATGAGGCGGCCACCGCCGACCTCAACGACGTAAATATGATCGATCCTTTCCATCTGGAGGCGTACGGCGTAACCACCGTCAACTACAACCGGGATGTGGAGGTTTTCCCCATCGTCAGCAAAATCCTGGAGGAAATCTCCGGCCGGAAGGATCTGTACCGCTCCCCCACGGATATGGGCGTCAACATGGTGGGCAACTGTATCTCCAATGACGAGGTGGTCAGGGAGGCCGCCCACCAGGAGATTATCCGCCGCTACTACATGGCGCAGTGCGACGTGGTCCGCGGCCGCGCCAAGGAGGAGACGCTGAAAAAAATCGAGCTGATCCTCCGCCAGTCCGGCCTGTCCACCACCCAGCGCCGGGTCATTGCCCCGGCCCTCAGCAAGGCGGAGCAGGCGGGCGGCCGCGCCATGGCGCTGGAGCTGCCGGACGGCCGGATCATCACCGGGCGCAACACCGACCTTATCAGTGCGGCGGGCGCATGCCTGTTAAACTCCATCAAAGCGCTGGCAGGCATTGGCGACAACGTGCTGCTGATGGCGCCTGCGGTGCTGCAGCCGATTTTAAAACTGAAGCACAGCACCCTGCATTCCAAAAACCCGGTGCTCAGCGCGGAGGAGGTGCTGCTGGCCCTCGGTATCTGCGCCGTCACCAATCCCACGGCGGAGCTGGCCCTCAGCAAGCTGAGCGAGCTGAAGGACTGCGAGGCGCACGCAAGCTTCCTCATGGGGCAGTCGGACGAGGGGATTTTAAGGAAGCTGGGCATCCGCCTGACGTGCGAGCCGGTTTTCCCCACAAAGGACCTGTTTTACCTGTAAAGCCCCCTTGCAATCGGGCCGGTTTTGTAGTAAACTGTCTAAGTTAAGAATTGCAATGGTGCAATTCCTGTTTTCAATTTAAAACCGTTTTTGAAAAGGACGAAGCTGCCGCGAGGGCGCCGCAGCTTGGTCCTTTTTACTTTTTTAGAAGGAGGAAAAGGAAAATGGCGGTAAAGTACATCTTTGTGACGGGCGGCGTGGTCTCCGGCCTGGGGAAGGGCATTACAGCGGCCTCCCTCGGCAGGCTGTTAAAAATGCGGGGGTACAAGGTCACCATGCAGAAATTCGACCCCTACATCAATGTGGATCCCGGCACCATGAGCCCCTACCAGCACGGGGAGGTGTTTGTGACGGAGGACGGGGCCGAGACGGATCTGGATCTCGGCCATTACGAGCGGTTCATTGACGAGAACCTGTCTGTCCATTCCAACATCACCACAGGCAAGGTCTACTGGACGGTGCTGCATAAGGAGCGGCGGGGCGACTACCTTGGGGGGACCGTGCAGGTGATCCCCCACATCACAGGGGAGATTAAAAGCAAAATCTACGCCGTGGCGGAGGAGGACACCGACGTGGTCATCACGGAGATCGGCGGCACCGTGGGCGACATTGAAAGCCTGCCCTTTCTGGAGGCCATCCGGCAGGTTTCCACAGAAAAGGGCCGGGACAACGTGCTGTACATCCATGTCACGCTGGTGCCCTACATCGCAGGGTCCAACGAGCTGAAAAGCAAGCCCACCCAGCACAGCGTCAAGGAACTGCTTGGCATCGGCATTCAGCCGGACATCGTGGTGTGCCGCAGCGAGTACCCGCTGCCGGAGGAGATGCGGGAGAAAATTGCCCTGTTTTGCAACATCACGGAAAGCGACGTCATCGAAAACCTCACCGCCCCCTCCCTGTACGAGGTGCCGCTGGCACTGGAAAAGCAGGGCTTTGCCGAGGCGGCCTGCCGCCACCTGCGCCTTGCGCCGCGGAAGCCCGACCTGTCCGAGTGGGAGAAGCTGGTAAAGAAAATCCACAGCGCCACGGGCCGTGTGTCCATCGCCGTGGTGGGCAAGTATGTGGAGCTGGCGGACGCGTATATCTCTGTGTCCGAAAGCCTGCGCCACGCGGGGTATCAGCTGGGCGCCGCGGTGGACGTGCGGCTTATCAGCTCGGAAAAAGTGAACCGGGACAACTGTGCCGCGCTGCTGTCCGGCTGCGACGGCATCCTGGTGCCCGGCGGCTTCGGCGACCGGGGTATTGAGGGCAAGATTGAGGCGGTGCGCTACGCCAGGGAAAACGGCGTTCCCTTCTTTGGCATCTGCCTCGGCATGCAGATGGCCGTCATTGAGTTTGCCCGCAATGTGCTGGGATACGCAGGCGCCAACTCCACCGAGTTCCGCCCCGACACCCCGGCGCCCGTTATCGATATCATGGAGCAGCAGCGCGGCGTTGTCAACAAGGGCGGCACCATGCGTCTCGGCCGCTACCCCTGCAAGCTAAGGGCGGGCACCCGCAGCCGTGCGGCCTACGGCGAGGAGCTGATTTTTGAGCGGCACCGCCACCGGTATGAATTTTCCAACCGCTACCGCGGGCAGATGCAGGCCGCCGGGCTGACGCTGGCGGGCACCTCCCCCGATGGGGAACTGGTGGAAATTGTGGAGCTGGAGGGGCACCCGTGGTTTGTGGGCGTGCAGTTCCACCCGGAATTCAAGTCCCGGCCCAACCGGCCCCATCCCCTGTTTTTGGGCTTTGTGCAGGCCAGCCTCGCCCACCAGGGCGGCGGGCGGTAGGGCAGCGCTGTTCCCCCCTTTAGAGCTGCCGTCTGCGCCGCGTCCCCTCTGCCGCGCCGTCGGGCACCCCTTCCCCCGGTCCGCTTTTCCTCCTGCGCCCGGCCGTTTTCGGCCAGCACCCTTTAAAACAGACGCAAACAAGGCTGCGGACCGTTGTCCGCAGCCTTGTTGTGGTTTTTTATTCTGTCAGGCGTCCGTTTCATCGAATTCCTGCGCCTTTTTGGGGGTTCGCTGTAACAGTGCCGACAGGGAAAACGCACCCAGGTAGGCCGCCAGGCACAGACCCATCACCGGGCTGAAGCCCACCGCCTTTGTCAAAAATGCGGGCAGATTCCCGGTAATAAGAAAGACGGCAAGGGGCGGCAGGGCCGTGACCGACAGGTACAGCAGGCCGAGCAGGCCGGACGCCACCGCCAGCACCGCGTCCCCCGTCCGGTTTACCTTCACGCAAAAGCTGAGTGTACTGAGGAAAAACAGCATTACCGCAATCACGGACATCTGCTCAATCAAATGCTGGGAGGTGCTGTTATACGCCACATAGTTTAAAAACGCATCCAGCAGGATGGCAATGCAGTACAGCACGGGCACCGTCTCCACCGCCGCACTGGCCGGATGAAGGGCCAGCGGCCTTCCGCCTGTAAAAAACAGCCCCTGTGCAAACACGCTGTACGCCACAGCCAGCTTTGCCAGTGTCAGCAGCACGCCCAGCGGAAGGCCAAGCGCCTGTACCGCCCGGACGCTTCCAACCACCGCATCCGCCGCCACGGCCACCGCCGCCGCGGCGCCCACCCAGCGTACACCCACCGGCAGACCGCTGACGCCGTCCTTTCCCACAGCGCGCCTGCCGAAAAAGCACAGGGCCGCCGTAACGGCAGTGCCCGCCAGCAGCACCGCCAAAAAAACATTCTGCCACCGGCCCTGTCCGGGCGCTGCAAAGCCGGTCAGGGGGTCCAGCTCCACTGCCAGCACATAGGTGCGAATGCCCGTCAGCAGCAGGCACAGTGCCGCAATCAACACCGCCGTTCCGATTTTCAACCCTCTGCTTTTCATGTCCCTCGTTCCTCTCTTCAGGGCGCAGCACGCCCCCGGATGCCGTTCTGTCCTACAGTATAGCATATCCGGGGGCGTTTTTGTATCCTTTACCGCTGATCCAGCGGGATGTAGGCGCGCGGCGTCATCAGCGCCTTGTAGGCGGGCCGCATGATCCGGCCGCCGGTGAGGATCTCCTCAATGCGGTGCGCGCACCAGCCGGGCATTCTGGCCACGGCAAACAGCGGGGTGAACAGCTCCGGCGGCAGGCGCAGCATTTTGTACACAAAACCGGAGTAGAAGTCCACGTTGGCACAGATGGGCTTCTTGTCGCCCTTCACCTCGTAGAACACCTCGGGCGCCAGCCGCTCCACCCTTTTCAGCAGCTCAAACTCCTTATCAAGGCCGCGTGCCTCCGCCAGCTGCTCCGCGTTGCGCTTTAGGATGACGGCGCGCGGGTCGGACTTGGTGTACACGGCGTGGCCCATGCCGTAGATAAGACCGGAGCCGTCGCCCTCCTCCCGGTTGAGGATCCGGCGTAAAAAGTCCTTAATCTGCCCGTCGTCGTTCCAGTCGGACACGCCCGCCTTGATGTACTCCATCATCTCGGTCACCTTGATGTTGGCGCCGCCGTGACGGGGGCCCTTCAGGGAGCCGACCGCCGCCGACAGGGCGCTGTAGGTGTCCGTCCCGGAGGAGGACAGCACCCTTGTAGCAAAGGCGGAGTTGTTTCCGCCGCCGTGGTCGGCATGCAGGATAAGGCACAGATCCAGCAGCTTCGCCTCTTCCTCTGTAAAAATTTTGTCCGGGCGCATGGTGCGCAGGATGTTCTGTGCAAGGCTGTACTCCCGCTTGTTCTGGTGGAAGTACATGCTTTTTTTGTCGTATACCCACCGCTTCACCTGGTAGGCGTTGACCACAATGGTGGGGGTGATGGCGATAAGCTTGATGGACTGGGCCATCAGGTTTTCAAGGGACTGATCCTCCGGATTGTCGTCATAGCTGTACAGCGCCAGGATGCTGCGTGCCAGCTTGTTCATCACATTCGGAGAGGGGGCTTTCTGAATCATGTCCTCGGAAAAGCCCGCAGGCAGATCCCTTGCCATGGCGATGGTCTCCATAAACTTCTCCAGCTGGGGCTTGGTGGGCAGGTTGCCGAACAGCAGCAGCCACGCCGTCTCCTCAAAGCCGAAGCGGTTTTCCCTCACGCAGTTGTCCACAATGTCGTTTAAGCGGATGCCGCGGTAGTACAGCTCCCCGTCGATGGCGGTGCGCTGCCCATCCTTCATCTCATAACCCACCACGTCGCAGATAAGGGTCAGGCCGGCCAGCACACCGGTGCCGTCCGCATTGCGCAGGCCGCGCTTTACGCCGTACTTCTCACTCTGTTCAATGTCGATGTGGTTATGTTTGCGAAACTCCTCGCATAAAAATTGAATGGAATCCCTCTGTTCCATATTCTCGTATAAGGTCACCTCGTCGTACCTCCCTCGTTCGTCAATAAGCATATCTTACCACAATCTGACCGGATGTCAATAGGAAATCGGGGAAAATTGCATAAGTTTCAAAAAATCCTGCATTTATCCGTCGTTTTATCCCGACATGTCCGGGCGTTTCAGCGGAAATTTGAAACTTTCTGCAACTTTCCTGCAAAATGATAGGAGACGCATGATGAAAAAGAAGCTACTGACCTTTCTTGCCCTGTTTTTGTGCACCCTGATTCTGCCCGCCTTCGCCCTGTTTGTGGAAAAGCCCTCCGGCGAGGGGGCGGCAGGCCAGTCCTCCTCCGGCGGGGAGCAAAGCGGCAGCACGGCCGCCGCGCCGCAGGGATTCCAGGTGGAGGGGGCCGGCACCCTGTCTGCTGAGGATTACGTGGTGGGGGTGCTGTGCGGGGAGATGCCCGCCCTGTTTGAGCGGGAGGCGCTGAAGGCGCAGGCCGTGGCGGCCTACACCTACGCCTGCTACTATGTGCAGAACACGGGGGACACGCTGCCTGCGGGCAGCAGCTCCTTCCAGCGGTACCTGTCGCCGGAGGCGTACAGGGAGATGATGGGCGACAAGGCGGAGGAGTACCTCGCAAACTTTCACCAGCTTGTGGGGGAGGTGAAAAACCAGGTGCTGGTCTACGACAGCCAGCCCATTCTTGCTGTCTATCACAGCATTTCCCCCGGGGTCACGGAAAAGGGGGAGACATTCTTTAACGGCTCCTTCCCCTACCTTGCGGCGGTGGACAGCAGCAGCGACGAAATGGAGGACGGTTTTGCCGCGTCGGTGGTGTTCACCACCAAGGAGCTGGAAGAAAAGCTGCGCGCCGCCTTTCCGGACATCACCTTTCCGGAGGACCCTGCGGCCTATTTGAAAATAAACTCCTTTTCCGAGGCGGGCAACGTGCTGGAGGTGCAGGCAGGGGATCAGACGGTGACAGGCCTTGCCCTTCGGGATGCGCTGGGCCTTCGCAGCGCGGTGTTCTCCGTCAGCTACAGCGGGGGGCTGTTCACCTTTACCACCAAAGGCTACGGCCACGGGGTGGGGATGAGCCAGCACGGGGCCAACGCCATGGCAAAGCAGGGCAAATCCTATGCCGACATTCTTGCCCACTACTACCCCGGCACCAGTATTGAGACGCTTTCCTGACAAAATAAGGGGCGCCCGCTGTCCAGAATGGACAGCGGGCGCCTTCCTGTGTCCGGACCCGGCTCTTTGCGGCAAAGCCTGTTCCTACCTTCTGCCCGGGCCGCCGCCTGTCATGCCGCCTGCCTGGCCGCTGCCGCCGGTAACACTGACGGCGCTTTGGGTGATTTCCACCGTCTGGCCGCCTGCCGACAGGGTGTAGGTCTGTCCCTGCGCCATGCCGGGCACACTGACGACCACCGACTGGTACTGCTTTGCCGGGGTGTATTCCGCCAGCACCTTGCCGTCCGCATCTGTCAGCGTTACCGTGTCGCCCGCAGACAGCGCAGTGGAAAACTGGTACAGGATGGAGCACTGGGTGCTGCTGTCGTCAAAGCCGGACGCCATCCCGGCGGAACCCACCGCAATCAGGGTGCCCCCGCTGATGCCGGCCGTTCCCGCATAGTCCAGCGCGCCGTTTCCGCTGTTGGTGGGGCCGCTGATGTAGACGGCGCCCCCTTCCACGCTCAGGCTGCCGTTGGAGTCAATCCCGTCGCCCGACGCGTCGATCACAACCGTGCCGCCTGCAATCCGGATGTAGCTGTCCCCGCTTTCAGCAAAGCTGTTCTGCCCCGGGCGGCCGGACAGGGCGGAGGCATCGTTGCCCCCTGCGGCGTTAAGCCCGTCATCGCTGGCCGTCAGCGTTATGTCGCCGCCTGTGATGTCGATGCTCAGCCCCTCAATTCCCTCGTAGCTCTTGTCAAGTTTGATAATCCCGTCTGAGATGGCAAGCGCCGCGTCCGCGTGCAGCCCGTCATCCCCGCTGGAAATCTTGAAGGTGCCCCCCGCAATGGTAAGCGTGCCGTTGGAGTGCACCGCGTCGTCCGATGTATCCAGGGTGAAGCTGCCGCCATTCACGATAAGCGCCGTGCCCGCCTTCAGCCCCTTTGCGCTGGCGGAGTCCTCCGTCGGTACGGATGAGTCCGCCGTGCCCGCCTCAGACACGGCGGACATGGGCTGCATCCCGTGGGACATATTTCCGTCCGGCGGATTCCCTCCCTGCGGGCCTGTATCCCACTGCCCCCAGCTTTCATTTACCCCGCCGGAGGCAGTGGTGCTTGCGTTCTCACTGCCGCCGCCCGTCACCGCAGTCACTGCGCCGCCGTCCACCCTTAACAGGGTCTCCGCCTGAAGGGCGTCGTTGCCCGCCGTGATGTCGAAATTCCCGTCTGCAAGATAGACGAACCCGCGGGACGCGTCCTCCGTATTGTCGGATTTGACGGCGTCGGTGCCCGCGTCAATGACAAAGCTGCCGTCCGCAATTTTGACACAGTCCTTGCCGTACAGCCCGCCGGATACGGCGGATATCGTGTAACTGCCGCCGGTGACAATCAGGTCGTCCTTGGAACATACGGCATGTTTGTAGTTGCCCGTTACTGTCAGGCTGCCCGTTCCATTCAAGCACAGGTCCGCCTTGCTGAACACCGCTGCATCCGCATTTGTCACATCCGGGTCCGTTCCATACTCCGCCCCGTCGCTCAGGCTGTTTTCACTGCCCTGCGCCAGGGTAATGAATACCTTGTCCACCTCCTTGACCAGGATGGCGGGGCCGCTGCTGTTATGGACGGCTGCCTGATCCAGCACCAGCTGGATTTTTGCCGTGTCCGCGGCGTTTACCACAATCTGCCCGTCCGTCAGCTCGCCCGTCAGGATGTAGGTGCCCTCGGCGCTGATGGTCAGCACACTCCCGTCTAACGACGTCCCGCCGCCGTCCACCGTAACGCTGTCCCCGGACAGCGTTATCTTTACCGCGGTGCTCTCGTCATACCCCACATCCAGATCCCTTGCGGAAAAGCTGAGGTCAAACGTCCCCTCCGACGCCGATGACGCCGTATCGCCGGATATGCTTTCCTTTGTGCCGTCCACACAGCCGGACAGCAGCCCGGCCGCCAATGCCGCCGCCAGCAAAAGGGCGGCGGCCCGTTTCTGTTTCATAACCCTTCACCTTCTTTTTACAGGTCTTCCCGGCTGACCGCCACCCTGCCGCAGGAGATCTCCAGATTCCCGTTTCGGCAGCGCAGCTCGTCCATGAATTCCTTCTCCTTTGACACATCCTTCAGCACAATGCGGTAGTGTAGCTTATACAGGCTGCCCATGTCGGTGGTGCGCACCGAAAGCAGCTCGTGGGAGCGGGTGTAGCGGTCGAATAAATCTTCAAACATCCCAGTGTAGTCCAGGCTTTCCGGAATGGTAATCTTCAAATCCTTCTCCGCCTGCTTTCCCTCGCCGAAGCCCGTCAGCGTGTAGGCCACACTCACAAGGCACAGAATGGCGGTAAACAGTGCCGCCACCCCAAGGTAGCCCATTCCGGTGGCAAGGCCCACGGCCATGGCAAGGAAGATGCTGCAAATTTCCTTCGCCGTGCCCGGGGCGGAGCGGAACCGGACCAGGCTGAATGCGCCCGCAACCGCCACGCCGGCCCCCAGGTTGCCGTTGACCAGCATAATCACCATCTGCACCACGGCGGGCAGCAGGGCCAGCGTGACGACAAAGCTTTTTGTATAGGTGCCGCGGAACATGTGTGCGGCCGCAATTACAGCGCCCAGCACCAGCGATGCCAGCGTGCACATAAGAAACGACGTGATGGAAAATGTGCTGGTCACAGTGCTCAGCACACTGCCAAGCAGGGAATCAAGCACAGCAGACCACCCCGCTTTCCTTCCGGCCCTTCCCATGCCGCTCCGCCCGGTAAGCGGCGCCGTATTTTGAGAAGGAGGTGGGATAAAGTTTCATCCCGTCCAAAATATCCGCCAGCCACACCGGCATGGCATCCGGGATTTTGATTTCCATCAGGCGCGTCCCCGCTGGCAGCAGGGGTATGCCCCACGCGCCCTCTTCAAGGTGCAGGGCGCTCTGCCGCCACAAAAGCCTGCTGTCAAACGTTATCCGCAGGTTCGGGTCGTCCGCACCCACCAGCGCCGTCCGGTCGCAGCACAGGTACATGGCGGGGCGCAGCCCGCTGTAGTAACGCATGCTCCACAAAATTTCCCGTCCAATCTGGTTCAGGCTGTCCGGCGGCGTTCCTTTATGCAAAAACTGCTCTGCCGCCTCCAAAGTCATGTCCGCGCGCCGCTTATACACAATGCCGCGGTACTTCTTTTTCATCTCCACAAACACTGTGCCGTCCTGCCGGGGCACGCCGTAGCTTCTTAGGCGCAGCTTTTCCTTGTAGACCGGCCCCTCGATGGAAGTTCGTACCAGCCGGTTGTCCGGCGTATCAAAATAGATGTTGCACACGGTGCTTTCCCCGTATTCATCCGGCACAAACCGGTCCTGCAGCCGCTCCGCCAGCAGGCGGTACGTCTGCTCCTTCAGCAGGTACTTTTTTTCATACCGTCTAAAAACTTCCTGATACTCACACATGCGTCCCTCTCCTTTTTCGTTGCTGCCTTGATTTTAAGGACGCAACCTTAAGAAAACTTAAAAGGGAACCTGAAAACCTCAGGTTCCCTGTGAAAATGGGATGAAAAGTGAAATTATTTCAGCACCAGCGTAAAAACAATCCCGCAGCCGCGGGCCTCCGCGCACAGTGTGGCCCGGTGTGCCGCCGCGGTTGCCGCCGCAATGGACAGCCCGATGCCGTAGCCACCCGTCCGTCTCTCACGGGAGTCGTCCGCACGGTAAAACCGGTCGAACAGGCGGGACAGGTCCCCCTGCGGCGGTGCGTCAAGGTCGTTGTAAACTTCCAGCACCGCGCCGCTTTTCCCGTTTTTCCGAAGGTTCAGCCGGATGGTTTTCCCGCCCCCGGCATATTTCACCGCATTGTCCAGCAAAATGCCGATAAGCTGCCGCAGGCTGCCCGGCTCCCCCTTGACTGTAATGTCCGGGCCGATGTCCGTTTCCAGCCTGCAGCCCTGCGCCGCAGCCAGTGTCCTGAACGGCTCCGCCTCCTCGGCGGCCAGTGCCGAAAGCGGCACCGGCACAGAGGAAAGCCGCCGGCCGCCCTCCTCCAGGCGGGACAGGGCCAGCATGTTTTCCACCAGCCCGCCAAGGCGCATTACCTGCCGCCGGATGCTGTCCGTCCACTCGCTTTTCCCCTGCTGCAGTTCCAGCACATCGGTGTTGGCGGAGATGATGGACAGCGGGGTCTTGATTTCGTGCCCCGCATCGGCGATAAACCGCTTCTGCTTCTGGATGCTTTCCACCACAGGGCGGATGGCCTTGCGGGACAGCACCGCCACCAGCAGGCCCACCACCGCAAGGCTGGCAAGGCCGATTCCGAAGGAGGCGATCAGGAAGCTTTTCGCCGTCTCAAACTGGTTTCGGCAGTCCACAAACACGAGAAGGCTGCCGTCGTTCTGCTCCGTCCGCAGGTAGCGGTACACCCCAATGGTGCCGCTGTCCCTGCCGGAGGACAGTGCCTGCTCGGCCATCTCCTTCGCCTCGGCAGAGGAGATAGCCGCCACATGTCCCGTATCAATCTGGGTCACCGTCCCGCCAGACGAGGCCCGCGCTGTAAAATAGCGCGTCTCAAACTGCGTCTCCTCATTCATCTGCGCACCGGGCGGTCCGTCCTCCGGTGGCTTGTCCTTGTCGCTGGAAGCGGGAAATTTCCCGCCGTTGTCGCTGAGGATTCTCAGCAAACCGTCCGCCCGCTCGTTAATTTGGTGAAAGTTGACTGTGTTGACAGCCCCCAAAACCACCACCATCACCAGCAGCAGCGAGCCCATGGCAATAAACACAAATTTCCGCTGCAGCCTTTCTATCATGCCCTCTCCTCCAGTGTGTAGCCGAGGCCGCGCGCCGCCCGGATTTCCACCCCGCCGCCCACAGCGGCAAGGCGCTTGCGCAGGGTGGAAATGTACACCCACACCACGCTGAGTTCCGTCTCCGTCTCGTACCCCCAGACGCGCTGCATCAGCTGTTCCGTGGACAGCAGCTGCCCCGGGTTTGCCATCAGCAGTTCCATCAGCTGGTATTCCTTTCCCACAAGCCGAACCTCCCCCGCGGGCCCGCACAGCACAAAGCGCCTCCGGTCAAGGCTGACCCCGCCGTAACACAGCGTATCGGGTACATACTCCGCGCGGCGCCGTGTCATGGCGCGGATGCGCGCCAGCAGCTCCTCCATGTGGAACGGCTTGGGCAGATAGTCGTCCGCTCCGGTGTCCAGTCCGGCCACCCGGTCCTCCAGCTGGCTTTTCGCCGTCAGCAGCAGCACCGGCGTGTCGATTCCCTTCTCCCGCAGGGCCTGCAGCACCTGCAGCCCGTCAAGCCCCGGCATCATCACGTCCAGCACAATCCCGTCATAGTCCCCCGTCAGCGCATAATCCAGCGCATCCGTGCCGTTGTACACCGCATCCACCATGTACTGGTTGTGCTTTAATACCACGCTGAGCGCATTCACCAGCTCTTTCTCGTCATCCGCCACAAGAAGCCGCATTCCCTCACCCCTTTTTGTTTATTATAAACTGCTTTTGAAAAGGATACAAAACAAACCTTAAATCTAATTAAAGTTTAAACCGCCTTTCACACCACCATTTTTTTCATTTCACATAAAACGACCGGCATCCGTCAACACTAATTTCAGTGAGGTGATAAACTATGAAGCACTACCCCGATTTATACGCCCTGTGTGAGCAGGACAGCGAGGCCGGCGCCTATTTCACATCCCTGCCGGACTACGTCCGCAATCAGATTGAGACCCGCGCAGACAGCGTCAATTCCTTTGAAAGCTTAAAGGACTACGCTGAAAACCTGCTGCGTGGAGACGACTAAGTGAAAGGAGAAACCATGGATAAGAAAGAGCACGGGCAGCCCCCGCTGCCCATTGACCACGAGGATGATCGCGAGCTGTTTGACGAGCAGTTCGGCGTGGCCTCCGCCACGGAGTGCACCGGGCTTATGCCCACGCCCCCCGCAACCAGCCAGGAGGTGGACTCCTATAGTGAAATTTACGATGTCCCCCTGCCAGACGGCCAAAAGGGGACGGACGGGAAGCGAAAAAAGCAGAAGTCCTGATTTCCCACTCCGGCGCGCCGAAGCGGGAACCGCCGGCGTCCGCAGGCGGTTGCATACGTATGCGCTGTGCCGCACGCCTTGGACAGCAGCACTAAAAAATCAATCATTTCTGTGAAAAGAGGGGGCCGCAGCCCCCTCTTTCTCTTATGCCGTCCGTCTCCAGATGAAACAGGCAATATACGGCTGCCTGACATCCAGCGTCAAAGTCTCGTTATAAGTACTGTCCTCTCTAGTTGTTCCAGAACCTGTTGTATCCGGACTGATATGTGCCCTTGACACCGTTTTTGTCCGGCTTCTTGGTGCATTTCCACTACTGGACATATAAAATCCTGTGCCGTCAAAGCTGCTTAATAAATAATGGTTGTGGGTGTTTGTAATAACATCCTGTCCGCCGGTCTGCCCTGCGGTATAGTTTGTTTTTTCATTATCTCCGACTCCCATAATGACGCGGCCCTTTGCATACTCCTCCCATGTGCCTCCAAAAAGGTCTTTCGGGTTGGTTTCTGCTGTGGATATATAGATACTTCCCACAGGGTACATTTTATCCAGCAGAGACCGGCCATTGATATAAATATCCCCTGCCACATCAATTCCGGACTTTCCGGCTCCATCCGGGGTTTTCCCAAAACCGATGATATAAGTTCCATCCCGGTTCTTTTTCATGTACATTCCCGGCGTGCCGCTGTTCAGTGTCAAAGGAATGGTTACCTCGCTCAGGTTACGCTCTTACGAGGCGTCCAGATCCATCAGCGTGGCGGAAAAGCTGCCGGGAGTTTTAATCGGCTGTAAATTCTACGGCGTGGTTCCAATTTCTATTATGGTTTGTCCTCCTTTTCACTGTTGGGTGCCTGCACACCAATTTATCTATTTTCAGTATATTATAAATTAAATTCATAAATCCAGTATGCCAGTTCCTTCCACATCTGTCACTTTTCCGGATGATGCTTGAATCACATTCATTTTTATGGTACGCTGTGAGCATAGAGGAGGGGCTGTTATGCAGCAGTTATACCAAAACATCCGGTCGCGACGCAGGCAGCGCGGCATGACACAGCAGCGGCCGACGGCCGGACGATTTCGCAGGCTATCTTCAAAAGGAGACCGGCCTGCTCATCCCTGCCGGCGGGGTATCTGTGCAGGATGTCAAACGCGCGCAACCCGGCATCGAATACGAGCCACATCTGGCTTTGGCCGGATTACTGCCACAGGAAGGGCTTCCGCTTCGGGGATACGCCAAAAAAATTGCAGTGCGGCCCGGTGTTGCCCCCACAATTGCTGCAGCTGCTTCATCAAACAAATTTGCTGCCGGGTATATCCATTACGCATAATTCTTCTCCTTGCTGTCGCTAACGCTTATTATCACTGTATGATAATTGCAAGGCTTCGTTTCCGGTTTTTGGGCAAATGCAAGCAGTCTCTCACCGCTTTGCTGTGAGAGACTGTTTCACCGTCCGGCAAAAATGAACGGTAAAGTGAAAGGCCTTCGGCCGCAAGGAGCTGTCGTGAGGGAGCGACGTTTTGTTCCGCATCACCTTATCGTTCAGTCGATTTCAATCCACGCTCCCCGTGTGGGGAGCGACTTGAGGAACTTGACCGATTAGGACGCAACAAAGAAGAAATCCACTCTGAACTTAAGTGGTTCAAAAAGCATGGCATAACCGTGAGGCTGCTTGATGTTCCAACCACTCTGATGGATTTTAAAGGTCAAGATTGGATTGGAGATATGTTAAACAGTATTCTTATTGAGGTGCTTGGCAGCATGGCCGAGCAAGAGCGAAAGAAAATCCGAAAACGTCAGCGCGAGGGGATAGAGGCGATGAAGAGGCGCGGGGAATGAGATAGATATGGACGGCCTCGAATCGCAACTGATGAATTTGAAAAATTTCTGCAAAAAGACGGTCAAATGACCGTCAAAGAGTGTTGCGCTGCGATGGGGATTAGCCGGAGCACATATTGTAACCGCGCAAGAGCGACGATGAATGGCGAAAGAAAATAGTTGGAGATTTCAAATTTTTATGGTATGATTATCTCTAATAAGAAAGACAATATTTTTCTTTGAGTATGGAGGAGTATTATGATTTGGTTATTCATTTTGTTTGCGCCGATAGGAATTATATTGTCGATGGCAAGAGGGGGACGCCGCCGTTGAAAAAGGTTAGTTTTATTGCTTTTTTACTTGTTTTATTACTAAGTGCGTGTGCTAAGCCTTCTGATGACATTGAAAGTTCTCAATTAGAGTTTGGTGTTGAAGATTATTTAGTAAATGAAGCAAAAGAAGTTTTTGATGTTGTAACATATGGTTATTTTGAGGGAACGGATGGTTTAGGATGGCGTTTCGGGATAAAGACACGCGATGCAACCAATTGGGACAGTTACATGAAAAGCGCAAAATCATTTGCAACAAGAATGTTTAATGAAGATGCAGTTACCCCATTAGAAACCATTGTAATTTCGTTTGAGTCAGGCGGAGTCATAATACAGAAAGATGCAAATAATAAGATAATAAGTCAATGTGTTTGTTATGAGGGCAGTCCGTCTATTGAATCAGCGTATAAAAGAGAGTTTTCTGGGACTGAAGAAATTATTATAGAAAGATAATAAATAATTTAGAGCACCAGCAGAGTGCCACTTTAACCCGAAGGGGAGAAAGGTGGCGCTCTGTTTTTTATGTGCAAAATTGACATTCTAGGAACGAAGTATACTGTGGAAATTACAAGGCGTGATAAAGATGGATATCTTTCCGTGCACGGGGAGGCAGGCGCTTATTGCAATTTTCACGAGAAGAAAATTGTCTGTGATTCGCTTGAATATTCTGACTTATCATAGACTGAGACAGATAGACTCCTAAAGCAATATCTAAGACACGAAATATGACACGCTTTTCTATTTGAAAGCGGGCTGGGATTTGATTCCATCTCCGATGCGGGAGCATGGGCGACAAATGAGGAGATGGTGGATTGGTTTGCAATTCAGTCTCCATTTCAATCCACGCTCCCCGTGGGGGAGCGACGTGGCGGTCGATTTTGTCTGGGATAAGGCCAAAGAATTTCAATCCACGCTCCCCGCGGGGGGAGCGACGAAAGAGTTTTGCAAGTTAAACAGGGACTATTAAATTTCAATCCACGCTCCCTGCGGGGGGAGCGACTCCATCCCCGCCGAAAGCGTCACCAGCTTCGACGTATTTCAATCCACGCTCCCTGCGGGGGGAGCGACGGTGGAATGGATTTGAACACTATGACGTGGTATATATTTCAATCCACGCTCCCTGCGGGGGGAGCGACTGATAAAGGCAGGCCGGAGGATGAGCCAACAGAGATTTCAATCCACGCTCCCTGCGGGGGGAGCGACAATGTGTGCGGCGACTGGACAGATTCCCACTGTTATTTCAATCCACGCTCCCCGCGGGGGGAGCGACCTTTTATTGACATTTTGGCGTCATTTTGCAAG
>CAJFUF010000027.1 GCA_904420175.1 Candidatus Schneewindia gallinarum
CTGGCACACGTTTAAGGCGTTGGTCGTTGTTTTTTCCAACGTCTGGTTGCCGCGCACGGTGGTAATGCCCAGCAGCTCCAGCTTGGGGTGGCGTGCGGCCATCAGAATGGCAACCGCATCGTCATGTCCAGGGTCACAGTCGATGATAACTCTACGTTTTTCCATTGAGAAACCCTCCAAACTAAATTAGGTAAAACGTTTTACCTTGTTGAGGTCAGTATAGCGCATTCATTTCCTGATGTCAAGAGGGATTTTTGAATAAAACGATTTACTTCTTACGGTACAGCGGGTATAATAAAGAAAATAACGAAAGCAGGGAGGGAAGTGCGGATGCGGACCACCATTAAGGACATTGCAGCGGCCACCGGCCTGTCGGTTACCACCGTGTCGCTGGTGCTGAACCATAAGCCGTCCGGGATTTCCAGTGCCACAAGGGAGCGGGTGCTGAAAGCGGCGAAAGAGATGGACTACCGCCCGAACCAGCTGGCCGTGGGCCTGATTAAACGGCGAACCAACACCATCGGCCTGCTGGTGCCGGACATCCGCAACATGTTTTACTCCGCCATTGCCAAGGAGGCCGAGCACGCCTGCCGTAAAAAGGGATGGACAGTGATGCTGTGCAACACGGGCGATCAGCACAAACGGGAGCTGGAATATATCCGCGTGTTGGGCAGCCGCGGGGTGGACGGGATTATTTTGGGCATCTCGTCGGATGGCAATGATGAGAAAACACAGGAGAGCTGTGAGCTGACCCGTTCCCTGGGGATTCCGCTGCTGCTTCTGGACCGCACGGTGCAGGGAAGCGCCGTGGTGGTGGACCATAAAAAGGGCGGCTTCCTCGCAACAGAACATCTGATTAAGCTGGGCCACCGGCGTATCGCCTGTATCACGGGACCGTCCTACCTGCAGGGCTCTATCAGCCGTGTGGAGGGATACCGCCAGGCCCTGAGCCAGTACGGCATCCCCTTTGATGAGAGCCTGCTTGTGGAGGGTGGCTACATGATGCAGAATGGTGAGGAGGGCGTCCTAAAGCTTGCGGACAAGCAGTATACGGCGCTGTTCGCCTTTAACGACATGATGGCATACGGCGCCTATAAGGCCCTGCGCAGGCAGGGGAAAAGCGTGCCGGACGACGTGTCTGTAGTGGGCTACGACGACATCTTTTTTTCGGAAATTTTGGAGGTACCCCTTACCTCTGTCCGCCAGCCGCTGGAGGAGCTGGGTTCCGCGGCGGCCAGCCTGCTGATGGAAATTGCCAATGGGGAGACGGAGAACAAGGTGATCCAGTTTGAGCCGCAACTGATTGTACGCAAAAGCACAGCAAAACCAAAAGAATAGAAAAGAGGGCCGTATGGCCCTCTTTTTTTCAAAATTCTATTGACAAATCAGGTTTATCCTGATAAATTTTTTGTAGAAGGTTTATCAAGATAAACTTAAGGGAGGAGAACCCATGGACAGCTTAAAACTGTTTGATGCAGAGTACCGGCTAATGGACATTATCTGGGAGATGGAGCCTGTCGGCTCTACCGAGCTGTGCCGTGTGTGCGCACAGCGGCTTGGCTGGAAGAAGCCCACCACCTACACGGTTCTGCGTAAGCTTGCGGGAAAAGGGATCCTGAAAAATGAGAACGCCACCGTCACTTCCCTGGTGGGTCGGCGTCAGGTGCAGCAGTATGAGACGCAGGCCCTGCTGGAAAAGAACTTCGACGGATCGCTTCCGGCCTTTCTGGCGACCTTTTTACAGGACCGCAAGCTGACAAAGGAGGAAGCGGCGGAGCTGGAACGCATGATTGAGGAGGCGACAAAATGACCGGGGTGCTGCGTACGGTGCTGGAAATGAGTATAACTGGCGCGTATGCGGCGGCGGTTGTGATGGTGCTGCGCCTGCTTCTCCGACGCGTACCGAAGGGGATTACCGGTGCGCTGTGGCTGGTGGTGGTTTTCCGGCTGCTGTGCCCGTTTGCGCTGGAAAGCTCCTTCAGCCTGCTTCCCGCCCTGCCGGCGCAGGAGACGACCACACAGATAGGACTGGGCGTTTTTGTGCCTGCTGTGCCGTCCGCCCCGGTTTCCGGGACCTCCGGCACGGGGACGGCGCTGCCTCCGCCCGGTCCGGCGGGACAGGCGGGCGGCCTGTCGCTGGGGCAGCTGCTGACCCTGCTTTGGCTGGCGGGTGTGCTGCTGCTTATCGGCAGGGAGCTTTTCCTCTATCTCCGGCTGCGGCTGCGGATCCGGACCGCAGTCCGGACGGGGAAGGGCGTGTATGAGACGGATCAGATAGGTACGGCCTTTGTGCTGGGGGTCCTGCGGCCGCGGATCTACCTGCCCCAGGGCCTGCCGGGGACGGAGCGGGAATATGTCCTGCTGCATGAGCGCGCGCACATCCGCCGCGGGGATACGGCGCTGAAGCAGCTTGGCTTTCTCGCACTGTGCTTACACTGGTTCAACCCTGTGGTCTGGCTGTCTTTTTGGCTGATGAACAGGGACATGGAGATGGCCTGTGATGAGCGGGTCATGCGCTGTCAGCCCGGCGACATCCGGCGGGCATACTCCCTTTCACTTGTACGGATGTCGGTAAGGGGCGCCGGCCTGTGCACCCTGGCATTTGGAGAATGTGTGACGAAAAGGAGGGTGAACAACGTGTTAAGGTTTAAAAAACCTGCGGTTTGGACCGTACTGTGCGCTTTCATTTTGGTGACTGCCGTCGGTGTGGGCCTGGCATTCAACCCGCAGCAAGCGGCAGCCGCCGCAGAGGCAAAGGCCCTGCCCGGCTACCAGCTGGCCACGGGGGATGCAGTGACGGTGGAGAATGTAAAAACCGGGGAAATCCGCACCCTGTATCCCGGAAATGAAGCAAGGGATGGGCTGCTCAGCCTGCTTGGGACCCAGGAATTTTCCGGCTCCCACACACAGCAGGATCCGCAGGCGGCATACCGCGTCTATCTGGATGGATACGGGGAAAACCCGGTGGTCTGTATCAGCGAGGATTTTATACAACTGTGGACGGGTTCCAGATTCCCGGCAGAAATGCTGCAGATAACCGATGCGGAAACCTTTGCCAGACAGTTTTTGGCCCTGATGGAAAAGGGCACGATAGAGCCGTTCCGGACCTACCCCAGCTACCCGCTGGAGTTCAAAAGCAGCCTGATTCTGGCAAGAGGCGGTGTGGAGCAGATGGAGCCGGCCCTTGCGCACACAAGGGGTGAACTGGAGGCCTACCTTGACCGGTATGCGGACATACTGAACGGGCAGGATTTCGTAAAGACGCTCTCCTCTGCTGATGAGGACATTCCGGATGTCCTTTTCCTGCCCATGCCGAGACAGGCGGCGCTGACCGGGGTGTACCAGACACAGGAGGGGCTGCTGGCAGTCATCCGCCTGGACGCCTATCAGGACAACTACAGCTATGAGACGTTGAACATGGTGTGCCTGAGCAGGGATGTTGCAGAACAGCCGGTAAAAATCCTTTATCAGTAAAAAGAAAAGGCGGCAGGGAATTTCCCTGCCGCCTTTTTGCGTCTTTAGCAGTACAGCTTGTAGGCGAAGCGCTTGGTATAGGACAGGTTGATGGGCGCCGTGTCGAAGGCGCCTTTTACCAGCAGTGCGCGGTGGCTGCACACGTCGCCGCAGTAAGGGGCCTCGGAGGTGACGGAGGCGGGGATGAACCGCCCGTCTGCGACGTCCGTCCAGCCGCGGTAGTCGATATAGGCGGCAAGATGGTGCAGAACGCCGGCTGCAAACGCATCCCCCGCGCCGAGGGTATCCACCGGGATGGTGGGCCGTGCCGTTGCCTTGTAGTAGCGGTGCCCGTCGTAGGCGATGGAGCCCCGCGCCCCGCACATGGCGTAGACAAGGGTGGGGCCGGCCTTCTGGATTTTGGCCATGGCGTCCTTGACCTGCTGCTCCTCCATCCCTTCACAGCTGATAAAGGCAAAGGTGGCATAGGGGGCCACAGCAGCAATACGCTCGTCCGTGAAGAAGGTGCCGAAGTCGTAGGAGATAGGCACATGCAGTTCCTTCACCTCCGGCAGCAGCCCGTCGCAATGGCCGTTGACATCAAAGTGAAGGACGGAGAACTGCTTCATGAAGTCCTTGTCCTCCTGCGTCAGGCTGAGTCCTTTTTCCCGCAGGACGCCGCCCTTGTTTCCGCAGGAAATTTCCGCGTTCCCGCCGTCCATGTGGATCTGGCAGTAGCCGGTTTCCCCGCCGGGGATTACGCGCAGATGGCTGCGGTCGATGCCGAGGCTGTCCAACGCGTCCAGCACCGTTTTCCCGTTGCCGTCGTCACCAATGGCGCTGATGACGGCCGCTTCCGCCCCGATTTTCCTGAAATAGGCCGCTGTGTTGACAGCATGCCCGCCGGCACAGACTGCGCCGTCCTCATAGATGTCCACACCGACGTTCCCGATACACAGTAATTTGATAGCCATACTTCCAAATCCTCCGTTCTATCATGATGGTATAAATAATACCTTATATGACCTTTAACGCTATCATAGCATAGCCCGGCGCATTTGTAAAGGGCCCGAAAGGGAAAAAACGGACGGAAGCGATTGAAAAAAGGCGGTGGCTCCTGTATAATATGCACAGAAGCAGTCTGCCGCCCGTTTTTGCGGTGAAAACCGCCGCAGCGCGGGGCTACGGGGGGCGGCACAGCAGCAAGCAGGCGGCTGTCCGGCAGACGGACACTAACAGAAAGTAGGGGGGCGGAAACCTATGGCACAGAAAAACACGGCAGCGGAGGAAAAGCAGCTGAAAAGCGCCAATGCAGAGCCGCTTTATAAACAGCTGGAGCGGCATCTGCGCTCAGAGATACTGGGCGGAAAGCTGAAGCCCGGCGACAAAATCCAGACCGAGGACGAGCTGAGTGAAAGTTTTGGCGTCAGCCGCATTACGGTGCGCAACGCCATCACCCTGCTGGTGGAGGACGGTTTCCTTATCAAGCGGCAGGGGAAAGGGACCTTTGTCAGCCATCCCAAGTTTGAAAGCAATATTATTTCAATGTCCGGCTTTTCCACCTCCTGCAGGCTGGAGGGGCTGGAATCCGGATGCAAAATCCTCAACCGGGGCTATGTACCGGCCACTGCCGGGGATGCAAAGTACCTCGGCGTACAAGAAGGGGAGGAGGTCGTGAAAATCGAGCGGCTCCGCTTCATTGGGGGGGAGACGCACTTTATTGAGATTGACACCTTCCGTAGGGAGTTTGGCTTCCTGCTGGAGGAGGATTTGGTGAATGAGTCGCTGTACGACATCCTTAAGCAGAAAAAGGGCATCCGCCTTTCGCATGCCAACCGGACGCTGGAGATGTCCTACGCCACCAAGCAGGACGCGGAGCTGTTGGAAATTCCGGTGGGCAGCGCGCTGTTTATCTTTAAGGGCGTAATCTGCGATGAAAACCGGAAGCCTGTCCACCGTGGCACCCAGAGGATGCGCGCGGACAAGGTGAAGTTCATTCTCAATTACTAAGGAGAACCCAGTATGACCGAAAAAGAAAAGATGAAAGCGGGACTGCTGTACCACTCCAACGACCCGGAATTGCGGGCGGACGCCAAACGCTGCAAGGATTTGACGAAGCGCTACAACGAGACGGCGGAAGGGGAGAATGAGGAGCGGCTTGCCATTTTAAAGCAGTTGCTGGGCAGCGTGGGAAAGGAACCGTGGATTGATCCGCCTTTTCGCTGTGACTACGGCAGTAATATCCACATTGGCGACAATTTTTATGCCAATATGGACTGCCTGATGCTGGATGTGTGCGACATCCACATCGGCGACAACTGCCTGCTTGCCCCGCGGGTGTGCATTTTCACCGCCGGCCACCCCACCGACCCGAAGCTGAGGCTGGAGGGCCTTGAATACGGAAAGCCGGTAAAAATTGGCGACAATGTGTGGGTTGGCGGCGGTGCCATTATCAACCCGGGCGTCACTATCGGCAGCAACGTCACCGTGGCCTCCGGTGCAGTGGTCACCGGGGATGTGCCGGACAATGTGGTGGTGGCGGGCGTTCCTGCGAAAATAGTCAAACGGATACCATAAAGCTACAAAAAAGGAGAAGAGGGCCCCTCTCCTCCTTTTTATTCAAAGCGGGGGAATCCTTCTCGAAATGCAAAAATTTATCTGGATTTTTTTCTGAAATTTATTATAATGAAAATAGGATATGTCTTCATTTTGTGAATGGCGCGGGAGACCGCTGATTTCAAATATTATCAGAATTTAAGGAGGAAAAAACAATGGCATTTTGCGGAAAATGCGGCGCACAGCTGGAAGACGGGGTTGCTTTCTGCCCGCAGTGCGGCGCGCCCACTGGAGCGGCTCCGGTGCAGGGCACACCCCTGGCGGCACAAAGCGATGCGGAACAGAACAAGGCGATGGGAATCCTCGCGTATCTGGGCTTTTTGTGTCTGGTCCCCATCTTTGCGGCGAAGGACAGTAAATTCGCCCGGTTCCATGCCAATCAGGGCCTGGTCCTGTTTATTGCGGAGGTGGCCTACGGCATTGTTGTTGCGATTATCTCCAACATCCTGTGGGGGATTGTGTGGGGCAGCTTCAGCGGCCTTGGAATGTACGGCGTTGTCAGCGCGGTGGTAACCATTCTGGGCATTCTCTGGATTGCCTTCGGCGTGCTTGCCGTCCTCGGCATTATCAATGCAGCAGGCGGAAAAGAAAAGCCGCTGCCCATTATTGGGAAAATTACCATACTGAAGTAAAATCGGCATCCGGTTCTGAAAACATAAAAGGCGCCCGAATGGATGGGGCGCCTTTTTACTGTTTTACTGCACTTTTAAAAGAAAGCCAGCCAAGCCCCTTGGGGTAGCTCAGCCCGGATACGCCGGGCATACAGACAAGGGCGGTCTGCTCCTCATACACGGGCACCAGCACGCTGTCTGCGGCCAGAAGCTGCTCTGCCTGGAAAAACACGTCCGCCTGCGCTTGCTCGGAGGACAGGGATGAAACGGAGGAAAGCAGCCGGTCGTACGCGGCGTTCTGATAACCGTAAATGTTGGAAGGGCTGGAGGACAGGAACTGCCCGAGCACTGCCAGCGGGCTGTCGTAGTCGGCGGTAAGGGGAATCAGCGCGGCGTCATACTGGCCGGACTGGATGGCGGCAGTGATGTCCGCCGTGGTGCCGGTTTTTAAATTGATGTAGAAAGAAAGGTTCCTCTGCCAGTTTTGCAGAGCCGGCGCCAGTATCTCCTGCGCGCCGCTGTCCTGCGGCACCAACAGCGTCAGGGAAGGGATTTTCACAAGCCCAAGCTCTGACAGGGCGGCGCTGTAAAACTGTTTTGCGGTATCCGCATTGTAGCCGGGGAAAGGCGCCCCGGACAGAAGGGAGACATACGGTGTGCCGCCCACGGACACACTGCCGGGAATCAGGGAGGTGGCGCCCCGTTCAAGAGAGGCGCGGTTAAGGCCGTACAGCAGTGCGCTGCGCAGGTTGGCGCTGCGGAAGTAGTCGTTGCCCCGGTTGAACACAATGGCATAGACAGTCGTTCCCGCATAGACGGTTTCCGCGTCCCCGGCGGATACCCCCTCAGCAAGGCTACCGGGTAATACGGCCACGTCCGCCTGCCCGCTGTTCAGGGCGGACTGCGCGGCCTCCCCGTCCGCCACGCTGAGATAGATTACGGTGGGCAGCACGCTGTCCTTTCCGGCATAGGCGTCGTTCCTCCGAAGGGTTACCGAGCCGTCCGCCATATAGGTGATACGGAACGGGCCGTTAAACAGCAGGGTGTCCCTGGACAGGCCGTATTTTCCTGCACTGTCCAGAAAAAACTGCCGGTTGCAGGGCAGCGCCCCCTTGCCTGCAAGCAGGTTTGGGAACAGGATGTTCCTGCTTTCCAACGTGAAGACCAGGGTGCGGCTGTCCTGCGCACGCACACCGAGGGAGGATACATCCGCCGTGCCTGCAAGTACGGCAGAGGCATTTTGAATACAGGTGTACTGCGACGCAAGGTCGGAGGGATAAGAGGACTGAAACATCCTCTCAAACGTAAAGACAAAATCGTCGGCGGTCAAGGGGGTCCCGTCCGACCAGGTAAGCCCCTCCTTCAGGGTGAAGGTGTACTGCAGTCCATCGTCGGAGACGGTGTAGCTTTCCGCACAGCCGTTTGCAAGGCTGCCGTCCTGCTGGAGGACCAGCAGCCCCTCCAAACAGTTCATCACAACCGTATCTGAAAAAAGGGAGGAGGAATACAGCGGATCCAAATTGTCCGCGCTGCCGGGCAGGGAGACATTCAGCGCGCCGGAATTCCCGCCCCCGCAGCCGGAGAGAAGGCCCAAACAGACAAGACAGCACAAAAAAAGTGCTGTAAGCCGCCGTTTCATCCAATATCCCTCCTTTCTTCCATTTAGTTATTATAGCATGCTTGCGGACGGCAATTCAATGAACCAGAAGTGAACGGACTGGGAAATTTGTAAAAAAACTGGAAATTTGAAAAACCGTGTGGTATAATGTCAAAAACGGACAGCGTGGCCTGGAGGCCATGCTGTCCGTTTTTGCTTGTCACAGCACCGGATTTCCAGCAGGCCGTTTACAGGGTATGAGAAAAACAAGAAAAAACATGCCTCGGATTTTCCCCCGCGTGTATAAAACGATTGGACGGCACCACACTAGTAGAGTATCAGACAGGGAGGGAAAAACGATGAAAGCCACTGGAATCGTAAGGAGAATTGACGACCTCGGCCGCGTGGTCATTCCGAAGGAAATCCGACGCACCATGCACATCAGGGAAGGGGACCCGCTGGAAATTTACACCGATGAGGGCGGCCGCGTTATTTTTAAGAAATACTCGCAGATGGGAGAGCTGGGCGACACTGCCGCCAGCTGTGCGGAGACGCTGTACCGCGTCAGCGGCCTGGCTGCCGCCGTGTGCGACAAGGAAAAGGTGATTGCAGCAGCGGGCCTTTCCAAAAAGGAGCTGATAGGGAAAAAGATTTCCGTGCAAATGGCAGAACTGTTGGAAAAAAGGAAAAGCATTCCTGCGGACACCCTCGCAGGCCTGCGCATGCAGGGCATCAAGGACTGTGACAGGATGATTGTAGCCCTGACGCCAATTAACAGTATGGGGGACATTTTGGGCGGCGTAATGCTGCTGGCGGATACGCCCGGCGCAGGGGACAGGCTGACGGAAAAGCTTTGTGAGGCAGGCGCCATGTTCCTGGGCAAACAGCTGGAAGATTAGGGAAAAAGGAAACCCCTTAAAGGGTTTCCTTTTCTTATGCCTTGACAAAATAAACCGGAGACAGGTATACTGGTACAGAATGAAAAATAAGAAAAGACAGGATTGCCTATGAAAGTATTGCTGATTATTCCGGCCTATAACGAAGAAAAAAATATTGAAAGAGTGGTTGATCATCTGATTGACTGCTTTCCCCAATATGATTATCTTGTCGTCAATGATGGCTCGAAGGACAATACGGAGGCGATTTGTGAAAAACGCGGCTACCACCTGCTAAGCCTTCCTGTCAATCTTGGCCTGGCTGGGGCCTTTCAGGCGGGGCTGAAATATGCGGATCGGCAAGGGTATGATTATGCCCTTCAGTTTGATGCCGACGGACAGCACCTTCCGGAGTGTATTGCCCCCATGCTGGAGGAGGCGCAGAAAGGCTATGACATTGTTGTCGGTTCACGATTTGTCACAAAGAAAAAACCGTTTACACTGAGAATGGTCGGAAGCCATTTAATTTCCTTTGCAATGCGGCTGACCACAGGGAAAAGGGTGAAGGACCCAACTTCTGGAATGAGGATGTTCGGCAAACGGCTGAATCTTCGGTACACGTTGTTGTGGCTGTTATCTGCCTTTGTACTACTTATCTTGGCAATTTTACCAGGAATTATCACAGAGGTTGCCCATCTCGTGGGAATTGCTTCCCCAGTCAACACAGTCTTTGTCCTTGAAGGCTTGTTTGTGCTGTTTATTTTGCTTTCCTTGACATCCATTGTTTCTGGGCTGAACAGAAAAATATACCGTCTTACGCAATACGAAGCCTTGTTGGAAGGCCGCGTTCGGGAACTGGAGAAAAAGCTGAATTTAGAGGGGAAAGAGCAATTGTTCCCCCTTGACAAAACGGCAGGGAAGGACTATACTGATAAAGTAAGTCAATAGGTTGAATGGTAAAGAGTGGGGCAACCCGCTCTTTCCTTTATGTTGGGAGGAAATCATGGCCATAAGCAAAGGCAAGTCCATTGTGGAGGAAGTGACGGCCATCGCCCTGCCGGAGGCAGAGCGGCTGGGGCTGTCCCTGTGGGATGTGCGATATGAAAAAGAGGGGTCGGAGTGGTTCTTAAAGGTTCTGATTGACAGACCGCAGGGCGTTTCTGTGGACGACTGTGAGAACCTGTCCCGTGTCCTCAGCGACAAGCTGGACGAGACGGACCCCATTGAGGACAGCTACTACCTCGAGGTGTCCTCCGCGGGATTGGAGCGGGAGATTGTAAAGGAAGCACATTTTGCATACGCTTTAGGGAAAGCGGTTGTGTGCAAGCTGTACCGCCCGCTGGAAAAACGCAAAAGCATCAGCGGCATTTTAAAAGAAAAACGGCCGGACAGTGTCCTTCTGTGCGAGGAAAACGGGGCCGAGACCGTACTGCCGTTAAAGGACATTGCCAGCATCAAGCTGCAAATCACCGATTTTTAGGGAGGAATGAGCAAAATGAACACCGAATTTTTTGAGGCGCTCGCCCAGCTGGAAAAGGAGAAAGGTATTCCGGAAGGGTATTTGCTGGAAAAAATCAAAAACGCCATTGTGATTGCGGTGCGCCGGGACTACGGCGCGGAGGAAAATGTCCTGGTGGACATTGACCCCGCCACGGGCAAGTTCGCGGTCGCCCTTCGCATGCAGGTGGTGGAAGAGGTGGAAAACCCTGCGGAACAGCTGACGCTGGACCAGGCCAAAACCTACTCCAAACGTGCGAAGATTGGCGGAACGGTGGACATCAAGCTGGAGACAAAGCAGTTCGGCCGTATTGCGGCCCAGACGGCGAAGCACATCATCCGTCAGGGCATCCGCGAGGCGGAGCGCGGCATGATGCTGGAGGAATTCCAATCCCGCCAGCATGAGATTGTCACCGGCGTGGTCAGCCGCATTGACGAGCGGAAAGGCCTTGTCAGCGTGGAGATTGGCAAGTTTGAGACCATCCTTCCCCGGTCCGAGCAGGTGCAGAGCGAGGTCCTGCACGAGGGGGACCGTATCAAGGTGTATGTGGTAGATGTGCTGGGCGGCGAAAAAGGCCCCAAAATTATGATTTCCCGCACCCACCCCGGCCTTGTCAAACGCCTGTTTGAGATGGAGGTGCCGGAGATTTTCGACGGCACGGTGGAGATTAAGGCGGTGTCCAGGGAGGCGGGCTCCCGCACCAAGATTGCCGTCTGCTCCGACAACAAGGACGTGGACGCGGTGGGCGCCTGTATCGGGCCCAAGGGCGTGCGCGTCAGCAAAATTGTGGATGAGCTGGGCGGAGAGAAAATTGACGTTGTCAAGTACAGCGACGTCCCGGAGGAGTTTATTGCCGCGGCCCTGTCCCCCGCCAACATTGTCTCCGTGCAGATTACAGATGAGGAGCAGCGCGCCTGCAAGGTCACCGTCCCGGACGAGCAGTTGTCCCTGGCCATTGGCAACAAGGGGCAGAACGCCCGCCTTGCGGCAAAGCTGACCGGATTTAAAATCGACATCCGGCCGGAAAGCGGCTTCTTCGGTGAGGACCCGGAGGAGTAAGCACAGAAAGGGAGGGTTCCCATGCAGAAGAAAAAAATCCCCATGCGCATGTGCTGCGGCTGCGGCGAGATGAAGCCGAAGCGCGAGCTTGTGCGGGTGGTAAAAACCAAGGAAGGCGAAATCAGCCTTGACTTAACCGGGAAAAAGGCGGGACGGGGCGCCTACCTGTGCGCGGATGCGGCCTGCTTCAAGAAGGCACGCAAGGGCGGCAGGCTGGAGCGCGCCTTCGGCTGTGCCATCCCGGAAGAGGTTTATGATTCTTTGGAGGAGCAGCTGTAGCATGGACAGGAATGACCGTCTGGTAGGGTTCCTCGGCCTGTGCCGCAGGGCAGGCGCAGTGACGCCCGGCTTTGACGCGGCCATGGAAAAGGTAAAGGCGGGCGCGGCGCAGCTGGTGCTGCTGGCCAAGGACTGCTCGCCCAAGACAAAAAAGGAAGCGGAATATTTTTGCGGCCGGCGGGTTCCGGTACTGACCCTGCCTGTGGAGATGGACAGCATGGTCCATATCTTTAAAAAACGGGTGGCGGTCCTGGCCGTTTCAGATACAAATTTCGCTGCGAAATTAAGGACACTTTTACAGCAGCAGTAAAGGAGCGATGTGGAATGCTGATTAAGTACAAATTAGGCGATGTTGCCAAGGACTTCGGCAAACAGAATAAGGAGCTTATCGGGATCCTCAGCCGGTACTTTGAGGGGGAGAAGAAACACTCCACCAATTTGACGGAGGAGGAGTTGAATTTCCTGTTCGACTATTTGACGAAGCAGGCGGCGGTGGACAGCCTTGACAGCTTTTTTGCCGAGGCGGAGAAGAAATACGCCAAAGTAAAGGAAGAGCGGGAGAAAAAGGAGAAGGAGAAGGCGCAGAAGCCCCACGTGGCAAAGCCTGTCAAGCAGGCCGTGGTGGTGGACACAAGGCAGTCCAACGTCAACCTTGACAAGTACAATGAAAAATATGAAAGAATCGCTCCTGCACAGAAAACAAACAAGCAGCCCCAGCAGAACAAGCAGAAGCTGAACCAGCGTTCCGCCCAGCGCGGCAAACCCCGCCACTCCCGCAAGGATGCCGAGGCCGACAAGCTGCGCCGGATCCAGATTCAGAACCAGAAGAAGCGTCAGCTGGAAATCACCATCCCGGAGGAGATTGTGGTGGCGGAGCTGGCAAGCCGCTTAAAGGTCACTGCCAGCGAGGTGGTCAAACGCCTGATGATGTTAGGCGTCATGGCGGCTCAGACGCAGGTTATCGACTACGACACGGCCGCCATGGTGGCCATGGAGCTGGGCGCCAAGGTGGAGAAGGAAGTGGTCGTCACCATTGAGGAGCGGCTGATTGACGACAGCGAGGACACGGAGGAGAACCTGGTGCCGAGAAGCCCCGTTGTGGTGGTTATGGGCCACGTTGACCACGGTAAGACGTCGCTGCTGGACGCCATCCGCAACGCCCATGTCACCGACACCGAGGCGGGCGGCATCACCCAGCACATCGGTGCGTACACCGTCAAGGTGGGCGAGGGCAGCATGACATTCCTCGACACGCCCGGACATGCGGCGTTCACCTCCATGCGTGCGCGCGGCGCCTCCGTCACGGACATCGCCATTCTGGTGGTGGCCGCGGACGACGGCATCATGCCCCAGACGGTGGAGGCTATCAACCACGCCAAGGCCGCAGGCGTACCCATCATTGTGGCCATCAACAAAATGGACCGGCCGGAGGCCAATGCCGACCGGGTGAAGCAGGAACTGACCGAGCACGGCCTCGTCTGTGAGGAGTGGGGCGGCGACGTCATCTGCGTGCCGGTTTCCGCGCTGAAGAAGGAGGGTATCGACACCCTGCTTGAGATGGTGCAGCTGGTGGCGGACGTGCAGGAGCTGAAGGCCAACCCGGATCGCGCCGCCAAGGGCGCCGTGATTGAGGCGCGCCTTGACAAGGGCAAGGGCCCGGTGGCCACGGTGCTTGTGCAGAACGGAACCCTGCACACCGGGGATATCCTTATTGCGGGCACCGCTGTGGGCCGCGTCCGCTCCATGACAGATGACAAGGGCCGGAGAATTTCCGAGGCGGGCCCCTCCACACCGGTGGAGATTACCGGCCTTGCGGAGGTCCCTGCCGCAGGCGACATCGTGAACGCGGTGGCGGATGAAAAGCTGGCCCGCGAACTGGTGGAGGAGCGGAAACAGAAACAGAAAGAAGAGCAGTGGAATTCCTACCAGAAGGTTACGCTTGACACCCTGTTCTCCCAGATTGAGCAGGGCGAGGTTAAGGAATTGCCCATTATCGTTAAAGCGGATGTGCAGGGCTCGGTAGAGGCGGTGAAGCAGTCCCTTGAAAAGCTCTCCAACGACGAGGTGAAGGTCAAGGTCATCCACGGCGGCGTGGGCGCGGTGTCCGAGTCGGACATCATGCTGGCCACGGCGTCGGGCGCCATTGTGGTGGGCTTCAATGTCCGGCCTGAGCCGTCGGCCAAGGCCGCGGCGGAGGCGGACAATGTGGAAATCCGGCTGTACCGCATCATCTACGACTGCATTGAGGATGTGGAGGCCGCCATGAAGGGTATGCTGGCCCCCAAAATCCGCGAGGTGGAGATGGCCCGTATCGAGGTGCGCCAGGTGTACAAGATTACCGGCGTGGGCATTGTGGCAGGCTGCTACGTACAGGATGGCAAGGTCACAAGAAACTGCGAAATCCGCGTTGTCCGCGACGGTATCGTCATTGCGGAGGACAAGATGAGCAGCCTCAAACGCTTTAAGGACGACGTGAAGGAGGTTGCCAGCGGGTACGAGTGCGGCATCACCCTCGAAAAGTTCAACGACATCAAGGAAGGCGACATCTTCGAGGCGTATATCATGGAAGAGTACCGCGAAGACTAACGAAGAAACCGGAAAGCGGCAGAGGGGGGCGCGTGCGCACCCTTCCGCCGCTTTGCAAAAGGGGGATGTAACAGGATGTCCTATAAAAATGCAAGACTGGCGGAGGATATCCGCCGGGAATTGACAGATATTTTCCGCACGCTGAAGGACCCGCGGGTCACGGGGCTTATCAGCATTGTGAAGGTGGAGCTGTCAAACGACCAGAGCTCCTGCAAGGTCTATGTCAGCTCGCTGGAGGGGCTGGAGGCCACAAAGGAGGCGCTGAAGGGCCTGAAAAGCGCAGCGGGCTACATCCGCAGGGAGGTGGGCCTGCGGGTCCCCATGCGCCGCAGCCCGGAGTTCCGCTTTGTTGCGGACGACTCCATCGCCTACAGCGCCAGACTGGAACAAAAACTGAAGGAGATAAGCGATGGGGAATAGGATTACGCCGCATGAGGCGGCAGCGCGCCTTGCCGGCTGGGACGATATCCACCTGTACTGCCACAACGACCCGGACGGGGATACGGCGGGCAGCGCCTATGGGCTGTACTACGCCTTGAGGGCCATGGGCAAGCGGGTGTCCGTCCGCTGCCGGGACAGCCTGCCGGAAAAGTACAGCTACATGCTGAAGGACTATACCGACGCCTGCGCAGTGCCGCAGGTGCTGGTGGCGGTGGACACGGCGGACAAAAAGCTGCTGGCCCCGGACATGGCGGACCGGCACTTTTCCCTGTGCATTGACCACCACCCCTCCAATACACTGTACGCGGACGAGGTGCTGTTAAGCGAACAGGCCCCCGCCACGGCGGAGCTGATGACAGAGCTTATCGGCCTGCTGGGCGTCCCGCTGACGCCGCTGATGGCGGACTGCCTGTTTACCGGCCTTGTGACGGACACCGGGTGCTTCCGCTACTCCTCCGTAACAGCGCACACCCTGCGCACAGCGGCCCGGCTGATGGACGCCGGGGCGCAGGCCTATGAAATCAACCGGCGCATGTTTGAGACAAAGACAAGAAGCCGCCTGATGATTGAGAAGGCGGCCCTTGACTCCCTGCAGTTCTGCTGCGGGGGGAAAATTGCCGTCATCTCCCTGACAAGAAAGGAAATCGAACGCTCCGGCGCCATGGAGTGGGAGCTGGACGGCATTGCCGCCATGAGCAAGACCATTGAGGGCGTGGAAATCGGTCTGTTTGTGAAGGAGCGTGAGGATGGCGCCGTCAAGGCCTCCGTCCGCACCTCCCTGCAATACGACGCGTCTAAAATCTGCAGCCGCTTTGGCGGCGGCGGACATGCCCGTGCCGCCGGATGCGAGCTAAGGGACGTGGACATGAAAACAGCGGCGGAACTGCTGTGCAGTGCCGCCGGGGAAGAGCTGGCACAGCATGAATAGCATTTTTGTGGTGGACAAGCCGGAGGGGTTCACCTCCTTTGACGTGGTGGCAAAAATGCGGGGCATACTGGGCCTGCGCCGGGTGGGCCACGGGGGCACGCTGGACCCCATGGCGACCGGCGTGCTGCCTGTGTTTGCAGGCCGTGCCACCCGCGTGTGCGACATCCAGCCGGACACCACGAAGGAGTATGTGGCGGAGATTCAGCTGGGCTACCGGACGGACACGCTGGACCGGACGGGCAGGATAACGGCGCAAAGCGACAAGAAAGTGACCGCCGGGCAGTTTGAGGCGGCGCTGCGGAACTACCTGGGGGAAATCCGGCAGATGCCGCCCATGTACTCCGCTGTACAGGTGGGCGGCAAGCGGCTGTATGAACTGGCGCGGCAGGGAAAACAGGTGGAGCGTCCCGCCCGCCGGGTCACCATCTTCGCGCTGGAGCTACTGTCCTGCGACGAGGCGGCGGGCCGCTATACCGTGCGGGTGCGCTGCTCTGCGGGGACCTATGTCCGCACCCTGTTTGACGACCTGGGCGAGACGCTGGGGACCTACGGCACCCTGACGGCCCTGCGGCGCACGGCTGCGGGCGTGTTCCGTGAGGGGGACTGCTTTACCCTTGCGCAGCTGCAGCAGCTGAAGGAGCAGGGCCGGCTTTCCGAGGCGGCGCAGCCGGTGGACCGTGTGTTTTTGTCGCTGCCGGCCCTTCGGCTGAATGAGCGGGACGCGGCGCGGTTTTTAAACGGCGCACAGGTACGCCTGAATGCGACGGACGGCCCCGTACGGGTGTACGGCGCGGACGGGCTGTTTTTGGGCACCGGGAAGAAGGACCCGTCCACCGGCCTGCTGCGGGTGGATAAAGCGCTGTGTGAAAGGGGGACGGATGCACGTGAGAAAACAGACGGAACTGACTCCCTGTAAGGAGGGGCCCACCTCGGTGGCGCTGGGCCTGTTTGACGGCGTGCATCTTGGCCACCAACAGGTGCTGCAGTGCGCGCTGGCAGGCAGGACGCACGGGCTTGCCCCTGCGGTGTTCACCTTCGAGCAGGCGGACGGCCTTGTGGACACCAAGGAGGGGGGGCTTATCTACTCGGAGGAGTATAAGCAGTATATCCTTGAGAAAATGGGGTTTGCACTGCTGCTGGCCGTCCCCTTTGAGACGGTGCGGGGGATGTCCCCGTCGGAGTTTGTGGACACGGTGCTGCAGGGGACGCTGCATGCAGGGCAGGTGGTTTGCGGATATGACTTCCGTTTCGGACGGGACGCCGGCGGGGATGCGGCACTGCTGCGGCAGCTGTGTGAAAAGCGCGCCATCGGCGTGCAGGTGGTGCCCGCCCTGTCGGTGGAGGGAGCGCCTGTCAGCAGCACGAGGATCCGCTCGCTGCTGCGGCAGGGGAAGATAGAACAGGCCAACACCCTGTGCGGTAGGCCCTACGGCATTTACAGCACCGTGCTGTCCGGCAACCGGCTGGGACGGGTGATCGGCTTTCCCACCATCAACCAGCGGCTTCAGGTGGGACGGACGCTGCCGCGCTTCGGCGTGTATGCCAGCGAGACCACGGTGGACGGCGCTGTTTACCGGTCCATTACCAACATCGGCGTCAAGCCCACGGTGGGCAGTGACACGCCGCTGGCAGAGACGCACATCCTGCATTTTCAGGGCGAGCTGTACGGCCGCCGCATCCTTGTCCGGCTGCTGCGGTTTCTCCGTCCGGAGCAGAAGTTCCGCGATGTGGAACAGCTGCGCCTGCAAATGCAGAAAGACGTGTCGAGCGTGGAAGAAGATTAGGAAAAACAGTTTACAAACCGTTGTTTTTATGCTATAGTAGAAAAGCTATAGGCCCGCTTCCCGGATTTGCGGAGTAAGCCCTGTATTCAGGGAGCACACCCACCCTTTTCTGAGACGCGGGACAATTTTTGAAAGAGGTGCACAAAATGTTAAAAGAAAGAAAGGCGCAGATTATCGCCGACAACCGCATCAGCGAGCATGACACCGGTTCCCCGGAGGTTCAGATCGCGGTCCTTACCGAGAAGATCAACCACCTGACCGAGCATTTGAAGGTTCACAAGAAGGATCACCATTCCCGCCGTGGACTGCTGAAAATGGTTGGACGCAGAAGGAATCTGCTTAACTATTTGATGAAGAAGGACATCGGCAGATACCGTGCCATTATCGAGAAGCTGGGACTGCGCAAGTAATCAGAGAAGATAAGGCAGGCGGAATTTTTCCGCCTGCCTTAACCTCATTTTACCCTTCCCTGTTAAAAGCGGTCTGCGCGCCGGTTTTAGCAGTGAATCGATGTTTTAAACGCACTTAAAACATGGATTAATTGCTAAACCGCCACGGCCGTAAAATCATATTCAGGAGGCCAACCATGTTTGAAAATTACAAGGTATTTAAAACCACCCTTGCCGGCCGGGAAATCAGCTTTGAGACCGGCAAACTGTGCGGGCTGTCCAATGCATCCTGCCTGGTCCGCTATGGCGAGACGGCTGTGCTGGTGAACACCACCGCCAGCAAGAAGCCCCGTGACGGCATCGACTTCCTTCCGCTGAGCGTGGACTTTGAAGAAAAGCTGTACTCCGTGGGAAAAATCCCCGGCTCGTTCATGCGCCGTGAGGGGCGCCCCTCTGAAAAGGCGATCCTCACCTCCCGCCTGGTGGACCGGCCCATCCGGCCCCTGTTCCCGAAGGACATGCGCAACGACGTGTCCGTGGTGATGACCGTTATGTCGGTGGATCCCGATTGCTCGCCGGAAATTGCGGGTATGTTAGGCACCTCCTTCTGCCTGTCCATCTCGGACATCCCGTGGAACGGCCCCATCGGCGGAATCAGCGTCGGCCTGGTGGACGGGGAAATTGTCCTGATGCCCGACGCGGCCCAGCGGGAAAAAAGCGACCTGAACCTGACCGTCGCGTCCATCAAGACAAAAATTTGCATGATTGAGGCGGGCGCCAACGAGGTGGAGGACGACCTGATGCTGCAGGCCATCATGGCGGGCCACCGTGAGAACGTCAAGTTCATTGAATTTGTGGAGCAGGTCCGCGCCGAAATCGGCAAGCCCAAGTTCACCTTCGAGTCCATGGAGGTGCCGGAGGACCTGTACGAAAAAGTTAAGGACATGGTCATCGACAAGGTACGGGTGGCGCTGGACACTGACGACAAGAATGTCCGGGACGAAAACCTGGCCCCCATCTATGACGAGGTACACGCCGCCTTTGACGAGGAGGTCGGCGAGGAGAACAAGGCCGTACTGGACGAGGTACTGTATAAAATTCAGAAATACGTGGTGCGCCGTTGGCTGCTGGACGAGGGCAAGCGTGTGGACGGCCGCGGAATTGATGAAATCCGTCCCCTTGCGGCGGAGGTTGGGCTTCTGCCCCGCGTACACGGCAGTGGCCTGTTTACAAGGGGACAGACCCAGGTGCTGACCACCTGCACCCTCGGCTCCATCCGGGAGGCGCAGACGCTGGACGGCATTGATAACGAGGAAAACAAGCGCTACATGCATCAGTATAACTTCCCCTCCTTCTCCGTGGGGGAGACGCGCCCCAGCAGGGGCCCCGGCCGCCGCGAAATCGGCCACGGCGCGCTGGCAGAGCGTGCGCTGCTGCCGGTCATCCCGGACGAGCAGGAGTTCCCCTATGCCTACCGTCTGGTGTCCGAGGTGCTGTCCAGCAACGGATCCACCTCCCAGGCCTCCATCTGTGCGTCCACCCTGGCGCTGATGGATGCAGGCGTGCCCATTAAGGCGCCGGTAGCGGGCATCAGCTGCGGCCTTATTACCGAGGGGGAGCGCTGGATGACCATGGTGGATATCCAGGGCCTGGAGGACTTCTTCGGCGACATGGACTTCAAGGTCGGCGGCACCCATAAGGGCATCACCGCCATCCAGATGGACCTGAAAATTGACGGCCTGACGGAGGACATCATCCGGGAGGCGTTCTTAAAAACAAGAAAGGCCCGCGAGTATATCCTGGACGAGATTATGCTGAAGGCCATTCCCGCCCCGCGTGAGGAGCTGTCCAAGTACGCGCCCAAGATGCTATCCTTGAAGATCAGCGTGGACAAGATTAAGGACGTGATCGGCAAGGGCGGCGCAGTCATTCAGAAAATCTGCGCGGACTTCGGTGTGAAAATCGACGTGGAGGAGGACGGCAGCGTCTTCGTCTCCAGCAGTGATATTGATGCGGCCCGCCGTGCGGTGAAGGTGATTGAGACCATCGCCTTTGACCCGGAGATCGGCGCCCTGTACAAGGGCCGTGTGACAAGGCTGATGAACTTCGGCGCCTTCGTGGAAATTGCCCCCGGCAAGGAGGGGCTGGTGCACATCTCCAAGCTGGCAAAGGAACGTGTCGGCAAGGTGGAGGATGTGGTCACCGTCGGCGATGAGGTTGTGGTCAAGGTCACGGAAATTGACGACCAGGGCAGGCTGAACCTGTCCCGCAAGGACGCCCTGATTGAGCTTGAGAAAAAGCAGGCTGAAAAGACGGCGGAATAAAACAAATGAAGAAGGCAGGCGGGCCCAGGGCCCGCCTGCCTTTTCCTTTCTAAAAAATGAAACACAGAGGTTGAAAAGAGTTCCAGTATATGGTATTCTCTATATGATGTCAGTACTATAAAGTATATTTTTTGTAACATCAATAATATAAAAGAAGCTTCTCCGACTGGCCGGATTTTTTTGTGCCTTGTGCATAAAACAACGGGCCGTTTGAGAAGGTTTCCTGCTGAAACCCTGCTGAAAAGAAACCTATACCATTGTCAAAAGAAACCTATACTTTATTGGAGGAGGTATTCTTTTGAAGAGGAAGGTTTTGCCCGTGCTGCTTGCTGCGGCGCTCGCACTTTTCCCGGCCGCCGTTTCTGCGGCGGAGCCGGAGGTGGTAGGGCGCTGGGGGATTGGCAACAACAAGGAAACGGCCTATGCGGACGGGTCGGTGGACGACAGCACGGATTTGTGGGACGTAACCGCCACGCTGTATGTGGACGGCACCCTTGTGCTGGACGGACAGGGGGACACGCAGAATTACAGCACAGTTCCGACCAGGTACCCCGAGTGGTACAATGACAGGGAGCAAATCACAAAAGTGGAGGTCCGCGGGAACATCAAGCCGGACAATGCGGATCTCCTGTTTTTCCGGCTGGTGAACTGCACGGAAATTGTGGGGCTTGAAAATCTGGACACTTCGCAGGCCACCTCCATCAGAAGCCTGTTTATGGAATGCGAGTCGTTGAAAACCGTGGACGTTTCCGGCCTTCGGACGGGAAACGCCAAAAATATGTCCAGCATGTTCCGCGACTGCTTTGCACTGGAGCGGGTGGATTTGTCCGGCCTTGACACCGAAAACTGCACAAATCTTGCCAATATGTTTGTCAACTGCCGCTCTCTGCAGGAGGTGCTGGGCCTGCACATCAAGGGGGAAAACGTCAACGCGGTGAAGATGTTTAGCAACTGGTATCTCAGCGACATCGGCCCGGAGGCGCTGCACAAAATTGAAATCCGGGTGGACCATGAAATCAAGCGCCCCGGCCTGTCGCTGTACCAAGAGGTGAAGAAATATGCGCCGGACGGCTCAGTCTACCGTTTTCTCGGCTGGTACCGGGAACAGTCGCCTGATTTTTCCGGGGAGCCCCCGCAGGCCTACGAGAAGGTGAGCGCAGAGGAAGGCGTCTGGCAGACCTACTACGCCGTGTGGGAGGGCGTGACGGTGACGGTGGACGACCTTGCCGAAGCGGGAGGAACCCCCACCTACTCCATTGCGGTCACCGGCACTGTACCGGTGGAGGAGATTGCGTTTGCCTTCCAGCCCGCCGGCTCCTCCGAGACGGTTGAGTTCTCCCTTCCGGCCGGTGCGGCGCAGGGCGTTACAATACCGGAGCTGACCGTCCGCGAGGTGGCGGCAGACGGCTTCAAACAGCTTGAACTGGACGGTACGCTGACGGCCAAAACAAAGGACGGCAGCACGCTTGAGGTGACGACGGTGCCGGGAAAGGCCCCTGTGGAAGCGAACGGCGGCCCGGATCAGCCCGGTACGGAGGAGCCCGACAGCGGCCCGGTGCAACCCGAAACACCGGACAGCGGTGCGGGAACGCAGCCGCCCACCGGCGACAGCCGGCAGCTTCCCATGCTGCTGGCCGGCCTGCTGGTGTCAGCAGGGGGCATTGCGGTTCTTGTGCGGAAAAACACAGCCAGAAGATAGGGAAAGGGTCTGAGCAACCGGTTGCCCAGACCCTTTTTTGGCTTCTCGTCAATGAAAGCTCAGCTTGCCTTTTTTCGGAAGGGGATCACATTGTCCTTATGCCTTTTGGGCAGCAGTGCCGGACGGCGCTCCGTCCGGCGCGCATGCCCCGTTTTCCTGTCCATCCGTACTGCCTCGCAGACAAACCAGACAACTGCAACCGTGATAAAAATTCCGTCCATTTCACTTCCGTCCTTTCCCTGTTTTCTGTCTTTTTCATTTCTATGCCTGTCCTGATACTTTTAGTATAGCGGTTGACCTGTCCCAAAAAACGGACTTTGTGAAGGAGGTTCAGACAAATTTTTTTGTCATTTTGGGCGTATTTCACAAAAAAAGAAAAATAGTTTGTGAATTCATACAAAAATCAAAATCCCTATTTACAAATGCTAGGTGCCGTGTTATACTATAGATGAACCAAAAGAAGAAGTCAGAAAGGTTCCAGATAACATAGAAAGGGGTGAGTCCCATGGGCAGCGGAACAGAGATCTGGCATAAAAACCGTCCCTCAGACAAGATGACATATTCTGAATCCGAAACAGCAGAACCAAAGCAAAAGTCCCATGGAGCTCAGTAATTTTTAAATAATACATTGAGAAGGGCCTCTGTAGAGGCAAAGAAATCTTTTGCAATAAATGGTACGTCTTGAGAAGATAAGGAAAGCGTCTGAGGCGCGGGAAAATCCCTTCACTTACGAATGTCAAATATCATTCTACAAATTCTTTCTAAGAAGATAAGAGAGTTTAATCGACTATTGTGAGGACAGTCCAATGGGCTAAGAAAAGGAAAGCGGGCAGCCGATAGGTTGCCCGCTTTTTGTGTGTCCTTTCACGGCCTTTTCACAACCTTTTTTTGAATTCTCAGCCGATTTATGCTATAATAACCGCAAATGCCGTATCAAGAAAGATTTTTACGGGGCGACTTTGCAAAGCTCCGGCGGGGCTTCCAATGCCGCGCATGATTGTGCAGCGCAGCGCATACCCTATTTGAGGTGAAAAGCAGCATGGATATTAAAAACAAACGCATTGTGGTGAAAATCGGCACCTCCACGCTGGCCTATAAAACGGGCCATTTAAATATACGCAGAGTAGAATCGCTTGTAAAAATACTGTCGGACATTAAAAATTCCGGATGTGAGCTGATTCTGGTCACCTCGGCGGCCATCGGCGTGGGGATGGGCAAGCTGGGCCTGCCGCAGCGGCCGAAGGATGTCCCGACCAAGCAGGCCTGTGCGGCGGTCGGCCAGTGCGAGCTGATGTATATCTACGACCAGATGTTTTCCCAGTACAACCACACCGTGGCGCAGCTGCTGATTACAAAGGATGTTTTTGAGGACGAGCGGATGAAGCAGAATGCAGTGACCACCATCAACCGGCTGCTGCAACTGGGCGTCATCCCCATTTTTAATGAGAACGACACGGTCGCAACGGATGAGCTGGTGGGGGAAATGGTTTATGGGGATAACGACACCCTGTCGGCCATTGTATCGGTGCTGTCCGGTGCGGACTATCTGATTATTTTGACGGACATTGACGGGCTGTATGACAAGAACCCGAAAATCTACCCGGATGCGAAGCTGGTTTCCCGTGTGGAAGGGGTCACAGACGCGGTGAAGGCCATGGCAGGGGCGGCTGGAAGCAGCCTTGGCACCGGCGGCATGGCCACGAAAATTGCGGCGGCGGAAATTGCCAATGCCCACGGGATCGGGATGCTGATTATCAACGGGGAAAACCCGGAGAACCTTTATAAGATTGTTGATGGGGAAAAGGTCGGCACCTACTTTAAGGCGCCCGCCGGGGCGTAACGAAAGGGAGGCGCTTGTATTTTGGACGAAGCACTGAAAAAACAACTGCTGGGCAGCAGGCGCGCGGCAGCCATGCTGCGGCTGTGCACCACAGCACAAAAGGATGAGGCCCTGCACCGGATTGGGGATGCGGTGCTTCAGCATGCGGATGAAATTTTGGCAGCCAATGCGCAGGACATGGCGGCGGCACGGGACAACGGCATGAACCCCATTATGCTGGACCGGCTGCTGCTGACGAAGCAGCGGCTGGAGGGTATTGTGGCAGGTGTCCGTGTGGTGGAGCAGCTGCCGGATCCGGTGGGCAGGGTGTTGGACGACAGGGTGATGGAAAACGGGCTTCACATCCGAAAGCTCAGCGTACCCTTTGGCGTCATCGCCATGATTTACGAGTCGCGTCCCAACGTGACGGTGGACTGCGCGGTGCTGTGCCTGAAATCCGGCAACTGTGCGGTGCTGCGCTCCGGCAGGGATGCGGCGCACACCTGCGAGGTGATCACCGGGGTGATGCGGGACGCCGTGGCCGAAGCGGGCCTTGACCGGGACTGCATCCAGTATATCAGCGACACCTCCCGCCAGACAGCGGAGGAGCTGATGCGCGCCAAGGGCCTTGTGGATCTGCTGATTCCGCGCGGCGGCGCGGGGCTGATTCAGACCGTGGTCAACACGGCCACCGTCCCCGTGATTGAGACGGGCACCGGCAACTGCCACATCTATGTGGACAAGGCGGCGGATTTGGACATGGCGGTGGAGATTGTATACAATGCCAAAACCTCCCGCCCGTCGGTGTGCAATGCAGCGGAAAGCCTGGTGGTGCACCGGGACGTGGCAGCCCAGTTCCTGCCCATGGTGCAGGCGCGGCTGAATGAGAAGCATGTTATCCTGTACGGCTGCCCGGAAGCAGTGGCGATTTTGCCCGGCATCGAGCAGGCGACGCAGCAGGACTTTTACACGGAATATCTTGACTACAAAATGTCCGTCAAGGTGGTGGGCAGCGTAAAGGAAGCGGTGGAGTTTATTAACGAGCACTCCACCTCCCACAGCGAATGCATTGTGACGCAGGATGAGACGGCTGCGGAATATTTCCTGAAGGCGGTGGACTCGGCTGCGGTTTATCACAACGCTTCCACCCGGTTCACGGACGGCGGGGAGTTTGGCCTTGGTGCGGAAATCGGCATCTCCACCGGGAAGCTGCACGCGCGGGGACCAATGGGGCTTGACAGCCTGACAACCACCAAATTTGTTGTTGACGGACAGGGGCAGACAAGGGGATAGAAAAAACCGGCAAAGGAGAAGCGCATGAAAGAAGTACAGATCGAAACAAAAAAGCGGAAGAACCGTATTGCGGTCGTGGGCGCGCTGATGGTGGCCCTTGCCACCATCGGGCTTATTACCCTGCTTGTCCTGCTTATCAATTTCGGGGCCTCCCTGTTCAGTGGGGAGGGGCAGAAGCGGGAGTTTGAAAACCTGATTTATCCCGTTGTAATGCTGGATCCCCCGGCCTTTTCCCGTGCGGAAGCGGCGGACAATACCATGCTGTTAAAGGCCTCCATCTGGACGGCCGTTATTAACGAGGGTAAGGAAAAATATACCGACGCCACCACCGGCATGCTGATTGTGCCGGTGACGGACATTGAAAAATACTGCGCGCAGCTGTTCGGACCCGGCATCACCCTCGGCTACGTCAGTTTCGGCGACGTTATCAACCAGTACACCTATCTGGAGGATCAGAACGCCTATGAGGTGCCCATGGAGGGCGCCAGCGGCCTGTATACGCCGAAGGTATACAGCGTCACGCAGGACGGCGCAAATTACTACCTCATTGTGGGGTACATCCCGCCGGGCTTCTCCTGGGGCGCCAGCAGCGGCGAGGAGGTACCCGACAAGTTCATGAAGTACACCCTGAAAAAGGACGGAAACAACTACTACCTGTACGCGGTCAGCGAGGTGACGGAGGAGGAAATCCCGGACGGCTACACCATAAACGGACCGACCACGTCCAGCAGCTCGCAGGCGAGCGGTTCCGCCCAGACGAATGAGGCGGAACAGGAGCAAAGCTCCAGCGCCAGCAGCGAAGCGGCGTAAAGCAGATGGGAAAGGAGAGCGTTGCAACATGGAAAGAACCGTTGGCTTTATCGGCGGCGGCCAGATGTGCGAGGCCATCTTCTCCGGCCTGCTGAGGGAGGAGATATTGGGCCCGGATCAGATTGTCATTGCGGACACCTCCCCCGGACGGCTGAAGGAACTGGCGGAGCGATACGGCGTACAGACGGCGCTGAATGATGAGAGCGGCGTGGGCGCACTTTCCGCTGCGGCATGCGACATCCTGTTCCTGTCGGTGAAGCCGCAGGTGGCCCGCGGGGTGCTGGAAAAGCTGGCCCCCGCCCTGACAAATCAGCTGGTGATCTCCATCATGGGCGGCGTGACCATTGCCTTTTTGGAGCAGTTTTACAAAGGACCGGTGATCCGCGTGATGCCCAACACCCCCATGTTTGTGGGGTGCGGCGCGGCGGGCCTGGTACAGGGAAGCCACGCAACGCAGGCGGATATGGACACGGCGGTGGAGCTGTTTTCCGCCGTGGGCAAAACCTATGTGATGAGTGAAAACATGCTGGACGCGCTGACTGCGGTCAGTGGCTGCGGCCCGGCCTTTGTCTATCAGATTATTGAGGCGCTTGCCGACGGCGGCGTGGAGAAGGGCCTGCCCCGCTCGGTGGCGCAGGAACTGGCCGCCCAGACGGTGATGGGCGCGGGTAAAATGGTGCTGGAAAGCGGCAGGCACCCGGGCCAGCTGAAGGACAGCGTCTGTTCCCCCGGCGGCAGCACCATCGCCGGCGTTCACGTCATGGAGCAGCGCGCAGTGCGCGGCGCGGTCATGGATGCGGTGGACGCCGCATATGAAAAGATGCTGGAAGTGGGCAGAAAGGCATAAAACAAAAAAGAAAAAGGGAAGGGAACTGCGTTGTTCCCTTCCCTTTTTTATGTTTTTTAGCGAATACGAAACAGCCGGGCTGCATTGTCCGCCGCCGTGCGAAGCAACACGTTGCGGTCGGTGTGTAAAATTTCCTCCGCTGCGGCCGCCGTGTAGCGGATAAGGGAGGAATCGTTGCGCTTGCCGCGAAACGGCTCCGGTGCAAGGTAGGGGCAGTCCGTCTCAAACAGAAGCCGGTCGAGGGGCGTCACTGCAAGCGCCGCTTTTACCCGTTTGGCGTTTTTGAAGGTGACAACCCCGCCAAAGCCAAGGTAGAACCCCTCGTCCAGGAACAGCTTTGCCATCTCCGCACTGCCGGAGAAGCAGTGAATTACGCCTTCCAATCCGCGGCCCTTTAACTCCTCATAGGTGTCCATGATGGCGTCGCGGGAATGGATGATAACGGGCAGATCCAGTTCTTTGGCAAGTGCCAGCTGGGCGCGCAGCACCCTTTTTTGCACCTCGGCGGGCGGATCCTTGTAATAGTAGTCAAGGCCGATTTCCCCGATGGCCACCACCCTGTCCCTGCGGGCCAGCGCCCGCAGCCGGTCAAGCCAGTCCTCCGGCAGGGTTGCCGCCTCGTTCGGATGAATCCCCACCGCCGCGTACACAAACGGATACTGCTGTGCCAGCCGCACACAAGTATCACAGCTCTCCATGGTGGAGCTGGCGTTGACAATGGCGGAGACCCCCTGCTTATGGATGCGGTTTAACAGCGCGTCCCGGTCGGGGTCAAACTGTTCGTCGTCATAGTGGGCGTGGCTGTCGAAAATGGGCTCCATCACCGGATGACCGCCCCCGCAGGGACCCCATCAAGGAACACGACCTTCACGGTATCCTTGTCGCAGTCCGCCGCCAGAATCATGCCGTTGGACACCTCGCCCCGCAGCTTAGCAGGCTTCAGGTTGGCTACCAGCACCACGGTTTTTCCGGTCAGCTCTTCCGGTGTGTACCATGCGGCAATGCCGGACACCACCTGCCGCGGCGTGCCGCTGCCGTCGTCCAGCTGCAGTTTTAAAAGCTTGTCGCTTTTCTGGACCTTTTCGCAGGATAAAATTTTGGCCGCCCGCAGGCTGACTTTTGCGAAATCCTCGATGGTGATTTCCGCCACGCCCTGCGGCGCCTCCTGCTTGGGCGCAGGCGTCGCGGCCTTCTGTTTGGCCGCCTCCAGTTCTGCCAGTTCCTTCTTCATATCAATGCGGGGGAACAGACTGTCCCCCTTCTTCACCGTGACGTCCGCCGGGGTAACGCCCCACTGTGCGGCGGAAGCCCATGTGCAGTGCGCGGCGCCAAGCCCCGCCTGTACGCGGATTTTTTCCGAAGTCTCGGGCATGAAGGGCTGTAAAAAGACGGAGACAATGCGGATGCATTCGATGAGGTTATACAGCACCGTGGCAAGCCGTGCGCGTTTGCTTTCATCCTTGCCCAGCACCCACGGGGCCGTGTCGTCAATGTATTTGTTGCTGGCCTTGACAAGGTTCATGACCTCCATCAGGGCGCTTTGGAAGGCGTAGCTTTCCATGGCCGCCTCATACCGGGCGGGCAGGCCGGCCGCAAGGGACCGAAGGCCCTCGTCCAGCGGGTCTTCCTCCCGCAGGGTGGGCAGGGTGCCGCCGAAATATTTTTCCACCATGGCGGTGGTACGGGACACCAGGTTGCCAAGGTCGTTGGCAAGGTCGGCGTTAATTCGGGTGATAAGCGCCTCGTTGGAGAAAACGCCGTCGGTGCCGAAGGGAAACTCCCTAAGCAGGAAATAGCGGATGGCATCCACGCCGTACCGGTCGCACAGCACCACCGGATCCACCACATTGCCCTTGCTTTTGCTCATCTTGCCGCCCTCCAGCAGCAGCCAGCCGTGGCCGAACACCTTTTTGGGCAGCGGCAGGTTCAGCGCCATAAGCATGGCGGGCCAGATGATGGCGTGGAAACGCACAATCTCCTTGCCGACAAAGTGCACGTCCGCAGGCCAGAATTTTTCATAGTCGTGGTAGCGGCTGTTGCCGTAGCCCAGCGCCGTGATGTAGTTGGTCAGCGCGTCCACCCACACGTAGACCACATGCTTCGGGTCGAACGTGACCGGGATGCCCCAGGAAAAGCTGGTGCGGGAGACGCACAGATCTTCAAGACCGGACTGGATGAAGCTTTTCATCTCATTCAGCCGGGACTGGGGCTGCAGGAAGTCGGGGTTGTCGTCATAGAACTTAAGGATTCGGTCGGCGTAGTTGCTCAGCCGGAAGAAGTAGGCCTCCTCCTCCGCGTCCTTCACCTCGCGCCCGCAGTCGGGGCATTTGCCGTCCACCAGCTGGTTTTCGGTCCAGAAGCTTTCACAGGGGGTGCAGTATTTGCCGCGGTACACGCCCTTGTAGATGTCGCCCTGATCATACAGCTGTTTAAAAATTTTCTGGACCGCCTCCACATGGTAGTCGTCGGTGGTGCGGATGAAGCGGTCGTTGGAGATGTTCATCAGTTTCCACAGCTTTTTTATTCCGTCCACCACGTTGTCCACGTACTGCTTCGGGGTAACGCCTGCGGCCTTTGCCTTCTCCTCAATCTTCTGGCCATGCTCGTCCGTGCCGGTTAAAAACAGCACGTCGTAGCCCTGCAGCCGCTTGTAGCGGGCCATGGCGTCCGTCGCCACAGTGCAGTAGCTGTGGCCGATGTGCAGCTTGTCCGACGGGTAGTAAATGGGGGTGGTAATATAAAACGGTTTCTTTTCCACGGAAATTCCTCCTTATTTTTTCAGGTGCCGCAGGGTGGAGCGGACATTCAGCGCCGTCTCCACCAGCCATTTGCCGAAGGGGCGGAAGGGATAGTCAAATTCCCCGGCGAAGGTGACAACCTCGCCGTTGAAGCTCTTTTTAAACTCATACACGCCGTACAGCGCGGGATTTTCCTTTTCGTCGGTGACAATGCCCTGCATGTCGTAGATACGGCAGCCGGTCTCCAGCGCCCAATTCATCATCTCCCATTGCAGCAGGTAGGTGGCGCGCAGCTCCCGGTGCACGTCCGAGCTGCCGCCGTACACATGGCACAGCCTGCCCGCATAGTTGACCGAGATGCCGCCTGCAAGGGGCTGCCCGTCGTAGTAACAGAGATACAGCCGCGCATCGTCCCCAAGGCTGTCAAGAAAGTTCTTTAAGTATTCTGCGCTGCGCACATTGAAGGACTGGCGCCCGGCGCTGGACTTGTAAACAGCCATGAAGTCCTCGATCTTGTCGCTGCCGCACACAAGGCACTGCACGCCCTTCTTCTTGCCGTACCGCATTTTGTATGCAGTCTTGCTGCCCATGTGGGACAGCAGCGTGTCCTTTGTCAGCTTATCGAAGTCCGTCAGCATGTAGTTTTCCCGTGCCTGTATGGTATGGCCGAATTTCTGGTTCGGCTTGAAGCCGAAGCCTGCTTTTTGAAACGCCTCAATCAGCTTGTCGTCGTCCGCAAGAATATAGGGGTCGCACAGCAGGGAGTAGCCCTTATACTTGTCCGAAACGGCCTTTGCGCCTGCGATGAGATCGTTTAAAGTGTCCATATCCTCATAGTCGAACACAGGCCCGCGGGGCGCATACATCATGGAGTAGCCGAACAGGGGCATTCGCCGGATGAGAATGAGCATGCCGCCCTTGATGGCGCCGGAACTGTCCCGGGATACCACCACCTCGTGTTTCCATTGCTTTTTTACGTCTGCCCAGTTGATACCCTGCGTGAAGGAGCCGTTTTTGTGCCCCCTGACAAAGGCGTCATACTCCGGGTACTGCTCAGGTTTTAGAATCTCCATTGGATACGCTCCTTTTTTGAAGGTAATGCCATGGACTGGCGGCCGGGACCGGCCATGGCAGCGCCCCCACACTGTGCGGGCACTTTAGTTATTATATCACGAAAAGTGGAAAAAACAAACAGGCAAAGGCCGCAGACACGGCGTGCCTGCGGCCTTTTTCAGCTATCCCTGCTGCGGACGGAACCGGATGGCGCCGGTGTCCGCGTCCATGCTGTCCACAATGGCCAGCGACTCTAAATGAATGCCCTTGCCCCGGATGATGTCGCCGCCCTGCTGGAAGCCCTTTTCCACCGCAACGCCGATCCCCGTGAGGGTGGCGCCCGCCTGGCCGACAATGTCCACAAGGCCCAACAGCGCATTGCCCATGGCAAGAAAATCGTCGATAATCAGCACATGGTCCTCCGGCGTGAGATACTTTCGGGAGGCCATAATGGTGTAGTTGTGCTTGTAGGTGTAGGACTGCACGCTGGAGGTGTACATCTCCCCGTCGATGTTTAAGGACTTGGCTTTTTTTGCAAACAGCACCGGCACGCCGAAGTGCTGCGCGGCGATGCAGGCGATGCCGATGCCGGACGCCTCTATCGTCAGGATTTTGGTGATGTCCTTCTCCGGGAACAGGCGGCGGAACTCCGCGCCCATCTCGCTGAACAGACCGATATCCATCTGGTGGTTAAGGAAGCCGTCCACCTTTAAAATGTTGCCGGGCTTCACCTTTCCCTCGGCCTGAATTTTTTCTTCCAGTAACTTCATTCCAATCCCTCCGGCTGAAAAATTTTCCGCTTGCTAACAGCATACCACACCTTACAGCAATTTTAAAGAAATTTCTCCGCTTTTCAGCACATGCTGCGCCCCTTCGTCATCCACAACAATCAGGCCGCCCTGCGGGTCGATGTCCACAGCCTGCGCCTCATATGCGCCGGCCGGCGCAAGCACCCGCACCCGTTCCCCCAGCATGAACAGCGCCTGTTTATAACGGAGCAGCAGTTCCTTTTGCCCCCCGTTCAGCAGCAGGCGGTACAGCGCTTCAAACCGGCGAAGGATGCGGCTGCACAGCAGCAGGCGGTCCGGCTCCGGGCGGCCCTCATCCGCAAGGCTTGTGACGATGGGGCGCAATTCCTCTGAGAAAGCGGCAGTACTGCCGAGATTGACCCCCATACCCATCACGGCGAAGTGCAGGGTACCCGTCTCCGCGTCGATGGACCCCTCCGTCAAAATACCGCACAGCTTTTTGCGGCCGGCGTACACGTCGTTGACCCATTTCACACCGGCGTTTTCCAGCCCGTAGTCCTCCCGCAGTGTCTCATACAGGGCAACGGCCGCCGCCACGGTAATCATCTGCACCTGGGAAAGGGGCAGACGCGGCCGCAGCAGCACGCTGAAATACAGCCCGTCGGCAGGGGAGTGGAAGCTGCGGCCCATGCGCCCGCGGCCGCCCGTCTGCGTCCCTGCCACAGCCACAGTAAAATCGGGGACGTCTTCGTTGTAGCCCTTGTCCCGCAGATAGGTGTTGGTGGAGGGCAGGCTGCCGAACACCTGCGGGTTCACAGCGAAGGAGGTGCCCGCAAGCAGTTCCTTCAAATAGGCTGCGTCAAACAGGCCGGAGCAGTCTGCCAGACGGTACCCTCTGTTGGGCTGGCTTTCAATAACGGCGCCCGCCTCCTTCAGGGAGGTGATGCCCTTCCACACCGCCGTCCGGCTCAGCCCCAGCTGCCCGGCAATTTTCTGCCCGGACAGGAAACCGTCCCGGTGGGCGTACAAAAGGGAAAAGATTTGTTCGTTCATGTGTGCACTTCCTCCTTTGCTACAGCTATTATAGCAGAAAACCGGGCCTGAAGGAGGGGGTGGATGGAAAAAGGACGCGCTTAAATCAGCGCGTCCTCTGTACCGGAAAACAGTTTTTGCCGGATGACACGTCCCCAGCGCTCCGGCTCCTCCTTGATGGGGGAGTGGGCGGAGTTCTCGAAATCCACCCACTCCTTACGGGGGGCCTGCAATGCATCAAACCAGCGCCGGGAAATGGCCGGGGGCGTGTTCTGGTCGTGACAGCCCTGGGTAATCAGCACCGGGACGGACAGGGCGGGAACAAGGGTGAAGAAATCCAGCTGCGCCACCTCATCCCACAGCTGGCGCAGGCAGTGGAAGCTGCCTTTGGCATATTTGAGGATGCCGGGCAGGTGGTATTCCCCTGTTTTTATTAAAGGAATCAGCACGCTGCGGATGATAGAGTCCTTTTCACCCACCGCGCCGCCGCCGTACTTGGTCATGTAGTTGCGCTGCACCATCAGCGCATCCAGCCCGCCGTCGTACAGGCCGCCGTGCGGCGGGCCGATCCGGGCAAGCTCCTTTAAGGCCTTTTGGTCCCCGCGGGCCTCGGCCTCCTTCAGCACAAAATCGTAGGAGACCTGCTCGTTCTCAGGGCCGTTGGCCAGCTGCCCCATCCCCACATAGGCACGGATGTGCTCCGGGTGCTTGAAAGCAAGCAGGGTGCCAAGCGCGCTTCCCCAGGAATGGCCGACAATGCACAGCTTTTCCTGGTGGAACCGGTCGCACAGATAGCGGACAAGCTCCGCCGCGTCCTCCACCATCCGGTCCACCGTGAAGGTCTCGGTCTTGGCGCGTTTCCCGTTGTAGGACAGGCCTGCGCCGCGCTGGTCCCAGCAGACAAGGGTACATACGTCCGCAAGGCCGGACTGGTATTTTAACACCCAGTGCCGGTCCGGCACGCCGGGGCCGCCGTGAAGGAACAGCAGCAAAGGATTGTCCGCCCTGGTTCCGCGGATTCGGATGGCCTGCGGTACGCCGCCGATGGACACCATCTCGCGCAGGTCGATGGAATAGGTTGTCTTGGACATGAAAGCACCTCCCCAGAATGTAAAAAAATTTCCCCGGTAACAGTTCTGTGCCGCAAAGCGGCTGCAAAAAGGCGGTTCTACAGCCATGGCCGCAGAACCGCCCCTTTTCCTAGTCCTTCACATGAAGGATGGGCATTTCTTTAATATATTTTTCCAGGACATCCCGCTTGGGGCACTGCCTGGCGCCCACGTACTGCAGGGCATAGGTGGCGGCGCCGTTGCCCCAGGTGGCGCAGTCCCACAGGCTTTTGCCCAGGGCCGCTGCCGCAATGAAGCCGGCGTTGAATGCGTCGCCCGCGCCGATGGTGTCCACCACTTCCGCGTCGAAGGTGGGGCAGTAGAACTCCTCCTCGGCGGAGTAGAGGGACAGGCCGTATTTACCGCTGCGGCTGACCACAATGCGGTCGTCCCGCACAAAACTTTTGGCCGCGGCCTCCGGGGTGTCCAGCCCGGACAGAGGCATCAGTTCCTCCACACCGGAGCCGAACAGCACATTGGCGCAGTCCACCGCGCGCCGGATCCGGCTGGCAAACTCGTCCGAGAGGCCGACAGCCTCCAGACGCAGGTTCAAGTCGAAGGAGACGGTGACGCCCTTCTTCCTGCACTTTTCAAGAAAGCTGACAATGGTCTCAGCCGCAGGATTTTCCCTGAGCATAATACCCGAGGTGTGCACCCAGCCGATTTCATCAATGGCGCTGTCGGGCAGGTCCTCCGGCAGCAGCTGGTGATGGGCCGCATTGGAGGTGGGCCAGCAGTACAGGATCCGCTCCTTGTCGGCGCCAACCACGGCGGTGACCAGACAGGTAAACAGCCCTTCCTTACGGGCGAAGTACTTGCAGTCGACCCCGTCCTCCTCAAATTCCTTTGTTAAAAAGTCGCTGAAAGCGTCCTTGCCGGCGCTTCCTGCAAAGAAGGTTTTCATGCCGAGGCGCGCAAGGCCGGAGGCGGTGTTGCCAATGGACCCGCCGCTGTACATCTTCGCGCGAAGGGAGCGGTCGGTGGGGGCCTTTTCACCCCGGGCCACCGCTTCAAGGGCAGCCTTGGACTCGCCGTAGGGGAGAACCATGTCCGGGTTCACATCTCCAAGGGCCATGATATATTTATCGGTTTTTAATTGCAGCATGGCGAAAACTCCATTTCACTCAGAATAAATGGAAAAGCGGCGCCGCGTGCGGCGCCTTTCTTTTCCCTTGCCGCCGGGCACAGCTTACAGGCCCAGCTCCTTCGCGGCAGCCACCGCGTTTTCGCAGAATTTACGGCAAAGCTCGATGTCCTTACCCTCCGGCTCGCCGGGGCGCTTGGGCAGGTTGGTGCGGGTGCAGGAGTCCACGCCCCAGGGCTTGACAAAGCGGATGGCATCGGCCACATTGTCGGGGTCAAGGCCGCCGGCGATGATAATCGGGATGTCCACCGCGTCCACAATGGCCTTGTCCAGGTTCCAGTCGTGGGTCTCGCCCGCTGCGCCGATACCGGGCACATTCTCAGAGTTGGTGTCGAGAATCAGCAGGTCGCAGAACTCCGCATATTTTTTCGCCATCTCCACAGACTCGGGTCCGCTGACGGGGATGGCCTGCATCACACGGATGCCGGGCACAGCCTTTTTCAGCTCTGCGCACAGCTCGGGGGTGGCGAAATACTCGTCGCCGCACACGTGCACAATGTCCGGCTTGCAGTAGACGGCCTGGCGGATGCACTCCTCCGGTGTGTCGTCAAGGGTAATCATAACGGAAGTGGCAACGCCGCGCAGCGCGTCGCAGATTTTTTTGCACATCTCCAGCCCGTCGACGCCCTCGGCGCCCATTTTGGACTTGGGGAAGGTGCCCAGATGGTCTGCGCCCGCCTTGGCGACCGCAAGTGCTTCTTCAGGGGAACGGACGGTGTAAATCTGTGTAATCATGGCAAACTCTCCTTTTTTTGCTGTACTTTTTCGGCATCTTGGCCTCTGAAATTATCATAGCATAAACCCTGCCGTTCCGATAGGGGGCAAATGCCGTCGATTAGCACAAAGTTTTAAAGATTTATTTAGGCAACCTGCCTAAATAGTGGCCTGCTTTTGTCTTAAATGCACAAATTACTTGCGATAAAATTGGATAAAAAAACGAACAAAAATTGCCAAAAAAGGGCGGGCCCTACGGCCCGCCCTTCGGGATGGACATCCACCGGAAACAGCGGATTATTTTTTCGGGAAACGGATGGAAATGGTGGTTCCCTTGCCAACCGTGCTTTCGATGTGGATTTGCCCCTCGTACACATTGGCGATGTGCTTGACGATGGACAGGCCAAGACCCGTTCCGCCTACGCTGCGGCTGCGGCCTTTATCCACCCGGTAGAACCGCTCGAATATGCGGGGCAGGTGGTTTTCGGCAATGCCGATTCCCGTGTCCGCCACCCGCAGGGTAACGGCGGAGGGCGCATCCTCCACAGTCACGGTCACACTGCCGTCCGGCACGTTGTATTTCACAGCGTTCTCGACAAGGTTTTTTAACAGCCGCATCAGGTCGTCCTCCTCCATGCACAGCATGGCGTGGTCGCCCTTCGTCTCGATGGTGACCTGTTTGCTTTCGCTCAGGGGGGCAAGTTCTTCCTTCACGGCCTCGGCCGCGCCCAGCACATCCAGCGGGACAGAGGGTGCGGCTGCCGGCTGCTCCTCCAGGGAGGCCAGCTTTAAAATGTCGTCAATAATGGCCGAAAGCCGGTCCGATTCGGCCAGAATGCGGTTCAGATAGTCCTCGCGCTGGACTTCGTCCGCCACGAGGCCGGAGTTGAGCAGCTCCGCAAAGCCGCGGATGGAGGTGACCGGTGTTTTCAGTTCGTGGCTTGCATTGGAGACGAATTCCGCACGCATTTTTTCAGCGGTGCGGTCCTTGGTCACATCGCTGAACAGCAGCAGGGCGCCGTTTTGCAGCCAGTGGTGGTTCAGGGGCGTGACGGAGACGGAGTAGATGGTCTGCCCCCCGTCGGCGGCCATGTCAAACAGGGAGGAGATCCCCTTTTTCACGCAGGCCTCCACCGCAGTCAGCAGGCGGGCCTGGTGGGTTAAATCGAACAGGAACAGCCGGTTCTTGTCCGCCCCCTCCGGTGCGGGAAGCAGGTGCCGTGCCGTGTCGTTTTCATGGATAATGCGGTACTCCTTATCCGTAACAATCAGCCCCTGGCGCATGCTGTTTAACAGCAGCTCCAGCTTGCTTTTTTCCGTCTCAATTTCTTTAAAGGATTCCTCAATGCTGTCCGCCATGCGGTTGACGCTGCGCACAAAAGGCACCAGCTCGTCATACCGGGTGTCGGGCAGGCGCTTCTCATACTCCCCGTTTTCAATGAAGCGCAATTCCTCACTGACTTCGCCCAGCGGCCGGATAGCGGAGCGGGCCACGCTGTCCGACAGGATAAAGGCAATAATCAGTGCCACCACAAGGCAGGCAATCAGCGGCAGCAGCAGGCTTAACAGGTAGGAGTCCAGCGTGGATACGGCCACCGCCGCACGCAGCACGCTGCCTGCGGTGGTGCGGTATGCCACATACAGCATGCTGCGCCCCGTTGTCTCGCTGTAGCGTTTGCTGACGGCGCTGCCGTTCTGGAATGCGCCTGTGACCTCCTCCCTGGAAAGATGGTTTTCCAGGGTCTCCGCATCTGTGGCGGAATCGCCCAGCACAGCGCCGCTTTCATCAATCAGCGTAAAGCGGATGCCGGGGTTCAGCGCCGCCAAGTCGTCGCAGAACTGTTCCCCGTTTTGCAGGTCGGCCGGGTCGGCAGTCTCCCCGACGGTTTTTAACAGCGCGGTATACTCGGCCGTCAGTGCGTTCTCATTGTTAACCATCAGGACGGCGGCGATGATGAAGCCCGCCGCCAGAATAAATACGGTGAACAGCGCGCACAGCCGGATAAAAACTGATTTTCTCATTGCGTTCTTCCTCTACTTGATAAGATAGCCCACGCCCCGGACGGTGGTGATATACTTGGGATGATCCGCACTGTCGGACAGCTTTTTACGCAGGGTTTTGATGTGCATGTCAAGGGTGCGGCTCTCCCCCTCGAAGTCGAAGCCCCATACGCGGCCCAGCAGCTCCTCCCTGGTTACCACGCGCCCCTCGTTCTCCATCAGCAGTTTCAGCAGCTGGAACTCCTTCAGCGTCAGCTCCACCGGCTGGCCGTCCTTTGTCACCTCGTGCTTTTCCGCATCAAGCTGCAGATCCCCGTGGACAAGCGGACCGGTTGCGGGCCGGTCCCCGCGGCGCAGGGCGGCGCGTACCCGGGCGCTGAGCTCCAGCACGCCAAAGGGCTTGGTAATGTAGTCGTCCGCACCGCTGTCAAGGCCGAAAACCTTGTCCGTCTCGGCGGACTTCGCGGTAATGAGGATGACGGGCACCAGTGCGGTGGACGGGATGGCCTTCAGCTTTTTCAGCGCGTCGGTGCCGGACATGCCGGGCAGCATGACGTCGAGCAGAATCAGGTCAGGAAGCTTGTCAAGGCAGGCCTCCAGCAGTTCCTCCGCGGTTTCAAAGCATACCACCGCATACCCGAAGGAGGTCAACGTGCAGGAAATCAGCTCCCTGATATTCTCCTCATCGTCAACGACATAAATCAGTGTGGACATGTGTTTTGGTTCCCCCTCTCTGCCGGGGCGGCCGGCAGCTTGTTTACAGTATTCTGGTCTGTTTATGGATGCCGGTCTCGTAAAATTCCACCCACTCGCAGATGTTGACGGCATGATCGCCGATCCGCTCAAGATATTTTGCAATCATCATGGCATTGATAACCTCGTCCGCCCGGGCAGACTGTTCCTTCAGGATGCCGATAAGCTCCGTCTTTACCACCTCGAACAGATGGTCGATTTTATCGTCCATGGCGATGATCCGACGTGCGTTTTCCAAGTCAACGCTGACGAAGGAGCCCACCGCCTCACTGACCATGACAACGGCAATGCGGGCCATCTCGGGGATGTGGTGGGCCAGCTCGCTGATGCTGCCCGACTCCTCCCTGAGGGCGAGGTCCGCAATGTCTGCCGCCTGGTCGCCGATCCGCTCCATATCCGTGATCATCTTAATGGCGGTAGAAATGGCACGCAGGTCCTTTGCAACCGGCTGCTGACGCAGCAGAAGCCGCAGGCAGCGCGCCTCAATGCTGCGCTCCAAGTCGTCCACCTGCCGGTCGGCGGCAATCGCCTCCTCCGCCAGATACCGGCCGCCCGGCTCCAGCGCTTTCACCGACTTGGCAATGGCATCCTCCACAAGGGCGCCCATCTTCACAAGCTCCCCGTGCAGGGCGTTCAGTTCCTTATCAAACGATGTTCTGGTCATGGACCCCATGACCTCCTTTCTTTATTGTAGCCTGCCGCGGGCAGATTGTAAACCGCGGAAATCAACCGAACCGTCCGGTGATGTACTCCTCGGTTTTCTGCTCCTTCGGGTTGGAGAAAATCTCCTCGGTGTCGCCCATCTCAATTAACTCACCCAGCAGGAAAAAGGCGGTTTTATCCGAGATACGGGCAGCCTGCTGCATGTTATGGGTGACGATGATAACAGTGTACTGCTCCTTCAGCTCACTCATCAAGTCCTCAATTTTCAGGGTGGAGATGGGGTCGAGGGCGCTGGTGGGCTCATCCATCAGGATCACCTCGGGGTGGACGGCCAGCGCCCGTGCGATGCACAGCCGCTGCTGCTGGCCGCCGGACAGGCCGAGGGCGGATTTTTTTAAGCGGTCCTTACACTCATCCCAGATGGCGGCGCCCTTCAGGCTTTGCTCCACCAGCTCGTCCAGCGCGCTTTTTTTGCGGATGCCGTGGGTTCTGGGGCCGTAGGCCACATTATCGTAAATGCTCATGGGGAAGGGGTTGGGCTTTTGGAACACCATGCCGACGCGCTTGCGCAGCTCGGTCACGTCCACATCCTTGTAGACGTCCTTCCCGTCAAGGGTGATGCTTCCCGTGACGCGGCATCCCTCCACCAAATCGTTCATGCGGTTGATGCTTTTTAACAGCGTGGATTTGCCGCAGCCGGACGGGCCGATTAACGCGGTGATTTCCTTTTCCTTGAAAGACATGTTAATGTTTTTCAGCGCCTTGAAATCGCCGTAGAACAAATCCACGTTTTTCACATCGATTTTTGTATTCATAGCGGGTTACGCTCCGTTCTCTAAAATTTCTTCTGCAGCTTTTTCGCCACAAAGGAGGCCAGCAGGTTAATCAGCAGCACGGTGACAAGCAGCACCACGGCGGTGGCGTAGGACTCGTTGACGTGCAGCCCCTCGTTGGACAGCAGGTACATGTGGATGGCAAGCGTCCGGCCGGCGCCAAACAGGCCGGAGGCCACCTTGGTGATGGAGCCGGCGGTGAAGATCAGGGCCGCTGTCTCACCCACCACACGGCCGATAGCCAGGATAATGCCCGCCAGAATGCCGGGAATGGCGCTGGGAAGCACCACGCGGAACACGGTGCGCAGCTTGCCGGCGCCAAGGCCGAAGCTGCCCTCCCTAAAGGAGTCCGGCACGCTTTTCAGCGCCTCCTCCGTGGAGCGGATAACCAGCGGCAGGATCATGATACCCACTGTGAAGCTGCCGGACATCATGGAGTAGCCCCAGCCCAGTGCGTTGTTGAAGAAGATGAAACCGAACAGGCCGTAGACAATGGAGGGAATACCGGACAGCGTCTCGGTGGTCAGACGGATAATCCGCACCACCCGGTTGCCGCGCTTTGCATATTCTACGAGGTAGATGGCGGCAAAAATACCAATCGGCACCCCGATAAGCAGGGCCATGCCCACAATATTAAGCGTGTTGATAATGGCGAATACCACAGAACAGTTGTCGGAGGTGTATTCCCATTCAAACAGGGACGGGGTCAAATAGGGGATGCCGTTTACCAGGATGTGAATGACAATGAAGGCCAAAATGGCCACCGTCAGCAGCATGGCCGCCCACACCAGCAGAAAGGCCAGCAGGGAAAAGGGATGGCGCAGACGGGCGCGGAAGCCGTCACGGAATTTATTGACAGCGGTTTTCATGGTTCCATCAGGCCTCCTTCTTTCTGTTCTGCAGCGCAGACAGGGAGAAATTGAGAATCAGGATAAACACAAACAGCACCACGCCTGTGGCGATCAGCGCCTCCTGATGCAATCCCTCCGAGTAGCCCATCTCAAGCACAATGTTGGCTGTCATGGTACGGATACCCTGCAGGATGTCCGCCGTCAGACGGGGCTGGTTGCCCGCAATCATAATCACGGCCATGGTCTCGCCGATGGCGCGGCCGATTCCCAGCACCACGGCGGCAAGCACGCCGGACCTGGCGGCAGGGAAGATGACCTTGAAGCAGGTACGCTCATGCGTTGCCCCCAGCGCCAGCGACCCTTCATAATACATGTCGGGCACGGCCCGAAGCGCCGACTCGCTGATGCCGATGACGGTGGGCAGAATCATGATGCCAAGCAGCAGCGACGCAGTCAGGATACTTTTACCCGGGCCGCCGATGTGCTCGCGCACGAAGGGCACCATGACCACCACGCCGAAAAAGCCGTAAATGATGGAGGGGATACCGGCCAGCAGGTTGACCATGGGCTTCAGGAATTTATACAGCCACGCGGGGCAGAACCGGGCCATAAAGATGGCGCACAGCAGGCCGATGGGCACACCCACCAGAATGGCGCCTGCCGTGACATACAGGCTGCCCACAATCATGGGCAGAATTCCAAAGGAGGGGGGCACATCGGTGGGCTTCCACGACGTACCGCCGAGGAAGTCGAACACGCCGATTTCCGCAATGGCGGGAACGCCCCGGGCGAACATGAAAATGCAAATCAGCGCGACGGCAATGATACTGGCGAGGGCGCTGATGAAAAACACGCCCTGCATGCCTTTTTCCATTAGTTTTTTACGTTTCATAATTTCCTCCGGACAGCCAAAAAGGCGGCTGTACGCCGCCCTCGGACAGGGAAAGACCGCCTGGCTGTTTCGTTATGTAGTATGAGGTAAAGGAAGTAAAATCTCAATTAAAGAGGCACGAAAGAGAGAACCGGCGGGGAGTCTTGCCGCAGTCCGAAGGGCACGCACGCTGCTGCCGTTCCGGCTGTAATAAATTACACCTTATTTGGCGTCGCTCCACTTGGTGGTTTCGCCGGTGTAGATGGCTCTGATTCCATCGGTGGTCAAAGCGGTGATGGTGTTGGCGTTGTTTACAACAACCGCGATACCGTCGATGGCAAGCTTGGTCTCAATCAGGTCGGGGGCCTCGGTGTCCTTCAGCTCTCTGGAGGCGATACCGATCTGCGCGTTGCCGCTGATGGCATCTTTGATACCGGTGCTGCTGTCGGAAGTGTTCAGCTCGACCGTGACGTTGGTGTTTACTTTCTCGTAGGCCTCAATCAGCTTCTCCATCACAGGGGATACGGAGGAGGAACCGGAAATCAGCACATTGCCGGTGGCATCGGAAGCGGTGTAGCTTTCCGCGTTGTCAACAGTGGGGATGTACTTTTCGTCCTCAACAACCTTCTGGCCCTCAGCACTCATGCAGAAGTTGATGAAATCCTGGGTCGCCGCATCGGGGTTTTTGCCGGTTACCATTAAGAAGGGACGGGACAGGGCGTAATTGCCGGCCTTGATGTTCTCAACCGTGGCTTCCACGCCGTCCACTGTAACCGCTTTCACGGTGTCATTTAAAGAACCGAGAGAGATGTAACCGATGGCGTAGGGGTTGCCGGCCACAGACTGCATCACAAGGTTGGTGGAGTTAACGGTCTCCGCATTCTCGGTGGTCATGTCGACAGTGGTGTCGCCATCCTCGACCTCCACACCGGTCAGCTCAATAAAAGCGGAGCGGGTGCCGGAGCCATCCTCACGGGAGACAACGGTGATGTCCTTGCTGGTATCAAATTCAGCCGCCGTGCTGCCGGAGCCGGAATCGGAACCGCCGGCGGACTCTCCGCCGCCGCAGGCAGTCAGTGCCATCGCGCCGATGGCGAGGACTAATAAAAGACTAATGACTTTTTTCATGTTCTCTTAACACTCCTATGTTTCTCAGATTGCTTTTGCTCTTATAGGATACCGCCGCCGCCTGGTGCAGGAAACCAAAGTGCAGTAAAAAACATGTAAAGAGTGTGTAAAGCGCCGCCCGGAACAGGCGGTACGCCGCGTCACCCGGGCCGCAAGCGCCGAAGAAGAAAAGCGCGCCCCCAAAGGGGAAACATGCCGTGCAGGATGGATTCTGCAACAGCCGGCATGTTATAATAGTACCAAGGAAACAGGCGCCACGGCTTTGCAGCCCGGGCGCCGGACCAACAGGAGGGGAAGGAATTGGGATTCCGTTTTTTGCCTGCGGAAACAGGCGACGCGCAGCAGATTTTTTCTCTAATCCGAGAGAGAATAAAATGGATGGACGAAGTCGGGATTGAGCAGTGGAACAAGGAGGACTACTGGGCTTTCTATCCGGAGGAATACTATTTTCGGGCCATCGGGGAAAAGCGCCTTTATATATTGAAGGACGAAAAAACCGGCGCGGTGGCGGCTGCCGGGGTGCTGTCCGGCTCTGATGGCCAGTGGCGGCAGGATGGGACGAAAGCCGTTTACCTGCACAACTTTGTCACGGCGCTGAACGCCCGCGGCTCAGGGGACGTGTTTTTAAGAGAATGCGAGAACCTTGCCCGTGCGGAGGGTTGCGTGGTATTCCGGCTGGACTGTGCGGCGGACAACCGGAAGCTGAACCGGTATTATGAGCAGCATGGCTACCGGGCCGCCGGTCGGATGCAGGTGGGGGAATATACTGGTATAAAAAGGGAAAAGCAGCTTTAAGCCGGCGCCCGCAGGGCGCGCTGGCAAACCTACCGGTTTTTAAAGGCCGCCCGGCGGCACAGAGGGACGTCCCGCCGGGCAGAGCGTATCCCTTCCGGCGGCAGGAAAATTTTTTCTCCGCCCGCCCCTTGACAAAGAAAAAGTGAGGAAGTATACTTTGAATAGACACCCCACGGGGGTGGTGTGTTAGAAAGGAGCAAAGACCATGCACGAAAAATTCCAGGTAACCGGTATGACCTGTTCTGCCTGCTCCGCCCATGTGGAGAAGGCGGTGGGAAAGCTGGAGGGTGTCAAAGAGGTCAACGTCAGCCTGCTGCAAAACAGCATGACGGTGGACTACGACGAAAGCCTTTTAAGCGAGCAGGACATTGTGGCCGCCGTGGAAAAGGGCGGATACGGGGCCTCCCCGGCGGTGCAGGCGGGTGCGGCCCGCAAGGCCGCGGTGGAAAGCCCCCGGGACCTTGCAAAGAAAGAAATGCACAGCATGAAAGTACGGCTGATTGTGTCCTTTGTGTTCCTCATCCCGCTGATGTACATCTCCATGGGGCACATGGTGGGCCTGCCGCTGCCGCCCTTCCTTGCAGGGACGGAGAACGCGGTCAGCTTTGCGCTGACCCAGATGCTGCTGACCCTGCCGGTGATGTTTATCAACCGCCGGTACTATGAAAACGGGTTTAAAAACCTGTGGCACCGCTCGCCCAATATGGACTCGCTGATTGCAATCGGCTCCTCTGCAGCCTTTGTGTACGGGGTGTTCTCCATCTATCAGATGAGCTGGGGCCTCGGCCACGGCGACATGGAGCTGGTGCACCACTTCATGATGGATCTGTATTTCGAGTCGGCTGCCATGATTCTGGCGCTGATTACACTGGGCAAATACCTTGAGACCCGCAGCAAGGGAAAAACCAGCGAGGCCATCGAAAAGCTGATGGACCTGGCGCCCAAGACCGCCACGGTGCTGCGGGGCGGGCAGGAGGTGGAAATCCCTGCGGAACAGCTGCAGAAGGGCGACGTCATTGTGGTGAAGCCCGGCGCGCGGATCCCGGCGGACGGCGTGGTGCTGTCCGGCGCCTCCGCAGTGGACGAGTCGGCCATTACCGGGGAGAGTATCCCGGTGGAAAAGCACGAGGGGGACCGGGTGACCTGCGCGACCATCAACAAGACGGGCAGCTTCACCTTCACTGCCGACAAGGTGGGCGAGGACACCACCCTTTCCAAAATTATCGCCCTTGTGGAGGAGGCGTCCAGCAGTAAGGCGCCCATTGCAAAGCTGGCGGATAAGGTCAGCGGAATCTTCGTCCCGGTGGTGATGGCCATCGCCGTTTTGGCGACGGTTGTGTGGCTGCTGGTAGGTCAGGACTTCTCCTTTGCACTGTCCATCGGCATTGCGGTCTTAGTTATCTCCTGCCCGTGCGCCCTGGGCCTTGCAACCCCGGTGGCCATTATGGTGGGCACCGGCAAGGGGGCGGAGAACGGCATTTTAATTAAATCGGCTGAGGCGCTGGAGACAGCCCACAGCATTCAGACGGTGGTGCTGGATAAAACGGGCACCATCACCGAAGGACGGCCCCGTGTCACCGGCCTGTTCCCAGCGCCGGGCACGGACGAGCAGACGCTGCTTCAGTTTGCAGCCAGCCTTGAAAAGTCAAGCGAGCACCCCCTGTCCGAGGCCATTGTGACCGAAGCCCAGCAGAGAGGCCTGACCCTGTCCGACACCGCACAGTTCGAGGCGGTGGTGGGCCGCGGCGTGTCCGCTGTGGTGGACGGCCAAAAAGGCGCCGCAGGCAACGCCGCCTTTATGGATGAGCTGGGCGTGCCGGTGGGCGAGTTTGGCGAGGTAGCGACGCAGGCGGCGGACCAGGGGAAAACCCCGCTGTTCTTTGCTGCAGACGGGAAGATGCTCGGCGTTATCACGGTTGCAGACACGGTAAAGCCCACGTCCAAGGCGGCGGTGCAGGGCTTTAAGGACCTTGGCATTGAGGTGATTATGCTGACGGGCGACAACCGCCGCACCGCCGAGGCCATCCGGGCCGAGGTGGGCATCGACAAGGTGGTGGCCGAGGTTATGCCGGAGGACAAGGAGCGGGAGGTCAGCCGCCTGCAGCAGGCGGGCCGCAAGGTCGCCATGGTCGGCGATGGAATCAACGACGCACCCGCACTGGCGCGCGCGGATGTGGGCCTGGCCATTGGGGCGGGCACCGACGTCGCCATCGAGTCGGCGGACATCGTGCTGATGAAAAGCGACCTGCAGGACGCGGTAACCGCCGTACAGCTGAGCAAGGCGGTGCTGAGAAACATCAAGGAAAACCTGTTCTGGGCGTTTTTCTACAACAGCATCGGCATCCCCATTGCGGCGGGCGTGCTGTACCCACTGCTGGGCCTGCGGCTGAACCCCATGCTGGGCGCGGCGGCCATGAGTTTAAGCTCGGTCTGCGTCGTCAGCAATGCACTGCGCTTAAAGCTTTTTAAACCGAAGCTTTCAGGCAATAAAACGGCCCCCAAAGCGGAAAAAACGCTTCCGGCGGCTGAAGTACAATCAGAAGGAGAGAGCAGTATGAAAAAAATCATTTCCATTGAAGGCATGGCCTGCGGCCATTGCAGCGCCAGAGTGGAGGCGGCCCTGAAGGCTGTGGACGGCGTCAGCGCGGTTTCCGTCAGCCTTGAAAACAAAAACGCCGAGGTGACCCTTGCGAAGGACGTGGCGGACGAGGTGCTGTCCGGCGCCGTGACCGAAGCGGGCTACACCGTAACGGGCATCCGCTAGGCGCATGACGGCGGAAAAGGAGACGGTGGCCCGGCTGCTGAAAACGGCCAGAGGGCAGATGGACGGCATTTTAAAAATGGTGGAGGAGGATCGGTACTGCATCGACATCTCAAACCAGCTGATGGCGTGTCAGTCGGTACTGGGCAAGGCAAACAAGCTGATCATCAAGGGCCACATGGAGCACTGCGTTAAAAGCGCCTTCGGGGGCGAGGACGCAACGGAAAAAATTGAGGAGCTGCTTGGCATTTTCGACAAGCTGGCAAAATAAAAAGCAGGGGGCCCGGCAGAAACGCCGCCCCCTGCTTTTGTAAAACAGCGCGCCGGCTTTGGAGAAGTGCCAAAGAAAGCCCCGCCTTGGAAGAAAAGTTTTACAGCCGGCCGGGTGGAACTTTTGCCCGCGGGGTGGTACAATAGAACAAACATACTCTCCAAATGGGAATGGAGCTGGTACCTTGTCCTTTACAACGCCTTTTGGAAGCTATTTCAGCTTTTCAACCATATCGCTGTCCGTGCCGGACGCCATGATTTTGGCATTCATCGTGTTCCTTGTGTGCTGGCGGCTGAAGTTCCGAAACAATTCCACCCTGAAAACCACCCTGAAAGGGCTGTTGTTTTTGTATGTGGGCGCGCTGCTTGCGCTGACGCAGGTACTTGTGCTGCCCGGCGGCTGGCACCTGTCCGCGGGGAACACCGCCTATGTGCTGAGCCTTATCCAGTTCGATCCGCTGCAGTCCGCCGCGCTTATCTACCGAAACTGCACGGCCATCGGCAACTACAGCGCGTTTGTGCGGCTGGTTATCGGCAACATCCTGCTGCTGGCGCCGTTGGGGGTGCTGCTGCCGCTTATCAACAAAAAGTACCGCTTCTGGAAAGTTTCGCTGGTGGGCCTGTGCACCTCCCTTGGGATTGAGGGGCTGCAGCTGGTGGGCAACCTGCTGTACGGCAACGCGCTGCGCACGGTGGAAATTGACGACGTTATCTTCAACACCCTCGGTTGCATGGCGGCGTATCTGCTGCTGGCGCTGTGCCGGGTGGTTGTGAAAAAGCTTAATAAAGCCATCAATTAAAAACAGCCTGAAAGCACTGCTTTCAGGCTGTTTTTTTCTGCTTACTGCTGAACAGGCTTTGTCTCCACAACCTTGCCGTGGACCACCAGCCGCGCGGTGTCGTAATCGAACACGCAGGTGGAAAGAGTCAGGATTTTGTCCGAGGCAGACACATCGACGCCGTAATCCACACTGCTGAGCCCCTTGATTTTTGCAAGCCAGGTGTTAAAGGCCGCATCGTCCGCAAAGTCCAGCTGGTAGGTGTCGGCGTAGGCGTCCACCACATAGGTGGAGAAAATCTCGTACTTGTAGGTATAATCCTTTGTGTACAGGTAGAAGTAACGGTTTTCCTCCGCAAAGGCCGTGTCGCGGTATTTCACCAGGTCGGAGAACATCTTGTGGTTTTCCTGATTGTGCCCGTAGATGATGGGATGCCGGGAGTCGAACTCCCCGGTGTTGCGGTAGTCGAGAAACAGGCTGCCGGCAAAGGAGTAGGTTTTGTCGTAAGCGGTGCGCAGGTAGGCGTCGTTGGTGGGGCCCAGCAGGACGGGGTAGTTCACATTGCACTCCGGCACCACCAGCCAGCCCTTGATTTCCGTGTTGATTTCGCTTAACCTGTCAAAGTCGAAAACAGCGTCCATTGGGTCGCTTTCCTGCTCGGAACTGCTGGGGATCACGTCGGAGTACAGGCTGTTGTACAAATCATCCGTCTGCTTATCCTGTATGAAGATAAGGATCAGCTGCACGGCGGAGTAGAGGAACACCGCCACCGCCACCAGCATAATGACAAGGTAAAGGATTTTCTTCCGCTGCTTTTTTTTCTGCTCTGCCCTGTTCGGCTGCGGCCCGTCCGCCTGCGGAAGGACGGGGACCTTCTTGTGTCTTTTCAGTGCCATAGAAGTGAGCTCCTTTCCGATGTGCTCTGCGTTAAGTATGCCACACAGCGCATGGCCTGTCAAATGAAAAAAAGGGGAAGCGGCGCCGGGCCGCTTCCCCTTTTTCAAGTTACCGCATAAGTTTTGCAAGGTTCAAGTCCGTGGTAAATGTGTCGATTCCATATAGGAACAGCACGTCGTCCGCCTGCTTGTCGGCGGCAAACTGGGCCACATCCTCCGCGGTGTAGCGCAGATCAAACATGTAGATGTTCTCGTAGTGCAGGCACAGCAGCGGAAGCATGCTGTTGCCGAAGGAATCCTTCAGCAGCACCAGGGTTTTGCCGTTGCCTGCGCTGGTATGCACGCTGGTCAGCCCGTGGTTCCCATCCACGTAGTAGACGTATTTGTCCTTGGTTTTTAACGCCTCGTCAAAATACAGGCTGGAGTAGGGACCCGGATCGTCATCAAAGGAGACGGAGACGGTGAAGGTAAAGTTGGGGACATACCGCTTCATAACGTCGGGCGTCATGGGCAGCAGCGACTTGCTGTGGCTGGTGCCGAGGAAGCTGTCGCTGACCGTCTCAATGGTGAACTGATCCTTTCCGTACGGCTCAAGCCCCTTTGCCTGGCAGAATGCCACGTAGGCGACGTAAGCGCCGTCGGCAGTCCAGTGGTGGTCGCTGCGATAATACAGCTGTTCGCTGTCCTTCGCCGCAAGGAAGGAGGGGCGGATGTCGATAACGCTACCCGGCGCAAGGGTGCTGCTCAGCTTGTCGAATACCTCCCCCTCGTCCGGCAGAACAAGGAAGTCGGGCAGCTTGTCCTTTAAAATTTCACCGGAGGAGGGAACAGGCAGAATCTGCACCGGGGCGTTGCAGCCCTTTTCCCTTAAGGCGTCCGTAAACATCTGCACGGCGGACACGTTTCTTGTCAGCTGTGAATCGGACCACTTATCCGTTTTTTGAAACAGGTAGCCGTCCTTGCCGAAGTACACCTTGCCGTTGTCCTTCTTGCCCATGGCAAGGTCGGTTGCGGTCTTAATGGCCACAAACTGGTCCCTTGCCACAAACTGGTCGGTGATATAATCCTCAAACCCTTTTGTGAAGGCCCCGGAGGCCAGGCGCTGGAAGGAAAATTCCGGGAAGGTGGCCAGATACTTGTTCTCGTTTTCGGAGAACTCCCGGTCGGGGGTAAACAGGTTGACAACGGACAGCCCCCCCAACAGGATGAGAAACACAACGGTGGTAACAATGCTTCGTTTCATCGTATCGCCTCCTTAAAAACGGAAATAGAGGAACGGGTTGTAACTGGCGTCCGCCACAAAGGCGGTGCACAGCACAAACAGCCCCACCAGCACCACATTCTCAATCACGGTGACGGCGGCGGAATTGTCGCCCAGCCGGTGGAACAGCCGGTTTGTCAGCTTCATGGGCAGGGTGCCGCAGCCCACGGCGGCAATCACCAGCAGGACCAGGTTGCTGGTCAGCAGATACAGGCTCTGGCTGTCGAGCAGCGCGCCGCCCGCGCCGAACATGGCCCCAATGTAGCCAAAGATGGCGTCCACGCTTTCAAAGTTGAAGAACACCCAGCTAATCAGCACCAGGACATAGCAGTAGACATGTCCCACAATGGAGGGCGCCTTTTTCAGCCATTTCAGCAGGAACGTCTTTTCCAGAATCAGCAGGATGCCGAAGTACACGCCCCACAGCAGGAAGTTCCAGCTGGCGCCGTGCCAGATGCCGGTCAGCGCCCAGACAATGCAGATGTTGCGGATCTGGATGGCAAGGCCCCGGCGGTTGCCGCCAAGGGGGATGTAGACATACTCCTTAAACCAGGTGCTTAAGGAGATGTGCCAGCGGTTCCAGAACTCCGTAATACTGGTGGAGATATATGGATGGTCGAAGTTTTCAAGAAAGGTGAAGCCGAACATCTTGCCAAGGCCAATGGCCATGTCGCTGTAACCGGAGAAGTCGAAATAAATCTGGAAGCTGTAGGCGATGATGCCCACCCATGCAGTCAGAACCGGCATGGTGGACGCGTCCATGGCGGAGATGGTGCTCCACAGTACGCCGATGTTGTTGGCCAGCAGCACCTTTTTGCCAAGTCCCAGCATAAAGCGCCGCACGCCGTAGGCGAACTGATCCATGGTCTCCGTCCGATCATCCAGCTGCTCTGCAATGGTTTTGTAGCGGACAATGGGGCCCGCAATCAGCTGGGGGAACAGGGAGACATACGCGCCGAAGGCCACGAAATTTTTCTGCACAGGGGTATCGCCCCGGTACACATCCACCACATAGGACATGGTCTGGAAGGTGTAGAAGGAGATACCGATGGGCAGCGGCAGGTTCAGCAGCGGAATGGAAAGCCCGAACAGCCCGTTTACAGAACCGATGAGGAAGTCCGTATATTTAAAGAAGCCAAGCAGCAGCAGGTTCAGCACCATGGCAACAACCAGGGTGCGCTTTGCGCGCTTCCCGTCGCCCTGCTGTTTGTAACGGCCCACCAGCCTGCCGCAGGCATAGTCCAGGGTGATGGTGAACAGCATAAGCAGCACATACACCGGTTCGCCCCAGGCGTAGAACAGCATGCTGGAAAGGAACAGGACCCAGTTGCGCCAGGATTTTGGAACAATAAAGTAAATAAGCAGGACTGCAGCGAGAAAATAAAAAAGAAAGAGGATGCTGCTGAAAACCACGTTGTTTTCCTCCGTTTCGTCGTTCTGTCCGGTAGTATGCCCGAACGAGTTTTTATTATAGCATTATTTGCCTGCGCCGTCATCCGTTTTCGGGAAAATTTTTTGTTTTTCTTCCTCCGGCAACAGGGAGACGTCCCGCAGCTTCTGCTGGATTTTCCGGGTGCGCACGCCCACCAGCTTGTCCAGCTCTGCGTGGGCCTGCTCCAGCCGCTGCTGCGTCATGCGCAGCACGCCCCCGAAACTGTCAAATTCCGTCTTGACGGCGGCCAGGATGTTCCACACCTCGCCGGAGCGTTTTTGAATGGCCAGCGTCTTAAAGCCCATTTGCAGGCTGTTGAGTATGGCCGCCATGGTGGTGGGCCCGGCAATGTTGATTTTGTAGTCGCGCTGCAGCGTCTCAATCAGGCCCCGGCGAACCACCTCGGCATACAGGCCCTCCGCCGGAAGGAACAGGATGGCAAAGTCCGTGGTAAAGGGCGGCTCCACATATTTGTCGCGGATGTCCTTCGCCTCGCTTTTCAAAACCCGCTCCAGTTCCTTTCCTTTTTGCTCCACCAGCTGCCTGTCCCCGGCGTCGTACGCGTCAAGCAGCTGGCGGTATGCCTCGGTGGGGAATTTGGCGTCAATGGGCAGGTACACAGGGGTATCCCCGTCGCCCGGCAGACGCACGGCAAACTCCACCGGGCAGCCGCTGCCGGGCCGGGTCACCACATTCTGCTCGTACTGCTCCGGCGCAAGAACCTGCTCCAGAATGGCGCCCAGCTGAATTTCACCGAGGATGCCCCGCGTTTTTACGCCGGACATGACCCTTTTCAGATCGCCCACGCCCTCTGCCAGTGTCTGCATTTCACCAAGCCCCTTGTACACCTGCTCCAGCCGCTCGCTTACAAGCCGGAAGGACTGGCTGATGCGTGCGTCCAGCGTGTGCTGCAGCTTCTCGTCCACCGTCCCGCGGATCTCCTCCAGCTTTTTGCCGTTTTCCTCCTGCAGGGCGGCCATCTGCCGCTCCATCTGGCGGCGGATGTTGTCCAGCTTCTGTTCGTTTTGCATGGAAAAGCCGCGCAGCCGCTCGTCCACGGCGGAAAAGCCGCCTGCCATGGAACGCAGCATCAGCTCATTTTGCTTTGCAAGCTCGCTCAGGCGTGCCTGCTGTGCGTCGGCCCCGTTCTGCTGCGCATCGCGCAGCAGGTCGCCCATGGCACGCACGGAGGACTGAACGGTTTGTGCGTTTTCCTGCCGCAGTGCGCGCAGATCCTCCCTCAGTTCGCTTTTCAGACGGGCGAGCTCTGCCTGTGTGCCGTCCGCCCTGCGGCCGCGAAGGGAAAACACAAGGGAAAGCAGGCTGCACAGCAGCGTCAGGCCGGACAGGGCCAAAAGGGCATACAGTTCCATAGACTCCTCCTCAATAAAAATGGTTGCCGCGCCCGGTACACACGGGCGCGGCAACGGGGACAGGCTGTTTTCAGTTTACGAAAGCTTAAAGTTGACGCGGTGCGCCGTCCTCCCCGGCGGAAACCGGAGCGGCGGCGGGCTCCGCCGGCGCAGCGGCCGCGGGAGCGGGCCCGATGGGCGTCATGGTGTCCAGCACCTGCTGCATGGATTTCAGCGGGGTCTCCATGGTCTGGGAGATAATGCCCCAGGTAAAGAAGATGCCGAGGCCTGCGAACAGGAACGCCATGCCGGAGTTGAGGGTGATCTCCGTCCAGGCCTCCATCTGGCCCAATACAATGCCGGTCAGCTGCATGGCCTCGCCGAAGGGGGCGCCGTACTCCAGAATGAAGGTCATAATAATTAGAACAATCTGGATAAAATAGACGCTGAGCACCGACAGTACAATGGACAGCACCAGCGGCGTGCGGTCCAGCTTACCCCCGAACAGCTTGTAGCCGTAGTATACGCCGAGCGGGATCAGGGCGAACAGCAGGCTGTAGATGGTCTCCGCAAACCAGATGGTTAAAATGGAGGGGACGGTGGCCAGCAGGCCGCCGAGGATACCGCCGAGGATGCCCAGCGCGTAATTGCCGGAGACGGCGTTTTTGTAGGCCGCCTGTTTGGCGTTCGCCATCTGCGCCTGAAGGCAGCGCTGGTGCGCGGGCTGATACCCGTTCTGATAATGGACATACACGTCGCAGCCCGGCTGTTTGCAGATGGGGCAGGTGGAGGGGGGCGTAACGCCGCAGGCCCCAAACACCTGAAGCACCGCGCGGATGACCGCGGGGTAGACCTCAGCCGCGCCCGCCTCGTCCAGCGGGATGGTAACCGTGATGTAGTTGTTGACCGCCGTCGCCCTGGCGGCGCCCTTCAGCGTCCGGCGCAGCGGCTTGGCCACAACCTTCCACATGTTCTGCGCGGTGGTGAAGGTGACAACCACGCTTTTGGCCGTGCCCTTACCGGGGAAACGCACATGGACGGGGAAATCCCCCTCCTTCCCGTAGGCGATGTGGTCCATGACCTTAAAACCCCTGCCGGCCATGAACTGCTGGAAAAACACAAGTTGCATCCTGATTCCTCCTCTAAAAATAGAATTTGTCAAAAGAAAGCGGACCGCAGGCCCCGTGTCAAAAGACCAGTGCCGCCACGCTGCCGCCTGTCAGCCGCAGCAGATCGGCCGGCGCCAGCTCCACCTGGGTGCCCGGCTTTCCCCCGCTGACCGTGACGGTTTCAAGCCCCTCCAGCGAGGCATCGAAAAACGTGGGAAACGCCTTTTTCATGCCGATGGGGGAACAGCCGCCGCGGATATATCCGGTGGTGGGCAGCAGCTCCTTCACGTGCAGCATCTCCACCGACTTCTCCCCGGCGGCGGCAGCCGCCTTTTTCAGGTTCAGTTCCTTCCCCACAGGGATGACAAACACGAAAAAGCCGGATTTGCCGCCGCGGGTCACCAGGGTTTTGAACACGGCGGCGGGGTCCTGTCCCAGCTTGTGCGCCACACTGACCCCGTCGATGGCGCCGTCCGCGCAGTCGTAATAATGGGGAAGGTAGTGCACCCCCGCCTTATCCAGCACCCGCATGACGTTGGTTTTTGCCTGCTTTGCCATCCTGCATCCGCTTCCTTTCTCTATAAAGGTAGTATAACATGGATGAGGGACGGGAACAAGCGGTTCTTGACAATCCGCAAGGGGTGTATTACACTGAAAGCACAACAGAAAACGGCACATGGTTACACATCCGTGTATGAAAAGGGAATGCGGTGCAAGTCCGCAGCATCCCCCGATACTGTAACAGCGGGAAGGACGCCGGGAAAGTAATTTCGCCACTGGGCAACCGGGAAGGCAGGCGTGCTTTATAAACTGCTGAAGTCAGGAGACCTGCCATGGGCTGAAAAAACAGTCGTTTCGGCGGGAAGCGAAAGAAAACAGCCTTGTTTTTTGGAAGCCGGAGCAGTCCGGCTTCCCTTTTTTCTTCTTACCGGCGAGGAAGGATGGAAAAACATGAAAAAAGCCATGAAAACCCTGACCGCGCTGGCCCTGTGCCTGTGCCTTTTGTGCGGCGTGCTGGCAGCACCTGCGCAGGCGCTGCGCGGGGACGAAATCCAGCAGATGATTGACGGCGCCGTCAATTACGGCAAGGACGGCCAGGCCGACCTTGTCAATTCGGAGAGCCTGACGGATCTTACCGCTTTGGACTGGTGGGTGTTCGCCGCGGCCCGGGCGGGCGCGCAGGCGGATTACCGCACCTATCTTGCGGCCGTCAGCATTTATCTTGAGGAGAACGGCGGCCAGTACATCACCGATCTTGAAAGAATGTTCCTTGCGGTGAAGGCGGCCGGGGGCGACCCTACGGCCATCGGCGGCAGGAACCTGTTAAAGGAGCTGGAGCAGGCGCAGATGGCCTCGGCCAGTGAAGTGATTTTCGGCCTGCTGTGCCTGGGAGGTGTGGACTACACCCCCTCTGCGGACGCGAAGAACACGCCGGACAGCCTGATTACGGCGCTGAGCACCCTGCAGGCGTCGGACGGCAGCTTCGGCTACACCTATGGCGACGTGACCTATGTGGACGCCGGGCTGACTGCGCAGGCAGTTACGGCGCTGGCTCCCTACTATGCGGCGGGCGGCACGGCAAAAACAGTTGCGGACAAAGCCTTGGGATACTTAAAAAACCTTCAGCAGGCGGACGGGTCCCTGACCACAGAATACGGCATTGACTCCACCGCCATGGCGGAAACAGTGGTGGCGCTGTGCGCCATCGGCCAGGACCCGGACGAATTTAAGAAAGACACAAGTTCCGCCAGCCTGACTGATGCGGTGGCCGCCCTTTACGACAGTGCAACCGGGGCGTACGGCCAGAACGTTGTCGATGTAAGGATGTCCACCCGCACCGGCCTGATGGCCTTTGCGGCGCTGAAGCTGTCCGAGGAAGGAAACGGCAGCCTGTACGACCTGAAAAACGTGTCGCCCCTGCAGGCCGACATGACACTGGAGGAGCTGTCCGCCGCCGTGGCGCAAGTGGAGGCGGCGCCCAACTTAGACAATAAGGTGACCGTCAGCAGCCTGCTGCTGGAACTGTCCCTTGTAAAGGCGGACGATGCGGTGAAAGCCGACCTGCTGGCCCGGCTGAACGCGGTGAAGGCGGACATCCTTGCGGTGGAGGAGACGGTAAAAAGCCTGGATGAGGATATCTGGAACCTGATTGACCCCATGAATGTCACCCTGGCGGACAAAGACACTGTGACGGCGCTGCTGGCCCGGTACCAGGCGCTGTCCGATGCGGACAAGTCCCATGTGCAAAACCGTCAGGACCTGCTGGACGCAGCCGCAAAAATTGCGGAGCTGGAGCAGGGGGCAAACAAAAAGGACGAGGCGCCCGCCACCGGCTCAAGAAACGGTGCGGCGCTGTACGGCGTGCTGCTGCTTGCCGGGCTGTGCGGCGCAGCTGCTCTGCGCAAAAAAGTGTTTTAGGAGAAGCCCATGAAGGTTTGGAGAACAGTTGTAAGTATACTAAGTGTAATATCGATACTTTTATTTACAGCGTGTGGTACAGAGCTGCCGGATTCCGGCAGCTCTTCTCCGCTTGAGAGCGGCGCTTCTACCTCTCAGCAGGAGAGTACGCCGGAGCCGGAATCCTCCTCCAGCACACAGGAGCAAAGCAGTGCGGAATCCTCCTCCGGCGGCACCTCTGCCCCGGCGGGAGGACAGGGCCAGGGCGGCGGCGCGGGAGCGTCTGCGGCCGCCCCCTCCTCTTCCTCCGCGCCTGCTGCACCGGAGGAGAAGCAGGAGGAACCCACCTTCACCCTGTCCATCTCGTGCAGCACCGCCCTTGCCAGCGGCCAGCTGCAGGACAATATCCGGAAGGTCCTTCCCGCCGACGGCATGCTGTTAAAGGCGGAGAGCATTTCGTTTACAGCAGGGGAAAACGCCTTTGACGTTTTTACCCGCGAGTGCCGGCGCCGTCGTATTGCGGTGGCCAGTACCGGCAGCTATGTCCAGTCCATCGGGGGCCTTGCCGAAAAGGCCTGCGGGGATTTAAGCGGCTGGATGTGCCGGGTCAACGGTGTGTTTGTCGACCGCTCGCTGAAGGAGTACACATTGCAGGACGGCGACCGGGTGGAGTGGCTGTACACCTGCAATTTGGGAAAGGATCTGTAAGAACATGAAGGACCGCGCAGCCAGGCTTCATCCGTCTGTCATACTGTGCTATTACCTGTGCATCAGTCTGTATACCGTGTTTGTCATGCACCCGGTGCTTCAGGCGGTGGGGTTTGTCCTTGCGGCGGTGAACCTGCTTTACTTCCGGGGACGGCAGGCGCTGCGCACCGTGCTGGCAGCCCTGCTGCTGGCGCCTGCCGGGGCCCTGTTCAACATGCTGTTCAACCATCTGGGTATCAGCATCCTGTTCTACCTGTGGGACAACCCCGTCACGCAGGAGGCGCTGCTGTACGGCCTGTGCGCCGGGCTGATGATGGGCGGCATCCTTCTGTGGAGCTGCCTGTTCGGCCTGTTTTTCCAGGCGGACAAGCTGCTGTTTTTGCTGAAACGGGCGGCGCCCTCCCTCTCGGTGCTGCTGTGCCTGAGCTTTCGGCTGGTGCCCGACCTGCGCAGGAAAAGCCGCCGGATGAAAGAAGGACGCTTGGGCCTGTTCGGCCCCCAGCAGGGCGGGCCGCTGCGGCGGTTCCGGGCCGGGGCGGAGAACCTGTCTGCTTTAACCACCCGCGCGCTGGAAGACGGCGCGGACACTGCCGCCAGCATGACGGCGCGGGGCTACGGCCTGCCGGGACGGACCGCCTTCCCGCAGTACCGGTTCACCGGGGCGGATGCCGCGGCACTGGCCGTCACGGCGGCATGCCTTGCCGGGGCGGCACTGCCTGTGGCGCTGGGCCGCACCACAGTGGAATTTTATCCGGTATGGGATTTTACAATTAGTATAGAAACATTTGTTTTATTCGTTTTGTTTTGCTCGCTGCCGCTGCTGCTGACAGCGAAGGAGTACTGGAGCGCCCGTCTGCGGGGCGCCCTGCCCACACACTGAGGAAAGGAGGGGACGCTGTGGAACTGCTGAGCGTGGACAAGCTGTCCTTCACCTATGCGGGACAGGACAGAGCGGCCATAAAGGACCTTTCCTTTACAGTGGAGGAAGGGGATTTTGTGCTGCTGTGCGGGCCGTCCGGCGGGGGGAAAAGCACCCTGCTGAAGCTGCTCAAGCCATCCCTGACGCCGGAGGGGACCCGCACGGGGTCCGTCCGATACGGCGGCGTGCCGCTGGACCAGCTTCCCCGCAGGCAGGAGGCGGCGCAGATAGGCTTTGTGCTGCAGGACCCGGACAGCCAGCTGTGCGCGGACACCGTATGGCAGGAGCTGTGCTTTCAGGCGGAGAGCCTCGGCATGCCACCGGACAGGATGGGGGTACGCATGGCGGAGACGGCGGATTTTTTCGGGCTGGAGGACAAGCTGCACCGCGGGACGGCGGACCTGTCCGGCGGGGAAAAGCAGCTGCTAAGCCTTGCCGCGGTGATGGCGTCAGGGCCGAGGGTGCTTCTGCTGGACGAGCCCACCTCCCAGCTGGATCCGGTGGCCGCCGGGGAATTTTTGACGGCCCTGCGCCGCCTGCATGAGGAGCTGGGGCTGACCATCCTTCTGTCGGAGCACCGGCTGGAGGAGGCGTACGGCCTGTGCGACAAGGTGCTGTATTTGAAGGAGGGGCGGCAGGGCCTGTACCTGCCCCCGGCGCAGGCGACAGCCGAATTTCTGGAAAAGGAGCCTGCCTTTTCCGTCTGCCTGCCGGCGGCGGCCCGGCTGTACGGGGCCCTTGGCGGGACGGGGGAAATCCCACTGAGCGTCCGGCAGGGACGTGCAGCCATGCGGAAGCTGTGGAACGGTCCGCAGCCGCCGGTGTCCCATCCCACGCCTCCGGAGCCGGATGAGGAGGCGCTGACGTGCAAGGACGTATGGTTCCGCTACGAGCGGCAGGGCAGGGACGTGCTGCGCGGGGTATCACTGCGGCTGTTCCGGGGACAGATTACCGCACTGCTTGGCGGGAACGGCGCAGGGAAGTCCACCCTTGGCGCAGTGCTGTGCGGTGTGAAGAAGCCCTACCGCGGGAAAATCCGGTCAAAGGGGCGCACCGTGCTGCTGCCGCAGGACCCGAAAAGCCTGTTTTTCAAGGCGACGCTTTGGGAAAACCTGCTGCTGTGCGGCAGCGGGGAGGAGGCACGGCAGCTGGCACAGCAGCTGGCGCTGACGCCGCTTTTGGACCGGCACCCCTACGACCTGTCGGGCGGCCAGCAGCAGAAGGCGGCTCTTGCCATGGCGCTGCTGAGAAGGCCGGACATGCTGGTGCTGGACGAGCCGACCAAGGGCCTTGACGGCATGGCAAAACAGGAGTTTGCACAGCGCCTGAAGGACCTGGCGGACAGTGGGATGAGCATCCTGCTAATTTCCCATGATGTGGAGTTTTGTGCGGAACTTTCCTGCCGGTGCCTGATGCTGTTTGACGGGAAAATTGTTTTTGACGGGCGGGGGGCGGCCCTGTTTGCGGACAATCGGTTTTACACCACGGCTGCGGCCCGCATGCTGCGCGGCATTTTGCCCGGCGCGGTGACAAGGGCGGATGTGCTGCGGGCATGGGGGGCGCGGCATGAGGAATAGCGTTCTTAATTTTGTGTGCTACTTTGTGCTGATACCTGTCGTCGTCTGCTTCGGTGTGTTTGTGCTGGGGGACCGCAGCTACTACGGGGTCAGCGCCGCCGTGGTGGTGCTGGCGCTGGTTCCCATGCTGCTGAATATCGAGCGGCAGCGCCTAAGGGCAAGGGAAATCAGCGTGCTGGCCGTGCTGACAGCCCTGACTGTGGCGGGGCGCGCCGTGTTTTTCATGCTGCCGCAGTGCAAGCCCTCCGGCGCGCTGGTTGTGGCCGCCGGTGCGCTGCTTGGCCGGCGCAGCGGCTTTATGGTGGGGGCCCTCAGCGCCCTTGTGTCCAACTTCCTGTTTGGGCAGGGACCGTGGACCCCGTGGCAGATGCTGGGCCTGGGCCTTGTGGGCTATCTGGCAGGGGCGCTGTTCTGCGGCAGGAAGCCCCCCCGCTTTGCTGTGTGCCTGTACGGCGCCGCTGCGGTGTTTCTGATATACGGCACGCTGATGAACCTCAGCAGCCTTTTGATGATGACCACGGCGGTCACCTGGCAGGGCTTTTTGGCGGTACAGCTCAGCGGGCTGTGGTTTAACCTTGTGTTTGCCCTTGCCACGGCGGCCTTTTTGTGGCTGTGTTTTCCGGAGCTTGCGCAGAAGCTTGGCCGCATGCGGGTAAAATATGGGCTTCGGTTGACGTAGGCCGGTGGATGTGATAGGATGATAGCAACATCCAGCTTGAAAGGGGAACAAACCATGAAAAAAATACTCAGTGTCCTGCTGGCCCTGTGCCTGTGCTTTGTTCTGGCAGCCTGCGGCGGGGCGCAGAAGGATGCCTCTGCCCTGTACCAGTCGGCCATGACGAAAATTGACAAGGACAACATGGCGGCGGTTATGTCCATCAATGCGGACGTGGAAACCGGTGGGATGACCACCAACGTGACGATGGAGATGGATATGGCGTCCAAGACAGCAGGGGACGACACCACCATGTCCATGAAGATGAACATGGGCGCCATGGGCATGACCATCGACATGGCCATGTATATGGCGGACGGCTACTACTACGCGGATATGCTTGGCATGAAGGTAAAACAGAAAATTTCCGAGGCGGACACTGATTTGACCGGCCAGCTTTCCGATCTGTCCGGAAGCCTGCTTCTGGATGAGAGCGTCATCACCATTGAGAAGGCCGAGCAGAAGGACGGGAACACCGTCATCTCCTTCACGGTGTCGAAGGACAAGATGAATGAACTGGTGGAGCTGCTCAGCAGCCAGATGATGAGCGGCGCCAGCAACATCACAATAGAATCCGTATCCGGCACGGTCACAGTGGACAAAAATGAGACCCTGGTGGCGGAGACCATGAATATTGCCTATACCATGGACACAAACGGGGAAACGGGAAGCGCCAACATGACTATGGAGCTGAAGGACATCCGCTTCGGTGACAACGTGACAGTGGAGCTGCCAGACGATCTGGACGAGTATGTGGAGTCGTCCGACGGAAGCATTGAACTGTAAGCAAAAAAGAAGAAGGGCCAAAGACAAACTGCCTTTGGCCCTTCTTTATTGTTATCGGATGGAAATGGGTGTCACCTGTTCGAACTCCTCGCTGTAGGTGATGGTCAGCGCATCCTCCGCTGCCTCGACCTGCTCGGTAAAGGTGTTAAGCAGGTCCTCGGACAGGTAATTTGAAAAGTCCGCATACACCGTGTCCCAGTCGAGGGGAAGCCGCTTGATGATATGGTAGCCGTTGCTGGTTTTAACAATGCCGGAAATTTCCCCCTCTTTCAGGGCGAAGGCGGCGTCCTCAAACTCCTCCACCATTTCGTCCGTGGTAAAGGTGTAGCCGTCCGGATAGTAGGTAAGGCCCGGATCCTCGCTGTTTTCATTCATCAAGGTGTCAAAGTCCGCACCGGCCTGCAGCTGGGCCAGCAGATCCTCCGCTTTTTGCAGCTGCTCCGTCGTGTCGGTGGCGCCCTCCTCCACCGCGATGAGGATGTGCTTGGCGGTGACGTAGTTCTCCTCCACATAGGCGGTGGCCTCATCCCCGAGAAGGATTTGCAGCAGCTTGTTCTGCACCTTGCTCCGGTAGAAGATATCCCGGTAGTCGTCCATGGTGATGTAGCTGTTGTCCAGGATGGTCTGAAAGCTGCTCTCCCCGCCGTAGTATTCAATCAGCTCGGCCAGCTCCGCCTCTGCGGCGTCCTGCTCCTCCTGTGTCAGCTGTACGCCGTACTCCTCCGCCATCTGGTCAATAGCGCTGTTCCACGTCAGGTAGGACAGGGTGGAGGCCATCAGGCTTTGCGCGGCTTCGTCATTGTCCGTCCAATAGGTGTCGTCCCCGCCGTCTGTCTCCGCTTTCAGGTTCAGGTAGAAGTAACGGAACATGCTGAAGGGTACCTCCTCCCCGTTGATGGAAAGAAGGCTCGGCGTGCCGAGATAATCGCCGCTTTCACTGTAAAGCCCTGCCGTCTCTCCGCTGCCTCCGCAGCCGGCCAGCAGCCCAAGCAGCAGAAGGGGGCACAGCAGCAGTGCCGTTATCCGTTTTTTTAAAGACATGGTATCGTCCCGCTTTCTTATTAAGACTTCGGGTAACAGTATACCACGTTTTCTTGTAAAAAGTGTGGGAAACCGGTGAGAAAATAAAAAGGGGGACGGCACTGCCGCCCCCCTTTCTGCTATTTTGTCTGGGCATGCCGCCGTTTATACACACGCTGAAGCCACTTGACAAGCTCCACCACCGGGATGACACACACGGCGAGCAGCAGCGCCACGCCATACTCCGCGGGGGAGATGTGCTCGAACTGGAACATCTCCCGCAGCACGGGCACGTAGATGACGACCGTGGTCAGCACAAGGGAGGCCGCACCGGCAGCCCACAGGTACTTGTTCTGCCCCCTCATGGTGAAGATGGAGCCGTGCTGGGACCGCATGTTGAACGCGTGGAAAATCTCCGCCATGGACATGGTAAGAAACGCCATGGTAATCCCGTCGGGGCTGGGAGCAATTTCCCATACGCCCGACTCCATAAAATGGCCGATGAAATAGGCGGCCAGCGTCACAATGCTGATAAGCACGCCCTGATAGGCGACGCCGAAGCCCAGCCCGTTTGCAAAAATGCCCTCTTTGGAGTCACGGGGCTGACGGAGCATCAGGTCGCGTTCCCCTTTTTCTGTGCCAAGGGCAAGCGCAGGGAAACAGTCGGTGACAAGATTGATCCACAGAATATGCACAGGCTTTAAAATAGTGAAGCCCAGCATGGTGGCGGTGAAGATGGACAGCACCTCGCTTAAGTTGGAGGCCAGCAGGAACTGGATGGCCTTGCAGATGTTGTCATAAATTCTGCGGCCTTCCTCCACAGCCACCACAATGGTGGCGAAGTTGTCGTCGGACAGCACCATATCCGCCACATTTTTCGTCACATCGGTGCCGGTAATTCCCATACCCACGCCGATGTCCGCTGTTTTAATGCTGGGTGCGTCGTTGACGCCGTCCCCCGTCATGGCAGTGACCATGCCAAGGGATTTCCATGCGGTGACAATCCGCACCTTGTGCTCCGGCTGGACACGGGCGTAGACGGAATAGCGTCTGACGGCCTTCGGGAAATCCTCGTCGCTGATTTCATCCAGCTCCGCGCCGGTGATGGCCTCTTTTTCGGAGGTGATGATGCCCAGCTCCTTCGCGATGGCCACGGCGGTGTCCTTGTGGTCGCCTGTAATCATAATGGGGCGGATACCGGCGCCGCGGCACTCCTTAATGGCATCCTTGACCTCCGGCCGGACGGGGTCGATCATCCCGCACAGGCCGATAAAGACCAGCTGCTGCTCCAGTGCCTCCGGGCTCTGGTCCTGGGGCAGCGCAGAATAGCTGCGCTGTGCCGCGGCAAGCACCCGCAGCGCGCCGTCAGCCATACGTTTGTTTTCAGAAAGGATCTGCGTGCGTTTTTCTTCCGTCAGCGGGACAGGGGCGCCGTTTTCCATCACGGCGGTGCAGCGGCGCAGCACCTCGTCCGGGGCGCCTTTGGTGTACTGGATAAAACCGTCCCCATCCGGGTGCAGGGTGGACATCATTTTGCGCATGGAGTCAAAGGGCGCCTCCCCCGCACGGGGGTTTTCCTCAAACAGGCGGACGGTATCGATGCCGAGGCTGTCCGCATAGTTTACCAGTGCGCACTCGGTGGGCTCGCCCACGGCAGTGCCCTCCTTGCCCATGCGCGCATCACTGCAAAGGGCCATGGCCCGGGCCAGCAGGGACGTGTCCTCGGCAGCGGTGTCCACCACGGTCATCCTGTTCTGGGTCAGGGTCCCGGTTTTATCGCTGCAAATGACGTTGGTACAGCCGAGGGTCTCCACCGCGGTCAGCTTACGGATAACAGCGCCCTGTTTGGACATTTTGGTGACACCCATACTCAGTACAATGGTGACCACGGCGGCAAGCCCCTCCGGAATGGCGGCCACGGCAAGGCTGACAGCCACCATGAACGTATCCAGCACCGCAGTGCCGCTAAAGTCGCCGGTACGAAGCAGGGAGAATGCGAAGATAAACACACAGATGCCAAGCACCACCACGCTTAACACCCGGCTGAGCTGGGACAGCTTGCGCTGCAGCGGCGTCTCGTTGTCTGAGGCCTGCTCAATGGCGGAGGCGATCCGGCCCATCTCAGTATCCATGCCGGTGGCGGTAATGACAGCGCGACCGCGGCCGTAGGACACGGTGCTGCCCATGTACGCCATGTTTTTCCGGTCCCCAAGGGGAACATCCTTCTCCTGCTGAAGCCCCAGCACGCCGGTCAGCTTTTCCACCGGCACCGACTCGCCCGTCAGGGCGGCCTCCTCCAGCTTCAGGCTTGCACACTCGATAATGCGCGCGTCTGCGGGCACTGCGTCGCCCGCTTCCAGCAGCACGATGTCGCCCACCACCAGATCTTCGCTTTTCACAACGGTGGGCTGCCCGTCCCGCAGGACTTTTGACTGGGCGGCGGTCATGCGCTGCAGCGCCTCAATGGCCTTTTCCGCCTTGCTTTCCTGGTAGACGCCCAGCACTGCGTTAACCACCACGACAAACAGGATAATTATCACGTCGGCGAAGGACTCCCCGGCATAGACTGCCGTCACGCCGGAAACCAGCGCTGCCGCCAGCAGGATCAAAATCATGGGATCCGCCAGCTGAGCGAGAAAGCGGCGCAGAAGGGAGGGCTTTTTTCCCTCCTTCAGCTTATTCTTTCCGTTTTCGGCAAGGCGTTTTTTCGCCTCCGCCGCGGACAGGCCGGACGGGGAACTGCCCAATTCGTCCAGGACCTGACCGGTTTCCTCCAGATAGTACTTCATTAAAAACACTCCTTTTTCCTTTGCTGAAAGGCCATTCTTCTGTTTAGTCTGCCCACGGGGAAATAAAAAAGACCCGTGTATGACCTTTCGCCATACATGAGTCTTGTTCATTAAGACAAGCCAGACCGCCTATGGCGGCCATGCTGTTGACTTGACACGCGAAACCCGCGCAAACTACTCCCTCATGAAGTATATGTTATATTTTAGTACGATGATTTTGGTTTGTCAACCGCTATTTCTTTTGTGACAGGCGTTTCCCCGGGACAAGGCCTTCCTCCGGCGGAGAGCAGCGCTGTCACATTCCGTTTTGCATCCGTCCATGCAATCTTAACGGGTTTTTCACGGTTTTGCAATGATATTCGCGGGGGAACTGTGCTATACTAATTGACAGAATCTCGGCAGGAGGATTGGTTATGTCACAGACGCTGTATTTTGGGGGGGACATTGTTACCCTGGTCCAGCCTTTTTATGCGGAGGCGGTGCTGTGCGAGGACGGGCGCATTGCCGCAGTCGGCACACTGGAAAAACTGAGGGCGCTGGCGCCGAAGGCGCGGGAGTACGACCTGAAGGGTGCGACGCTGCTGCCCGCCTTCCTTGACCCGCACAGCCACCTGACCGCCCTTGCAAGCACGCTGCAGCTGGCGGCCCTCGGCGGGTCGAAGGACATCCCGGAACTGGTGGGCCGGCTGGAAGCGTTTGAAAAGGAAAACGGGCCGGATACGCAAAGGTTCCTTATGGGCTTTGGTTACGACCACAACGCCTTAAAGGAGCGGCGGCATCCCACAAGAAGGGACTTGGACGGGGCGTTTCCGGACACACCAGTGCTGATTACCCACATGTCCGGCCACATGGGCGTGGCCAACAGCGCAGCGCTGGCCCTGGCGGGAATCGGGCCGGACACGCCGGACCCGGAAGGCGGCGTTATCGGCAGGGAGGCGGACGGGAGAACCCCCAGCGGCTACCTTGAGGAAAACGCATTTTTTGCCGTAAGCCGCATTTCCCCGCCGCCGGACGAAAACGCGCGCCTGCGGGCGCTTTCCCGCGCGCAGGACGTCTATTTGCAAAACGGAATTACCACTGTGCAGGACGGCCTGCTAAAGCAGGAGGAGTTTGAACTGCTGAAAAGCGCGGCGGAAAACGGCCGTCTAAAGGTGGACGTGGTGGGTTATATGGATGTGAAAAACGCGGCGGAGGTGCCTTCGGCCCCCTATGACGGCGGATACCGGAACCATTTCCGGGTGGGCGGTTACAAGCTGTTTCTGGACGGCTCGCCGCAGGGGCGCACGGCGTGGATGTCCGAACCCTATGAAGGGGAGAAGGACTACTGCGGTTATCCCATCTACGGAAACGAAGAGGTCAGGCGCCTGATTGCCCGTGCCGTAAAGGAGGACAGACAGCTGCTGACCCACTGCAACGGGGACGCTGCCGCGCAGCAGCTGATAGACTGCTACGGGGAAGTAAAACAGGACCTGGGCAGCGAGGCGGACCTTCGCCCGGTGATGATTCATGCACAGCTTGTCCGGGACGACCAGCTGGACAAAATGAAGGAGATCGGCATGATGCCCTCCTTCTTCGTGGCACATGTGCGCTACTGGGGACAGACGCACCTGAAAAATTTCGGGCCGGCCAGGGCCGCCCGCATCAGCCCGCTGAAAACGGCGCTGGACAAGGGACTGCATTTCACCCTGCATCAGGACACCCCGGTTATTCCGCCGAATATGCTTGAAACGGTGCAGTGTGCGGTGCGCCGCGTGACGGCGGACGGCACGCCCCTGGGGCCGGAGCAGGAGATCAGTGTGACGGACGCGCTGCGCGCCGTCACGATTGAGGCCGCCTACCAGTATCATGAAGAGGCGGAGAAGGGCACCATCGAGCCGGGCAAGCGCGCAGATTTTGTCGTGCTGTCCGCGAACCCCGTCAATGTCCCGAAGAAGGCGATTGAGGACATCCGGGTGCTTGCCACCATTAAAGAGGATAGAGAGCTGTACCGCAGATAACAAACCCCCACGGGAAAGACTGGAACTTTCCCATGGGGGTTCTTTTTTATAGAAGGGGGCCTTCCGCTAGGACAGGCCCATGGTGGCAAAAGAAACAATGGCGTTGTTCAGCGCGGCGCTGACCAGGCCGTCCACACTGTCCGCCACCCATACGCCGTCCGTCAGGGTCAGGCTGACGGTCAGCGTTTCACTGACAAGGGGGCCGCTGTCCACAAACTGGTACAACAGTCCTGAGACGGACGCATCCGGCGCCTCCGCCTGCAGGGAGCTGTCGCTTAAACGCTCGATCAGGCTGGCATAATATTCAGGGACAATGCTTTGAAAGTCCGCATTGCTCACGGTCACTTCCACCCGGGCGGCGCCATCCTCCTCCTGCACGGTATGCACCTGCCAGGAGAGCCTGCGGGTTGTCGCTTCAAGTGTTTCCTCCGACCCGAGCATGTTTTTTAACAGCTGCATGCTGCTGTTGCCGGTGTAGTCTTTCACCGTGCTGTAAAAGCTGCTGTCGTCCAGCGACTTAATCCCCTGCAGCAAAGTTTCCACTGCCGCCTCCGGCCCGGACGTCCCGCCGCAGGCGCACAGCGCAAACAGCAAAACCATCAGCAGGCAACCGCCTATCCACCGTTTCACAGCCTCGCACCCCTTCCCGGTTCATTTCCCGCCCGCCGGGCGGAAACAAAACTTGCTGCTATTATAGCACAGATTGGGGGAAAAGGTCAGCCCGTTTCTAAAACAAAATTTTCCTCTCCCACTCCCGGCACATGGCGCGCAGGCGCCGGTGCTCCGGAAGAATGGCGTCCACCGCCTGCCAGAATGCGGCCCCGTGGTTTTTGTGAAGGGTGTGGCACAGCTCGTGCACCACGATATAGTCCGCCGCCGCCTCAGGAAGCGCCATGACCCGGAAGCTGTAGCGGATCCGGTTTTTCCCGTCGCAGGTGCCCCACACGGTTTTGGCGCTGCCCACGGACACCGAGGCGTAGGAAAAACCGAAACGTCTGGCAAAAAAGGCGGTCCGTGCGCTGAGGTAGCGCAGCGCCTCCTTCTTATAAAGGGCGGCCAGCGCTTCGGGCCGCCCCTCCGCCGGAAGCAGAATCCTGTCCGGCAGCACGGCCGCCGTCCCGGTGGCAAGGGGAAGCAGCCGGCCAAGATAGGGGACGGCCTGCCCGTCCAGATACTGGAACGCCTCCCGCAGCTTTTTCCTTTCAAGCGCCTGCGCAAGCTGCCGCTGCGCCCATTCCTTATGCTGCTCCACAAACTGTACAACTGCCTGCTCCGGCAGGTGGAGCGGCGCTTTGACAAGCAGGGTGCCGTCCGGCAGAATTTTCATCATCAGTGTCTTGCGTTTCTCCCGCTGAAGGGTGTAGTCCATGCCCGCCGCCTCCGTTTCTACGCTATTATACCGGTCGGAGGGGATTTTGTAAAATCGCAAAATTATTTATATAAATCTATTGACAAATTTAATAAAGCGAGGTACAATGTTTATCGTGAAAGAGGTGGAAGTCCATGGATAAAAGTATGTACAGCCTGATGCTGATGGATTCCCTTGTGGAAAAGGTGGATCAGCTGGCGTATGAGAAGGGGACCAACCGCTCCAATCTCATCAACCAAATCCTTGCGGAGTATTTAAGCGAGACCACACCGGAAATGCGCATGAGTGAGATTTTCGACCGGGTGGCGGGCGCGTTTCAGAAAAGCGCCGTGTTTCAAATAACCGAGATGCCGAAGGACGCCATGCTTTCCATTAAAAGCAGCCTGCGGTACAAGTACCGGCCCACCATGCGCTACGCGGTGGAGCTGTACCGCCAGGGGGGCGACTGCTTTGGGGAACTGCGGGTGGTGTTCCGCACAAAAAGCCCGGAGCTGCTTCGGGACCTGCACTGGTTTTTCAGCCTGTGGGTGGCCCTTGAAAAGAAGTATTTAACGCCGGTGCTTGGGGAAAACAGCATCCGCTACGTTCTGGAGGACGGGCGCTTCCGGCGCACGCTGCTGCTGCCGGAGAAGGACTCCCAGCGCACCAGCGAAGCGCTGGGCACCGCCATCACCGACTACATCCGCATGTTCGACGACTGTTTGAAATTTGCCGTGGGCGAGCAGCGCCCCTCCAACCGGGAGGTGGAGGAGCGGTACCGCGCCTACTTAAAGAAAGGAATCACCTTAGTTTAATGGTGGGGAGGAATCGATATGAACACGCAGAAACTGACCAAAAAATCCATAGAGGCCATCAACACGGCCCAGAGCGAGGCCATTGAGCGCAGCAACACCCAGGTGGACGAGGAGCATCTGCTTTACGCCCTGCTCAGCGCGCAGGACAGCCTGATTTCTTCACTGTTCAGCAAAATGGGCGTGGATCCCGGACGGGCGAGAGGCCTTACGGAGGAGGCGCTGAACAAGCTGCCCTCCGTCACGGGCCCCGGCAGGGAGGCGGACAAAATTTACGTCACGAGGGAGCTGGACCTGGCCCTGAATGAGGCGGAGAAAATCGCCGGGAACATGGGGGACGAGTACACCTCGGTGGAACACCTGTTCCTCGGCATGTACGACAAGCCCAACGCGGCGCTGAAGGAAATTTTCCGGGCGCTGAACGTCGACCGAAACCGCTTTTTGCAGGCGCTGGAGACAGTGCGCGCCGGCGTGCGCGTGACCAGTGACGAGCCGGAGCAGACCTATGAGGCGCTGAAAAAATACGGCTACGACCTGGTGGAGCGCGCCCGCGCCCGCCAGCTGGATCCGGTTATCGGCAGGGACAGCGAAATCAGAAATGTTATCCGGATTTTGTCGAGAAAGACCAAGAACAACCCCGTGCTGATAGGCGAGCCGGGCGTCGGTAAGACCGCCGTGGTGGAGGGGCTTGCCATGCGGATCCTCAAGGGCGACGTACCGGACGGGCTGAAGGACAAGACCATCTTTGCACTGGACATGGGCGCGCTGATTGCAGGCGCCAAGTTCCGGGGCGAGTTTGAGGAGCGGCTGAAGGCCGTGCTGAATGAAATCAAGGGCTCCGACGGACGGATTATCCTGTTTATTGACGAGCTGCACACTATTGTTGGCGCAGGCAAGACGGACGGCGCTATGGATGCCGGCAACCTGCTAAAGCCCATGCTTGCCAGGGGCGAACTGCACTGCATCGGCGCCACCACGCTGGATGAGTACCGCCAGTACATTGAGAAGGATGCCGCACTGGAGCGGCGGTTCCAGCCTGTCATGGTGGATGAGCCCACGGTGGAGGACACCATCTCCATCCTGCGTGGCCTAAAGGAGCGGTACGAGGTGTTCCACGGCGTCCAGATCCAGGACAACGCCTTAATTGCCGCCGCCACCCTGTCCCACCGGTACATCACCGACCGGTTCCTGCCGGATAAGGCCATTGACCTTGTGGACGAGGCGTGCGCCATGCTGCGTACGGAGATTGACAGCATGCCGGCAGAACTGGACGAGATTTCCAGAAAGGTCATGCAGCTGGAAATTGAGGAGTCCGCCCTGAAGAAGGAGAAGGACGATTTGTCCCGCACCCGGCTTACCGAGCTGCAGCGGGAACTGGCGGAGCAGCGCGAGAAATTTAAAGAGATGAAGGGCAAGTGGGACAAGGAGAAAACCGCTATTACAAAGGTCCGGGAAATCAAGGAGGAGCTGGACAGGGTCAACGGCGAAATCGAGAAGTACGAACACAGCTACGACCTTGATAAAATTGCCGAGCTGAAATACGGCAGGCTGCCTGAGCTGCAGAAAAAGCTGAAGGAAGCGGAGGCGGAAAGCGCCGCCGCAGGCGGCACCAGCCTTCTGCGCGACAAGGTCACGGAGGAGGAGATCGCCAAAATTGTGGCGCGCTGGACCGGTATCCCCGTCACCAAACTGGTGGAGGGCGAGCGGGAGAAGCTGCTGCACCTTGAGGATATTCTGCACCGCCGGGTCGTCGGCCAGGATGAGGCGGTCACCAAGGTGACGGAGGCCATCCTGCGCTCCCGCGCCGGAATTGCGGATGAAGGGCGGCCCATCGGCTCCTTCCTGTTCCTCGGCCCCACCGGCGTGGGCAAGACGGAGCTTGCAAAGGCGTTGGCGGAAAACCTGTTTGACGATGAAAACAACATTGTGCGCATTGATATGAGCGAGTATATGGAGAAATTCTCCGTGTCGCGGCTCATCGGTGCCCCTCCCGGATACGTGGGTTATGAGGAGGGCGGCCAGCTGACCGAGGCGGTGCGCCGCCGCCCCTACTGTGTGGTGCTGTTTGATGAAATTGAGAAGGCGCACCCCGATGTGTTCAACATCCTCTTGCAGGTGCTGGACGACGGCCGTATCACCGACAGCCAGGGCCGTGTGGTGGACTTTAAAAACACCATAATCATCCTGACCAGCAACCTGGGATCCTCCTATCTGCTGGACGGCATTGATGAAAGCGGCAACATTACCGCGCAGGCGAAGGAACAGGTGGAGGCGCTGTTAAAGCAGAGCTTCCGTCCGGAGTTCTTAAACCGTCTGGATGAGATTGTGTTCTACAAGCCGCTGACCAAGGCGGAGATTGGAAAAATTGTGAACCTGCTGCTTGCGAAGCTGTCCGGCCGCCTTGCGGACCAGCAACTGAAGCTGGACGTGACGGACGCGGCCAAGGACTTCATTGTGGAGCATGGCTACGACCCGGTATACGGTGCGCGTCCGCTTAAGCGGTTCATCCAGTCCCGGGTGGAGACGCTGATTGGCCGGATGATCATCGGCAGTGAACTGAAAGCCGGGGAGACCCTCAGGGTGGACGTGGCGGACGGAAGGCTTGTCTGCACGGCGGAAGCGGCAAAATGAAATGCAACGCGCGGTTTTCCTTCCCGTAAGAAGGCCTGAGAGGAAGGGAACCGGCGTGAGAGAACAAAGCGAAGGGTAGTTTTTCCTGCCCTTCGCTTTGTTTGCTTTCGGCAATATGCAAAGGGAGCCGGTATGCCGGCAGGAACAAAGGGACACATCGCTGACGGTGACAGAGCATGCAACGCTGCGAAACAATGGAACCATTATTTTGAATGGAAGCTTCATCAATAATAACGGAACAGTTATCTGTGCGGACAGCAGCCATGTAGGCGGAACAGCCACTTGCTCAAATAAAGCTGTCTGCTTCCTCTGCGGACAGCCATACGGTTCTGTTGCAGAGGAAGCCCATAGGTGGAAAGATGGTGTGTGCAGCGAATGCGGGTATGAATGCCAGCATACTTTTGTGTGGGTGACCGATAAGGAAGCGACAGCAACTGAGGCAGGTTTGAAGCATGAGGAATGCATGGTCTGCGGCTATGCAAAGGCAGCGGTGGAAATCCCTGCCACAACGGTTCCGCTGGCAGGCGACGCCGGCAGCATGGCGCAGTGGGTCGCCCTGCTTGTGGTGTCCGCCGGCGGACCGGGTGGAATGCTTCTGCATTCGAGAAGGCGCAGGACAACAAAATAAGCGGATTTCATAGGAAAAACCGGCCCCCGAAAGGGGCCGGTTTTTTGCATCCTGGCAGCAGAAGCGAAGCTTTTAACAGGTTGCCCGCTTGAAACAGGTGGGAAGGTGCAGCGGGATATTGACTAAAAGCTTCCGCCGCTCTGTTTCCTCATGGGGCACACGCTGATACACACGCCGCACACGGCACCGCGGCCGATGTGCTGGAAATGCTGCTTCATATACTGGGAGCAGGCCTGCCTGTCAATAATGGCCTGTTCCTCCTTGATGGCGACGGGCCCCGCCGGAATGGCCATGGCGGGGCAGGCGTGCACGCACGCCATGCAGTCGAGGCATTTTATCTGCGGTTCCGCCCGCACGGCGGGCAGGGGCGCATTGGTAAACAGGGTGCCAAGGCGTACCGCAGGCCCATACCGCCGGTGCAAAAACAGGCCGTTGCGCCCCATGGTGCCAAGGCCTGCCAGCACCGCCGCCTGCTTGTGGGAAAAGCGGCCGTGAAAGCCGCCGGTGCTCTGGCTTGCGGGAATGGGGATGTAACGCCAGCCCTCCCTTTGCAGCAGCAGGCCTGCTTGCAGCAGACAGCGGTCGATGTGGGCGTTCAGGGTGCGGTAGTGGTGGAAATAGCTGTAGGTGGGCGCGCCGTTAATCTCATCCACCACCGCCTCAGACAACGGCATGACAATGCTGACGGCCCGGCACAGCGTTTTATCAAATTCCGGCACACTGGCAAAGCCCACGTCCGCGGCCCCCAGGCTGTACAGTAAGTCTGTAATCTTTTTTTCAAGCGCCATGTGTTATCCCCTCCTGTGCCGATTATAGCATAGGAAGCGGCTTAACGGAAATACAGCTCCAGCAGTTCCTCGTTTTTTTCGCCGGGTACCGGCACCCCCTCCTGCTCTGTGTAGTCGAGGGTGACCATGGCGGCGAAGGAGTCTGTCTGCGCGTACAGGTCCTTCAGAATGTTGATGATTTTGGCCACCACCACGCTGTTCATGTCGTCATAGGCGGTGTTCAGCAGGGTGTTGAAAAACAGGTTGTCCGTGTCCTCGCAGAGGTATCCCGTGCACTGCAAAATGTATTCGGTCACAATGCTGGCGTTCAGGGCTCGGGTCCCCTCCTCGTCCAGCTCCGCCGTGCCAGACAACAGACCCACCGCTGTGTTTTCATCAAGGCTCTGGGCGCCTTTTTCCAGTGTAAAAGAGAAGCCGCTGACAGGGTCCTGATATGTCAGCTGCTGGTTCAGCGTCAGGTTGATTTTGCCGAGGGTGGACAGCACCATGCTAAGGTCGGAGCGGCCCAGAAACACGGCGTTGTCAATGGTGATATTCAGCTCGGTGCTCAGGGCGTTTTTGACGGTCTGAAGCCCGTCCGACTGATAGGAGGACAGGGGCACGCCGCCGCAGCGCAGTGCCCTTGGCAGTGCCGCCACGTAAATTTTGTCATCCGTCCCGTCGTAGCGCACCAACACAAAGGTGTCCGGCGCAGCGCTGTTCAGCGCAGCATAAAATAGGGTGGTGTGATCCTCCTTTTGAATGCTCAGTCCGGCGGAGGAGTCCTGGTTTGCGCCTGCCTGGAACGACGCATTCTGGTTTTGCAGCAGCAGGATTACACTCAGCGCGACCGTCCCGAAGGTGAGCACGGTCAGCACGAAGGAAATGAAGAAAGCGCGCAGCCCGGTTTTGTCGCTTTGTCTTGTCATGTGTTATCACCTCGCTGTTACTATGCCCAGCAAAAAGAGGGGCTAAACAACAGGGGCGCAAACGAAAATAGAATTTTGAAAAAAGGGGCTTTACAAACGTGCATAAATTTGTTATAATCGGTAAGTCGACGGCAGTCGCAGTGAATCGTGCTGGTATAGCTCAGTTGGTAGAGCAGCTGATTTGTAATCAGCAGGTCGGGGGTTCAAGTCCGTCTACCAGCTCCATTTTCTTTTAA
>CAJFUF010000028.1 GCA_904420175.1 Candidatus Schneewindia gallinarum
TGTCAGCGCTGTAAAAGAAATCGTTGCAATTGATGTGGAAGACGGCATTGTGTTTGAGTATAAAGGAATTGAACCAATCCGCGAAGTACGAATTGTTAGGGAAACTTTTCCCCACCATGAAACCCATTGAGAAATAACGGCAAAGGGTAGCCCCTTTTGGGGCTGCCCTTTTTTGCGGCGCACAATGAAAAAGCCCGTTTGGCGTCCCCGGCGCGGGTGGCAAACGGACCGGCACAACTGCAGTCAAAAACAAAAGGAGAGCCGCCCTGACAGAATCTGTCAGGGCGGCTCTCCCCCTACCAAAGCCGAAAGACAGGAGCTTGGCAAGGTAGCACAAAAACGGCGCAATCTGTTACCACAAAGATTGCTTTAAACTAGAAGTTTATCATATTATATCTAAAATAAAACGACCTGTCAATAGAATTCGCTATTATAATTCGACAATATTTGCGGAGGTGACTACTATAATAAGATAAAAGGAGGGGAGCCGTGCTTGTTTGAAGAATTGTTTTTAAAAAGGCTGACCCAACTGCGCCTTCAAAAGGGCGTTTCTGCAAGAGAGATGAGTTTGGCGATTGGGCAAAGCGCAGGCTACATCAACGGAATAGAAAACGGCAGAAGCTTTCCTTCCATGGAGGTGTTTTTCTATATCTGCGAATATCTGAACGTCCATCCGAAGGACTTTTTCGACAGTGGAATGGAGAACCCGAACCTTCTTCACGGGCTGGAGGACAAGCTTCTACTGCTCAGTGAGGAGCAGCTGCACGCAATTTCCGTGCTGGCGGACGGCCTGACAAAGGGAAAACGAAAATAGAGGCGCCGGAAACGGCGCCTCTATTTTCATTCTTGTTTCCAGTCGCAGGGAAGCAGGTCCCCCAGGCGGAGAACGGTATCGCTGTCCACCATCACAAGCGCCTCCGCGGCGCGGGGGGACAGCTGGGTGAGAAATTCCCGGCAGCGCCCGCAGGGCGGCAGGATGCGGCCTGCGCTGTTGACTGCAACAAGCCTGCTGATTTCATTTTCCCCGGCAGTCAGCATGGCCGCCGCGGCCGCCTGTTCCGCACAAAAGCCCATGGAACAGGCAGTATCCAGGCACACGCCGGTGTAAATGCTGCCGGACTTTGTCAGGATGGCGGCGCCCACTTCGCCCGCTTGGGCGTAGCCGGTCAGCGTCCTCGGCACGGCTGCCTTCAGGGCCCGGCGGTACAGTTCGGAAAAAACGGAATCCATAAAAGCTCCTTTCCTGCCTTAACGCAGCCGGTCGTCATAAACGGCGCGTTCGCCCCCGATGTATTTGGGACGGGAACGTGCCGCCAGTAAAATGGCGTTCCCAATACGGCTTACTTTCAGCCGGACGGGCACAGCCACCGGCGCAAGGTGCATGCCGATCAGCGTGCCGCCGATGTCAAGCCCTGCGCGGGCCTGTACCGCCTCCACAGCCACAGGCTGCCGGAAGGCGTGCCAGGCGGCGGTGGCGAAACTGCCGCCCGCCTTTTTCTGCGGTACGGCATTGACAATTTGCAGACCGTAGCGCAGGGCAGCCGCCTCCTCCACAATCAGCGCGCGGTTCAGGTGCTCGCAGCACTGGGCGGCCAGATAAAGCCCGCCTGCCTGCAGCGGCGGCAAAATGCCCGCCAGCACCTGCCCGGCTGCGTCCGGGTCGGAGTGGGTGCCGATGATTTCCCCCACGATTTCACTGGAGCTGCAGCCTACCACCACCAGATCGCCTGGCCGCAGGCGGGCGGTTTGCAGCAGCTCCTCCATGGCGGCCGCCGCCTGTTCCTTCACTGTCATGAAACTCACTTCTTTCTTATTTGCGGCGGGCGTTGCCCTTGCCGCAGCTTCCCACACCCGCGGCCGTCGACAGGGCGGCCGGGAAGGGACGCTGTATTCAGTATACGCCCCGCAGGGCGCAGAATCAAGGTCAGAGGCGCTTCGTGCGGAAAAACCGGTTCCGGAGCAGGACAGCGAAAACAAAGCCGAGCCAGAGCGGCACAGAGGGGCGCGTCTTTCGCCGGCAGGGGCTGTTTAAAGCGGCCGGGAACAAAGGGCCCGGAAAGCGCACCGGGATGAAAGCCCCGTCCCCTGAAAAAGCAGAACCTAAAGAAAGGGGGATGCAGCAGGAAGCGGCGCGGGGAAAAGTGGAAAAGGCGGCGCGGCAGGGGAAACACCCCTCTGGAAGGGACGACCCGCCCGCGCGGTTTGTCAGGGCAGGTCGAAACATGCATAAAGCGGGCGGGGGCCGGGAAAGAAAATTTGGAGGAATTTCTAATGGCGTGCAGGCGGTTTTTGCTGTATAATAAGAAAAAATAAGGAACCCTTTAAGTTGGTCCCGTGAGGCCGACAAGGCAGTACGCAGAAGGAATAGGAACGGGGGAAAAGGATACCCCGTGGCGGTGCGCCTGTATGTCGGTAGGAGACATGCAGGTGTTTTTTTATGCCGGCACAAGGGTGAGAAGGAAGGTGACAGGATGATAGAGAAGGCGGAGGTCATGGATGAAAATGGAATCAACCGGGCTGTCAGCCGCATCTGCTACGAGATTATCGAGCACAACAAGGGTGCGGACGGACTGTGCGTGGTGGGCGTGTACACCCGCGGCGCGGTGCTTGCGCGGCGCATTGCCGAGCGCATTGAAAAAATCGAGGGGGTATCGGTACCCGTCGGCTTTATCGACATTACAAAAAACCGGGATGACGGCGTGCGCAAAAGCACCCATGCAGAAAACAAGATTGATTTTCCCTTGAAGCGGGTCATTCTGGTGGACGATGTAATCTACACCGGCAGAACGGTGCGCGCGGCGATCGACACCCTGTTTGAGTACGGGCGTCCCACCAGCATCCAGCTTGCGGTGCTGGTAGACCGGGGGCACAGGGAGCTGCCCATCCGCGCCGACTATGTGGGCAAGAACCTGCCCACCTCCAAGGAGGAGCGTATTATGGTGCACCTGACGGAGACGGACGGGGAAAACAGGGTGGTGATTGCAGAATGACGCTGAAGCTGAAAAACGGGCGTCTGCCGGACGGCACCCGCACAGACGTCCTGATTGAAGGCGGACGGATTGCCGCCGTGGGGGAAAACCTGCCGGACGGCAGCCGGACGGTGGAGCTTGAGGGGGCTGTGCTCAGCCCCGGCTTTGTGGATGCGCACGTGCACCTGCGGGACCCGGGCCAGACCCATAAGGAGGACATTCTGACCGGCACGGCGGCTGCGGCTGCGGGCGGCTTTACCGACGTGTGCTGCATGCCCAACACCACGCCCGCCTGCGACAGCCCGCAGACAGTGCGCTACATCCTTGAAAAGGCGGCGCAGGGTTCTGCGCGGGTGCATCCCGTGGCGGCACTGACGAAGGGCCTTGCCGGGAAGGAGCTGTGCGATTACGAGGCGCTGTGGCAGGCGGGGGCCCGCTTTTTCAGCGATGACGGCAAGCCCCTTGCGGACAAGGCGCTGTTTGAGACGGCGCTGCGGCGGGTGACGGCCCTCGGCGGCATTCTCATGTCCCACTGTGAGGATCTCTCCATCATCGACGGCGGCATTATCAACAAGGGCGCCGTGTCCGAGCGCCTCGGCGTCAGGGGAATGGACCGACGAAGCGAGGACAGCGTGACGCAGCAGGAGTGTGAAATTGCCGCTGCATCAGGCGGCAGGCTGCACATCTGCCACGTGTCCACAAAGGGATCGGTAGAAATTCTCCGCCGGGCAAAGGCGGCCTGCGGAACCATTACCTGTGAGACGGGGCCCCACTACTTCAGCCTGACGGACGAGGCGCTGCTTTCCCGCAATGCGGATTTCCGCATGAACCCGCCCCTCAGGGAGGAGGCGGACAGGCGCGCCATTCTGCAGGCGGTGCTGGACGGCACCATCGATCTGATTGCCACCGACCACGCCCCCCACAGCGAGCAGGAAAAGCGCGATTTTGTGCATGCGCCCAACGGCATTGTGGGGCTGGAGACGGCCTTCGCCGTCAGCTACACCTATCTTGTAAAGCCGGGGTATATGAGTCTGCGGACGCTGCTTTCCCGCATGAGCGAGACACCCCGCCGGGTGCTGGGCCTGCCGGAGCGGCGCATTGAACCGGGCCAGCCCGCCGACCTGTGCGCAGTCAGTGAACGGGCGTGGACGGTGGAGAGGGACAAGCTGCACTCCAAGGGGAAAAACACCCCTTACCACGGGCAGACCCTGTATGGAAAAGTCATTCTTACCCTGCTGGACGGCAGGATTACCTATCAGGAAAATCAATAGAAACGGGAGGAAAAACGAATGTCATTCGACAGACTGATTAACAACATTGTGGACCGCCAGAACCCCAGCGTCATGGGACTTGACCCGACGCTGGACTACATTCCGGACAGCATAAAACGGGACGCGTTCCGGGAGAAGGGCGAGACGCTTGCCGGCGCGGCAGAGGCCATCTTCCGTTTCAACAAGGGCCTTATCGACGCGTGCAAGGACGTGGTGCCTGCCATCAAGCCGCAGTGTGCCTACTACGAGATGTACGGTGTGGCGGGCTTTGAGACGCTGCACCGCACCATCCAGTACGGAAAGGAAAACGGCCTGTTCGTCATCATCGACGGCAAGCGCGGCGACATCGGCTCCACCATGACGGCGTACGCCACCGGGCATCTGGGGCTGACGCAGGTGGGGGAGACGCGCTTCCCCGCCATGGGCGGCGACGCACTGACCGTCAACGGCTACTTCGGGGTGGACGGAATTACGCCCCTGACGGACGTGTGCAAACAGGAGGATAAGGGCATTTTCGTGCTGGTCAGGACCAGCAACCCCTCTGCCGGGCAGTTCCAGGACCTGAAGGTCGGCGACAGAACCGTGTACGACATCATGGGGGATCTGTGCGAGGAGTGGGGCGAGGCCTGCCCCGGGCAGTACGGCTACACCGGCGTGGGGGCCGTGGTGGGCGCCACCTGGCCGCAGCAGTTAAGCGAGCTGCGCGCACGCCTGCCGCACACCTTCTTCCTTGTGCCCGGCTACGGCGCGCAGGGCGGCGGCGCCAAAGACGTGATGGGCGGCTTTGACAAGCGGGGCCTCGGCAGCATTATCAATGCGTCGCGCAGCATCATGTGCGCATGGAAAAAGACCGGAAAGGACGGCACGGACTTTATGGAGGCCGCAAGGGCGGAGGCTGTCCGCATGAAAGAGGCGCTGATGGAGGGCATCGGCACCATCACACGGTAAGGAAACGGAGGAAAGGAAATGAACGGAAGCACACAGACGGCAAGCCTGCTATTAAGCGACGGAACCGTCTTTACAGGTTACAGCTTCGGCGTGACGGGCACCACCATCGGCGAGGTGGTGTTCACCACCACCATGACCGGCTATCAGGAGGTGCTGACCGACCCGTCCTACTACGGGCAGATTGTCACCCAGACCTACCCGCTGATTGGGAACTACGGCGTGAACACGGAGGACTTCGAGTCGCGCCGCTCGGTGGTAAAGGGCTACATCGTCAGGGAGTGGTGCGAGGTGCCCAGCAACTTCCGCAGTGCGGAGACCATCGACGCGTTTTTAAAGCAGCAGAATGTCATCGGCCTCTGGGGAATCGACACCCGCAGGCTGACAAGAATGCTCAGGGAGCACGGCGTCATGAACGGGGCCATCACCACGGATGAGCTGACGCAGGAGCGCAAGGAACAGCTGCTTAAAGAAATCCGGGCCTTTGTCATCAGGGATGCGGTGAAAAGCGTCACCTGCAAAACGCCGGAGGTGTTTGGAAAGGACAACACCGGCTACCGGATTGCCCTGTACGACTTTGGCTACAAGCGCAACATTTTAAACCACCTGTTAAAAAGAAATGCGGTCGTTACGGTGGTGCCCGCCGGGACCACGGCGGAGGAAATCAGGGCCGCCGGGTACGACGGGGTCATGCTCTCCAACGGACCGGGCGACCCGGAGGAAAATGTGGAGATTATTGCCGAGCTGAAAAAGCTGGTGGAAATGGACATCCCCATCTTCGGCATCTGCCTCGGCCATCAGCTGCTGGCGCTGGCCATGGGGGCAAAGACCTACAAGCTCAAGTACGGGCACCGGGGCGCCAACCAGCCGGTGAAACACCTTGTGAAGGACCGCACCTACATCACAAGCCAGAACCACGGCTTTGCAGTGGACAATGAAAGCATTCCGGCCGAGGTGGGCACTGTCAGCCATGTGAACGCCAACGACAACACCTGCGAGGGAATCAAGTACACATCTGCCCGGGCGTTTACTGTACAGTTCCACCCGGAGGCAAGCGCGGGGCCCAATGACACCTCGTACCTGTTCGACGATTTCTTTAAAATGATTGGGGAGGGAAAATCATGCCGTTAAGAAGCGACATTAAAAAAGTGCTGATGATTGGCTCCGGCCCCATTGTCATCGGACAGGCCGCCGAGTTTGACTATGCGGGAACGCAGGCCTGCCGCGCCCTGAAGGAGGAGGGGCTGGAGGTGGTGTTAATCAACTCCAACCCGGCCACCATCATGACGGACAAGGCCATGGCCGACCACATTTATATCGAGCCGCTGACCCTCGATGTGGTCAAGCGCGTTATCGAGCTGGAAAAACCGGACAGCGTGCTGTCCACCCTTGGCGGGCAGACGGGCCTCAACCTGTCCATGCAGCTGGCGGAGGAGGGCTTCCTTGACAAAATGGGGGTCAAGCTGCTGGGCGCCAAGCCGGAAACCATCCACAAGGCGGAGGACCGGCAGGCCTTCAAGGACACCATGGAGGCCATCGGCGAGCCGGTCATCCCCAGCAAGGTGGTCACCGACATCGACAGCGCCATGGCCTTCGCAGAGGAGATCGGCTACCCGGTTATCGTCCGTCCGGCCTTTACGCTGGGCGGATCCGGCGGCGGCATCGCCTCCACCCCGGAGGAACTGTATGAAATCGGCTCCGGTGGCCTGCGCCTGTCCCCCATCACCCAAATCCTGGTGGAGAAGTGCATCTCCGGCTGGAAGGAGATTGAGTACGAGGTCATGCGGGACGGGAAGGGCAATGTCATCACCGTCTGCTCCATGGAGAACCTCGACCCGGTGGGTGTGCACACAGGCGACAGCATCGTGGTGGCCCCCTGCCAGACCCTGTCGGATAAGGAGTACCAGATGCTGAGAAGCGCCGCGCTGAACATTATCTCCGCCCTCGGGGTGGAAGGCGGGTGCAACTGCCAGTTTGCCCTTAATCCGGACAGCTTTGAGTATGCGGTTATCGAGGTCAACCCCCGTGTATCCCGCTCCTCCGCGCTGGCCAGCAAGGCCACCGGCTACCCCATTGCCAAGGTGGCGGCCAAAATCGCCATCGGCTACTCGCTGGATGAGATTGTCAATGCGGTGACGGGTAAGACCTGCGCCTGCTTCGAGCCGACCATCGACTACATTGTGGCCAAGTTCCCCAAGTGGCCCTTTGACAAATTCGTATACGCCAAGCGCACCCTGGGCACCCAGATGAAAGCCACGGGCGAGGTCATGGCCATCGGCACCAGCTTTGAGATGGCCATGATGAAGGCGGTGCGCAGCATTGAGCTGGGCCTTGATACCCTCAACCTGCCCAAGTGCGAGGGCCTCAGTGCGGACCAGCTGCGCGAGCTGCTGAAAAACTGCGACGACGAGCGGGTGTTCGTTGTGTACGCGGCACTGAAGGCAGGCGTCAGCGCGGACGAAATTTTTGAAATCACGAAAATCGACCGCTGGTTCTTAGGAAAGCTGAAAAATCTGGCGGATATGGAGCAGGCGCTGAAGGACGGCCCGCTGACCGAGGCGCTGTATCTCGCGGCCAAGAAGTACGGCTTTACAGACGGCACCATCGAGCGGCTCAGCGGGGCGCAGATCCCGGAGAAGCGGCACATGGTCTACAAAATGGTGGACACCTGTGCGGGAGAGTTCCAGGCGGAGACGCCCTACTTCTACTCCACCGCGGACGAGGAGAACGAGGCGCTGCTGCACCGGAAGGACGGGGACAGGAAAAAGGTCATCGTGTTCGGCTCCGGCCCCATCCGGATCGGCCAGGGTATTGAGTTTGACTACTGCAGTGTGCACTGCGTGTGGGCGCTGAAGGCCAAGGGATACGAGGCCATTATCGCCAACAACAACCCGGAGACCGTCTCCACCGACTTTGACACCTCCGACCGGCTGTATTTCGACCCCCTGACCAAGGAGGATGTGGCCGACCTTATCGCCACGGAGCAGCCGTGGGCTGTGGTGGTGCAGTTCGGCGGACAGACCGCCATCAAGCTGACGAAGCACCTGCAGGCGCTGGGGGTTAAAATCCTCGGCACCTCGGCGGACAGCGTGGACGCGGCGGAGGATCGGGAGCGCTTTGACGAAATTCTGGAGCAGTGCGGCATCCCGAGGCCCAAGGGCGACACCGTCTTTACAGAGGAGGAGGCCCTGAAGGTGGCCGGCCGTCTCGGTTACCCGGTGCTGTTAAGGCCCAGCTATGTGCTGGGCGGCCAGAACATGATTATTGCCTACACCGAAGCGGATGTAAGCGAATACATGAAAATCATCACAAGCCACGAGCTGGAGAACCCGGTACTGATTGACAAGTACATGACCGGTATCGAGGTGGAGGTGGACGCCATCTGCGACGGGGAGGACTTCCTTATCCCCGGCATTATGGAGCATGTGGAGCGTGCAGGCGTCCACTCGGGCGACAGCATCTCCGTCTATCCGCCGAGAAGGCTTTCCAACACCATCAAAAAGACCATCATCGACTACACCGGCAGGCTGGCAAAGGCCCTGAAGGTGGTGGGCCTGATGAACATCCAGTTTGTCGTCTCCAAGGGCGAGGTATACTGTATCGAGGTCAACCCCCGTTCCTCCCGCACGGTGCCCTACATCAGCAAGGTGACGGGGATCCCCATGGTGGACCTTGCAACCCACATCATGCTGGGGGACAAGCTGAAGGATCTGGGCTACGGTACGGGCCTGTACCGGGAGAGCGACTACTTCGCCGTCAAGGTGCCGGTGTTCAGCTTTGAGAAACTGCACGACGTGGACATCCACCTGGGCCCGGAGATGAAGTCCACCGGCGAGGTGCTGGGCATTGCGAAGGACTTTAATGAGGCGCTGTACAAGGGCCTGACCGCCGCCGGCTACAAGATGAAGCGCACGGGCAACGTGCTGTTTACCGTACGCGGCAGCGACAAGCAGGAGACGGTGGAGATTGCCGGGAAGTTCGAGCGGCTGGGCTTTAACATCTACGGCACGGCGGGCACGGCGGCAGTGCTGAACCGCAACTTCATCGCCACCAACCGCGTCCGAAAGCTGGAGGAGGAAGAGCCCAACATCATGACCATGATTGAGGAGGGCAAGTTCGACTACATCATCTCCACCTCGGAGCATGGGCGCCTGCCGCAGGAAAGCGGGGTAAAAATTGTCCGCAAGGCGGTGGAACACCTGATTCCCTGCCTGACAAGCCTGGACACAGCCCGGGCGCTGGTGACCTGCCTTGGCATGGACAAGAGCATGGACGACATCGGGCTTGTGGACATCACCAAACTGTAAGGAGGGGCGGCTTTGAAATATTTACAGGGAACCTATCCGGTAACGGAGTACCGTCAGCTGACGGACACGGTGTTTGCATTGACCGTGCACGCCCCGGACATCGCCGGGCTGGCGCAGCCCGGCCAGTTTGCCCATCTGCTGGTGCCCGGCTTCACGCTGCGCAGGCCCATCTCCTTCTCCGAGATTGACAGGCAGGCGGGTACGCTGCGCTTTGTGGTGCTTATCAACGGCGAGGGGACGCGGGCCCTCTCGGCTGTCCGGCCGGGGGACACCATCGACCTTATCGGCCCTATCGGCAACCGGTTCCTGCCGGGGCCCGGCCGCAATCTCTATGTGGGCGGCGGCATCGGCGTGGCGCCGCTGTTAGGCGCCATGAAGGAGACGAAGGGCGAGACGGTGGCCATTCTTGGCTTTAAAAGCGGGAAAAGCAGCTACCTTTTAGAGGAATTTAACGCCGCGGCCACCCAGTGCATCCTCGTTACGGAGGACGGCAGCGCGGGGGAGCAGGGCTTTCCCACCGCCCCCCTGGCCCGCATGCTGCAGCCGGGGGACACGGTACACGCCTGCGGGCCCACGGGCCTGCTTTCCGCTGTGAAGGATGTGTGCGAGAAAGCGGGGATAACCTGCTATCTGTCCATCGACTCCCGCATGGGGTGCGGCGTGGGCGCCTGCCTTGTGTGCACCTGCAAAAAGGCGGGGGGCGGCTATGCCCACGTCTGTAAGGACGGGCCGGTATTTTTAAGCACGGAGGTGACGTTCTGATGGCGGATTTACGGGTACATATCGCCGGGGTGGAGTTGAAAAACCCGGTGATTCTGGCCTCCGGCACCTGCGGCTTCGGCCTTTCTTACGACGGCTTTTACCCGGTGGAGGCATTGGGCGGCGTGTCCATGAAGGGCACCACGCTGGAGCCGCGGGACGGCAACCCCGGCGTGCGCATTGCGGAGACGAAAAGCGGCATTTTAAACAGCGTGGGCCTGCAAAACCCGGGCCTGTCCGCCTTTGTGGAGACGGAGCTGCCCGCCATTGCGGACAGGGATGTGGTAAAAATCGCCAACATTGCAGGCTTCTCCATTGAGGAGTTTGTGGCCCTGACGGAGGGGCTAAATGACACGGCGGTGGACATGCTGGAGGTGAACATCTCCTGCCCCAATGTCAAGCACGGCGGCGCGGCCTTCGGGATGAGCTGTACCGCCGCGGCGGAGGTGACGCGGGCGGTGAAGCGCGTGGCAAAAAAGCCGGTTATCGTCAAACTGTCGCCCAATGTGACGGACATTACGGAGATTGCAAAGGCGGTGGAGGCAGAGGGCGCGGACGCCGTCTCCCTCATTAACACGCTGCTGGGCATGCGCATTGACATAAAAAGAAAGCAGCCTATCCTCGGTAACAACGTGGGCGGTTTTTCCGGCCCGGCGGTGTTCCCGGTGGCGCTGCGTATGGTGTGGCAGACGGCCCGGGCGGTGCGTATCCCGGTCATCGGCCTCGGCGGCATTGCCACATGGCAGGACGCGGCAGAGATGATTCTGGCGGGCGCCAGCGCCATTCAGGTGGGAACCGCCATGTTTACAGATCCCTTCGCACCTGTTAAAATAGTGGAAGGGCTGAACGCCTGGGCAGAGGAGGAGGGCGTCCCTCTCTCTGCGCTGACGGGCGCAGTACGCCCCTTTGAAAATTAAGGGAGGCATCGGGCTTTGACAACCATTTATTTTGTCCGGCACGTGCAGGCCATGGGCAACCTCACCCGGGTGTTTCAGGGCAAGACGGATACGGACATTTCGGAAGACGGAAGAAAGCAGCTGCAAAATGTGCGCGAGCGTTTTGCAGACGTGGCGCTGCAGCACATCTATGTCAGCGATCTGAAACGTGCACGCCTGACGGCGGAGGCCGTCCGCGGCGGGCGGGACATCCCCATGAGTGTGGAACTGCGCATCCGCGAAATCGACGCGGGCGTGTGGGAGGGGCAGCCCATGCTGGAACTGAAGGAGAAGTATCCGGAGGCCATGCGCCTGTGGAATGAGGAGCTGTGGAACTTCCACACGGAGGGTTCCGAGACCATGCAGCAGGTGTATGACCGCACCGGCGCAGCCCTGCGGGACATCTTGAAAAACAGCGAGGGGCAGACGGTGGCGGTGGTGTCCCACGGCTGTGCTTTGAAAAACATGCTGTGCGGCGCGCTGGGCCACCCGATTGAGCAGCTGATGGAGGTGCCGTGGCTGAGCAACGGCTCGGTTACGCGCATCGACTTTGACGGCGGCGTACCCGGCAGGCTTGTCTACGCAAACGACATTGCGCACATTGACGAAAGCACCCTGCTGACCAGCATGGCGGAATTCCTGAAAGGGGGCCAGTCCAAATGAAGATTATGGCAGTGGACCTGGGCGACGCGCGCACCGGCCTTGCGGTGTGCGACCGGCTGGAAATGATGGCCTCCCCCGTGGGCGTGCTGCACGAGCCGGTGCTGAACAAGCTGGTGGTGCAGATTGCAAACGCCGCACTGGAGTACGATGTGAAGATGCTGGTGGTGGGCTGCCCCATCAACATGGACGGCACCAAGGGGGAGCGCGCCCAAAAAAGCGAGGAGGCGGCGGCCAAGCTGCGCCGCCTTGTGGACATCCCGGTGGAGCTGTGGGACGAGAGGAACACCACCGTACAGGCGACCACCTACCTGAATGCGTCCGACGTGCGCGGAAAGAAGCGCAAGGACATCATTGACGAGGTGGCGGCCACGATAATCCTGGAAAGCTACCTGCAATACCGGAAAAACACCCGTCAGGAGGAGAAGGCATGAACTATCTGGACGATATTCTCCGCTACCGGCCGGAGGGGCCCATTGAGGAGAAGGAGAAGCAGATTATCCTCGACTACATCCGGCTGTTTCCGGACACGGTGCTGACAAGGGAGAATGAGATGGGGCACCTGACCAGCTCCGGCTTTGTAGTGAACAAAAGCCGGGACAAGGTGCTGTTTATCTTCCACAACATCTACCAGTCGTGGGCGTGGACGGGGGGCCATGCGGATGGCGACACGGACATGCTGTACGTGGCCATGAAGGAAGTGACGGAGGAGAGCGGCGTGAAAAACCTGCGCCCCGTTACGGATGAAATCATCACGCTGGACATCCTGCCGGTGTTCCCCCACATGAAGAAGGGCCTGCCCATCGGCGCGCACATGCACCTGAACACCACCTATCTGCTGGAGGCGGACGAGGAGGAGACGCTGACGGTCAAGCCGGACGAAAACAGCGGCGTCAGGTGGCTGCCTGCGGACAGCCTTGCGGAGTTTGTTACCGAGCCGGAGATGCTGAAGGTCTACAACAAAATACTGCACAAAATGCGGGCAAGGGGTCTGTAGCCCGATAAAAAGGCGGCCGACTGTGTGACGGCCGCCTTTTCAAAGGACCGGGAGAGATAAGACGGAAAGGAAAACAAGACAATGATTACAGACTTGACAAAGGGCTCCCCCAGCAAGGTGCTGTGGAAGTTCTCCATCCCCATGCTGCTCAGCGTTGTGTTTCAGCAGATGTATAACATTGCGGACAGCGTGGTGGCAGGTAACTTCGTCGGGAAGAATGCGTTGGCGGCAGTGGGCGCATCCTACCCGGTAACCATGATTTTTATGGCGGTGGCCACCGGGGCAAACATCGGCTGCTCTGTTGTGATAAGCCAGCTGTTCGGCGCAAGAAAGCTGGAAAAGATGAAGACGGCGGTGTTCACATCCCTGTTTTCCGTGGTGGGCATCAGCGTGCTGCTCAGCGGGCTGGGCTTCCTGTTCAGCTCCGCCCTGATGACGCTGTTGCAGACCCCGGACGTCATTTTTGGCGACGCACAGCTGTATTTAAACATCTATATCGGCGGGCTGGTGTTCCTGTTTTTATACAACATCTGCACCGGCATTTTCACCGCCCTGGGCGACAGCCGGACGCCGCTGTTCTTTCTCATCGCCTCGTCCGTCAGCAACATCTTTATGGATATTCTGTTTGTGACGGCGTTTCAGATGGGCGTGGGCGGCGTGGCGTGGGCCACGTTCCTGTGCCAGGGCGTGTGCTCCCTGCTGGCGCTGTTCTGCCTGCTAAGACGCCTGAGCCGGCTTGAGACGGGGCAGTTCCCCCGGTTTGAATGGGCCATGCTGGGCCGGATTGGCAGGATTGCGGTGCCCAGCATCCTGCAGCAGAGCTTTATCTCGGTGGGCAACCTGTTCATTCAGGGTTTAGTCAACAGCTACGGGCCGGATGTCATTGCCGGGTACTCGGCAGCCACCAAGCTGAACACCTTTGCCGTCACCGGCTTTACGACGCTGGGCAACGGAATTTCCAGCTTTACGGCGCAGAACATCGGCGCAGGCGACACAAAGCGGGTGAAAAAAGGCTTCCGCGCCGGCCTTGTGATGATGCTGTGCGTGGTCATTCCCATTGTAGCGGTGCTGCTGCTGTTCAGCTCCGCCATGATCGGCCTGTTCCTGCCGAGCGGCGATGCGGACAATTTGAATGCCATTGCAGTGGGGGTGGACTTCCTGCGGGTGGTGGTGCCCTTCTACATTGTGGTGGCGGTTAAGCTGATTGCGGACGGCGTGCTGCGCGGCTCTGGCTCCATGAAGGAGTTTATGGCCGCGACGTTTACAGACCTGGTGCTGCGGGTGGTGCTGTCCTACGTCCTGGCATGGGCGCTGGGCAGTGCGTTCGGCATCTGGCTGTCCTGGCCCATCGGCTGGAGCGTGGCGGCGGTGATGTCCGTGGCGTTTTATGCCGCCGGGCACTGGAAAAGAAATGCGCCGCAGCCTGCGGAACAGGCGGCTGGCGAGGAACTGACGGCTGTCATGCTGGAAGAAGAAATGGAATAGACGCTTTGCAAGGCACTCCCGTCCGGCGGGGGTGCCTTTTGTGACGAAACGGTCATGTACGGCGCCGTGCATTATGGTATAATACAAGTGAATTTTGACCTTTTTCTGTTCCGGCGGCCTACGGCCCTTGCCGGGCAGGCGGGGCCGGACACGGAAAGCGGATGAGGAAAGGAGTAGGATGCCATGAAACTGCTGCTGGTGGAGGACGACCGCACCATTGCGGAGGGCCTGCTGTACTCCCTGAGAAGCGAGGGGTACGAGGCGGTGGCCGCAGGCAGCGTGAAGGAGGCGGAAAGCCGCCTTGCCGGGGAGGATTTTTCCCTTGCTCTGCTGGATCTCGGCCTGCCGGACGGGGACGGCACCGAGGTATTTGACATGGTGAAACGGAAGGGGGACATCCCCGTTATCTTCCTGACGGCCCGGGATGAGGAGGTCAGCGTGGTACGCGGCCTGGACATGGGTGCGGACGACTACATCACGAAGCCCTTCCGCATCAGGGAACTGCTGAGCCGGATTAAGTCGGTGCTGCGGCGCAGCGGCGGCGAGGCAGGCAGCGAAATCCGCCTGGGGGACATCACCATCAACACCGCCTCCGCCACTGTGAAAAAGGGGGACAGGGAGGTTCTGCTGACAGCGCTGGAGTACCGGCTGCTGCTGTGCTTCGCCAACAACGGGGGACAGGTGCTGTCCCGCAGCCAGCTTCTGGAAAGCGTCTGGGACGTGTCGGGGGATTTTGTCAACGACAACACCCTGACGGTGTACATGAAACGGCTGAGGGAGAAGCTGGAGACGGACCCGCAGAACCCCACGGTGATTAAGACGGTGCGGGGCCTCGGCTACAAGGCGGGTGAGTAGATGAAACGGGAATTGTTGAACCAGCTGCTGGCCTCGGCCCTGCTGGCTGTCGCAGCAGCAGCGGCACTGGTGTTTTCCGTGCCGCCGCTGGCGGTGGTACTGTGCCTTGCAGGCGCGCTGACCGTGCTGAACATGGCGTTTACTGTGGTGCGGTACCGGAAGATCAGCCAGCTGACGGCGGACCTGAGGGAGGTCTCCTCCGGCCGGGACCGGCTGCACCTGGAGGAATATGAAGAGGGAGAACTGAGCATCTTAAGCAGTGAAATCTACAAGCTGACCGTGCAGCTGCGGGAGCAGGCCTCCCTGCTGCAGGAGGACAAGCTGTTTCTGGAGAGAAATTTAAGCGACATCTCCCACCAGCTGAAAACGCCGCTGACCTCCCTTTCCGTCATGAACGACCTGCTGAGGGATGAAAACCTGCCTGAGGACAAGCGCAGGGAATTCCTTGACAACACAGGCAGGCAGCTGGAACGGATGGACTGGCTGCTCAGCTCCCTGCTGAAAATGGCGAAGCTGGACGCGGGCACGGAGCGGCTGCAGCACGAGCCGGTGAGTGCCCTTCAAACGGCGACTGCGGCGGCGGAACACCTGCTGATTCCCATGGAGCTGCGCGGGCAGCAGTTTACCGTGTCCGGGGACGACGGGGCCTTTTTGGGGGATGCGGCATGGACGCGTGAGGCGCTGGCCAACATCCTGAAAAACTGCATGGAGCACACGCCGCAGGGCGGGCGTATCTCAGTGCATGTGGAGCGTACGCCGCTGTATCTTGCCATGCGCATCAGCGACACAGGCTGCGGCATCGACCCGTCGGATCTGCCCCATGTTTTTGAGCGGTTTTACCACGGGAAAAACAGCGGGGAGGACAGCGTGGGAATCGGCCTGTACATGGCGAAAAGCATTATCACAAGGGAGAACGGGACCCTGTCGGTGGAAAGCACCCTGGGCGAGGGGACCCTGTTCACCATCAAATTTTACGACTTTGTCAGGGAGGGAAGGCAGGCCGTCCAGGCCTGTCCGGACGGCCCGTCCGCAGCGGAACGGTGACGGAAGTGTGTGAAAATGACAAAATTGTCACGCGCCCTGTCACCGTTCCGTCATTCTGCCCGGGTACAATGGGTTTAGACCAAAGGAAAGGGAGACGGTAACATGGAATTACTTCGTGTGGAAAACCTGTCCAAACATTACGGACGGAATGAAAACCTGGTCAAGGCGCTGGACAATGTGTCTTTTACCGTGGATAAGGGCGAATTTGTGGCCATTGTGGGTCCCTCCGGCAGCGGAAAATCCACCCTGCTGCACATTCTGGGCGGCGTGGACCGGCCCACCTCCGGCAAGGTGTTTATTGACGGAACGGACATCTACAGCCTGAATGAGGACAATCTGGCGATTTTCCGCCGCCGGCAGGTGGGGCTGATTTATCAGTTTTACAACCTGATTCCCGTGCTGACGGTGGAGGAGAACATCACCCTGCCGCTGTTGCTGGACGGGCGGAAGCTTAACCGGGAATATTTAAACGAGCTGACGGGGACGCTGGGCCTGACGGATCGGCTGAAGCACCTGCCCAACGAGCTGTCCGGCGGACAGCAGCAGCGCGTGTCCATCGGACGGGCGCTGATTAACAGCCCGGCGCTGGTACTGGCGGATGAGCCCACCGGAAACCTCGACCGCAAAAATTCGGAGGAGATTGTGGAGCTGCTGAAATACTCCAACCGCAAGTACCGCCAGACACTGATTGTCATCACCCATGACGAGAGTATTGCCCTGAAGGCGGACCGGATCCTGTCCATTGAGGACGGGCGGATTATCCGGGACGAGCGCCTGCGCGGACAGACGGAAAAGGGGGCGCAGCACAATGGATAGCTACAGCCCTGAGCGCCGGATCCCCTTTGAACGGCGGTTTTTAAACAAGAAAAGGGCGGCGCTGACGGCGACGGTTCTTGCCGTCGCCGTGCTGTTTGCCGTGTTAAGGAGGCTGCGCAGGGCATGAGTATTATGACAAAGCTCAGCGTCCGGCAGCTGGCCTACAACAAAAAGCGGACGGTGCTGACCGTCATCGGCGTCGTCATCACCGTCGCCATGCTGACGGCGGTGTTCACCTTTGCCTCCTCCTTTCAGATGATGCTGCGCAACGAGGTGCTTTCCCGCACGGGGGACTGGCAGGTCTGCTATTACAACGTAAACGACAAAAACCTTGCGGTCATTGCAGAGGATCCGGGCACCAGTGCCTACTGGCTGGAGCGAAAGCAGGATCTTGCCAAGCTGAATGAGGACGAACAGGCGCCCTATCAGTTCCTGTCCGTTACCGAAATCAGCGAGCCGCGGCTGACCGGCCTTGGCTTAAAACTGGCAAGCGGCCGCCTGCCTGAAAGACAGGGGGAGCTTGTGGTCCCCGCAGGCCTCGGCATTACCATCGGACAGCAGCTGACGCTTCCCACCGGTTACCGCCAGCTGCTGGAGAGCACTCTCCCCGGGGAGGAGCCGACAGTGGTGGGGGGAGGCCACCCCTTTTCGAAGGAGAATGAACAGTTTGTCCAGACCGGGCAAATCACCTACACGGTGGTGGGCCTTTTTGAACAGCAGAAGGACAACTACTCCGGTTCGGCTGCGGCGGACGCCTACGCCTACCTGGATAAATCCGGCCTGTCGGACACGGCCCGGGCCGATCTGTTTGTGAAGGTAAACAACATCTCCGGGAACCTGACGGAGGAGGCGGAGTTCCTGGCGGAGCAGGCCGGAATCCCGTCTGTCCAGTCGGAGGGGGAAACCTACTACGACATTGGCTATAACAGGGAGCTGCTGCGCACCTACGGCATTACCGGAAGGGACGCCACGAACGAGATGATTTTCCACCTGGAAGTTTTTCTGGTGGCCATTATCCTGACGGCGGGAATTGCCTTAATTTACAACGCCTTTGCCGTCAGCGTGTCGGAGCGGACAAGGCAGATGGGCATGCTCAGCTCTGTCGGCGCCACCGGCAGGCAGCGCCGCCGCATGGTGTATTTTGAAGGGCTGCTTATCGGCCTTATCAGCATTCCGCTAGGTATTATCTTCGGCCTTGTGGGCATGCAGGTGCTGTTTCTTGTGCTTAACAATCTGCTGGTGGAGGCGCTGGGCGGAATTGCCGGAGCCACCGGAATGACCCTCAGTCTGTACCTGTCGCCGGAGGGGCTGATTGCCACGGTGGTGCTGGCGCTGCTGACCATCTTTGCGTCCGCATTTGTCCCGGCGCTGCGCGCAGGGCGGCTGTCACCCATCACCGCCATCCGCCAGTCCAAGGATGTAAAGCTGACGGCGCGCCGGGTAAAAACCTCCCGCCTGACAAGAAGGCTGTTCGGCTTCCCGGCGGAGCTGGGACTGAAAAACCTCAAGCGAAATAAAAAGCGCTACCGCATTACCATTTTCAGCCTGACCATCAGCATCATTCTGTTTTTGACCGTGTCCTCCTTCGGCCACTACATGGAAAGGGCCATCAATATGGAGGGCGGCACTGCAAAGTACGACGTGGTGGCCTATGCGGGCGGCACGGTGAAGGAAAATGAGAAGGCCTTTGAGGAAATTGAACAGAAGTCCGGGGCGGACATTGAAAAGGTACACAGGCAGTGCACTGCCATTTCCTATGTCCTGGTGCCGGAAGAGCTGATGGACGGCGCCGTTCAAGTCGGCGACCACGGCGGCATGAAGGTGATCTATGCAGACCTTATCACCATGGACGATGCGTCCATGGAGGAGTTTTGCAGCGCCAACGGCCTGACGCCGCCCCGTTGGGAGAATGGGCAGGTGTCCGCCATTCTGCTTAACCGTGCGATGGATTACGATGAAAACTTTCGGCGGATTGAACTTGACCTTTTGAAGGCGCAGGCGGGCGACAGCATTTCCCTGGCTGCGGTAACCTACGACACGAACACCGGCGAGATTGTACAGGTGGAGCAGGGGGCGACCATTACCCTGTCCGCCGTGACGGATGCCGTGCCGGAGCACATGAATCCGTACGGAGGCACCGCGTCGCTGCGGCTTCTGGTGCCGGAGGAACTGGTGGAGAGCCTGAAGGACTCGGAGGGGCTGGAGAGCCTTACGACGGAGGCGTACTACACCACGAAAGAGCATGGGAAACTGGCTGAGGCCTTCCTGGAGGAGGACGACTTTCAGGTTTACGACGCCACCGCCAACCGCGACAGCTCGGAGAAAATGCTGACGGCGATGAGCATTGCCGTCTACGGTTTCGTGACGCTGATTATCCTGATTTGCGCGGTGAATATTCTCAGCACCATCAGCACCAGCATCGGTCTGAGGGCCAGAGAATTCGCCATGCTGCGCAGCGTCGGCATGACAGGACGGGATTTCACCCGGATGCTGAACTTTGAAAGCATCTTCTACGGGCTGAAAGCACTGCTGTACGGCCTGCCGGTCAGCTTCCTTATCTCGGTGTGGATTTACAGTACCATGGGCATGACTTACACTATCCCGTTCAGCATCCCGGTGTGGAGCTATGCGGCGGTTGTGGTTGGGGTGATGCTGCTGGTCTGGCTGTTCATGCTGTTCTCCTCCCGCAAGCTGAAAAAACAGGATATTCTTGAAAACATGAAAACAGAGGTATTATAATGAAAAAGGCACGGAACAGACGTTTCGTGCCTTTTTATACGAAAGATGACGAAATTGTCACCGGACAAGTCACCGGAAAGTCATGGAATTGCGGTATGATGACAGTAAGAAGACTGGAAAAGGGGGAGTGAACAGGATGGGAATCATGAGCAGGCTGGCAGCAAAAGGGCTTTTGCGAAACCGGAGAAGGACGCTGCTGACAGTACTTGGCATTTCGGTGACTGTGGCGCTGTTAAGCTGTGCATTTCACTTTTTTGCCTCCTATCAGGAGATGATGCGCAGGGAGATTATCGGGCGCACAGGCCTGTGGCATGTGCAGTACGGCGAGGTGGACGAAGACGCCTTTGAGGTGATCCGGTCGGATGAAAACACTGCCGGGTGGTTTGTACAGCAGGATGCGTTCGCCTTTGAGGGGGGCAGTACCCGCCTGTCCGTCACGGAGCTGTCGCCAAAGGTCATTCCGGACCTGGGCCTGACCCTTCTATCCGGCAGGCTCCCGGAAAAACCGGGGGAGGTGGTGGTGACCAGGACGTATGGGAAGCTCTATCCTCTGGACACGGTTTTCACGCTGGAGGCCGGACGCCGCCTGTACCAGGACGAGGTGCCGGGAAGCGGGGACAAGGTGCTTCACACGGATGTGACGGGGACCTATGTAAAAACCAGCGACCGGACCTACACAGTGGTGGGCGTTGTGGAACCGGTGCTGAATGATTACGGCTTCGCCCCCATAGCCGATATATACGGCGTGTTTAACGAAAGCGTCTTCCGGCCCGGAGAGACGGTGGAGCTGTATGTGGAAAACCGGCAGGTTTGGGGCGGTGTTGAAAGCCGTGCGCTGGACCTTGCCGAACGGGCCGGTGTAGGGTACACCATGAACCTGGACGGAAGCAGGCAATACAACGTCGGCTACAATGGCGAGCTGCTGATGACCTACGGCGTAACAAACCAGCAGGGCAGTACGGACATGATTGTGTGGATGGTGCTGGTATTTATCCTTGTGGTCATGGCGGCAGGCGGCGCGCTTATCTACAACGCGTTTGCCATCTCTGTGTCGGAACGGACGCGGCAGCTGGGAATGCTTGCCAGTGTCGGTGCCACCAGGCGGCAGCGCCGCCGGCTGGTGTATTTCGAGGGGCTGCTTCAGGCGCTGGCGGGAATTTTGCTGGGATTGCTGCTGGGGGTCGGCCTCTCCTTCGGGGCGGTACGGGTTATCAGCGGCATTCTGTCCGGCCTTTCTTTCACCCAGTACGATCTGGAACTGGTCGTGTCGCCCCTGGCGTTAGCAGCCACCGCCGCAGTGGGCTTTGTAACAGTGTTCCTGGCGGTGCTTGTACCCGCCGTGCGGGCCGGGCGGATGGCCCCCATTGACGCCATCCGCCAGACGCGGGACGTGAAACTGAAAAGAAGACAGGTGAAAACCGGCTGGCTGGCACGAAGGCTGCTTCGCTTTCCGGAGCAGCTGGGCCTGAAAAACCTAAGGCGAAACCGGAAACGCTACCGTATTACGGTCATCAGCCTCAGCGTCAGCGTGGTGCTGTTTTTGACTGCCACCTCCTACCTATTTTATGCGGAGAAGGCCATCGCCATGGAGAACATCATGCCGTGGTATGATGTGATGGTACAGGCGTCTGGCTACTTGTCGGAATTGGATATTGACGGCATGGAACAGAGCCTGTCGGTACCTTTTGAAAGCCGGGCATGGACACTGTCTTGTAATGGAAATATCTATCTGAAAAGAAGCCAGTACAATGACAGTTATGCGGAGATACTGGAGACAGAGCCCAATGAGACAAAGCCCCTCGGTATTTCTATTTGCACAGCTAAAGAGGAAAATTTGGAACAGTATTTACGTCAGGCCGGCATTACAGAAAGACCAGCATGGAATGATGGACAGCCGACAGCAGTTTTAATTGACCAGACGTCTATGGAGCGGAGTGACGGGCGCTTGGAAGAAATGCGGCTTACCAATTTGCAGCCGGGCGATACGCTAGCAGTGTATAATACTTTGCTGGAAGGAACAGAAAAGTATTATGATCCACAGCTTACGGTGGAAATTGTAGCGGTAACGCAAATGCTGCCGGAGGATCCTGTGTGGGACTTCAGCTCATTCGGAGGGGGCTTAATGCTGCTGGTAACTGAAGAAACACAAAAAGCATTTGTCAGAGAAACGGGGAATCCCTACTCTGCACAAGGACTTTATACGGTAAAAGAGCACGAACAATTCTGCGAGGAAGTAGAGGCCTATAAAGAGAACGATTCCCGTTTCGGTGCGGTGGATTATGCTGAAATGTACGAGGCGCAGGAGCGGATGCTGCTGGCTGTCCGAATCGGGGCATATGGCTTTGTGGGGCTGATAACCCTGCTTTGCGCCATCAACATGTTCGGCACGCTCAGTACCGGCATGAACCTGCGGCGAAGGGAGCTTGCCATGCTGAAAAGCGTGGGCATGACAAGGGGCGCGGTACGGCGCATGCTGGCCTTTGAAAGTGTCTGCTACGGCTTAAAGACGCTGGCCGTGGGCCTGCCGGTAAGCTTTGCCATGGATGTGCTGCTGTACCGGCTGATGCAGTTTGGCTATGTAACAAGATTCAGCTTCCCGTGGACGGATTTCCTAATCGCCGCGGCCGCGGTGCTGCTGCTGACATGGCTGTTCATGCTGGCGGCATTCCGTACGGTTAAAAAGCAAAACCTTGTGGAGGAGCTGCGCCTGGAGACATAAAAAATCCGCCTCCCGCCCTAAACTCGGCGGGAGGCGGATTTTATTTTTCTTCTTTCAGCCGTTTTTCAATCTGCTCAATCACAGCGTCCATGGCCTTAATGCGGGCATACTGCTTGTCGTTGCTTTCCACAATGACCCATGGGGCATACTCCGTGTTGGTGCGGCTGAGCATCTCGTCCGCGCCCTGCTCGTACAAATCCCACTTCTCCCGGTTGCGCCAGTCCTCCTCCGTGATTTTCCACTGCTTTTCCGGGGTGTTCTGCCGCTCGGTAAACCGGGCAAGCTGGGTGTCCTTGTCAATATGGATCCAGAATTTCAGGATGATAGCGCCCCACTCATACAGCGACCGCTCAAACTGGTTCAGCTCGTCATAGGCGCGGTGCCAGTCGTTTTCGGAACAGAAGCCCTCGAACCGCTCCACCATGACACGGCCGTACCACGTGCGGTCAAAAATGGCGATGTGGCCGTCCTTGGGCAGCTGTGTCCAGAAGCGCCACAGGTGGTGGTGCGCCTTTTCCAGCGGCGTGGGGGCCTGGATGGAAATCACCTCATATCCGCGGGGGTCCAGCGCGCTGGTCATGCGCTTGATGTTGCCCCCCTTGCCTGCGGCGTCCCATCCCTCGTACGCGAGAATCAGGGGGATCTTCTTTTTATACAGCATGTTGTGCAGGGAGAACAGCTTTTTCTGCCGCTGTTTCAGCAGGATGCGGTACTCCTCCTTTTGCAGGGATTTGTTCAAATCCACATCCCGCAGCTTCGGAATGGGCAGCAGCTTTATATCGTCCGACTTGCGGATGGGCAACACCGGCGCATCCGCCGCCTTGTCCGCCCGGCTGATGGCCTGCTCCAGTGCGGCGATGACCGTCTCATACACGCTGACAATGGCATAGCGCCGGTTGGTGGATGGAATGACGTGCCACGGCGCATAGGTGCTGTCCGTGGCGTTTAACAACGCGTCGAAGGTCTCGTAATAGCGGTCGTACTGCTTGTTGTGCTTCCAGTCCTCTTTCGTGACGCGCCAGCGGGTGTCCGGAGACAGCTCCAGCGTTTCGAACCGTTTTTTCTGCTCCGCCTTTGAAATGTGCAGGAACAGCTTGATAACGGCGGCCCCGTCGTCGTACAGCTGCTTTTCAAACACGTTGATTTCCCGGATTTTTCCGGCGTATTTTTTCAGCTTGTGCTCCTTATCAATGGCGGGCAGATAAATGTCGTAATACCAGCTGCGGTCAAAAATGGCGATCTTGCCGCGCTCCGGCGTTTTGGCCCAAAAGCGCTGAAGGAAGGGGAACCGCCGCTCGTCCTCTGTCGGGGGCTTGGTGCTGTACACCTTGAAGTAGCGCGGGTCAAGGGCGGCAATCAGCGCGGAGATGGTGCTGCCCTTCCCGGCGGCGCCGAACCCCTCCAAAACAATCAGCACCGGGATCTTTTTTGCCTGAACCTGCTGTTCCAGCAGGTTCAGCCGTTTTTGCAGGGTTTTCAGGTACTTGTTAAAATCTTCACTTTCATAGTTCAGGGTCAAGTCACAGGTTTCCAGCATGGGTCAAACCTCCTTACGGCCTTTTTCTCATTATGGCGCACCAATGGGCAGCTTGTCAAGAGAAACCACCAAATAGAACGAATTTTATGAAGAATGAATAAAATAGCGGCGGGATATTCCCCGGTCATTTTGCTTTCTTTTGCCGCTGTTCCCCGATGGGAATGGGACTGCCTTTTTCCCCGTTAAGGACGGGCGGCGGCTGTTTCTTTCCCCCGCGAAACAGGGCGACAGCGCCGGACAGCAGCAGGAACCAGCCCAGCAGCACCCGGAGGAACTCCGGGTCGAGGAAGGAAAGCAGCCAGACGCCGAGAAAGGCGCCCGGCAGCCCGGCGAGGATCCCGTACAGCGCGGTGGCTTTATGGATAAGGCCGTTTTTAAAATGCAGAATGACGGACACCAGCGCCACCGGGATGAACAGCGTCAGGTTCAGCCCCTGGATGGCCAGCTGAGAGGTCTCGGTAAAATTGACAAGCAGAATCACCAGCACCGTCCCGCCGCCGAGGCCCATGGCGGTCAAAACGGAGGAGAGGAAGGTGAACAGGTAAATCACCGCGCGGCGCCCCCTTTCAAAGGGACGGACGGGGCGCGCCCGCTCACCGGAAAAACACCTGCCGGACGCCTGCCACAATCAGCAGCAGGGCGAACAGGCGGTTTAACAGGACGGTATCAATTTTTTTTAAAAACCATGCGCCCAGCGCCGCGCCCACGGCGGACAGCGGGATAAGCAGCCAGATGCCGTCCAGCGGGGTGCTGCCGCGTAGGAAGTACAGCACGGCGGAAAAGATGGTGATGGGCAGGGTAACGGCAAGGCTGGTGGCATGGCACAGCTTGCTTTCAAGGCCGGACAGCCGGAACAGCGGGACCAGAATCATCCCGCCCCCGGTGCCCAGCAGCCCGTTGACGATGCCGCCGAAAAAGCCCGCCACGGCTGCAATGACTTTTGTTTTCATAAAAAGCAGCGCCTCCATTGGTAGAGTTGTTCTCTACCAGTGTGGCGCCTTTCAGGCGGTTTATACAGTATAAAAGAAAAGGCCGGGGCAAACTGCCCCGGCCAAACCTGTTCCTTCACCCGCCAAACCGTCTGCAGCCATGTTAAAACCCGCCTTATAGACAGGATGGTTTCCCGCCCTCCGGTTCACGCTCCCTTCGTCCGCCTTGCGGCGGGAGGTCTGCAATCCACTTCGGAGCAAGGAATCCGATTTTAACACTTGTAGGATTATAAACGGCTGCAACAAATCGTGATTTGGCAGGCGGAAAGCGGCGGTTATTCCCCGTCGATCTCGTAAAACTCGCTGAGCTTGTCGGCGAAAAGCGCCGCTACCTTATCATATTCCTCATCATCGTCAATGGTGGCAAGAATTTCTTCTCCCGTGTCCTCCGTGACGACTTTCAGGATGACCAGGTCGCCGTCGTCGCTTGTCAGGCTGTTTTCGTCGGTTACCGGCACCAGCGCGTAGTAGAAATCGTCCCCGATTTCAAGGCTGTCGATAATTTCAAACTCCTGCTCGTTTCCATCCTCGTCGCTGAGGGTCAGCAGATCGGGCTCGTAGGTCTCGTCGAACATGTCGGACATGGTGACACTTCCTTTCCAACCAAACTTATTCTTGTCTTCATTTTATACGAAAATACCCTGTTCGTCAACCATACAGGGCGGGAATGGCTGGAAAAGGGTTCATAAATTGTTTACATATCGTTTCAAGCCTTTCCACATTCCCGGCAGGACAATCCTGTATACTAGAATCACGGCAAAAGAAAAAAACTTTTGCATCGGTGTGGGCGGCGGAATTATCCGCTGAGACACTAAAATATGAAAGAGGGCCTTGCGGTGTGTCCGCAGGGCCCTCTCCGATCGTGGAAGGACGGAAAGAGCCCGACCTTGCGGCGGACGGGGAAAGCTGGTACAATGGACAAAACAAGCACGGAGGAGAGAAAGGGTATGGACGAGAAAAAAGACGCCTTAACGGCGTTTCACGAAACAAAACCGGGGGACACGCTGGCGGTGATGGAGACAAGCATGGGCACCATCACCATCCGGCTGCTGCCCGATGTGGCCCCAAAAACGGTGGAGAACTTTGTGGGCCTGTCCGAGAAGGGCTACTACGAGGGGGTTATTTTTCACCGGGTCATTAAGGACTTTATGATTCAGGGTGGAGACCCCACCGGCACCGGCCGCGGCGGGGAGAGCCTGTGGGGAGGCAAGTTTGAGGACGAGTTTTCCCAGCGCGCCCACAACCTGCGCGGTGCGCTGAGTATGGCCAACGCGGGCCCCGGAACCAATGGAAGCCAGTTTTTCATTGTGCAGAAGGACACACTGGATCTTGGATATGAGGAGGCCATGCGCCGGGCCGGATGGCCGGAGGATGTGATCAGCGCCTATGTAAAAGCGGGCGGGACACCGCACCTGGACGGACGTCACACTGTGTTCGGCTTTGTGACGGACGGGATGGACGTGGTGGATGCCATCGCAGGGGTTAAGACTGGCATGGGCGACAGGCCGCTGGAGGACGTGGTCATCCGCAAAATCACCATAAAAAAGGCACCGGACCTTGCCGATTGACCCGGCACGGCCCATTCACCCCCGCCATGGCGCGGGGGTGTTTTTTTACAGCTGCAGCGGAGGGGCGCCCCATTAAACACCCTGCCGGGAAAAGAAAAAAGGCGGCACGCGGGAAATTTCCTGCGTGCCGCTTTTTAGGCTTTTAAATGGAGATTACGCCGAGAGAAGACAGCAGCTGGCTGACAAAGATGGCCAGCGTGCAGACCGGCGCGACATAGCGGAGGATAATGGTAAAGGAACGCTGCCGTTTAAAGGGGGAGGACAGCTTTACTTCATCCAGCACCGTCTCAATGCCGACGACCCTGGTAATAAAGATGCAGGTCAGGAAGGCGGCCACCGGCATCAGCACCGAGTTGCTGACAAAATCGAAGAAGTCCAGCATGTTAAAGCCAAGAAGGGTGAAGCCGGACAACACGTTGTAGCCCAACGCCACAGGCAACGCCAGCACCATGGCGCCGGCGGCAGACAGCAGCGTGCTTTTCCTGCGCGACCAGCCAAGCCGGTCCTGAAAGGTGACGGCCACCGCTTCCAAAAGGGCAATGGAGGAGGTGAGGGCGGCGAACAGGACGAGAAGGAAAAAGATGAAACCAATGACGTTTCCGGCCCCCATGCTGTCGAAAACCTTGGGCAGCGTCTCAAACATCAGGGAGGGGCCTGCGTTCAGCGCAGCCTGATCCCCGCCGGAGAAGGCGAACACAGCCGGAACCACCATCAGCCCGGCGATAAAGGCGACAGAGGTATCAAACAATTCCACCTGCTTGACGCTTTTTTCCATGTCGATGTCCTTCGGCGTATAGGAGCCATAGGCGATTAAAATTCCCATGGCGATGGACAGGGAGAAGAACATCTGCCCCAGGGCCGCAATAACAGTCATGAAAGAGAAGTGGGAAAAATCGGGTAGAAGATAGTACTTCAGCCCCTCCAGCGCCCCGGGCCGGGTGATGGAGTAGACGGCAATGATGACACTTAACACAAGCAGGGCGGGCATCATCAGCTTACTGACTTTTTCAATGCCCTTTTCCACGCCGCCCAGCACCACAAACAATGTCAGGGCAAGGAACAGGGCCAGCCACAGGATGGGCTGCACCGGCTGGGAGACAAAGCCTGTAAAAAAGCCTGTGCCAGCCGCCTCGCTTCCGCCGCCGGACGCAAAGGTAACAAGGTATTTGATGACCCAGCCGCCAATAACACAGTAGTAGGGCAGGATAATGATGGGAACGACGGAGTTTAACACGCCGAGGAAGCCCCATCGTTTTGACAGGGAGGAAAAGGCGCCGATGGCGCTCTGTCCCGTTTTGCGACCGAGGGCCGTTTCCGCGGTGACAAGGGTGAAGCCGACGGTGACCACCAGAATCAGATAGACCAGCAGGAAAATCCCGCCGCCGTATTTGGCGGCAAGATAGGGAAACCGCCAGATGTTGCCAAGGCCCACGGCGGATCCGGCCGCCGCAAGGACAAAGCCAATTTTTCCTGAAAAGCTGCTACGATGAGTGTTTGACAAAAAGATTACCCCTCTCGGTTTACTTGACGGAATCGCCGATTCGTTTATAATAAATACGTCTGGCCGTTCTGGCCGGAAGGAGGAAAGAAGATGAAAAAACATGGGGAGCTGCGCGCTGCCTTCCCCATTACGGTGCCGGTGCTTGCCGGATACCTGTTTTTGGGGATTGCCTTCGGCGTATTGATGAGCAGCAAGGGCTACGGTCCGCTGTGGAGCCTTGGCGTCAGCCTGTTTGTCTATGCGGGCTCGATGCAGTTTGTGGCTGCGGGAATGCTGGCGGCAGGCTTCGATCCGCTGGGGACCGTGTTGATGACCCTGATGGTCAATGCCCGGCATTTTTTCTACGGCATTTCCATGCTGGATAAGTTCCATGGAACCGGGAAATACAAGCCGTATCTGATTTTTGCCCTGTCGGATGAGACGTTTTCCATCCTGTCGGCGACCGAGGTGCCGGCGGGCAGCGACAAGGGCCGGTTTTACTTTTTTATCGCCCTTCTGAACCAGCTCTATTGGGTGGTTGGCTCAGCCCTGGGGGGAGTGTTCGGAAGACTTATCCCCTTTGACACCACCGGCATCGACTTTGTGCTGACAGCCCTGTTTGTGGTGCTGTTCATCGGCCAGTGGAACCAGACGCACAACCACCGGCCCATGCTTATGGGGGTCGGCTGTGCAGTGGCGTGCCTTGTTGTGTTTGGTGCGGACCAGTTCATGATTCCCGCCATGCTGTGCATTCTTGTATGTGCCGGGGTCTTTCAAAAAAGCATGGGGGAGGGGATGGAATGAATACCGGGCAGTCGCTGTTGTTTTTCGGCATTGTGGCCCTGATTACCGTGTTCACCCGCGCCGCTGCATTCCTGCTTTTTCCCGAGGGACGGCGGACGCCGCGGTTTGTGACGTACCTTGGCAAAGTGCTGCCCTACACCATGATTGGGCTTTTGGTGGTGTACTGCCTGAAGGGTGTGGACGTGCTGCGCTACCCCTACGGCCTGCCGGAGCTTATCGGTGTGGCGGCCGTGGCAGGGCTGCACCTGTGGAAGAAAAACACCTTTCTTTCCATCGGTGCGGGCACCGTGCTGTACATGCTGCTGGTGCAGCTTGTATTTTAATCCATAGAAAAAGAAGCAGGAACGCACCGCAGGCGCGCTCCTGCTTCTTGCCTGTTACGGATAACTTATGCTTCCATGGCGCGTTTGGCAAAGTTCCAGCCGTCGCGGCACATGTCCTCCAGTGTTTTGTGCGCCGTCCAACCAAGCAGCTGCCGCGCCCTGTCCGGGTTCGCCAGCGAGACGGCTACGTCGCCGGGGCGCCGCGGGTCAATGACATAGGGGATGGAAATGCCGTTTGCTTTTTCAAAGGCGTGCACAATGTCCAGCACGCTGTAGCCGGTTCCAGTACCGAGGTTGATTGCCGTTGCACCGGTGCTGCTTTCGCACAGGCGCAGCGCCCCCACATGGCCCTTTGCCAAATCCACCACATGGATGTAGTCGCGCACGCCGGTGCCGTCCGGTGTGTCGTAATCGTTGCCGAACACGTGCAGCTCCGGCAGCTGGCGCAGCGCAACCTTGTTGATGTAGGGGAACAGGTTGTTGGGAATGCCCCGGGGGTTTTCCCCGATAAGCCCGCTTTCATGCGCGCCGATGGGGTTGAAGTACCGCAGCAGCACCGCGCAGAAATCCGCCTGCGCCGCGCACAGGTCCCGAAGGATATCCTCCACCATCAGCTTGGTGCGGCCGTAGGGGTTGGTAACGGACAGGGGCGCATCCTCCTTAAAGGGCGGCGTGGCCGAAAGCCCGTACACCGTGGCGGAGGAACTGAACACCATACGCTTCACACCGTGCGCGCGCATACTTTCCAACAGTGTCAGCGTGCCGGTGATGTTGTTGTCGTAGTATTCCAGCGGCTTGGCCACCGACTCGCCCACGGCCTTCAGCCCGGCGAAGTGGATAACCGCGTCGATATTCTCCGCCTCAAACAGCCTGTCCAGGCCCGCCCGGTCGCGGATGTCGCCCTGATAAAACTGCACGGGCTTTTTTGCAATGGCAGTGATGGCGTCGCAGACAGACCGCTCGGAATTATACAGGTTGTCCAGAATAACAACCTCGTGCCCTGCGGCAAGCAGCTCCACACAGGTGTGAGAGCCGATAAAGCCGGTGCCGCCGGTAACAAGTACCTTCATAGTTTTTACGCTCCTTTTGTTAGTAGCCGCGCACACCCTCAATGGATTCATCGTTGTTGATCCACTCGTCCTCCACGTTGATGACGCGGAAGCTGCTGGGACCGGTTCGGACAATGACTTTCCTGATGCCGGCGTTAATCACCATTCTCTTGCACATGCTGCAGCAGTTGGCGTTTTCAACCAGCTTGCCGGTCTGCGCGTCGACGCCGACAAGGTACAGGGTGGCGCCGATCATCTTGGTCCTGGGCGCGGCAATAATGGCGTTTGCCTCCGCATGGACGGAGCGGCAAAGCTCGTACCGTTCCCCCCTGGGGATTTGCAGCTTCTCCCTGACACAATAGCCGAGATCAGTGCAGTTTTTGCGGCCGCGGGGTGCGCCGGCATACCCGGTGGAGATGATTTCGTCGTTGTTGACGATCACCGCGCCGTGATTGCGCCTTAGACAGGTGCCCCGTGAAAGAACCGTCTGGGCAATGTCCAGATAATAGTTGATTTTATCCCGTCGTTCCATCATATTGTACCCTCCCGTCGCTTTATTTACTTTTATTATACAAAAAAAACACCGCTTGTGGAAGAGGGAAAAGGGGATAAAAAAAGAAAGCGGCTTTTGCCGCTTTCTTTTAAATGTGTTTCAGCACACACAGATAGGAGGCCTCCAGGTCGGGGGCAAGCGGGACTGCGCCGGGGGCGTCGTTCCCGAGCACACACAGAAAGACCTTCCCGTTTCTCTCATACCGCTTTGCAACATAGACCCCGGGATAAGAGGGCAGTGCCTCCTCCGGGATTTCGAACACCTTGCCCGCTCCAAGTTCCTTCAGCTGCCCGCTGGTTCCGGAGAAGGCGACGCTTCCTTTGTCCAAAACCACAATATGGTCGCAAAGGGCGTCCACATCGTCCACAATGTGGGTGGAAATAATAATAATTTTCCCCGGTTTAATCTGCGAGATGATGTTTTTAAACCGCATGCGCTCCTCCGGGTCGAGTCCGGCGGTGGGCTCATCCACAATAAGCACCCTCGGATCCCCCAGCAGCGCCTGTGCGATGCCAAGCCGCCGGATCATGCCGCCGGACAGCGTCCGGACCTTTTTGTCAAGCCGGTCGCTGAGATTGACAAGCTCCACACAGCGCTCCACCTCGCCTGGTATCTGTTCTTTCGGCAGTTTTTTTAAAGAAGCCAGGTAGCCAATCATCTCCCGGACGGTCAGCTCCCTGAACAGGCCGAACTTTTGCGGCAGGTAGCCCACATGCTTTAAAAAACTATCGTCTGCGGCCACATTTTCCCCTTCGTACAGGATGGAACCGCCGTTCAGCCTGTAAATATTCAGAATACAGCGCATCATGGTGGTTTTGCCGGATCCGTTGGGGCCCAGCAGGCCGTAAACCCCGTCCTCCAAATCCAGTGAAATTTTCTTGAGAACCTCTTTTTTGCGAAAGCGTTTCTCCACATCTTTCAGTTGAAGCATCAGACAAAGCCCCCTTTGTTATAGTGTGCCGCGGTACCGCCGGTTCAGCAGGACGCCAAGCAGAAGCACCACTGCGCTGCACAGTACCAGCGGCCAGAAGGACACGACCGTTTCGTGGGGAAATTCCCCGAATTCCTTTACAAAAATACTGAGATATTGCATGTCCTGCGGTAAAAAATACGCCGCAAAAACATGATAGATAAAAACGACCATCATACCGAACACCGCAGAACGCAGCAGGAAGCACAGGAAGAAGAAAACGGCGGTGTAAAGCACAGTTTGAATGACAATCATCAGATAATTCCAAACCATGCTGCCGAACAGCACGGAATAGCCCACCATCAGAAGCCCGCACAGGGCAAGCCACAGAACCATCCCGGCCAGCACGACGGGAAGAAGCCGGCGGGCGCGCCGTGTGGTAAACAGCAGCTCGTTTCCATCCCCCTCGATGTACTCCTTAAGAATGAAAAAAGGCCACCACAGACTGAAAAAGGAGCACCAGACCTGCGAGTCGAACATTAACTCGCGCAGCGGAGGCTCGGTAGCCCCCATCAGCCGGAATGCCTCGCACCGCTGCCATGCGGAAAAGGGGAGGAAGAGAAACAGCACGGCCAGGGGAACAAAGAACAGCCACCGCAGCCGAAGGAAATCCTGCACAAGCAGGCTTCTTTTATGCATTTCCTTCATTCCCTTCACCCCTTTCATGATTAGGCCAGCGCCTCCTCCAAAAATTGCTGAGGCGTGCGGGTGTCATTCTCATCACACAGGTAGTTGTAGACTGCTATGGCCGCCTGTTGTTCGCCCAGCCGCTGCTTTACCTGGTAAAGCATATGTCCAAGGCGGTAGTATTCCTTCTGTTGCTCATTGACGGCCTGTTCCAGAGCCTCTGTTATATCTGCAAAGTAGAAGTCGAAGTCGTCCGAAGAAAACAAATAGGTGTAAAAATAAATGTTGTGCAGCTGCCACCGCTCGCTGTCCGGATTAATATCTTTTGACAGAACAGATATAGCACAGCTTTTTGCCAGATCCTGACCGAAAGCATTGGTGAACAGAACATGATCCTCATAGATCTGACAGTTTCCGGCATAACCTGCAGACTGAAAGAAACCGGGTAAAATCATAAACCGCGGTCCTAACACCACCCTTTTGGGTATATCAATTTGCAGGTAGTCATATAGGTGATTCAGTTCTTCCTGAATGTTTGCCGCATAGGAAACATCGGTGCCGGCGGTAGAAGGAAATTGAGTCAGCGGCCGGAAGGTGGGGATGGTTTCCACTTCTGTCGGTTCCAGCAGGCCGCCTACAATAGTCAGTCCCTCCGATGAGCCGGTATACCGCCCATCCTTTTGGGTAAGATTGGTGACGAAGGGCACACTGCATTGAATGGAAACATCAAAGGATTTTATATTTTTATCAACGGTATTTATCAATGGCCCCTGTACATAGTCTGTTGCAAACAACGGCTTAAACCCTGCAAAGGGATAGTAGGGGAAATAGGCAGGCAATAAAATCCGCTGATTATTTACAAAATAGGTCGTGTTATTTCCAGAATAGGATAGATGAATTTCTGAAAGCCCGGAGGAATAGGGGTTCTGTACCGTCAGGTAATCCCCGTCCCGGACATAGGAAAGCGGGCGGCCCTGCTTGTCTGTTACAGAATGCAGGGTGTAGGCGTAGGACAAAGTAAAATCGTACTCTGTCAAGTCGTTGCTGTCGAGAAACACGGTACAGTCCGCGGAGAATTTCCGGCGCAAATCCAAATCCATCCGGTAGCCGGTAACGGTGAACTCCGCCTTTTTTTCCTTGCCGGGATTGATGACATGATAGAAAACGTCATTCTCTGAGGAGAGATAAACACGATTATACGTCAACAGATCATCTGCTGTGACAAACAAGCCTAGGTTGACTCCACTGATAAGCAGAAAAATAGCGGAAAGGCAAAAAGCCGCTATCCGTTTTTTAGCCCGGCGGTACTGAGTAAAAAGGAAGATGGCCCCCAGTAGGCAAATCCAGAAAAAGGCCATATTCCAGCGGGAAGCTTCGATTGAACCGCCGGTAAGAGCTACATCGCGCATCGTGGTTGACGGCATGAAGAAAAAAAGATCTTTGAGCTTGCTAAAGAAGGGATCGGTGACCGAAAAGTACATAAACAGCGAATCGGAAACCGGTGTTGCAAGCAGCGTAATGCCAATCAGCGCCACATAGCCGACATACCGGTTGCAAAAGATGCCAAGCAGGGCTCCCATAAGGATGGCAGCCACGCTCACCAGAAGCACATTTAAAAAACTGACAAAAAGAATGTGAAAAACAACGACGTTGCTGTGCACCGGATTAATTAGATAAAAGGTCATGTCAAAGGCAAAATGCAGAACCGTTGCTAAAAAGGCCAAAAAGAACAGGAAGGAGAACTGACCGAGATAAATTTTCGGTTTGGCTTCCGGAATCGCCCTGCAGCACTCAGACAGATGGACACTTCGCAATTTATAGATGAACTGAAAGGAAAGAAACAGAAACAGGATGAAATAAACGGCTGCCAATCCCTGCGCTTCCTGTACTGCCGTAATATAGTTATTAAAGGTATTATAGGTAAAATAAATATTCAGTTGATAAAACCGCTGATAGACCGTATAGCCAATGGCCAGAAGGAAAACGGCGGGCAGCAGAATGCTGCGGCGGAAAATCCGCTCGCTGTTGCGAA
>CAJFUF010000029.1 GCA_904420175.1 Candidatus Schneewindia gallinarum
GCACGATTCCCGCGTATAGAATCCCCATCCGTTTCCCTCCTAAGTCCTGGGGAGGACCTCCCCCCGCCGCACCTCTGCCCGGCGGACGGCTGTCCTCCCCACTTTCTTACTCTGTCTCTTCCCTGAACCGGACGCACGCCTCGTACAGGCCCATGTCCTCCTGCCCAAACACCGCGAACACCCCGGCCACGGCCAGCTCTGCGCCCGCCTGTGTACAGGCCCGGATGTTGTCCCAGCCGATGCCCCCGTCCACCTCAAGGAGGAAGGAGAAGTCCTTCTCCTTTTTCAGGGCGGACAGCTTGTGCAGTTTGTCCAGGGTCTCCGGGAGGAAGCGCTGGCCGGAAAAGCCGGGCTTTACCCCCATGACAAGCACCAGTGCGGCCCGGTCAAGATACGGTTCGACACGCTCCACACCGTCCTCCGGGCTGAGCACCAGCCCCGGGCGGATCCCTCTGTCCCTGAGGGCGGAAAGGAATGCGGCCGGGTCGGGCAGTGCGCCCACATGGGCGCAGGCATATTCCACCTGCAGCTCCGCCAGCCGGTCCACATAGTCCATGGGGTTTGTCACCATCAGGTGCACGTCCATGGGCGTGGAGGAGATGCTGCGGATGGCCTTCACCATGTCAAAGTTCAGGCAAAGGTTGGGCACAAAGTGCCCGTCCATGATGTCGATGTGGTAAAAGTCCACGCCGGCGCGGTCCATGTCCCGGATATCGTTTTCAAGGTGCAGGTAGTCCGCGCAGGCAAGGGTCGGTGAAATCATGTCCGCCGCCCCCTACTTGGTTCCCGCAATGGTGGAGTAGGATTTGCCGCTTGCCGCAGGGCCGGTGGCGTTCTTCATGGTAAAGGTCAGCACCAGCAGGGACGCCACATACGGGATCATCTGCACAAACTGCGAGGGGATGGGCGCGTTGGGGATGGACTGCAAATACAGCTGCAGCGCATCGAAGAAGCCGAAGCACAGCGAGGCGGCAAAGGCCCCCACCGGGGTCCAGCGGCCCATAATGACCGCGCCGACAGCAAGGTAGCCGCGTCCGGCAATCATGCCCTCCTGGAACAGGTTCATGGAACCCACGGACAGGAACGCACCGCCGAGGCCGCCCAGCGCGCCGGAGATCAGCACGCCCAGGAAACGCAGGCGGTTGACATTGACACCTGCGGTGTCCGCGGCACGCGGATGCTCGCCACAGGCCTGCATCCGAAGGCCCACCGGGGTTTTATACAGCAGGTAGTGTACGCCGAACAGAATCAGGAATGCGATGTACACAATGGGCGACAGGTCCGCCAGATACTCGCCGATAACCGGGATGGGACGCAGAAACTCGGTGGTGGAGATGTTGTTCACCTGTGCCGACACGCCGATCGAGTTAAACACCAGCTGCAGGCCCACCGAGCAGAAGCCGGTTGCCAGCAGCACCAGCGCCTGCGCGGACACGCCCATGGCGCCGCCGCAGACAATGGTGACAAAGCCGTGGATGGCCGACATGGCGACGCCGGCAAGAATGGCGAACAACACGCCGATCCATGGGTTTCCGGTGAGGTAGGAGCCCGCCACGGCCACAAACGCACCCATGGACATCATGCCCTCAAGGCCGATGTTCAGCACGCCGGTGCGCTCGGACAGGCAGGCGCCCGCAGCTGTCAGTGCAACGGGGATGCCCATGCGCAGCGTCGCCATAACGAGATACTCAATTACTCCCATTGCCGTTCTCCCTCACTTTCTTTTTGGTTTTCAATTTGATGTAAATCCAGCGGATAAAGTTTTCCGAGCAGATGAACACAATAATAAGGCCCTGTACGATGGAGACGAACTGGTTGGACATCCCCGTTTTCATCTGCATGAGGGGTGCGCCGTTCTTCATGCCCGCAAACAGGAAGGACGCCAGCAGGATGGCAAAGGGGTTGCCCTGCCCCAGCATGGCCACCGCGATACCGGTCGCCATGTACCCGGGGGCGTAGTTCTCCACAAGGCAGTGGGTCAGGCCCGCCACCTCGGTGGAGCCTGCAAAGCCCGCCAGCAGGCCGCTGACCATCATGGCCATAAAGACGTTTTTCTTAATGTTGATACCGGCGGAACGGGCCGCGTGGCGGTTAAAGCCGGCGGCACGCAGGTCGTATCCAGCCCGGGTGCGGAACACGTAGATGTAGATGACCACAACTGCCAGCAGGGAAATCAGGATGCCGGAGTTAATGCCCCACGGGGTGGGGAACAGGTTGGAGATGGCGGCGGAATCCTGAATGTTGGGGGTGGCCAGCTTGTTGGAGACGTAGCCCGGCATTTTCTGAATCAGGAAATTGCACAGGTACTGCGCCACATAGTTCATCATGATGGTGCTGAACACCACGCTGACGTTCTTCTTTAAATTTAATAGTGCAGGAACCATGGACCACAGCATACCGCCCAAAGCGCCCACCACCATGGTCAGCGGGATGTGAATAATGGGCGGCAGGTTCAAAAACGCGCCCATGTACACGGAAATCAGACTGCCGATGAGAATCTGCCCGTCGACGCCGATGTTGAACACCGAGCATTTCTGGCCCACTGCAATGGCAAGCCCGGCAAACACAATGGGAATCATCCGGTTGAAGGTGCCGGTCAGCGACAGCGCGCCGCCGAAGGCGCCCTCAAACAGGGCACTGTATACGGTGATAGGGTCCTTGCCCAGTGCCGCCACAATGATGGCGCCCACCAGAATGGAAAGCACCAGCGCAATGGCGGAAATGGCAATGCGGGAGCCCGCGTTTTTCAGTTTTGCACTGTTAAGCATCCTGCGCCACCTCCTCGTCTGCAATGCCCAGCATGTACGCGCCGAGCTGTTCCTTGGTTACGCCCTTGTTCTCCACCACTTTGACAATTTCACCCTTGAAAATGATGGCAATTCGGTCCGCAAGGGCCAGAATTTCATCCAGCTCAAGGGAGAACAGCAGCACGCCCTTACCCTTGTTACGCTCCTCCACCAGCTTTTTGTGGACGAATTCAATGGCGCCCAGGTCCAGCCCGCGTGTGGGCTGAACCGCCATAATGACCTCCGGGTCGGCGGACAGCTCTCTTGCCAGGATAATTTTCTGCTGGTTGCCGCCGGACAGGGTGGAGGCCGGGGCGTCCAGGCTGCCGCAGCGGATGTCGAATTGCTCTTTCAGTTCCTCTGCGTTTTTGTCCAGCTCCTTCTGGTTGATAAAAATGCGGTTTTTCAAAAACCGGGGGCGGTTCTGGTAGCCGAGGATCAGGTTCTGCTTTACGGAGTAGGGCAGCACCAGGCCGTCCTTGTGCCGGTCCTCGAAGATGACGGCCAGGCCCTTCTCCTTTATTTCCCGGATGGTTCTGCCGCGCATGTCCTCACCCAGCATGGTGTAGCTTCCGGAGTCCGGCTTCAGCTTGCCGCAGATGATGTCCACCAGCTGCTCCTGCCCGTTTCCGTCCACCCCCGCGATGCCGAGAATTTCCTCGTTGCGCAGGCCCAGGTTCACATGGTTCAGCTTGCCGACCTTCTGCTCGCTGTAGGAGATGTCCTTCAGCTCCAGAAGGGTCTTTTCCTCCTTCGCATGCTGGTGCTCGCCTCCGCCGAGGACAATCTCGCGGCCCACCATCATCATGGCCAGGTCCCGCTCGTCCGTGTCCTTCACGTCCTTGGTGCCGATAAGCCTTCCCAGCCGGATAACCGAGATCCGGTCGGACACCCGCATCACCTCGGCCAGCTTGTGGCTGATGAAAATGATGGTTTTCCCCTGCTCGCGCAGGCGCTCCATAATGCCGCAGAACTCGTCAATCTCCTGCGGGGTCAGCACCGCTGTCGGCTCGTCAAAAATCAGCACCTCTGCCCGGCGGTACAGCACCTTCAGGATTTCCACGCGCTGCTGCATGGGTACCGAGATGTCGGACACCTTCGCCTCCGGGTCGATATTCAGCCCGTACTGCTCAGACAGGGCGCGGACTTCCTCCACTGCCTTTTTGTAATCGATTTTCAATTTATTTCCAGGTTCCATGCCGAGGATGATGTTCTGTGTCACGGTAAATTTGGGAATCAGCATAAAGTGCTGGTGCACCATGCCGAGCCCCATACTGATGGCCTCTCCCGAGGAGGAGAAGCGGACCTCCTTGCCCTTGATTTTAATGGTGCCGGAGGTCTGCGGATACAGGCCGAACAGAATGCTCATCAGCGTTGATTTTCCCGCGCCGTTCTCCCCTGCGATGGAGTGGATTTCCCCCTGCCTGATGCCGAGGGAGATGTCTTTGTTGGCTACAACGCCGCCGGGGAACTCCTTGGTGATATGTTCCAGCTGGACAATGTAGTTTTCGTTGTTCACTGTCATCACTCCTTCGTATCCGTGTGAAAAGAACCGGATGCCGGCGCATCCGGTTCCTGTCACAGCGTTTGAAAAGTTATTCGGGGAATTTGAAGGACTCTATCTCGTCATTGGAGGCGGGAACCACAATTTCTCCGTCGATGATGGCCTGACGCAGCTCCTCAATTCTTGTGGTGACTTCCTCAGGAATCATTGCAAGCAGCTCATCGTTCTTGTCGGTGTACAGCATGTCGACGCCTTCCTCTTTAAGGCCCATGTTCAAATGGGCGCCGCCCTGGAAGTTGCCTTCCGCCGCCTCTTTCAGCATGTTGTAGGCCACGTTGTCCACCCTCTTCACCTGGGAGACAACAATTCTTGAGGGCATCAGGTGGAACTGGCCGTCGGCCGCGCCGCACACCCAGTTGTCGCCGCCCAGTTCCTCAGAGGCCTGGAAAATACCCAGGTTGCTGGATGCAGCAGCGCCGGCAATCCAGTCGTAACCCTGGTTGTACAGCATGGTGGCAGTCTCCTTGCCCTTGTTGGCATCCTGGAAGCCCACATAGGACACAGACACCTCGGCGTCCTTGTTGACATATCTTGCGCCGGTGCGGAAGCCCGCCTCAAAGCGGACCATGGTGCCGCCCTCGTTGCCGCCGATGAAAGCGACCTTGCCGGTCTTGCTCATCAGCTCGCAGAACGCGCCGGTTAAGAAAGCGGCCTCCTGCTCGCGGTAAGAGACGCAGCACAGGTTGTCGGGGGCGTCGGGCAAGTCGTAGTCAATGCTTAAGAACATCACGTCGGGGTTTTCCTTCATCACGTCCACGCAGGGGTCGGTGACGACGGCGGAATTGAAAATGATGTAGTTGCAGCCCTGCTGAACCATGGTGCGTACCGTGTCGGCAGCCTGGGCGGCCTCCACCTTTTCGGCCTTCATGTACTCAAAGCCCAATTCAGCCTGGGCCTTCTCAATTCCCGCGACGATAACGTCGTCAAAGCTCTGGGAGCCTAAAAGACCGTTTAGAATGAAGCCCACCTTCAGGTCCGTGGTCTGGGTGCCTCCGGTACTTCCGCTTTGGGAGGCCTCCCCGCCTCCGCCGCAGCCTGCCAGCAGCGTCAGTGCCATAACCGCCGCCAGCAAGATGCTGAAGAACTTCTTTGCTTTCCTGCCTCTAAACATTTGTTCTCTCTCCTTTTTTATCAATTTAATAGAAAGCCTTTCGCCTTTCTATCAAGGCCTACTGTTTTCCGGCAAAGTGCCGGAGGCTGTCCAGAAACAGCCGGACAAACGGCTCGCGCTGCATGGAGTCGATGTACCACAGGTTTCTCTCCGCTTCGGTTTTGCCGTAATAGTCGTCCATGTCGATGATGGTAAAGCCGGTAGTCAGTTTCCCTTCGCATTCCACCTGGCAATAGTATTTTTTAACCGTAAACCACTCCGGGTGCAGCAGAAACGCCACCACCGCCGGGTCCGGAAGGTGGGCGTGTCCCGCCTGCTGCCAGTCCTTCTCGTCCGCCTGCGTTTCCGCGAAGCAGCCGCCCTTCTGCCCCACCCTGTCGCCGTAGCCGCACAGGGTGTCGTACGCCAGCCGGGCAACCTCTCCGGGGATATCCCGGATAAGCAGGCACTCCTCCTTCGTCAGGTACGCCCCCCGGTTGCTGGTGTCCAGCGGCAGCGCATACAGGGGGACGCCGCTGTCCAGCAGCACTTCGAACGCCTCCGGGTCCACCAGCACGTTAAACGTTGATACAATGGTGGGGTTGCCGCAGCGGTATGAGGTGCCCATAAACAGGATGCGTTCGATATTCCCCTTCAGCCCGGGGTAACGGAGCAGCAGCTGTGCCACATTGGTGGCGGGGCCCAGCGCCAGAATGGTCACGGGCCTGTCGCTTTCTTTTAAAATCTGCGCCATCCGCTCCACCGCCGGCACCGGGGAAATCAGCTCGTCATGGCTGCCACTAAAGCGGTAGCCGCGCAGCCCGTCTGCGCCGTGTACCTCCGGCGCCGTCAGCAGTTCCCGGCTCAGCGGTGCCGAAGCTCCGGGGGAGACGGGAACGTCTGTGACGCCAAGTAGGTGCAGCATGTTGCAGGTGTTTTCTGTGGTATGGGAAAGCGTGACGTTCCCGGCGACGGTTGTCACTGCTTTCACGTCCAGCCGTCCCGATGCGACGGCGATGATCAGTGCGTACGCATCGTCAATGCCGGTGTCCACGTCGATGATAACCGGTATGTTCTCCATATCCGCCACCCCCTTAGGCGAAGTGCCGGATCGCGTCGTAAAACAGCTGGACAAAGCCCTTCCGGTCGACGGAGTCCACAAAGAAGAAGTTCTTCTCCTCCTCGTCCTTGCAGTACCAGTCCTCCATATCAATCAGGGTCCAGCCGTCGGTCAGCTCACCCTTGCACTCCACATCGCAGTAATAGGGGCCCGCCACCGTAAACAGCTCCGGGTTTGTGACAAACGCCACCGTGGCCGGATCGTGCAGAGAGTTTTTCCCGGCGTTGCGCGCCGCCCGCTTGGGGTTGTGGTGCTCCTCGTCCTCGCCCAGCTCCAGGTTTTCCTCCTGGGCGTTTTTCCCGCCGTAACCCAGCAGAATCCCCTTCACCAGTTCTGCCGCGGGGCCGCCCATCTGCCCGATGGGCTCTGCCTCCTCATCGGTGATGTAGGACTTTTTGGTGGTGTCCAGCGGCACCGCATAAAACGGCACCCCGCTGTGGATCACCTCGCGGAAGCCCTCCGGGTCCACCAGCACGTTAAAGGTTTGGACTGGGCCGGGGTTGCCCGTGTGGTAGGAGGCGCCCATGAACACAATGCGTTCAATGTGCGGCTTCACCTCCGGATATTTTTCAAACAGCAGGGCAAGGTTGGTCACCGGCCCCAGCGCGATGATGGTGACCTTTTCCTTCCTGTCCATCAGAATGTCCCGCATGAAGTCCCATGCAGGCTCCTTCTTCAGGGCGTAGGTCACATTCTCCTTAAAATCGTAGCCGCGCAGCCCGTTGGCCCCGTGCACAAAGCTTGCCTTAAAGGCCTTTCTGGCAATGGGCGCCGCCGCACCCGCCGCCACCGGGATGTCCCCCCGTCCCAGCAGGTCCAGGATGTTTAAGGTGTTGCGGGTCGTGTGCTCCAGCCCCACGTTGCCGGACACGGTGGTCACGCCCAGAATGTCCAGGTTGTCCGCCGCGCAGGCCATAACCAGCGCCATGGCGTCGTCAATGCCGGTGTCCACATCGATGATTACAGGAATCTTATTCATTGCGATCCTCTTTTCTCTTATCCCTTTTGGTAGTGCCTAATTGAACGGTAAAACAGATCCTTCAGGCCTTCCCTGTTTACCGAATCGACAAAGTAGAAATGCTTTTCGTCCTCGTCCTTGCAGTACCAGTCCTCTTTGTCGATGAGGGTGAAACCGCTTGTCAGCTCCCCCTTACACTCCACGTCGCAGTAATAGGGGCCGGCTACGGTGAACAGCTCCGGTGCCGTCAAAAATGCAACGGTAGAGGGATCGTGAAGGCAGGTCTTTCCGCCCTCCCTCTCCTTATTACCCGTGGTGGTCGAGACCTCCTGCCCGTCGTCAAGCTGCTCATCTCCTGTCACAAACGCCGCGCCGTAGCTGAACAGCACGCCCTGCACCAGTTCTGCCGCAGGGCCCGCCATTTCTTTTACGGCCTCCTTTTCCTGCGCCGTCAGATAGGCTTTTCGCGTTGTGTCCAGCGGCACCGCATAAAACGGCACCCCGCTATGAACCACCTGCCGGAATGCTTCCGGATCTACCATGACATTAAAGGTCTGAACCGGGCCGGGGTTCCCCGTATGGTAGGAGGCGCCCATAAACACAATCCGCTCTATCTTCGGCTTCACCTCCGGATATTTTTCAATCAGTACCGCAAGATTTGTCACCGGTCCCAGTGCACACAGCGTCACCTTTTCTCCGCTGCTCTCCAGGACCTGCCGCATGAAGTCCCATGCGGGTTCCTCCCGCAGGGCGTATCTTACGTTCTCCTTAAAGTTGTAGCCGCGCAGGCCCGTGGCCCCGTGCACATAGCTTGCCTTGGCGAGAGGCCGGGCCAGCGGCGCTGCAGCGCCTGCCGCCACTGGGATATCCCCGCGGCCTAATAAATCCAGAACATTTAAGGTGTTGCGGGTCGTATCCTTCACTTCCACATTGCCCGCCACCGTGGTGACGCCTTTTATGTCCAGATTCTCTGCGGCACAGGCTATAACCAACGCCATGGCATCGTCTATACCGGTGTCCACATCGATCATAACCGGCTTCTTTTTCATGCCTGCGCCTCCTCATCCTCCAGCGTCTCCCCGCGGGAGAGCTTTTCCAGCAGCGCCAGCTTGTCGTCATGCCGTCCGCTGTATTTGCCGAACAGCCACGCCTCCACAATGGGAAGCGCCCGCTGCACATCCTCCAGTACCCATGCGCCGAGGCACAGCACATTGCTGTTGTTGTGCTCCCGGGACATGATGGCGGTGAAAATTTCCGTGCACAGCGCCGCGCGGATTCCCGGGATTTTGTTGGCGGCCATCATCATGCCCTGCCCGGTTCCGCAGATGAGAATGCCCCGCTCGCACCGGCCGGAGAGCACCTCCTTCGCCACCCGCTCGGCATAATAGGGGTAGATGCCCTCATGGCAGCTGTTGCAGCCCACATCCGTGACACGGTAACCGCGCTGCCGCAGGCTGTCGATAAGCCCGCATTTAAAGTCGTATCCGGCCACGTCACAGCCCACGGCCAGCTTCATTTGCAGTTCCATCGTCCTTCCTCCTCTAGCCGCAGCAGGGGTGGTTGCCCACCTCCACATGGGTGCTGTTTTGGCTCGGGTCCTTCATGCACAGGTGCACGGACGCAGTCTTAAAGGTCAGCGGCAGGGCCAGGATGTTGGGGTTCTCCCCCACATATTTTCTTTTGGCGTCTGCCAGCGCCTCCTCAAAGGTGGCGCGGGTCTTCATGCCCATGCCCCTGGCGTAGCCCGGCTCCTGCGCGCCCACAATGTAAATGGCGCTGGTGTTCATCTCCGCAATGTGCGCGCAGCTGATCATGCTGAAGCCGTGGAACGGGTGGAAGGCGTTGCAGTAACGGTACTGACGGATATACTCCTCATTGGTGGCAAAGTACTCGCCGTACCGGTTCATGTCCGGAAGGATGTTCATCTGGTCGTGCTGGAACATCTCGTACATCTGCGGCAGGTAGGGCCACAGCTCCTTGTGGAAAAAACCGTTGCACAGGGAACTGCAGATAATGACGCAGTTTTCGCTCATGATCCGCTTGTGGCGGATGACCTGTGCGGACAGGGCCTGCATCATCATGATGGGGTTGGTGCCCATCCCCTCGCCGTAGTGGAAAAACTGCGGCATGCCGAACACCAGCACGTCGTATTTCTTGTCCGCCCAGTGCACATAGGTGCGCTTGTCGGCGACCTTCCAGCTCTCCGGCTGCATCACGGCCGCGTAGCCGCTGAACACCGCAATCTGCCGGGAGTAGGTGTCCAGCACCGCATCGCAGCAGAAGAATTTTTTGCCCATGCATTTCTCCATGTGCTGGCCGATTTCGTCGAACTTCGTGCGCATCAGGCTGGTTCCGCTGACAGGGGTAAAATCCTTCCTGTGCATGACGGACGGCACGTGGTGGCTTGCGATGCTGCGCCAGTGGGTGATGCCGGTGGCGCAGTGCTTATACCCGCCGGAGTACCCGCCGTAGGGGTTGCCCTGGGTGTGGCCGATAAGCACCGCCACATCCGCATCGTACACATATTTGTTCATCAGCACCGGGTCGCCCCGCTCGGTGGTGCCAAGATCCACCAGGTGCTCGTAATCCTCGCTGTCATGGTTGATAATCTGGTGTGTGGGCCAGAACTCGTTAAACAGCTCGTCGCCCAGCACACCGTGAATCTCCCGCTCGGTGTTTTTTCTGTGCAGGCCGTTGGAGCAGATAAGCAGGATGTCCTTCTTCTCCACCCCGGCGCTGTACAGCTCGTTCAAAATCAGGGGGATGGCCGTTTTCCGGTGGCTGGTGGGCTGTTCGCCCCCCTTGACCCTGTCCGGGAACACAATGACCACCTTGCTGCCCTTGTGGGCCAGCTCGGTTAAAGGCGGCATGCCCATGGGATTACGGATGGACTTGAGCGTCTCCTCCGCAATTTTGTCCTCCGGAATGTGCGGGGGATCGGGTACCGTCTGCCCCGGGATGAAAACATCCGTGCTGTCCGGCAGTTCTGCCGCCATGGTGCCGTGTCCATACTCAAATTCCAGCTTCATACTGCATCCCTCCGTTACTGTTGCAGGTATTTTTCTATAATCGCCGCGTACTCCTCCGGGTAGAAGCCCACTTCCCCGGAAAATCTCGTCAGGCCGATCAGGCCTCCGTCCACCTCCGGCAGGGCGCCGATGGCCGCCGCATTCTCCTCCTTCAGGCCCCCGCCGTACACAACGGGGATGGGAAGGATGTTTTTAATCATCCGGGCCGTCTGCGCAATGTAGGGCGCATCCGGCGGGGTCTTCCCCGGCCCGATGGCCCAGATGGGCTCGTATCCGGCCACCACCTTCGACAGGTCCGCGCCCTCAAGCCCCAGCCGCAGCTGCTGCTCCAGCACCTGCTCCCGCCGGTCCGTCTCCTCCGCGGTCTCCCCCACGCAGAACAGGACGTTCAGCCCCGCCGCCTGCGCGGCCTTTACTTCTGCCCGGAGGATCCGGTGGACGGCGGTAAAGTCCTGCGCGCCGCCCTCCGCCAGAATTTCTTTCAGGTTCGCGCGCTCCTCACTGTGGCCAACCATTGCCCATGTGCAGCCCAGCGCGGCGGCGCAGCGGGCGGTGTGCTGGGTGGTAAAAGCGCCGATGTTTCCATCCCCCACATCCCTGCGGAACACTCCCTGTACCCCCAACTGCAGGGGGCTGTCTGCGCGCCGTGCACGGCCTGCGTCCAACAGGTACGCCTCCGGAAAGAACACCGCCGGGACAAGGCCGCTTTTCCCCTCCAGCGCCCTGTCGGCCCCCTTCACAATGGCGACGCCGTACTCCTGCACCCCGCACAGGGTATTGATGCCCCCCCAGCTTTTTGGGATGTCAAACCGCTTCAGATTCACAAAGATGTATTTCACATTGTTTCTCCCCTTCGGTCCGCCTTTTGTTGTTTTGAGTATAGCAAGGCATTTTTCAAAAGTCCCGCAAAAGTTACGCAAACGTTTTCATTGTGTAAATTGACTAATTTCAGGCGCTGATTTCCGTCAATTCTTCCAAAAACCGGCAAAAATTCCTTTTTTCGTCCCCCAAAAAATCCATTCCCTTTTGGTGTTGTTTTTTCTTTTCCCGTGAAAAAAGAAGCCGGTTTCTCCGGAATTTGGTTAAATTGCCGTGAAACCGGACCGGTATTTTGGTTAAACTGACCGGGGCTTTTTTTCGTGAACCCATGGGCAAACCGCCTTCAAAATGAAAAATATGCCTGTTCCGTTCATTCCTCTCCCCGTTTGTTGCATGTTTTTTCATGTTTTTGCACGCGTTTCACCTTATTTTGCATGTCAAGGCTCTCCCTTTGCACGGCGTTTTCTTTACACCGCCCCACCCCGATGCTATAATGGGGCCAACCGAAGGGGCTGCGCCCCTTTATGACAAGCGGAGGATGAACAGCATTGACACAGAAGGAAATCGCAAGGCAGTGCGGTGTCTCGGTGGCCACCGTCTCGCGGGTGATCCGCAACAAGGATCACAAGTGCGCCTCACAGCAGACGAAGGACAAAATTTGGGAGCTGGTGCGCCGGTCCGGCTACGTACCCAACGAGGCGGCACAGCGGCTGAAACAGCCTGCCGCGCCCCGCGTGCAGCTGCCCAGCCGGACGGTGTCCTTCCTCCACGCAAAAATTCCCACGGATTTTGCCGACCGGATTTTCAGCGCCATTGCCCGTGCGGCGGAGGAAGCCGCCGTGTCTGAAAGCTTCCGTCTTGGCTACAACTTCTCTGCGCTGGATCACACCCCTGAGCAGACGCAGGAATTCCTGCTGACGCACCGTTCCGACGGGCTGGTGGTGTTCGGCCGCCTGGACGATCGGCTGTACAGCGCACTGCGGAAAAGTGCAAAAAATGTTATCGTTGTCGGTCTGTCCGACTTCCGTCCGCCCTTTGACCAGGTTTTTGCAGACGGCTATGTGGCTGCAAAAAAGGCCCTCGGCTACCTGTACGGGCTGGGCCACCGGGCCATCGGTTACATCGGGGACACCGGGACGGAGGTGCGCTATGCCGCCTATACCGACTTTATGAAGGAAAAGGGGCTTCCGGTGCCCCCGGGCTATATCCGCCGGTGTTCCATGTCCATGCAGAAGGGGTTTGAACAGGTCTCCCGCCTGCTGAGGGAGGCCGACCCGCTTCCCACCGCCCTTTTCTGCGACAAGGATATCACCGCCATCGGCGCCATGAAGGGGATCCGCGAACAGCATCTGTACGTCCCGGACGACATCTCTGTTATCTCGGTGGACGATATGGAGGCGTCCCAGTTCATCCTTCCGCCGCTGACCTCCGTCTGTATCCCAAAACAGGAGTTGGGGCGGCTGGCGGTAAAAATCCTGTCCGACCGGATGAACCGCGGGCACACCCTGCCCATGCGGACGGAACTGCCCTGCGACCTGATTATCCGCGAAAGCTGCGCCGCACCGCGGCGGGAGTAATAAGAAAAGGGGGCTGCATTGTATGACACTGAAGGATATTGCAAAACAGGCGGGGGTCTCCATCTCCACGGTGTCCCGCGTTATCAACAACAAGAACTACCACTGCACCCGGCCGGAGACGGAGCAGATGATCCGGGAGCTGGTGCAAAAGACCGGCTACCTTCCCAGTGTGGCGTACAAAGGCCTGAAAACAACGCCGGACAGCCTGGGAAAGCGCGTCATCTCCTGCCTGTACGCCCGCACGGACCTCAACACACAGGACCAGTTCTTCGCCGCCATTGAACGCGGCGTGGGGAAGGAGGCCGCGGCCAGCGGCTGTGCGCTGGGCTGCTCCTTTTCTGCCATCGATGTGCTGGACAACATTGATGAAAAATTTTTATCCTATTCCGAGCTGGACGGCATTGTGGTGCTGGGCCGCTTCGATGAAAAGCTGGTAAAGTTTTTGAAGGGGCGCACGAAAAATGTGATTCAGGTGGGGCTGAACGTCTCCTCCACCCAGTTCGACCAGGTGTTTGTCGACGGGTACAAGGCGGCTGTCAAAGCGCTCAATTACCTGTACACCCTGGGGCACCGCTCCATCGCCTATCTGGGGGAGGTGGCCAACGAGGTCCGGTTCACCGCCTTCCAGGACTTCATGAAGGAGCATGACCTGCCGGTGGACGGGCACCAGGTCTGGGACTGCATCCAGTCCCTGCAGGGCGGGTTTGCAGCGGCGGAAAAGCTGGTGCAGTCCGGCCGGCTGCCCACTGCGCTGTTCTGTGCCAACGACATCACCGCCATCGGCGCCATGAAGGCCCTCCGGCAGGCGCACCTGAGCATTCCGGACGACATCTCCATCATCTCCATTGACGACATCGAGATGGCGCAGTTCATCACCCCCTCCCTAACCACCATCCGCATCCCCAAGACGGAGCTTGGGACGATGGCGGTCAAGCTGCTCAACGACCGGATTAACCGCGGGCACAGCCTGAAGCTGCGGCTGGAGCTGCCCTGCGACCTGATTATCCGGAACAGCTGCAGGCGCATCCGCTGACAAAAAAGAAAAAGCAGGGCCCCGTCCGTCTGGACGGGGCCCTGCTTCGTTTGTATTCTGTTTACCGCTCTTTGATGGCGCTGCGGACGCGGTCGATAATCAACTGCACCGCCACGGGGTTGTGGGCGCCGCTGGGGATGATGACATCCGCATTTTTCTTGCTGGGTTCCACAAACTGTTCGTGCATGGGCTTGACGGTGGCAAGGTACTGGGTCACCACCGAGTCGATGGAGCGCCCGCGCTCCTCCACGTCGCGCACAAGCCGCCGGATAAAGCGGATGTCCGCATCCACATCCACAAAGATGCGCAGATCCATCGTGTCCCGCAGCTCCTCATTTTCGAACAGCAAAATCCCTTCCACAATGATGACCTTTGCCGGGTAGACGGTCTGCGTCTGCTCCAGCCGGGTGTATTCCACGAAGGAGTACAGCGGCACCTCCACCGGGCGGCCGTCCCGCAGCTCCTTCAGCTGCTCAATCATCATGGAGGTCTCCAGTGAATCGGGATGGTCGTAGTTCAGCGCCCGGCGCTGCTCGTACGTCAGGTTGCGATTGGGATAGTAGTAGCTGTCGTGGCACAGGATGATGGCGTCATCCTGGAATTCGTCCTTAATGCGCTGGGCAAGGGTGGTCTTGCCGGAGCCGCTGCCCCCTGCAATGCCCACAACATAGTTGCGCTTCATTGTCCGCTCCCCCCTTTACAAAATGGTGACGCCGAAGCCCCGCATCAGCTCAATGGCGTTGTCGTGCAGGCGCCTGTCAAAGCTGGCACAGCACTGCGCGTCCACGCTGATGGGCTTGTCCTTAAAGAAGTTGTACAGAATCACCACATTGTGCAGCACGCACACGTTGGTGGCCACGCCCACAACCTCATACTCCTCCGCCTGCTTGACAAGGTCCAGCTCCGGCAGCTGTTTTGCCCCGAAGGAGGGCTTTTCCAGCACGGGGCTGTCCCCCACCATCTCCCGCACCTTGCCGTACAGTTCCCAGCCCGGGGTGCCCTTCAGGCAGTGCGGCGGGAAGCTGGCCGCCTCCCTCGTGTTTTGGTACTCCGCCGCCAGATGGGTGTCCTTTAAAAACAGCACCCCGTCCCCGGCGGCACGGTAGGCGGCAATTTTGCGGCAAATCCGCTCCTCCAGCGCCTCCGCCGCGGCGCCGCAGGGCAGCGCACCGTTTACAAAGTCCTTCTGGTAATCCACCACAATCAGCAGTTTTTTCATGCCTTGGCCCTCCCTATGCGTTTGTTTCTGACCCTAGTATACCACACGCGGCAGCCCGGCGCACCCGTTTCTTCCCCTGCGCATACAATAAATTGAGCAGGAACCGAAATGGAAAGGAGTACCCACTATGTACAGCGTCTATGTCAGCCCGTCCCTGCAAAAAGCCAACGAGGGCGTGGGCGATTACGGCACCGAATATGACCGCATGCACCAGCTTGCGGATATTCTCAGCCGGATTCTTGAAAACCGCGGATACAAGGTGTACCGCAGCGACCCGAACATGACCCTGAATGAGGCCATCCGGGATTCCAATGCGAAAATGCCCGACATTCACCTTGCCCTGCACTCCAACGCGTCCACCAGCCACGAGGCCCGCGGGCCGGAGGTTATCGTCGCCTCCAACGGCAGGGCGCGCACGCTGGCCAATGCCATCTACAACCAGCTGCGCACCATCAACCCCTATCCCGGCCGCGGCGTGCTGTACGACACGTACTACGGCGAACTGCGCCTGACCAAAGCGCCCGCCAACCTGATTGAGGTGGACTTCCACGACAACCCGGAGGGGGCACAGTGGATTATCGACAACATGAACCTGATTGCGGAAAAAATCGCCGACGGCGTTGACGAATATTTCTACGGGCAAAACTGAAAAGGGCAAAAAGGAAGGGCCTCTTTTTTAGGAGGCCCTTTTCCTCTATCCGTGTTTTTTTGCCGACACAATCAGCATCATGGGGCGGCGCAGCTCATCCCGCATGCCGGGGATGTCCAGCATGCGCTCCGGCGGCTGGGGCTCCGCCACGCCGGTGATGCAAAAGCCCGCCTCCAGCAGCCCGCCCAGGTAGGTGGTCAGCGTGCGGTGGTACTTCGTCACCGGCTCGCCCAAAAACACGGCCTGCCGGGCGCCCTCCTCAAAATACCGGTCCACGGGGAAGTGTAGGATTTTCCCCTCCCCGTCGTAGTACCAGTCCTGTGTGCCGTAGGCGGTGAACACCGGGTGCTCCACCGTAAAGACAAAGTCGCCCCCCGGCGCAAGCCAGCTGTGCACCTTGTTTAACAGCGCCCCAAAATCGGACAGGTAGTGGAACGCAAGGGAGCTTAGCACCACGTCGAAGCTGCCCGCCGGAAACGCCGCGTCCTCAATGGCCATGTGCCGGTAGGTGACCTGGGGCAGCCGGGTCTTTTCCCGCGCCACGCGAAGCATTTTTTCCGACAGGTCGATACCGGTGACCTCCGCCGCGCCGTGCTGCGCCGCGTAGATGCAGTGCCAACCGTAGCCGCAGCCCAGGTCCAGCACCCGCCGTCCCTTCAGCGCAGGCAGCATCCGCTTCAGCGTGTCCCACTCCCCCGCGCCGGCAAGCCCCTGCTCGCTGCGGGCCATGTGGCTGTATTTTTCAAAAAAAACCGGGTCGTCGTACTTGTTTTCCTTCATGCCGTCCTCCCGCAGGGCTACTTTTTATACTTTTGGTATAATTCCTCCGCAAGTTTACGCGCATTTGCTTCCGTCTGCTTGGTGAACTGCGGATAGGGGCCGTGCTGCAGGATGTTGTGCGCGGCGGCGATGTTGCTCATAATCGCCGTCATCAGCGGGTCGCAGCCCTCGCACCAGCAGTACAGGGCGGAAGCGGTGGAGCAGTTGCCGCAGCCGGTGGGATCCACCGGCTCGCCGATGTCCACCGAGGGGGCGAAGGCCGCCTGGCCGTCCGCCACCATGTAGGAGCCCTTTTTCCCCACCCGGTAGAAGCAGGGCACCCCCAGCTCCATAATTTTCCGGATGGCGTCCTGCTCGTTATCCACGCCGAAAAAGTGGAAGGACTCCGGCTTGTTTAAGGAGTAGAGGTCCACCTTCTTTATCAGCTGCCGCACCTCGTCATAATACTGGGGGTCCTCCAGGTCGCGGGTGGGGATTTCCCACATCAACTTAAAGCCGTGCCGGTCGCGGATTGTCAGCAGCTCCTCCCACAGGCCGGCGCGGACATGCTCGTCTAAGTAAAGGCCCTTCACCCCCTCGGCAACCGCCTCAATCTGCCACGCCTGCACGGCGTAGTCCCCGTTGCCGGTAAACGTCGCCCCGCTGTACTTGCTGACCTCCGTAAAGGTGCCGTCCGGCCGGTAGTACAGGTCGGTGTAGTGGGTGTGCTGAAGGCAGCAGTTCGCCCCCTCGGTGGACATGCCGTTGGCGCGCATCCATGCGCCGTAGTACTGCTCGTAATCCGGGCCCACATTGGTGATGTACAACACATTGTCCGTCCACAGGCGCACCCCCTCCAGGGCAAACAGGCCGCCGCCCAGCTGCTGCTTTGTCATGCTACCGTCCGCATAGGTGATGTCGTTGGTGATGGTGACGCCGCCCACCAGATAATCATAACCGGGCTTTGCCATAACTTGTCTCCTCCTCATGTCGCAACGCGGCCGGTGCCGCCGAAGCTATTTTCAATCATTATATGACATCCTATTACAGAAGTAAAGGGGGAAACGCGCCCTGTCCCCCGCCGTCCGGCGTACCCGGTTTTTTCACGCGGTTTTCGCAAGTCATCAGTTGCCGGGCAGGGCAAATCATGGTACACTATAGGTACTGAAAAAGGGGGTGCGCCCATGGCCGTGCTGATTGATGCGGACGCCTGCCCGGTGGTGGATCTGGCTGTGCGCCTTGCGGCGCGGTACGACCAGCCGGTGACGTTGGTGTGTGACACGTCACACTGGTTTTCGCGCTTCGATGTGCAGGTGGTCACGGTGGACAAGGGCGCGGACAGCGCGGATTTTGCGCTGCTGCGGCGGGTCCGGCCCGGCGACATTGTCGTCACGCAGGACTATGGCCTTGCGGCCATGTGCCTGGCAAAGCGCGCCCGGGTCCTTAACCAAAGCGGGTTTCTTTACACGGACGACAATATAGACGCCCTGCTGGCCGCCCGGCACGCCTCCGCGCAGATTCGGCGCGGAGGCGGACGGGTGAAGGGGCCGCGGCCCCGCTGTGCACAGGAGGACCGGCTGTTCGCCCGTACCTTCCTTCAACTTTTATCAGAGGGGGAAAAAACGGATGTGGAATGATTTTAAAAAATTTGCGTTAAAGGGCAATGTGGTGGACATGGCCGTCGGTGTCATTATCGGCGGCGCGTTTGGGAAAATCGTCACCTCACTTGTCAACGACCTGATTATGCCGCTGGTGGGCCTGCTGACCGGCGGCATCAACTACTCGAACCTGTTTCTGATTTTGGGAAGCGTGCCGGAGGGCGCGGTGATCACCACGCTGGAGGATGCAAAGGCGCTGAACGTGCCGACGCTGAACTACGGCGCGTTCCTGACGGAGTTGCTGGATTTCCTCATCATGGCGTTTTCCATCTTTTTGTTTATCCGGCTTCTGACTAAACTGAGCGAGCTGAATCCCTTAAAGAAAAAGAAGGCCGGAGAGGCGCCCGCACCCACCACCAAAATCTGCCCTTTCTGCCTGTCGGAAATTGACATCCGGGCCAGCCGCTGCCCGCACTGCACCTCCGTCCTGGAGGGGCCCGCGCCCGAGAAGGAAGGGGCCGAGACACCCGCCGGCGCGCAGGGCTGACGCGGCGCGTCCCGGCGGCCGTATGACCGGGCCGGAAACAAGGAATACTACGCTGTATAAGGAGCAGAGCGATGGATACGAAAATTTGGCAGTTTCGCAAAACACTGCTTTTGGTGCTGGGCTTTTTCAGCCTGTGCGCCAACGGGTGGATGTTCTGGACGGTGTGGAGCCAGCAGTACGCCAGCACGGCGAACTACTACCGCAACGGCTACTTTGTGCTGTTCGGCCTGTATGTGCTGCTGCTGTTCCTCATCTCCTACAACAACGGGGCATACCGCGCGGGCTACTTCCGCGTGTCCGAGCTGATTTTCGCCCACGTCACCTCCCTGTGCCTGACCAACGGCGTGGAGTATTTGCAGATTAGCCTGATTGACGGGCGGCTGGTGCCCGTGGGCGGCATGCTGTGGCTGACGCTGATGCAGGCGGTGTTTGCAATTTTCTGGTCGGTGCTTGCCACCCGCATCTATTTCCTGATCTACCCGCCGCGGAAGATGGTGCTGGTGTACCAGAACGACAGCGACAAGTATCTTATCGGCAAAATCCATCACCGGGCCGACAAGTATAATATTGAGGATACCATCTCCATTGGCGAGGGGATGGAGAACGTCAAGAAAAAAATCTTGCAGTACCACGCGGTGGTGCTTAGTGAAATGCCGGACGAAACCCGGAACGAGCTGATGCGCTTCTGCTTTAAAAACGACCGGCGCGCCTACATCGTCCCGTCGCTGACGGACATTATGCTGGGCAACGCCTCCACCATCAACCTGTTCGACACGCCGCTGCTGCTGTGCCGCAACCGCTCGCTGACGTATGAGCAGCGGCTGGTTAAGCGCACCATGGACCTGGTGGTGTCCTCCGTGGGGATTATCGTCGCCTCCCCCTTTATGCTGATTGTGGCGCTGGCCGTCAAGCTGTACGACGGCGGCCCCGTGCTGTTTAAGCAGGACCGGCTGACCAAGGACGGCAAGGTTTTCCGCCTGTACAAATTCCGCAGCATGGTGGTGGACGCGGAGAAGGACGGCGTCGCCCGGCTGGCCACCCAGCATGACGAGCGGATCACCCCGGTGGGCAAGTTCATCCGCGCCACCCGCCTGGACGAACTGCCCCAGCTGTTCAACATCTTCATGGGCAGCATGTCCCTGGTGGGCCCCCGCCCGGAGCGGCCCGAAATTGCAAAGCAGTACCTGGAGATTATGCCCCAGTTCGACTACCGGCTGAAATTTAAGGCGGGCCTGACCGGCTACGCGCAGGTGATGGGCAAGTACAACACCACCCCGCAGGACAAGCTGACGCTGGATTTGATGTATATCGAGGGGTACTCCCTCCTGCTGGATTTCAAAATCCTTCTGCTGACCCTGAAAACCATTTTTGTCAGGGAAAGCACGGAGGGCATTGACGAGCACGCCACCATTGCCGACCGGCCCATTGAGGCGGCCGCAGAGGAAAATGACGGCAAAACAGGAGCGAAGCAATGAAAACAACCAAAATCGCCATCGTCTTTTACACCGTGATGGCGCTGGCGCTGGGCCTGTGGCTGTTTGTGTATCTGAAAAGCCCGTCCCCTGCGCCTGTCACCCGCGTGACGGACGCCACCCAGGCGGAGCGGCAGGCCGCGCAGGACGCCGCGCTGCAGCTAATCCGCACGGACAACGGGAAAAACAACTACTCCGCCTATGTGCAAAACATGACGGACTGCCTTGTGCTGCCGAAGGTCTCCCTGAACCAGGTGGACTTTGCGGCCGGGGGCGCCGTCAGCGACGGGTACGGCAATGTGCGGGGCTTCCGCCTGTGCGGGAAAACGGCGCAGGGCCGCGGGTTCTATCTTGATTTATCCCGTGGGACAGATGGAAACTACACCGTTTCCGCTGTGGCGGAGGACGACAGGATTCTGCCCGCGGTGGAGCGGGATTGTTCCGTGCTGTTCCTGTTCGGCCAGCGGCTGTACGCCGCCACGGAAAGCGGCGAAGTGTACCCCGCCTCCCAGTGGGCGGACGATTTGTTTACGGAGGAGCCGCCCATGACGCTGGAGCAGTTCAACGCGGCGCTTATCTCCTCCGCCCGGGAGGCGGATTTCTGGTTTGGGCACATCCTGTCCCCCGGCGGCGCCGTGCGCACCCTTGTTTACCTCGGCGTGCTGGCCGTGGGCACGCTTCTGCTGGCCGCAGGCCGCAGGGTGGAAAAGCGGAAAAGGCGCCGCCCCCGCAAGGACAACGTCATTTCATTTCATTAAAAACCGGTAAAGGAAACAAGGCAAACAAAGGGAAGGGCCGCAGCGAAAGCTGCGGCCCTTCCCTTTTTCTTTTCAACAGTCCAAATTTTGTTCCTTCATGCGCGCTTCCACCGTCATGCTGAGGAAGCAGAGAAATTCTTCCACCGTTGGAATTTCCCCCTTTCGGGGCACCATATCCTGTAGGGCCTTTGTTTTCGGGTCGCTGCAGTTTTGATAGGCCATGTTGATGGTTTGCTGCATTTCTTTCCTGACTTCCTCCGGTGTGGTGCCGTTCTCCCTCGCCAGCTCCATAAAAACTTCTGTAAACATTCATCATACCTTCTTTCTGCAAATTGTGATAAGATGGGGGCTTTTGTATCTTATCTTGACATTATATTACCAGATTGAAAATAAGTAATTTGTCAAACCGTGTCGAACATCCGGTTTATTTTAGAATTTATTAAATTATTTCAAGGTTTTAAGGGGTGTGGTTCTTATTTAGAATAATCTTATATTGGAAATTTTCTTGTTTTAGATGGATTGGGAGCAGTTATGGACGGCATAGGAAAGCACTTAAATGCAATATTGTTTCAGCGGGGAATCCCAAAAAAGCAGTTTGCCAAGCAAATTGGGCTTTCCGAGCAACAACTGCACGCCATTCTCTCTGGGAACAGTCTGTCAACACTTGAAACCCTTGAGAAAATTTCAACGGCTTTGGATGTGCCGACAGATTTCTTTCTTCAGGATTATGGCAAGCAGTTTCTTATTTTTGCAATCGACGACTATTTTTCAAAAGTCGACAAAAGCGTGGCACAGGCCACATTAGACGATCTTTCTTATCTTTTAAACGAGGAAAACAGCGATGGGTAGTTTGTATTCGGAGAGGTTGAAAAATTTCAGAACCGGACGTGGAAAGCATGAAACGCAGTCCACATTTTCCGAAAGGCTTGATATCACTGCCAAATACTACTCGGATTTGGAGAGAGGGTTCGGTACCCCGTCCGTGTCCCTGCATGTCCAGATCTGCAAAACGCTGGACAAACCTTCAGACTGTTTCTTTTTCAACAACCGGAAGGACTTCGCCCTTTCCCCGGAACAGGTTGCATTTCTCAAAACCCTCGACACCCGGCAGTTAAAAACACTGCTCGGCGTGTTGCAGGCCATCTACGAAGAAAACAAGCACCAGAAATAGCCCCCGGAAGGTTTCTTATCTGCTAATTTTATTTCCAATTTAAGTTATTCTGTATCCTGTTTGCAGATAAAATATTATGTATAAATTTCCAAAAAATTGAAATTGCAGGAAGAGGACATGGAAAAAGGCAAACGGATGTTCACAATTGAAAGAAATCTCTGCGGAGAGCGGGTGCGTCTGGGCCGGGCCCTGCACAAGCCGCCCCTGTCGCAGGAACAGCTGGCCGCCAAGGTCCAGCTGGAGGGCCTTGACATGACAAAGGTGATGATTTCCAAAATCGAAAGCGGCGTGCGCCATGTGTGCGATGCGGAGCTGCGCGCCCTTGCCAGGGTGCTGGGCGTTTCCATGGAGTGGCTGGTGGGCGACGAGGACGTTATGAAGTCCATCTTTAAAAAATAGGGCCGGTTAAAAAACAGGCCGTGCCGGAAAACAACAAAAAAACGGACTGCGGAAATTCCGCAGTCCGTTTTCTTTTGCTTTTTTGTGCCTTTTAGTCGGCCTTGGCCATCTCGACCAGCTGTGCGTACTTCTCCGCCGCGTTCTCCTCTGCCTTTTCGAACAGGGTGGTCGCTCTGTCGGGGAAGCTTCTCGTCAGCGAGCTGTAGCGAACCTCGCCGCTGATGAAGTCCTTGTAGCTGGCGGTCGGCGCCTTGCTGTCCAGCTGGAAGGGGTTCTTGCCCTCCTTCGCACGTCTGGGGTCATAGCGGAACAGGTGCCAGTAGCCGGCCTCAACAGCCGCCTTGGCCTCGCTCATGCTCTTGCCCATGCCCACGCGCATGCCGTGGTTGATGCAGGGTGCGTAGCCGATCACAAGGGACGGGCCGTTGTAGCTTTCCGCCTCGTGCATGGCCTTCAGGCACTGGTTGTAATCAGCACCCATGGAGACCTGCGCCACGTACACATAGCCGTAGCTCATGGCGATGGCGGCAAGATCCTTCTGCTTGACAACCTTACCGGCGGCCGCGAACTGTGCAACCGCGCCGGTGGGCGTCGCCTTGGAGGACTGACCGCCGGTGTTGGAGTACACCTCGGTGTTAAAGACCATGATGTTGACATCCTCGCCGGAGGCAATGACGTGGTCCAGACCGCCGAAGCCAATGTCGTAGGCCCAGCCGTCGCCGCCGAAGCACCAGATGCTCTTCTTCGCGAGGTAGTCCTTATCCTTCAGAATCTCCTTCGCCTCGTCGCAGCCGCAGGCTTCCAGTGCTGCAACAAGCTCCTTCGTGGCGGCGGCATTCTCCTTGCCGTTGTCCGCGGTGGCCAGGTACTTCTCGCCCGCGGCCTTCACGTCGGCGTTCTTGCCGCTTTCCACAAGGGCCTTCACCTTCTCGATGAGGTGGTTTCTGAGGGTGGCCTGCGCAAGGTACATGCCGTAGCCGTACTCTGCGTTATCCTCAAACAGGGAGTTGGCCCATGCCGGACCAAAGCCGCTGCTGTGGTTGACCGTGTAGGGGGTGGAAGGTGCGGAACCGCCCCAGATGGAGGAGCAGCCCGTGGCGTTGGCGATGTACATTCTCTCGCCGAACAGCTGGGTAATCAGCTTGGCATAGGGGGTCTCGCCGCAGCCTGCGCACGCGCCGGAGAATTCAAGCAGGGGCTGCTTGAACTGGCTGCCCTTGACGGTGGTGTCCTTAAACTTCTCGGCAACCTCGGGCTTCGCCTCGATGGTCTGGCCGTAGAGGAATTTCTCCTCCTCGCCGCGCTGGGTGTCCAGCAGCTGCATGGTCAGGGCCTTCTCGCCCTTCTTGCCGGGGCAGACGTTCGCGCAGGAACCGCAGCCGGTGCAGTCAAGCGCGGAAACGGTCATGGCAAACTTGTAGCCGGGCATGCCGGTGGCATCCATCATCTTCATGCCCTCGGGGGCGTTCTTGGCCTCCTCCTCATTCAGGATGACCGGGCGGATAACCGCGTGCGGGCACACGTAGGAGCAGAAGTTACACTGGATGCAGTTGTCGGGGTTCCAGCAGGGAACGTCCACAGCAATGCCGCGCTTCTCATACGCAGCAGAGCCCTGCGGGAAGGTGCCGTCAGGCATGTCGATAAAGGTGGAAACCGGCAGGTCGTAGCCCTTCTGGGCGGACACGGGGTTCAGGATATCCTTGACGAACTTCACAAGCTCCGGACGGTCGCCGGTGACGGTCTGCTCGACCTTCTCATCGGTGGCGTTCGCCCACTCCTTCGGGATCTTGACCTTGACGACCTCGGCAGCGCCGCGCTCGATGGCGGCATGGTTCATGGCGACGATCTTCTCGCCCTTCTTGCCGTAGGAAGCGGTGGCCGCATCCTTCATGAACTGGATGGCATCCTCCGGGGGAATGACCTTGGTCAGCTTGAAGAAAGCGGACTGCAGGATGGTGTTGATACGACCGCCCAAGCCGATTTCACGGGCAATCTCCACACCGTCGATGGTGTAGAACTTGATGTTGTGCTTTGCGATGAACTTCTTCACGCGGCCGGGAAGCCTCTTGTCGATCTCCTCGGCGTCCCATGCGCAGTTCAGCAGGAAGATACCGCCGTCCTTCAGGTCCTCGACCATCTCGTACTTATCAATGTAGGAAGGATTGTGGCAGGCCACGAAATCCGCCTTGTTGATGAGGTAGGTGGAGCGGATGGGCTTCTTACCGAAGCGCAGGTGGGAAATGGTGACACCGCCGGACTTCTTGGAGTCATAGTCGAAGTAGCCCTGCGCATACAGGTTGGTGTGGTCACCGATGATTTTGATGGTGTTCTTGTTGGCGCCGACCGTACCGTCGGAGCCAAGGCCCCAGAACTTGCAGGAGGTGGTGCCCTTCGGCGTGGTGTCGGGGTTCTCCTTCAGCTTTAAGGACAGCTTGGTCACATCGTCCTCAATGCCGATGGTGAATTTCTTCTTGGGTCTTGCGGCATCCATGTTGCGGTACACGGCGATGATCTGGGCGGGGGTGGTGTCCTTGCTGCCCAGGCCGTAGCGGCCGGAGTACACGGGGATGTCGGCATACTTCGTGTCCTTTAAGGCGGCGACAACGTCAAGCCACAGCGGCTCGCCCATGGCGCCCGGCTCCTTGGTGCGGTCCAGAACGGAGATCTTCTCCACCGTGTCGGGAAGCGCAGCCAGCAGGTGCTTCGCAGAGAAAGGACGGTACAGGCGGACCTTCACAAGGCCGACCTTCTCGCCTGCGGCCTTCAGGTAGTCGATGGTCTCCTCAATGGTGTCGTTGACAGAGCCCATGGCGACGATGACCTTGGTGGCGTCCTTCGCACCGTAGTAGTTGAACAGCTTGTACTTGGTGCCAATCTTCTTGTTGACCTCGTTCATATACCCCTCGACAATGGCGGGAACCGCATTGTAGAAGCTGTTGGAGGCCTCACGTGCCTGGAAGAAAATATCGGGGTTCTGCGCTGTGCCGCGAAGCACGGGATGCTCCGGGTTGAGGGCGCGGCGGCGGAACGCGTCGATGGCGTCCATATCCACCATGTCCTTCAGGTCCTCGTAGTCCCAGGTCTCAATCTTCTGGATCTCGTGGGAGGTACGGAAGCCGTCGAAGAAGTGCAGGAAGGGAACGCGGCCCTTGATGGCGGACAGGTGCGCAACGGCGCCTAAGTCCATAACCTCCTGCGGGTTGGTGGAGCACAGCATGGCAAAGCCGGTCTGGCGGCAGGCATACACGTCAGAGTGGTCGCCGAAGATGGACAGCGCATGGCTGGCAACGGCACGGGCGGAGACATGGATAACACCCGGCAGCAGCTCACCTGCGATTTTGTACATGTTCGGGATCATCAGCAGCAGGCCCTGAGACGCGGTGTAGGTGGTGGTCAGCGCACCGGCTGCAAGGGAGCCGTGCACCGTACCGGCGGCACCGGCCTCAGACTGCATCTCGACAACTTTTACTTCGTTGCCGAAGATGTTCTTCAGTCCACCGGCGGACCACTTATCGGTCACTTCCGCCATCACGGACGAAGGGGTGATCGGATAAATGGCAGCAAGGTCGGTGAACGCGTAGGACACGTGGGCGGCGGCGTTGTTGCCGTCCATGGTCTTCATTTTTCTTGCCATTTTATTATTTTCCTCCTTTTTGGTTGTTCTGTCTCCATGACTTTTTTCCGCACTGCAGCACGGAAAAGTCTACACCAAAAAGTCTATCACTTTTGCTCCGTAATGTAAAGATTGAAAGTGGCGAAAAAACCGGGTTTTTTCAAATATTTTTTCGCCTTCCATTTTTTCCCTTTTGTTTTTCCCCGATTTCACCGGGATTTTACGCTTTTTTTGAAAATGAAAAATCCCGCTTTACCGCTTCATTATTTGACTTTTCATGGAAAAGCGCTTATGATAGAGGGGTATGAAAAAGGCACTTTTTCACAGCCTTCATTTTTTGCCTGTTTTGAAAGGAGACCTGCAATCCATGGATGGAGACCCATTCCCGCTTAGTATGCTTCTGATTCCGCTGCTGCTGCTTGTTTTTTCCGCCCTCTGCTCCATGGCGGAGGCGGCCGCCGTCACCTATAACGACGCCGAGCTGGCCCGTCTGGCACAGGACGGCCACAAACGGGCGCAGCGCCTGCAAAGCCTGATGGACCCGCCCTCCCGCTTTATGGCATCCACCAGCGCCATCTACCTGCTGTTTTTCCTATTGGGCGGCACATTTGCGGCGCTGCCGCTGCAGCCGAGGATGCGCGGCCTGTTTCTGCAGTGGTTCCCCGGCATCGACCCCGCGGCCGCCGTGCTGTTTTCCGCCATCCTTCTGGCGGTGTGCTATACCGCGCTGTTCCTTGTGTTCGGCCGGATCCTGCCGAAGGCGCTGGGCGGCTGGTACCATAAGCGCTTCGCTTTCTCCCTCAGCCCTGTCCTCAGTTTCTTCTGCACCCTGCTGACCCCGCTGTCCGCGCTGTGCTTCCTTTTGTCCAAATGGCTGGCAAAGCTGTTCCATGTGGACCTGCTGAACCCGCCGGACGAAGTCACGGAGGAGGAAATCCGCATGATGGTGGACGCAGGGAATGAGACGGGCGTCATTGCGGAAAGCCAGCGGGAGATGATTGAAAACATCTTCGATTTAAACGACCTGTGCGCGGAGGACGTCATGACCCACCGCCGGGACGTGTCCGCTGTGGAGGACATGGATTCCCTGTCCGAGGTGATTGACCTGTCCATTAAGGAGGGGTTCTCCCGCATCCCTGTCTATAAAGAGGATATCGACAACATTGTGGGCATGGTCGCCGTCAAGGATCTGCTTCCGCTTATCTACGACAAGCAGAAGCGGAACGAAGCCATCAGCGACTACCTGCGCCCCATCGTCTATGTGCCCGAGTCGGTGCATTGCAGGGACCTGCTGACCCAGATGCGGGCGAAAAAAATCCAGATGGCCGTGGTGGTGGACGAGTACGGCGGCACCGCCGGCATTGTCACCATGGAGGACCTGCTGGAATCCATTGTGGGCGACATCACGGACGAGTTTGACGACGAGGAGGAGGCCGACGTGGTCTCCGCAGCGGACGGCAGCTTCTCGGTGGACGGCTCCCTTGATTTGGAGGAGCTGGAGGAGCTGATTCCCATCTCCCTGCCGGAGGAACGGGACTTTGACACGGTGGGCGGCCTTGTGCTGGACTGCCTCGGCCGGTTCCCGGAGGAGAACGAGCATCCGGTTGTAAAATACAGCGGCTACGCCTTCCGCGTCATGCAGATGGAGGAAAGGCGAATCGCCCGCATCAAAATCAGAAAACTGCCGGAGAAAAAGGCCGGTACGGATGAGAAGAAAGGAAATGACCAGTAATGTCCCTTGCATCGGTAAAAGAATTTTTTCATAACCTCGGTCGGGAAAACGATATTTTGGAGTTCCCGGTTTCCAGTGCCACTGTGGCGCTGGCTGCGGAAGCGGTGGGAACGGAACCCGCACGGATTGCCAAAACCCTGTCGTTCATGACGCCGGACGGCCCCATCCTGGTGGTCGCCGCGGGGGACACCAAGGTGGACAACCGGAAATTTAAGGACACCTTCCACTGCAAGGCAACCTTTTTAACGCCGGAACAGGTGCTGGAATACACCGGCCATCCCGTCGGCGGGGTGTGCCCCTTCGCACTGGCCACCCCTGTCCCCGTGTTTCTGGATGAAAGCCTGCGCCGGTTTGAAACCGTCTTCCCTGCCGCCGGCAGCGCCAATTCCGCCATCGAGCTTTCCCCCGCCGAATTGGAAGGAGTGTGCGAGGGCAGCCGCTGGGTAACAGTTTGTAAAATCTCATAGTAATATACAAATTGTATATTACTCTGATTGGCTTTTCCGCCGCTACCGGGACTGGCCTGCACGGTTTTGGGGGCTGCCTTGTCAGGCTGTTTCCTGTATTTTTGCCCCGGCACCTTGCTTTTTAAAAACCGTATTATTTTAAAAAATATTACACCGGGTAATTTACCACCCGGTGTATCTCTTTCTGTCCCTTGACAGAAGGGAGATTTCCCACTATCATTTAATTGATAAGTCAATAAATAAAACCGGAGTTTTCCGGCAGTGTACTCCGTAGGGCGGCCGGGGTGGTTTGCGTACGGAATAGGAGGAGGATCAGACATGGATCAGGCTTTGCAAAACCCACTGGGTACGGAAAAAATACCGCAGCTGCTGACGCGCTTTGCGGTTCCCAGCGTGATTGCCATGCTGGTCAGTTCACTTTACAACATTGTGGACCAGATTTTTATTGGACAGGGTGTCGGGGTGCTGGGGAACGCCGCCACCAACGTGGCGTTCCCGCTGGTGACGGTGTGCACGGCCACCGCGCTGCTGTTCGGCATCGGCGGGGCGGCCAACTTCAACCTGTGCATGGGCGCAGGGAAAAAGGAGGAGGCGGCCAAATTTGCCGGCGGCGCAGTAACGCTGCTGATAGGCGGCGGGATTGTGCTTTGCATACTGACCCTGCTGTTTCTGGAACCGTTGATGTGGGGCTGCGGCGCAACGGCCGACACCATCGACTATGCCCTGACCTACACGGGGATTACGGCCTTCGGTTTCCCCTTCCTTATTCTTTCTAACGGCGGCGGGCACCTGATCCGCGCGGACGGGGCGCCCCGTTTTTCCATGCTGTGCAACCTGACGGGCGCAATGATCAACACCATTCTGGACCCGCTGTTTATTTTCCCCATGGGGCTCGGCATTGCCGGGGCCGCATGGGCCACGGTGATTGGGCAGGTTGTCTCCGGCATCATGGCGGCGGTCTATCTCTCGCGGTTTCGGACGGTCCGGCTGACGCGGGGCACGCTGCGGCCGGGTCTGCGGCGCAGCCTGAAGATCGCCTCCCTCGGGGCGGCCAACTGTTTCAATCAGCTGGCCATGATGGTGGTGCAGATTACCCTGAACAACACGCTGACCTTCTACGGTGCGCTGTCCGTCTACGGAAAGGAAATCCCGTTGGCCTGCGCCGGCATTATTTCCAAGGTGAATATGATTTTCTTCTCTTTTGCCATTGGCCTAGCCCAGGGGCTGCAGCCCATCTGCAGCTTCAACTACGGGGCGAAGAAGTATGCACGTGTGCGGGAAACCTACCGGCTGGCGCTGATTGCCGCCACCTGTATCTCCTTCCTGGCATTTTTGTGCTTTCAGCTGTTTCCACGGCAGATTATCTCCATCTTCGGAAATGGAACGGAGGAGTACTTCCACTTTGCAGAGCAGTACTTCCGGATTTATCTGTTTTTCACCTTCTTAAATGGAATTCAGCCGGTAACCACCAACCTGTTCACCGCCATTGGCAAGGCCTCCCGCGGGATCTTCCTGTCCCTGACACGGCAAATTCTGTTTTTGCTTCCGCTGATTGTCCTTTTACCTGCCCTGTTCGGCATTGACGGCATTATGTTTGCAGGCCCGGTGGCGGACCTCATTGCTGCGGTCCTCTCCCTGCTGCTTGCAGGACGGGAGCTACGGCGTATCCGCAGGATGGAATCGCCCCTGTGCGAGACGCAGCCCGCCCGGTAAATAAAATAACCCCTGAAAATGGGAAGGCCCTGTCCGGCTTGGACAGGGCCTTTGTTTGTTACACTCTCTTCCCTCTCATCTGCAAGAGATGTAAGCAGGAGAAAAGCCCCCGATTTCCCGGAGGCTTCTCCCCTATAACAAATGAAGAAAAAAACAAATTTGGTGGTTTGCCTTGTCTGCATTGTACCATTTGCGCATTGCGCTGTCAAGCTGTTTTTCCGCTGTTCTCAGCGAAAAATCAAGGCAATAAAGACCAAAAGCCGCTGCACTAAAAGAAACACACCCCGCAAACCCGCATGAATGCGTAAGTTTGTTGGGTGTGTGTTTGGTGACCCGGACGGGAATCGAACCCGTGATACCGCCGTGAAAGGGCGGTGTCTTAACCTCTTGACCACCGGGCCTTTTAAAAAGCGGTCAGTACTGTATCCTACTGACCGCTTGTGGTAGCGGCAACTGGATTTGAACCAGTGACACTTCGGGTATGAACCGAATGCTCTAGCCAACTGAGCTATGCCGCCATAAATTCGCCCCTCATTACAGGGGCGAAAATAATTATATTATAGAATCACTGTGTTTGTCAATAGCTTTTCCAATTTTACGGCAATTATTTTGCATCGTAGTTGGGGGAAGCGTCGATTTTCGCCATATCGTGGGGATGGCTCTCCCGCAGGCCCGCCGCTGTAATCTTTACAAACTGGGCGTTGGCCTGCATCTCCTCCACGGTGTGTGCGCCGCAGGCGCCCATGCCCGCCTTCAGGCCGCCCACCATCTGGAACAGCATGTCGGCAACCGGGCCGCGGTAAGGGATAAGCCCCTCAATACCCTCCGGCACCAGCTTCTTTTTGTTCTCCTGGAAATAGCGGTCGCCGCTGCCCTTCTTCATAGCGCCGATACTTCCCATTCCGCGGTAGGTCTTATACTTTTTGCCGTCCATTTCCACCACTTCCTGCGGAGACTCCTCACAGCCGCCCAGCATGGAGCCCAGCATGACGGTGCTTGCGCCTGCCGCCAGCGCCTTTGCAATGTCGCCGGAGTAGACAATGCCGCCGTCCGCAATCACCGGGATGCCGTACTTTGCCGCGGCGCAGGCCGCGTCGTACACCGCGGTAATCTGCGGCACGCCAATGCCCGCCACCACGCGGGTGGTGCAGATGGAGCCGGGGCCGATGCCCACCTTGACGCAGTCCGCGCCCGCCTTAATAAGGTCCTCCGTGGCGGCGGCAGTCGCCACGTTGCCCGCCACCAGCGCCACATCCGGGAAGGCCGCCTTCACCTTTTTCACGCAGTTCATCACGCCCTCGCTGTGGCCGTGGGAGGAATCAAGCACCAGCACGTCCGCACCGGCCGCTACCAGCGCCTCCGCCCGGTCCAGCACATTGGCCGTCACACCCAGTGCAGCGGCGCACAGCAGCCTGCCCTGCTTGTCCACGGCGGCCTGCTCCGGGTCAAAGTCCCGGAACTCCTTGACCTCGCGCACCTGCGCGGCCTGCTCCTCAATGGACATGCTTTTGTGGATGACGGCAATTCCGCCGTTCTTCGCCATGGCGATGGCCATCCGCTTCTCAGACACCGTATCCATGGCAGCCGCCACAATGGGCACCTTTAAAACAATGTCCTTTGCCAGCTTTGCGGACACGTCCACATCACTGGGTACCACGTCGCTTTTTGCAGGGATCAGCAGCACATCGTTGTAGCTGAGCCCCTCCTTCAAAAACTTATCGGCCGGGTTCGTGTTTACCATCATCATTCTCCTCACTTGATTTTTAGTATTCCGTCAAAGCAGCGGCCCCTGTCGTGCTCTCCCCTGACAAAGACGGTTTCTTCCTCCCGTTTCCCGCTCAGACGGATGGTCTGGCCGGGGTATGCCTCCCCCGTCATGGACAAATACAGCTCCGCAGCCTGCTGCCGGAAGGGGTCAAAAGGCCCGTAGTCCATGACAATGTCGGCATATTTTACATTGTTCAAATGCCCGTTTGCATCCACGTCGGAGTAGCGCACCAGCTTGTCCGGCAGCGGCTGCAAATCCTCCGGCATGCACAGCCGGGCGCCTAAGTCCACCTGCACGGCCTGCTCCACCAGGGGTAGCGGATGCGGGAACGCGGCAGGCCGCAGGATTTTTCTGCTGCGGGGGTCAATCAGCACCCACTGGGACGCCGCCTCGCACAGCAGGCGGTCCCCGTCCAGCACCCGGTAGTTCCGGTGAAACCGCGCGCCCTTCACCGCCATGGGCCACGTCTCAAAGGTGACGGCCTGCTCCATCCGCGGCAGTTCGTAAAATTTCATGCCCACACTGACAATGACGAAGACAAACCCTTCCTCATACAGCCTGTCGTAGGGCAGGCCGAGGCTGTCCAGCTGGTAGCCCGCGCACTCCTGCATTTTCAGCAGCACGGCAGAGGGGCGCATCCGCTCGTGGCAGTCGCAGTCGTAATGCGTGGGGGCATAGGAAATGGAAAAAGGCGTGTTCAAACAGTTCTCCCCTTCTATTTAATCACGTCCACGCCCATGTAGGGACGCAGCACCTCCGGCACGGTGATGGTGCCGTCCTCATTCTGGTAATTTTCCATAATTGCCGCCACAGTACGGCCCACCGCAAGGCCGGAGCCGTTCAGGGTGTGCACCAGCTGTGCCTTGTCCTTCGGGGTTCTCTTAAAGCGGATGCCCGCCCGGCGCGCCTGATAGTCCTCAAAATTCGAGCAGGACGAAATTTCCGCATACCGTCCGTAAGAGGGCAGCCACACCTCGATATCATAGGTTTTTGCACTGGAAAAGCCCAGATCACCGCTGGACAGGGCCACCACGCGGTACGGCAGGCCCAGCGCCTGAAGGGCCTCCTCCGCAGAGTGGGTCAGGCTCTCCAGCTCGTCATAGGAGGTCTCCGGGTCGGCGAATTTCACAAGCTCTACCTTGTTGAACTGGTGCTGGCGGATAATGCCGCGGGTGTCGCGTCCCGCGCTGCCCGCCTCCGCCCGGAAACAGGCGGAATAGGCGCAGAACTTTAACGGCAGCTTGCTTCCGTCCAGGATTTCATTGGCGTAGTAGTTCGTCACCGGCACCTCGGCGGTGGGAATCAGGAAGTAGTCGTTGTTGGCGACGCGGAACGCGTCCTCCTCAAATTTGGGCAGCTGTCCCGTCCCGGTCATGGAGCCCCGGTTGACCATGTAGGGGGGCAGCATCTCGGTATAGCCGTGCTGCGCGTGAAAATCCATATAAAAATTGATAACCGACCGCTCCAGCCGGGCGCCTAAGCCCTTATAGAAGGTGAAGCGTGCGCCGGCCACCTTGGCCGCACGCTCAAAGTCCAGAATGTCAAGGCCGGTTCCCAAATCCCAGTGGGCCTTGGGCTCAAAGTCAAAGGTTCTCGGCTCGCCCCAGCGGCGCTGCTCCACATTGTCGCTGTCGTCCTTCCCCACCGGCACCGATTCGTGCGGGATGTTGGGGACGCGAAGCAGCAGTTCCCGCTGCTTTGTCTCCAGCCCGCTCAGCTCCGAAGCCATCTCCTTGATGTCGTCGGACAGCGTCTTGAGCTGCGCCATCAGCTCCTCTGTGTTTTTCCCCTCTTTTTTCAGCATGGGGATCTGCTTGCTCAGCTTGTTCTGCTCCGCCTTCTCACCCTCCGTCTTGGCGGTCAGGACGCGGCGCTGCTCGTCAATGTTCAAAATTTCATCAATGGTCTCATCCATGGGGTTCTGCCGGTTCCGCATGGCCTCCTTCACGCGCTGCGGATCCTGTCTGATTACCTTAATGTCTAACATGTTCCTATCTCCTTTTATTTCATATCCCCTAATTTATTGGCCAGTTCCTGTAGTTCTTCTTTGTTTAAAAATTCAATACTCAGCATTCCTCCATCCCCTTTCGGGGACACGGAAATCCTCCGGCCCAGCGCCTCTCTTAAGGACAAGGCCACCTCGTCATAAAAGCTGTCCCGGACGGGCGCCTCCTTTTCCTTTTGCTGCGGCTGTTTCAGGGCCTTTTTCACAAGGCGCTCCGTTTCCCGGACAGACAGCCCCTCCGCCGCCACTTTTTCCGCCAGCGGCGTGCAGACCGCCGGGTCGGACAGGGCGGCAAGGGCGCGCGCATGTCCGGCAGACAGCTTTCCGTCCCGCAGCAGCTGCAGCACCTTCTCCGGCAGCTGTAACAGCCGCAGCGCATTGGCCACCGCCGGGCGGGATTTGCCCACCTTGGCCGCCACCTGCTCCTGTGTCAGGGAAAAGCTGTCCATCAGTTTCCGGTAGCCCAGCGCCTCCTCCACGGCGTTCAGGTCCTCCCGCTGGAGGTTTTCCACCAGCGCCAGTTCCATGGCCGCAAGTTCGGTCAGCTCCTTTACCACGGCGGGAATTTCCGTCAGGCCCGCCAGCTTGGCGGCCCGCCAGCGGCGCTCCCCCGCCACAATCTGGTATCCGCCTGCCGTCAGCGGGCGCACCAGAATCGGCTGCATCACCCCGTGCTCCCGGATGGAGTCGGCCAGTTCGTTCAGCGCCGTCTCGTCAAAGGCCCGTCTCGGCTGGTCGCGGTTGGGCTCCACCTCCGAGATGCGCAGCGTCATCCGCTCGCTGTCCTGGGTGGCATTGTCCACAAACAGGGCGTCCAGCCCGCGGCCCAGGCCGCTTCGTTTTCCTGCCATCTCTGTTCCCTTCCTTTAATGCTGTAATCGTAAAAATTCTTCCGCCAACGCCCGGTATGCCTCCGCCCCGCGGGACCCCCGGTCGTAGTAGGTGACCGGCTCGCCGTAGCTGGGCGCCTCAGACACGCGCACATTGCGCGGGATGGTGGTGGCGTACACCTTGCGGGGGAAGTATTTTTTTACTTCCTCCACCACCTGCATGGTCAGGTTCAGCCGCCCGTCGTACATGGTCAGCAGCACCCCTTCAATGTCCAGCCCCGGGTTATACAGCCGCTTGACCTGACGGATGGTACCCATCAGCTGGCTCAGCCCCTCCAGGGCATAGTACTCGCACTGGATGGGGACAAACACCGTGTCGCTGGCGTTAAAGGCGTTTAACGTCAGCAGGCCCAGCGAGGGGGGGCAGTCGATAAACAAAAAGTCGTACTGATCCCTTAAGCGGAACAGCGGTTTTTTCAACCGTTCCTCCCTGCCTGCTAAGTCCACCAGTTCAATCTCCGCGCCGGCAAGGTCGATGTTGCACGGAATGATGGACAGGTTTTCAAAGCCGGTTTTCAGCACGGCAGAGGCCGGGTCGGCCTCCCCCACCATGACGTCGTAGGTGGAAACGGTAACCTGCCGTTTGTTGACGCCCACCCCGCTGGAGCAGTTCCCCTGCGGGTCCGCATCCACCAACAGCACACGTTTCCCCAAGGAGCCTAGGGCCGCCGCCAAATTGACCGCCGTGGTGGTTTTCCCCACGCCGCCCTTCTGGTTTGCGATTGCTATTATTTTGCCCATATTTCCTCCCGTATGATCGTTTGTCTCCTATTTTATCACACTTGGGGACGCTTTTAAACCAGTTCTCTGCAAATTCTTGGTTTTTGTTTCACGTGAAACAATTTCATCCCACAACCGCACCGGTGTTTCACGTGAAACACCGGAAGGGCCCTGCTCATACGAGCAGGGCCCTTCCGGTGTGTGTAATTTGGGGAAAGTGGATGTTGTAGTGTATATCAACCGTTTCCGGTTAATACCCATGTCAGTGGGTTTTGGGAATGTAGACGGTATACTCAATAAAATAATCCGTCTCCCGCTTTGCGGTGTCCGCGTTCAGCCCCTGCTGTTTCAGGGCCTTGACCGCCTTGTTGATGGTGTTGATGAACAGCCGGACATCCTTGATGGCAATGGTTTTTTTGCCCTTGGGCACCTCGTGCAGGGCGGCCTGCACCAGCCGCTCTGTCTCCTCCACCGTTAAGCGCCGGGCAAGGATTTTATCAATCAGCTGTTCCCGCTGTGCGTCGTCCTGGATTTTCAGCAGCGCCCTGGCGTGCCGTTCCGTCAGTCCACCGGCCACCAGCCTTCCCAGCTGTTCCTGGGGCAGCCGCAGCAGGCGTAGTTTGTTCGCCACTGCCGACTGGGACTTTCCAATCCGTTCCGCCACCTGCTCCTGCGTCAGGTCCAGCATATCGCAAAGGTTGCGGATTGCCACCGCCTCGTCATAAAAGCTGAGGTTTTCCCGCTGGATGTTCTCCGTCAGGGAAAGCACTGCAGCGGCCTGCTCGTCCGCATCGTGGACAATACAGGGCACCTCCGTCAGGCCCGCCAATTTTGCGGCACGCAGCCTGCGCTCCCCCGCGATTAAAACATAGCTGCCGTTCTGCGCCCTGACCACCAGCGGCTGCAGGATACCGTCCTGCTTGATGCTGGCAGCAAGGGAGCGCAGCTCCTCACTAGAAAAAACACGCCGGGGCTGGTGGGGCGACGGCTGCAGCTTGTCCACCGGAATTTTCACCACTTTGCCTGCGGTGTCATTTCGAAGGAAACCTGCCATCCCTTACACCCCCTGTGTTCTTTCTGTCCTCACTATAACACAGGTATTTTTAAAATTCCACTGTTTTTCATCGGGGCGATTCACCCCATTTCGCGCTGTTTCGACATTTTAAAGGGGTTTTTTTGTAATTTTCCCTGTTTGTCTGGGGTATTTTGTCGAAGTTTGCGATATTTTTTTTATGACTACCAGGGTTCTGGCGCTTTTGTCCGGCAGGGTATAGCACACCGGCTCCAACGCACGGCCGCCCAGCTCCTTCACCGCATTGTGGGCCTGCTTTAACTCCTCCGTTCCCTCCGGCCCTTTCAGCGCCAGCAGCACGCCGCCGGGCTTTACCAGCGGCAGGCACCATTCGCACAGAATGTTCAGCCGCGCCACCGCACGGGCTGTGACCACCTCATATACCTCCCGGTGTTCCGCCTTGCGTCCGGCTTCCTCCCCGCGCAGGTGCACCTGCTGTGCACGGATGCCCAGCGCAGCGCACAGCTCCGACAGGAACACCAGCCGCTTGTTTAAGCTGTCAATCTGCGTAATGGAAAGGTCCGGCCGCACAACCGCCATGGGTACCGAGGGGAAGCCCGCGCCGCTGCCCACATCTGCCAGCCGCGCCCCCTGCGGCACCGGATAGAAATGCAGCGGGGCGATGCTGTCCACAAAATGTTTGACCGCAATGCCGTCCGGGTCAGTGATAGCCGTCAGGTTCACTTTTTCATTGTATGCGCACAGCCGGGCAGCGTATTCCTCAAACTGCCGCAGCATGTCCTCCGTCAGCGGCAGGCCGAACTGCTCCGCCCCCTGCCGCAGCAACGCCGTATTAAGCATGGCCCCGTCTCCTTTCCATTGTCTGTTTTTCAAGCCAGATAAGCAGCACGGAGATGTCCGCCGGGGACACGCCGGAAATCCGGGAGGCCTGTCCCACGTTTTCGGGCCGTATCTTTTGCAGCTTCTCCCGCGCCTCCAGCCTCAGCCCCTCAATGGAGGCATAGTCCGCGTCCGCGGGCAGGCGCCGGCTTTCCAGCTTGCGCATGTGCTCCGCCTCCGCCTGCTGGCGGCGGATATACCCCTCGTACTTGATTTCAATCTCCACCTGCTCCTTCACCATGGGCTCCAGCACCGGCCGGCCGGGGTCGAAGGGCGCAAGGTCGTCATAGGAAATCTGCGGGCGCTTCAGCAGCTCCGCCAGCTTCGTCCCCGCCGCCAGCGGCGCAGTGCCCCTGCTTACCAGCAGGTCGTCCAGCCGCTCGCTGGGGGCGATACCCTGCTCCCTAAGCCGGGCAATCTCCTTTTGCTTTGCCGCCTCTCGCTTTTTATACAATTTGTATGATTTTTCTGTTACTAAACCAATTGTATATCCTTTTTCCGTCAGCCGGGCCTGTGCATTGTCCTGCCGAAGCAGCAGCCGGTACTCGCTGCGGGAGGTCATCATCCGGTAGGGGTCGATGACGCCTTTCGTTACCAGGTCGTCAATCAGGGTGCCGATGTAGCTGTCTGCGCGTGTCAGCACAAACGGAGGCCTTCCCTGAAGGCGCAGGGCCGCATTGATGCCTGCGATTAGGCCCTGGGCGGCAGCCTCCTCATAGCCGGAGGTGCCGTTGAACTGGCCTGCGCCGTACAGGCCGGGGATGTCCTTAAACTCCAGCGTGGGGCGCAGCTGCAACGGGTCGCAGCACTCATATTCAATGGCATAGGCGGGGCGTATAAATTCCACATGCTCAAAGCCCTTCATACTGCGGTACATGGCAATCTGCACATCCTCCGGCAGGGAGGAGGACATTCCCTGGATATACATCTCATCCGTGTCAAGGCCGCAGGGCTCCACAAAAATCTGGTGGCGCTTCTTGTCTGCAAAGCGAACCACCTTGTCCTCAATACTGGGGCAGTAGCGGGGGCCGATGCCGTCAATGCGCCCGGAGTACAGCGGCGAACGGTCCAGATTGGCCCGGATAATGTCATGGGTGTTCTCGTTTGTGTAGGCGATGTAACAGCACACCTGGTTTTTCAGTTTTTTCGTGGTGTCGAAGGACATGGGTACCACGGGCTCCTCCCCGTCCTGCCGCTCCAGTACGGAGAAATCGATACTGCGCCGGTTGACGCGGGCGGGGGTGCCTGTCTTAAAGCGGCGCAGCTGCACCCCCAGCTGCTTCAGGCTGTCCACCAATGCATTGCTGGCGTGGGTGCCGTCCGGCCCGGAGGAAAACGACGTCTCCCCGATGTGGATGGTGCCGCCCAGAAACGTTCCGGTGCACAGGATAACGGCTTTTACCGGTATCTGCGCGCCCAGCGCCGTCTCCACCGCGCAAACGCCGTGCTCGTCCCTTTTTATCGCCACAATCTCCGCCTGTTTTAAAAACAGGTTGTCCGTGCTTTCCAGCAGCTTTTTCATGTAGCCGTGGTAGCGCGCCCGGTCGCTCTGCACCCTCAGGGAGTGCACGGCAGGGCCCTTCCCCTTGTTTAACATCCTGCTTTGCAGGAAGGTGGCGTCCGCCGCTTTTGCCATCTGGCCGCCCAGCGCGTCGATTTCCCGCACAAGGTGCCCCTTCGCCGTGCCGCCGATGGCCGGGTTGCACGGCATGTTGCCCACCATGTCGGCACTGGTGGTGAACACCGCCGTCCGGCAGCCGAGGCGCGCGGCCGCCACGCCTGCCTCAATCCCCGCATGGCCTGCGCCCACCACGGCAATGTCATAGGATTCGTATACTCGCGTCTCACTCATCTCTTCTACTTCCCAACACAGAATCTTGAAAAAACATCCTCAATAATGCTGTCGCTTGCCCGCTTCCCGGACAGGGTGTACAGGGCGCCCAGCGCCTGCTCCAGCTCCACTGAGACGGCGTCAAACGTCATGCCCATCTCCAGCGCCTCCAGGGCGCGGCGGCAGCAGTCCGCAGCCTGCCGGGCACTGGCCAGCTGCCGTTCGTTGGCAATCATGCCGTCCTCCGGGTGAAATTCCTCCATCCGCAGGCGTTCCCGCAGCTGCTCCAAAAGCTGCCCGGTCCCCTGCCCTGTTACAGAGGAAACCTCCGTTACCTGATGAAAAGCCTGCTTCAGCCTGTTTTTGTCGCACAGGGCGGGCCGGTCCTTTTTGCTGAGGATGCACAGCACGTTTTCCTTCCCCGCAAGCTCGCTCAGCATTAGCTCATCCTCCCCGTCCAGGGGCGCGCTTCTGTCAAAAACTGCAAGAATCAGGTCCGCCCTGTCGCAGGCGGCTTTACTGCGGCGGACACCCTCCGCCTCAATAACATCCTCCGTCTCCCGAATGCCGGCGGTGTCCAGCAGCGTCACGGCAAGGCCGCTTAACTCCATCCGGGCGCTGACCACATCCCGCGTGGTACCCGCAATGTCGGTGACAATGGCGCAGTCCTGCCCGGCAAGGCTGTTTAGCAGGCTGGACTTTCCCACGTTGGGTTTGCCCACAATGGCAATGGTAACCCCGTCCCGGATGGGGGCGGACTGATGGTAGGTGGCAATCAGCGCCGTCAGATCCTGCAGGCAGGATTCCGTCCCGGTAAGAAGGCCCTGCCGGTCTATCTGCTCCACATCCTCCTCCGGGAAATCCAACACTGCCGCAAGGTGGGAACAAAGCATTTTCAGCCGGTCCGCCAGCCGGTCCACCCGCTTGTGCAGGGCCCCGTCCTTCTGACACAGGGCCGCTTTCAGCGCCCGTTCCCCCTCTGCTTCAATCAGGTCGGCCACTGCCTCCGCCTCGGTCAGGTCCAGCTTCCCGTTTAAAAAAGCGCGTTTGGTAAACTCCCCCGCCATGGCCGGCTCTGCCCCGGCGTCAAAACAGGCGGCCAGGATTTTTTTAAGGCTGTAGACGCCGCCGTGGCAGGAAAACTCCACCACATCCTCCCCGGTGTAGCTTCTCGGCGCGCGGAACACGGTGGCGACGCCGTCGTCCAGCTGTCCGCTGCGATCGGAAAGCACCCCGTAGCACACGGTGTGCCCCGGCATATCTGCCAGCTTCCTATCCCTGTTTTTGCACTGAAACACCCGGCCTGCCACACGCAGGGCCTCCGGTCCGGAAATTCGGATGACGCCAAGGCCGCTTTTCACCGGCGCTGTGGCAATTGCTGCAATGGTTGTCTGCTGCATACGGCTGTCCCTTCTTCCCTATACCGCAAAAGAGAGGAAGGTCACCCTTCCTCTCTCCGGTTGCGGTCTGTTATAACTCAATTTTGGAGTAGAGGCTGAACTCCTCCGCCTCTTTCGGGGCCTCTGCCCGCTTTGTCACGGTCTCCTCCCCGGCGGGCTGCGCCGCCCTGCGCGGCTCCCCCCTGCGGGAAGCACCCTGGCGGGAACCCCTGCCACGGCCGCGGCGGTCGCGGTCCCGTCCCCCGCCCTGCGGCTTGTTCTTGCTGCTGATGACCACATGGCGGTTGGGCTCCTCCCCGATGGAGGAAGAGGTCGCACCCTCCACCTGGCTGACAGCGGAATGGATCACCCGCCGCTCAAAGGGGTTCATCGGCTCCAGATGCTGGTTGCGTCCGGTACGGACAGCCTTCTCCGCCATCCGTTTTGCCAGCGCCTCCAGGGTGCCGATGCGCTTCTCCCGGTAATTTTCACAGTCCACCGTAATCCGGTAATAGGTGTCGTCGCCGCGGTTGGCTGCAAGGCTGGTTAAGTACTGCAGCGCATCCAGCGTCTCACCCCGGCGGCCAATCATGGCGCCCAGGCCCTCACCGGTGACTTTCAGGGTGGTCCCCTCCTCACCGCGGATAACTTCCACCTGCGCTGTGGGCAATTGCATGTTGGCAAGTACCTGCTCCAGATAGCGGACCGCCCTGCCCACTTTTTTCTCTATTTCCTCCTCACTGGGAAGGGGCCTTACCTTTTCCTTCTCAGCGGTTTTTTCCTGTTTCTTTTCCTGCTGGGGTTTCTTTTTTGCCTGCGGCTGCTTCTTCTCTGTTTTTTCCGGCTTGTCCGCTGTTTTGGCCGCCTGCTGCAGGTTCTCCTCCTGCGTTACAAACACGCGCACCTTTGCAAGGGAGGAACCGAACACGCCAAGCAGCCCCTTCTTCGGCAGGCTGATGATTTCGAAATCCGCATCCTCCCGGTTAACGCCCAGCTTGATGCAGCCAGCCTCAATGGCGGCTTCCACGGTTCTTCCGGTCTCAATCACTTCACGCATTGTTAACCCTCCAATGCTTTACTTCTTCTTGGTTTTGGGGGTGGAAGCCTGCTGCGGCGTCTCGTCGGCATCCTCGTACAGCTTTGCCTCCAACTCTCTCGCACGGGCAATCCGGATTTTGTCCAGCTCGCTCTGCTTTACGTCTTTTTCAATTACCTTGCCGTCCGCTGTCTTGATTGCAACTTTGGCCTTTTTTGCGGCTTTTCTGCGCTCTGCAATTTCCTTGCGCATCTTCTCCGCCGTTGCCTCAGGCGGATACATCTTGTTCAGAACAAACATCTGGACAATGGCCAGCACGTTGCTCATGCACCAGTACAGGCCCACACCGGCAGGAACCGCAAAGGTGAAGGCCACGAAAATGACGGCCATCACATACATGATGCCCTTGCCGCCGGCCTGGCTTGACATGGGGTTCATCTTCATGGACAGCACGGTCTGCAAAATGGTGGTAATGCCCGCCGCTACCGGGATAATCAGCATCAGGTTGAGGGCAAAGGTGGGAACCTCCCCCAGGTTGATGCCGAGGAAATTGAGGTCGAGCCCCTGAATTTCCCGAATGAGGTTTGCTTCGCCAGCGCCCAGCGTGCCGAGGTACTTTTCCGGAGCAGACTGGATCATGTTTACAATCCGGATTTCCCTGTCAAGGCCCGTCACGTTCAGCTGGGTGGCCAGCGCGTTAATCACGTCCCCCGGAACATGGAACAAATGGGTCAGCGGCTTGTACACCACGTCGATAACGCCGAATAAAATCGGGAACTGGATGAGGGAAGCGCCGCACCCGGTGGACATTTTCATGCCCTCCTCCGTGTACAGCTTCTGCATCTCCTCCGCCTGTTTTTCCCGGTTGTTGGCATACTTCTTGCGGATTTCATCCATCCGCGGCTTCCACACCAGCTGCTGGATGCTTGCCTTGTGCGTCTTGATTGCGAAGGGGAACAGCGCCACCTTTGAAATCAGCGTGAATGCGAACAGCGCCAGCACATAGATGGGAATGGCTTTGTAACAGGCCCACATGATATAACCAAGCGGGGTTCCAAACAACGTGTAAAGGAATTCCATTGACTTTCCTCCAATTATTTTGAGGTTTTCTTTTCCGGGACGAGGTCCACCCCGCCCTTAAAAAGTGGGTTGCAGCGAAGTATCCTTTTCAGGGACAGGAATCCTCCCTTTAGGACGCCAAAACGCTCTACCGCCTCAATGCAATAATTGGAGCAGGTCGGATAAAACCTGCACCGCGGGCGCGTGTTGACTGAGATGTGTGTTTGATAATACCGCACTGCCTTAATGACGAGTTTTTTCACTTTCAAGGACACCTGCTTTTTGGAGTTGCTCCTTCATCTCCCGTTTAACGGACCAGGATTTGACATAGGCCGTCCTTGTCCGCGCCACGAATACCAAACAATACCCGGTTTTCACCCGGGGTGCAAGTTCCCTGTAAGCCGCCCGGATGACCCTTCTTGCTCTGTTGCGCTTGACTGCACAGCCAATTTTTTTGCTGGAAGTAATCCCGTACTGGCTTTTTTTGTCCCGCCCGCTTTTCATCACATAGCACACAAGGGACGGACTGACAAAGCTTTTTCCATAACGGTAGACCCTGCGGAACATGTGGTTTTCGTTCATTACCGTATACTTCATGTTCTACCCTTCCATCAAAAAGCGCACAGAAAAAGAATGACCACCGGGGGACAGTGGTCAGAACTTACAGACTTAAGGTTTTTCTTCCTTTTGCTCTTCTTCTGGCAAGCACTTTTCTTCCGTTTTTCGTTGCCATCCTTGCACGGAAACCGTGGACCCTGGAACGATGTCTTTTTTTCGGCTGATAGGTTCTTAACATGTAGAAACCCCCCTTTCAGACAAAACTTTACGGTTTAAAATTATAGCCCATCCTTTTCAAGCTGTCAATGACTTTTTACCGATTTCCCCGGTTTTTTGCACCCCCGCCGGTTTTTCACCTTTTTCTTTCCATAAGTTGAAAGATGGGCCGTTTTATGTTACAATAACATATATTCATATATAAGGAAGCCGGAGGAGCGAAAAGGTATGGAATCGTTCAACGACGTATGGAACAGTGTCAAGGAACTTTGTAAGGAGCGTATCACCAGTGTCGCCTATAATCTGTGGATTTGCTGCATTGAAAACCCGGAATTTAAGGACGACACGGTTTTCCTATATGTCAGAAGCATGCTGCAAAAAAACGTGCTGGATGCAAAATACATGAAAACGCTGAAAACCGCCTTTGCAGAGGTGATGGGGTTTGATGTCGCCATCACCGTTGTGGCGGAGGAGCAGAACCAGCCCAAACAGGAACCGGTGGAAAATGCGGATACTGGATTTTTAAACGGCGGGGTGCAGAACTACACCTTCGCCAACTTTATTGTGGGCCCCTCCAACAAGTTTGCCCATGCGGCATCCCTTGCGGTGGCCTCCAATCCTTCCGGTGCATACAACCCGCTGTTCATCTACGGCGGCAGCGGCCTTGGAAAAACCCACCTGCTGTATGCCATCTGCAATGAAATCAACAAAAACAACCCCTCCTCCAATATCATCTACGTCAAGGGGGAGGAATTCACCAACGAGCTGATTGCCGCCATCCAGTCCGGCGGAACGCAGGACTTCCACCTGAAATACAGGGAGGCGGACGTGCTGCTTGTGGACGACATCCAGTTTATCTCCGGCAAGGACAGCACGCAGGAGGAGTTTTTCCACACCTTCAATGCCCTGTACCACGCGGGCAAACAGATTGTCCTGACAAGCGACCGGCCCCCGAAGGAGATTAAAACATTGGAGGACAGGCTGCGCACTCGGTTTGAATGGGGCCTGCTTGCCGACATCCAGCCCCCGGATTTTGAGACGCGTATCGCCATTATCCGGCGCAAGGCTGCAGCCATCGACATCCATATCCCGGACGAGGTGTCCGAATTTATTGCCAACAAATTAAAAAGCAACATCCGCCAGCTGGAGGGGGCAGTGAAAAAAATCAAGGCCTACCAGCTGCTGACCAATACGCCCCCTTCCATCACCATTGCGCAGACGGCCATCCGGGATATTCTCAGCGACACGCAGCCCGTCCCGCTGACGGTGGAAAAAATCCTTGGGGAGGTTTCCCGTACCTACGGCATCTCCGTTGCGGACATCCGCAGTGAAAAGCGCACCTCCTCCATCTCCGCCGCGCGGCAGGTGGCCATGTACGTTGTCAGGGAAGTTACCTCCATGTCCCAAAGCGACATTGGCAAGGAATTTAACGGCCGCGACCACTCCACCGTGGTCTACACCTTAAAGCAGGCCCGCAAGAATATGGAGCAGAACCGCGACTTCCGCGAGATGGTGGAGGACATCATCAAAAACATTAAAAATACCTGATGCTTTTCAACAGCTTTCCCGTTGATTCCACCTTTTTCTTTCAACACGCATTGTGGAAGAAATTGAGGGGCCCTCTCTTTCACAAACAGTCAACAGACTTTTCTTTTTTCAAAATGCTTCACAAACCGCCTTGCTGACAGGAAATGGCGGGATATTCAACTTTTCAACGACCCCTACTACTAATACTATTTTATATCCTATCCTATTAAGAAAAAATTGAAGGAGGAACGCCTCTTATGAAATTCACCTGTGACCGGCAGCTGCTGTCCAGCGCCGCCCTGAATGCCTCCCGTGCTGTCGTTGCAAAATCCAGCGTACCCGCACTGGAAGGCCTTCTTATCAAAACATCCAACAATGCCGTTTCCATCACCGGCTACGACCTGGAAAAAGGGATTACAACCGGGATTGCCGCCACGGTGGAAAACCCCGGAACCATTGTGGTGGGCGCGCGCATTTTCTGTGAGATTTTAAGAAAGCTTGACACGGACACAGTGGAAATCATCTCCGATAACTCCCTTCTTGTGATTATCAAAGGCGGCAAAAGCGAGTTTTCCATTATGGGCAGCAGTGCGGAGGACTACCCGGAAATGCCCGTCTTTGAAGGGGAAAACACCCTGAGCATGGACAGCGCCGTGCTGAAGGAAATGATTGAACAGACCATTTTTGCCGTCTCCACCAACGAACAGAAACCCATCCTGACAGGCGCACTGTTTGAAATCAGCGAGGGCATGTTCAATATGGTTGCGATGGACGGGTTCCGCCTGGCCATTAGGAAGGAGCCGGTTCAGGGTGCGGCGGACGCCAGCTTTGTGGTCCCTGCAAAGACGCTGGCCGATGTGTCCAAGATGATTGAGGACGACTACCCTGTTACCATCTCCATTTCAAAAAAGCACATCCTGTTTAATTTTGCAGGCTATCAGATACTATCCCGCCTGCTGGAGGGAACCTTCTTTGATTATAAAAAGGCCATCCCTAGCACCTTTACCACCAGCGTCAAAATATCGGTGCGGCAGTTTATCGACTCCATCGACCGGACGGCGCTGATTATTACCGACCGGCTGAACAGCCCCATTGAGATTTTGTTTGAAAACGATGCGGTTTCCTTCAGCTGCACGACACCCCTTGGAAAAAGCTATGATGAATTTCCCCTTGCCATTGAAGGAAAGGCGGTCAAAATCGGGTTTAACAACCGCTTTTTGCTGGACGCGTTAAAGGCCACCGGCTGTGACGAGGTAATTTTACAGTTCAACGGGCCGCTTTCCCCTGTCATTATCAAACCCCTTTCCTCCGACAGCTTTGTTTTCCTTGTGCTGCCCGTGATGCTGAAGGACATGAAAAAGTAGCATGGAAAGAAAGAAAGTAAAACTTTCTACCGAGTTTATCAAGCTGGACAGCCTGTTAAAATTTGCAGGATTGTGCATGACCGGCGGAGAAGCAAAAAACCGCATTCAAAACGGAGAGGTGCTGGTAAAAGGGGAAGTATGCCTTCAGCGCGGAAGAAAAATCCGTTCCGGCGATACGGTCCAGCTGGACGGCATGATCATTGAGGTAGAATAGGTTGAAGATAACGGAGTTAGGCATTGCGGCGTTTCGAAACCTGAAGGAGCAGACAATCCTGCCGGGTGGCGGAAGCAACGTCATTTACGGCGAAAATGCACAGGGAAAAACAAACCTGCTGGAGGCCATCTGGTTATTTACCGGGGGCAAAAGTTTCCGTGGTGCAAAGGAAAATGAAATGATCCCCTTTGACGGGCAGTTTGCAAAGCTGTCCATGCAGTTTGAAAGCGAAGGCCGCCCGCAGCAGATGGATCTCCGCCTGACACAGACAAAGGAGATGTTTTTAAACGGCGCAAAATGCCGGACGGCGGCAGACGTGGTGGGAAAACTCGGCTGTGTGGTATTCTCCCCTGTCCATCTCAACCTTGTAAAGGACGGGCCGAATTTAAGACGGCGGTTCATGGACGGGGCCATCTGCCAGATGAAGCCGTCCTACATCAGCAGCATGAACCAGTACCGCAGGGCGCTGCTGTCGCGCGGCGCCCTGCTAAAAGACTGCCAGTACCATGCGGAATTGCTGGACACGCTGGACATTTGGGATGTTCAGCTTGCAGGGCTGGCGGAGAGGATTGTAGAAAAAAGAAAAGAATTTATCGAGAAGCTGACGCCGGTGGCCGAGGAGGCATATGCCGGCATCTGCGGCGGGAAGGAACAGCTCAGCATCCGGTACGAAAGCACCGTGCCGGAGGGGGACTACAGGCAGGAGTTTTTGAAGCAGTTAAGGGAAAACCGTGCACTGGACCTGAAAAACAGGACCACATCGGCCGGCCCGCACCGGGATGATCTGGTGCTTTGTATCAATGGCAATTCAGCGCGAAGCTACGGGTCCCAGGGCCAGCAGCGCAGCTGTGTGCTTGCGCTGAAGCTGGCGGAGGCGGCGCTGATGGAACAGCTGTTTTCTGAAAAGCCGGTTATCCTGCTGGATGATGTGCTTAGCGAATTGGATAAAAACCGTCAGCAGTATGTATTAAATAAGCTCAGCGGCTTCCAGGTGTTTATCACCTGTTGTGAAAAGGAACATTTTGAAGGCTTGGAGAACGGCGTCCTGTTTTTTATGCAGGACGGGCAGTTGACGAGAGGATAGGAGGAAAAGGCATGTATCTTCACCTCGGTAAGGATACCGTGTTGAAAATGAGCGAGCTTATTGGATTTTTCGACATTGAGACCACCTCTGTCAGCGCGAAAACAAGAGAGTATTTGAAGAAGTCGGAACAGAAGGGGCAGGTAACCGCTGTTGCGGAGGAACTGCCCAAAACCTTTGTGGTATGCGCGACGAAACGCGGAGAAAACAGAATTTACCTGTCGCAGATTTCTCCCACGACGCTGAAAGGGCGCGCGGGATTTTTGCCGAAAAAGGTTAAATAGCGAAACGGAGGATACACAACGTGAGCGTGGAACAGCATAAGGATAACGGTTACGAGGCGGAACAGATTCAGGTTTTGGAGGGGCTGGAAGCAGTACGTAAGCGCCCCGGCATGTATATCGGCTCCACCGGTCCCAAGGGCCTGCACCACCTCGTCTATGAAATTGTGGACAACGCCATTGACGAGGCCATCGCCGGCTACTGCAGCGAGATTGACGTGGAGATTTTAGAGGGGGAACAAATCCGTGTCCGGGACAACGGCCGCGGCATCCCGGTGGGCATCCAGCCCAAAATGGGTATTCCTGCTGTGACAGTGGTCTTTACCGTGCTGCATGCAGGCGGTAAATTTGGAAACGGCGGATATAAAATTTCCTCCGGACTGCACGGTGTGGGCGCCTCTGTAGTAAACGCCCTGTCCACTTGGCTTGAGGTGGAGGTACGGGACGGCGAGAAGATTTACAAGCAGCGGTTTGAGCGCGGAAAAGCGGTAACAGAGCTGGAGATCATCGGAGAGACGAAGGAAACCGGCACCATGGTCACCTTTCTGGCGGATCCCACCGTGTTTGAGGAGACGGTCTATGATTTTGAGACGCTGCAGACACGCCTGCGGGAACAGGCATTTTTGAATGCAGGCGTCTGCATCAATCTGACCGATTTGCGCAAGGGAAAGGATCACACCACCCACCGGATGCATTACGAGGGCGGCGTGGCCAGTTTTGTGGAATTTATCAACAAGCGCAAAGGCGCCGAGGTGCTGCATGACCAGGTGATTTTCCTTTCCGCGGCGGAGGGCAGCAGTACGGCGGAAATCGCCATGCAGTACACCGACAGCTATAACGAGCTGCTGTTAAGCTTTGCCAACTGTGTGCACACGGTGGAGGGCGGCACCCATGAAATGGGCTTTAAAAACGCCCTGACCCGCGCATTTAACGACTTTGGCCGCAAAAAGGGCTATATCAAGGAAAACATGAAAAACCTGTCCGGCGAGGATGTGCGCGAAGGGCTGACAGCCGTGGTCAGCGTCAAGCTGGAGGACGCCCAGTTTGAAGGGCAGGTCAAGGCGAAGCTGGGCAACACGGAAATCAGGGGCCTGGTGGAAAACCTGGTCTATGCAAAGCTGAGCGACTTTTTTGAGGAGAACCCCACCATTGCCAGGGGAATTTTTGAGAAGGCGCTGGGCGCCGCCCGGGCCAGAGAGGCGGCACGCAAAGCAAGGGAGATGACCCGGCGCAAGTCCGCCTTGGAGACGGCCGCCCTGCCCGGCAAGCTGGCGGATTGTTCCGACCGGGACAGCGCCAACACAGAAATTTATATCGTTGAGGGTGACTCCGCAGGAGGCAGCGCCAAGGAGGGACGGGACCGCCGTTTCCAGGCCATCCTGCCGCTGTGGGGCAAAATGCTGAACGTGGAGAAGGCCCGGCTGGACAGGGTGTATGGCAATGACAAGCTGATGCCTGTTGTCACAGCACTGGGCTGCGGCATCGGGGAGGAGCTGGACCTGTCCAAGCTGCGGTACGACCGGATTATTATCATGGCCGATGCGGATGTGGACGGAAGCCACATCAGAACCCTGCTGCTTACCTTCTTTTACCGCTATATGCGGCCGCTGGTGGAGGAGGGGCACATCTACATTGCCCAGCCGCCGCTGTTTAAGCTCACCCGCGGGAAAAAGGTGCGCTATGCCTACACCGACAAGCAGCGCGACGAAATTATGTACGAGTATGACCACGATCCGGAGCTGAGCCGGTACAAAACGGAAATTCAGCGGTACAAGGGCCTTGGCGAGATGGACCCCCATCAGCTGTGGGAAACCACCATGGACCCCGCCACCCGGGTCATGCTGCGGGTGGAACCGGGCGACGCCCAGCGTGCGGATGAGACGTTTACCATCCTCATGGGCGACAAGGTGGGCCCCAGAAAAGAATTTATTGAACAGAACGCAGAATTTGTCCAGAACCTGGACATCTAGAAAAGAGGGAGTATGGATAGTTTTAGCCATGAGCCGCAGTACAAGCTGCGCTACTTCATCACACTGGATGATTTTTATGAGTATCTGCACTATGTGGACAAGGCGACCATCCCCGCCCGTAAGGAGGATGCAAAAAACCGGATGTTTTTCCACCTTGGAATCTGCGCCGTGTTCGCCCTGTTTATCTTAATTACGCCCGGCACGGAAAAGCTGATATCCCTTGCCGCCGTGCCGCTTGCATTGCTTGCACTGGTGGTTTTCTGGGCCTCCCGCAGAAAAGCGGAGGGGAATGGAAAGGTCATTGACAAACTGAAAGCGCAGGCTGTCCGGGACCGGGGGGACATGAAGGATCCCATGGAACTGGAACTTTATGATGATAAAATTCATCTGACCACCGTGAACGGGATGCGGCACATCCGCTACAGCGACATCGACTGGATTGAGGACAGCGAAAACCTGCACATTGTGGCCCTTCGGCGCGACTGGGACTGCCTGAGCCGGGATATTGAGCGGATCCTGATCCCGAAACGGGTGGTGGAAGAAGAGCTGTGGGAGGAAATGAAGGCCTTTCTCACAAAGCAGAAGCTGGCTGAGGACGAGAAACGGAAAAAGAAGAGGAAAAGGTGAAGAGGATGTATACAGAGGGATCAAAAGTTATCAATGTGGACCTTGAAAAAGAGATGAAGAAGTCTTTCCTCGACTACTCCATGTCCGTCATTGTCTCCCGTGCGCTGCCCGATGTGCGGGACGGCCTGAAACCGGTCCACAGAAGAATCCTGTACACGCTGTATGAAAACGGCATCACACCGGACAAGCCGTACAGAAAATGTGCGGACACGGTGGGAAGCGTGCTGGGCCGGTACCATCCCCACGGCGACGCCGCCGTGTACGACGCACTGGTGCGTCTGGCGCAGGACTTCTCCCTGCGGTATCCGCTGATTGACGGACACGGAAACTTCGGCTCCGTCGACGGGGACCCGCCCGCCGCCTACCGTTATACCGAGGCGAAGATGAGCAAAATCTCGGTGGAGATGCTGACGGACATTGAAAAGGAGACGGTGGACTTCGGCCCCAACTATGACGACCGCTTAAAGGAGCCCAAGGTCCTCCCCTCCCGGTTCCCGAACCTTTTGGTCAACGGCTGCACCGGCATTGCGGTGGGCATGGCCACCAACATCCCCCCCCACAACCTGAGGGAGGTCATCGACGCGGTCTGCCTGCTAATTGACAATCCGGAGGCGGACATGGCGGAGATCATGCAGCATATCGAGGGGCCCGACTTCCCTACCGGCGGCATTATCATGGGCCGCAGCGGCATCCGTGCCGCCTACGCCACCGGCCGCGGACGCATTACCCTTCGGGGCCGTGCGGAAATTGTGGAGGAAAAAAACCGCTTTAAAATTATTGTGACAGAGCTTCCCTACATGGTCAACAAGGCGCGGCTGGTGGAAAGCATCGCCGACCTTGTCAAGGAGAAGCGCATTGAAGGCATTTCCGATTTGCGGGACGAGTCGGACCGCGACGGCATGCGCATGGTCATTGAACTGAAACGGGACGCCAACCCGCAGGTGGTGCTGAACCAGCTGTACTCCTACAGCCAGCTGCAGGAGACGGTGGGCGTCATTATGCTGGCGCTGGATCACGGCATCCCCAAGGTCATGAACCTGAAGGACATGCTGACGAAATATCTGGACTTCCAGTGCGAGGTGGTCATCCGCCGGACAGAGTACGACCTGAGAAAGGCGAAGGAGCGCGCCCATATTTTAGAGGGTCTGAAAATCGCCATTGACAACATCGACGAAGTCATTAAAATCTGCCGGGAGAGCAAGACCATTGCCGAGCAGAAGCAGAACCTGATTGAGCGCTTCGAACTCAGCGAGCCGCAGGCCGCCGCCATCGTCGCCATGCGGCTGGCCCAGCTGGCCGGCCTCGAGATGGACAAAATCATCCACGAGTACAACGCCATCATGGAGAAGATCGCCGATTTGGAGGACATCCTTGCCAACCACAGCCGGGTGCTGTCCATTGTCAAGGAGGAGATTTCCGTGCTGAGGGACAAGTACGGGGACGAGCGGCGCACCGAAATCCAGACCGTGAGCGGCGAAGTGGATATCGAGGATTTAATCCCTGTTGAGGAGTGTGTCCTGGCCCTGACCCACCGCGGCTATATCAAACGCCAGGCCATCGACGCATACAAAACGCAAAAGCGCGGCGGACGCGGCGTGACCGGTATCGCCACAAGGGAGGAGGACTTTGCAGAGGAACTGTTTGTCTGCTCCACCCACGACTATGTACTGTTCTTCACCTCCCGCGGCAGGGTGCTGCGGCTGAAGGGGTACGAGGTGCCGCAGGGCGGCCGTACCTCCAAGGGAACCAACATCGTCAACCTTCTGCCCATTGAGGCGGGGGAAAAGGTCCTGACCATGATCCGGATTCCCGAATTCAGGGAGGATCAGCACCTTGTATTCGTCACGAAAAACGGCATCATTAAACGGACGCCGCTGATGGACTACAACACAGCACGCAAAAACGGCGTCATCGCCCTCCGGGTGGATGAGGATGACGAACTGCGCTGGGTACGCCTGACGGACGGAAACAGCGACCTGATTGTGGGAACGAAAAACGGCGTCGCCATCCGCTTCCAGGAAAGCGACGTGCGCCTTATGGGCAGGACGGCCCGGGGCGTCAAAGCCATCACCCTGCGGGATGGTGACGAGGTGGTGGGCATGTCCCGCGTCCGGGATAACGCCCTGCTGTTGACGGTAACCGACAAGGGACAGGGCCGCAGAACCGACCCGGCGGAGTACCGCCTGCAGTCCCGCGGAGGCCTCGGCATTAAAAACTACCCCGTTGGGGAAGAAAAGGGCCTGGTGGCCGGCATTAAAATGGTGGATGAGGACGACGACGTGATTATGATTACCACCGACGGAATCATCATCCGCATACCGGTGGCCGACATCTCCGTCCAGTCCCGGTACGCCGGCGGTGTACGCGTCATGCGCGTGGACGAAGGGGAGCGTATCGTCACCCTTGCCCGGGCGCCCAAAATGGAAGAGCCTGCAGAGCAGACGGAGGAAGAACCGTCCACAGAGGAATAAAAAAAGGGAAAAAGCGCCATGCTGTTAGCATGGCGCTTTTTTGTGTAGCAGCCGTAAACTCTTTGTGAACATTTTAAAAACTTGTTGTTTTTATACTTAATATATGATAATATAGTTTTCGATACTAGATAATACTTCAGGAGGTAGCTTATGGGCGGCATTGCAGAAATTTACGGCGATTCCATCATGAAGGGCGTGTTTTTTGACAGTCTGGCCGGAAAGTACCGAACGTTGCCCGGCACCCTGTTCGAGCGGTTTGCGGAAAAGTTCGGCCTGCAAATTAAAAACCGGTCCCGGTTCGGCTGCACCATCAGCAAGGGCGCGCGGATGCTGGACAATGCCCTGCAAAAACCGGAGCCGCGGGATTTCCTTCTGATGGAGTACGGCGGGAACGACTGCGACTTCAACTGGAAGGAGGTGGCGGAACAGCCCACGGCACAGCACAACCCCCACACGCCGCCGGCCGCTTTTGAGCAGGCGTACCGCGGCATGGTGGAACGGGTAAAGGCCATGGGAACGCGTCCGGTGGCCATGTCCCTTCCCCCGATTGATGCGGAGAAATATTTTCAGTGGATCACCCGGGACGGCCTCAGCAAGGACCGGATTTTGCAGTGGCTGGGGGATGTGCAGATGATCTACCGCTTTCAGGAGCTGTATTCCGGTATCATCACCCGGATTGCCTATGAGATGGACTGCCTGTTTGTGGATGTGCGCAGTGCGTTTTTGGACAAACATAACTACAAGCAACTGCTGTGTGAGGACGGCATCCATCCAAACGAAGCAGGACATGAGCTGATTTACGCCGCCTTCAGCCAAAAGGCGGCAGCCGTGCTGTAAACAAGGGAAAGGGGGCGGAACCTGGGTTCCGGCCCCTTTTTAGCGTAAAAGATGGAAAAACCGCATAGGATGGAACAGAGAAAGCGGCCGGTGGACCGCCGGGAAAGAGGAGGAATTTCCATGCTCATCCATGTGGTCAAGCAAGGGGATACCCTGTGGAAGCTGTCACGGCGCTACGGCGTCTCGGTAGAGCGGTTAACCAGCGACAACGGCATTGCCGATCCGCGCAGGCTGATGATTGGGCAGGCGCTGGCGGTGCTTCAGCCCGCCCAGGTGTACACGGTGCGGCGCGGGGACACAGTGGACAGTATTGCAAGGCGGTTTGGCCTTGCCCCGATTGAACTGATACAAAACAACCCGGATCTTGCCGTAACAGGCGTCCTGCGTCCAGGGCGGACGCTGAGCATCCGCTTTGAGGGGGAAAAACGCCGGACCATCACCATAAACGGGTATGCCTATCCCCATGTGCAGCGCGCAGTGCTGGCCTATGCCCTGCCCTTTATGACCTATGTGACCATTTTCGGCTACGGCTTTACCCTGCAGGGCGAGCTGATTCCCACGGAGGATCAGCCCATCATCGACCTTGCGGCGCGGTTCCAGGCGGCGCCGGTGATGCTGCTTAGCTCCATAACAGAGGACGGCACCTTTGACAGCGGCAAGGCCTCCGCGCTGTTTGAAAACCCGGCGCTGCAGGAAAAAGTACTGGATGAGGTGCTGGCCGTCATGCTGTCCAAGGGCTATGTGGGTTTGGACATCGACTTCGAGTACATCCGGCCGGAGGACACGCAGGGGTATCTTGACTTTATCAGCCTTGCGGCGGAAAAGCTGAACCCCTACGGCTTTTTCATCAACACCGACCTTGCGCCCAAGACCAGCGCCGTGCAGCGCGGCCTGCTGTATGAGGCGCACGACTATGCCCAGGTGGGTTCCCGCAGCGACACAGTGCTGCTAATGACGTACGAGTGGGGGCACACGGGAGGTCCGCCCATGGCGGTGGCTCCGCTGGACATGGTGCGGCAGGTGGTGGAATATGCCGTCAGTGAAATCCCGGCCAAAAAAATTATGTTGGGGCTGCCAAACTACGGTTATGTCTGGCGGCTGCCGTTTGAGCGGGGCGTGACGCTGGCCGCCTCCATCGGCAACCAGTATGCGGTGACGCTGGCCGCACGGCACGGGGCGGAGATCCAGTTTGACAACGAGGCGGCCTCCCCCTTCTTCCGCTATTACAGCGGCGGAAAGGAGCATGTGGCATGGTTTGAGGATGTGCGCAGTATCAGCGCAAAGTTTGAGCTGATTGACGCGTACGACCTGCTGGGAGGAAGCTACTGGAACCTGATGCGCCCGTTTAACCAGAATTTTGCATTTTTAAGCGGCAATTATCAAATCAGAAAAGTGCAGTAAAAAAAGAGCCCTCTTTTTTGCAGGGCACAGCTTTAAGAAACCGGCCGGAAAGGGCGCCTGCATGCCGCCCTGCCCGGTTGGTTTCCTGTTTCGCCGTCCTTTTTCAAGCAGGCTCTTTTCCACAGGGGGTGCCACAGAATGCGGTGCCCTCCTTTTTTGTTTTCCCTCGGGACGCGGATCCCGGCCCCGTCAGCCTTCCAGCCCGCCGGGCTGAAGCTGGCCGCACCGCTTTAAGGCCGCGACCTTCAGCACCAGGGCAATGGTTTTCCCGTCCCTTATTTCTCCGGACAGCGCCATGTCCACCGCCTTGTCAAGGGGGATGCGCTCCACGCTTAAAAACTCGTCCTCATCCAGGTGCTGCCCCACTTTTGTAAGGTCCGAGGCGAAGTAAAGATAGATGACCTCCTCCAGATAGGCGCTGGAGGGGATGAATTCGCCCAGGGAAAAATAGACGCCCGCACGGTAACCGGTCTCCTCTATCAGTTCGCGGAAGCCGCAGGCGGAGGGGTCCTCCCCTTTGTTGATTTTTCCGGCCGGAAGCTCCAGCAAAACCTGCCGGTGGGGGTAGCGGTACTGCCGGACGAACAGCAGGTTCTCCCTCTCATCCAGCGCGGCAACGCACACGCCGCCGGAGTGCTCCACCACCTCCCTGGTGGCGCTGGCGCCGTTGGGCAGCTCCACCGTGTCCACCCTGAGCCCCAAGATTTTCCCGTCGTATACCTGCCTGGAAGAAAGCGTTTTTTCCGTAAGTTCCACTGTTTAATCCTCCTTCTTATTTCCGGCCCTTACAAGGCCCAGGTCTCCCGGTTCCACCCATAAGAAGCCGTCCCCGGCGCTTCCCATAAGCACTTCGCCGCCGTCAAACGTCTCACCCAGGGGCAGGCCCATGCGGTGCCCGGTGGGGTTGCACAGCACCAGCAGGGCGCTTTCCCCGTCCCTGCGCTCAAAGGCGAAGCAACCGTCCGCGACGCTGACGGTGTGGAAACTGCCGGTTTTTAAGCAGGGCGTCTGATGCCGGATCCGGGACAGGGTCTTAATAAACGAAAGCAGCTCCGTGTCCTGCCTGTCCCAGGTGAAGCAACCCCGGTTGAAGGGGTCCCGGTATCCCTGCATGCCGATTTCATCCCCGTAGTAGATACAGGGCACACCCGGCAGGAAGAAAAGCAGGCCGTAGGCCAGTTTCAGCAGCCGTTTTCCCCTGGCGTACTGCTCGGGCGACAGGTCGTGCCCGGCCTGCTGCTCCCGCGGGGCATAAAACAGGTCGTCCCCTGCAAGACGGGTGATGGCCCGCTCAACATCGTGGGTGGACAGGAAGTTCATCAGCACGTCCACCGTGGGCTTCGGATAATTTTGCAGGATGGTCAGCAGCGTCTGTTCCAGCTGCAGCGGGCTTCCCCCGGTGAGGTAGTCCAGCACCGCGTTTTTGAAGGGGTAGTTCATCACGCTGTCCAGCTGCCTGCCCAGCAGATAGGGCCGCCGCGCGCCGTAGCTGACCTTGGTGGACGCGTCCTCCCACACCTCGCCCAGAATCAGCGCATCGGGAAAGGCGGATTTAACCGAGTCGTGCAGGGCGTACAGAAAGCTGTCCGGCAGCTCGTCCGCCACATCCAGACGGAATCCAGCCGCACCGCGCTGCAGCCACTGCCGTGCAATGCCCTGCGGCCCGGTGATGTAGCTCTGGTATTCCGGATTGTCCTCATGAAGCTCCGGCAGGGTGTCGATACCCCACCAGCATTTGTAACGGTCGGGATACTGCTCAAACTGGTACCAGCTGCGGTAGGGGCTGTTCCAGTCGCGGCAGGCGCCTGTGTGCTCCCCATAGCGGCCCTGCTTGTTAAAGTACACGCTGTCATCCCCCGTGTGGCTGAACACCCCGTCAAGAAGGATGGAGATGCCGTGTTTTTTGGCCTGCGCCGCCAGGTGTTCGAACTCCTCATTGGTGCCAAGCAGGGGATCCACCCGCTCGTAGCTGGCGGTGTTGTACCGGTGGTTGGAATGCGCTTCAAAAATGGGGTTGAGGTACAGGCAGGTCACGCCCAGCTCCTGCAAATAGGGCAGCTTTTCCTCAATGCCTGCAAGGTCGCCGCAGAAATAGTCGTTGTTGCGGATTTTCCCCTGTGCGTCCGGCTGCCATACCGGCATGCCGCCCCAGTTGTCCCGCAGCACCCGGTCCGCCGGGACATCCTGTTTGGGCCTGCCGCTGCGGTAAAACCGGTCGGGGAAAATCTGATACATCACGCCGCCCTTGAGGAAGTCCGGGGTACGGTACTCCTTCGCGTAGACTGTCAGCTGGTAGGGGGGCAGGCTGTCGCCCACCTCCCCCTGGAAACGGGCGCCCTGCTTGACAGGGACCGCCTGGCCGTAGCAGTTCGTCCCCTCGAATGAGTAGTAGCAGATGCCCGGATCCTGAAGCGGCAGCGACAGGCGGAAGGTGTCAAAGCCGTCCTCCCTGCCGCACAGGGTCATGGGGAACCGCTCGGTCCGGCCGTCCCGCTCCAGCAGCAGCGCCGCCCGCAGCACGGAGAAGTGCTGGGGAAACCGCAGCCGGAACCGGACAGGCTCCCCTGTGCTTGCAGCGCCGAACGGGGTTTTGTAAAAGGGGTCCAATGGATTAAAAAAGGACATAAAACACCTCGAAAACAAAAGTATGAGCAGGGCTGCCCCTGCTCATACCGGAATGGTTTACTCTGTCAGCCGCCGTTACTTCAGGGGCTTGATGTGCCAGATATTCTCCGCATACTGGGCGATGGCCCGGTCTGCGGCAAACACGCCCGCCTTGCAGGTGTTGATGAAGGATTTTTTGGCAAAGCCGTATGGATCCTCATACAGGGTGCCGACCTTCTGCTGCGCCTTGCGGTAGCTGTCGAAGTCCGCCAGCACCATAAACGGGTCGTTGTAAAGCAGGCCGCCCGTAATGTCGGAGAAATTGTTGCCCATAATGCCGCTGGACAACATATCCACGCTCTGTTTAAGAACCGGGTCCGCGTTGTACCAGTCCTTCGGCGAATAGCCCTTGGCCTTCAGCGCCACCACATCCTCGTTGCGCATGCCGAACAGGACAATGTTGTCGTCCCCCACCTCGTTGTGGATTTCCACATTGGCACCGTCCAGCGTGCCGAGGGTCACCGCACCGTTAAGCATCAGCTTCATGTTACCGGTGCCGGACGCCTCCGTCCCTGCAAGGGAGATCTGCTCGCTGATGTCGGCGGCAGGCATGAGGATTTCGGACAGGGTCACCCGGTAATCCTCAAGATAGATGACCTTCAGCTTGCCCTTCATGGCGGGGTCGCTGTCAATCAGCTTGGCAATGGACCAGATGAGGCGGATAATCTGCTTTGCAATGTAGTAGCCGGGCGCCGCCTTCGCCGCGAAAATAAAGGTGCGCGGGGTGAAAGGGGCGTTGGGGTTTTCCTTGATGTAGTTATACAGGCTCAGGATGTGCAGGGCGTTCAGGTGCTGGCGCTTGTACTCGTGCATGCGCTTGACCTGCACATCGTAGATGGAGTCGGGATTCAGCTCCTGCCCGGTGGTGTCCTTTACGAATTTGTTGAAGCGCAGCTTGTTATCCCGCTTGATGGCGCGCACCTCGTCCAGTACGGCCCGATCATCCTGGTACTTCAGGCCCTTTTCCAGCAGCATGGCGTCCTTGCTGACGTCGCCGCCGGACAGCCTGCACATCAGGTTGTACAGCCCCGGGTTGCCCGCCTGCAGCCACCGGCGGTAGGCGATGCCGTTTGTCACGTTGGTGAACTTTTCCGGGTTCAGGGTGTAGAAATCGTGGAACACCGTGTCCTTAAGAATCTGGCTGTGCAGTGAGGAGACACCGTTGACGCTGTGGCTGCCGTGGACGGACAGGTTTGCCATCTTCACCTTTCCACCGGAGATAATGGCCATCCGCTCCACCTTGTCCTCCGGCGTGCCGATCCGGCGCAGGTCCTCCACAAAGCGGCGGTTGATTTCACAGATGATCTGGTAAATACGCGGCAGCAGCGTGCGCACCAGGTTTTCGTCCCAGGTCTCCAGCGCCTCCTTCATCACCGTGTGGTTGGTGTAGGCAAAGGTGGCCTTGGTAATCTCCCACGCACGCTCCCACGAGAAGCCGCACTCATCCAGCAGGATGCGCATGGTCTCCGCAATGCCGAGGGCGGGATGGGTGTCGTTGATGTGGATGGCGACCTTGTCGCTTAAGTTTTCCAGCGTGGCATAGCTTTTCAAATGCCTGCGCACAATGTCGTTGATGGTGGCGGAAACAAGGAAGTACTGCTGGCGCAGCCGCAGCTCCTTCCCTTCCGGATGGTTGTCGTTGGGGTACAGCACCTTGCTGATAGCCGTCAGCTTGGCAATCTCCCCCTCGGCAGCCTGGTAATTGCCGCTGTTGAAGGCGACCATGTCGAATTTGGGGGACACGGCCTTGAACAGCCGCAGGGTGCTGACCGCCTCGCTGTCATAGCCGGAAATCAGCATGTCGCAGGGCATGGCCGTCACAGTCTGGTAATCGGTATGGACAATAAAGGGCGATCCATCCTTCCAGTTCTCGGTAATTTTTCCGCCGAAACGGATCTCCACCGCGTCGGTGGGCTTCTCCTGAAGCCACACATCGCCGTGGTTGTAAATCCAGTCGTCGGGCAGCTCGGTCTGCCAGCCGTCCTCCAGCTTCTGGCGGAAGATGCCGTATTCGTAGCAGATAGAGTAGCCCCGCGCCGCATACTGGCCGGTGGCCAGCGCGTCGAGGAAGCAGGCCGCAAGCCGGCCCAGCCCCCCGTTGCCGATGCCCGCGTCCGGCTCAAGCTGGAACACATCCTCCAGCTGAAGGCCGCTTTCCTCCACAATCTCCTTCACCGTGTCGTACACGCCGAGATTGTACAGGTTGTTGCGCAAAGAGCGGCCAATAAGGAACTCCATGCAGATGTAGTACACCCGCTTGCTCTGCTCCGCCTTGATTTTTTTGGAGAAGCGCATTTTTTTGCTGCTCATCAGCTCCTCCAGCATGGCGCACAGCACGCGGTACATCTCCTCCGGGGAGGCGTTTTTCAGATCGGTATCGTACAGGGTTGCCAATTTATAGGAAAGGATGCCCGACAGATTCTTTTTGGAAAGGTCAATGGACATATCAATCACCACCTTAAGTATTTAGGGGTAGAACTTGTAATATTATACCGTAAAACGGCCCTTACCGCAAGTAAAATGAAAGGATTCAGCCAAATACGGCGTCCCAGAATGCAAGTTTCCCTGAAACTTTTGCTTTATTCTGCGTGTGGAGTGTATTATAATAAGAAAAACAATCGAATTTTGCAGTGGAGGACGGCATGATGGAAAATCTGAATCGCGTGACGATTGTCATACATGGCACGGAATATACCCTGATGACGGACGAGGACCCCGCCCGCGTGGAGGAGCTGGGGGCCCAGCTGGACAAAAAGGTGCGGGAGGTACTGGATCAGAGCGACCGTATCACCTTTTCGGATGCGGCCATCCTGTGCGCCATGGACTATCTGAATTTGTTGGACAAGGCGGATCAGTCCGCGGACAATATGCGGGTGCAGATTAAGGAATATCTGGAGGATGTGGCCCGCAGTAAAATTGAAATTGAGGAATTAAAGCGGCAGATTGACAAGCAGAAGCGGGAAAACGCCATTTTGGAAGCAAAGCTGAAAGTGAGCGACCTTGAAAAGAAATAGGGCCGAGCTGCTGGCACCCGCCGGCTCGCCCGAGGCGCTGTGCGCCGCGGTGCAGTGCGGATGCGATGCGGTGTATCTCGGCATGAAGCGGTTCAGCGCCCGGGCCGCAGGCGTCAATTTCTCACAGGAGGAGCTGGCGCGGGCCTGCGACTACTGTCACGAGCGGGGCGTAAAGGTGCACCTGGCGTTTAACACCATGCTGCTTGGCGAAAGGGAACTGGAGGAGGCTGCCGCTTTCTTATCCTATGCGGTAACGGCCGGTGTGGACGCCCTGATTATTGAGGATTTGGGCGCGCTGACCCTTGCGCAGCAGCTGGCGCCCGAGGTGGCGCTTCACGCCTCCACCCAGTGCTCGGTGCTGACGCCGGGCGGGATGGAACAGCTGAAGGCCCTCGGCTTTCACCGCATGGTCCTGCCGCGGGAGTTGAGCCGGGAGGAGATCGCAGCGTTCCTTGTCCCGGGCGGCCTGGAGACGGAGGTGTTTGTCCACGGGGCGCTGTGCATGTGCGTGTCCGGGCAGTGCTACTACAGTGCGGGGCTTGGCCGCCGTAGCGCCAACCGGGGCACCTGCGCCCAGCCCTGCCGGCTTCCCGCCGCAGGCGGCGCCTATCCCCTGAGTTTGAAGGACTTGTCCTTGTGCCGCTACCTGCCGGAGCTGGAAAGCATGGGCGTTACCAGTTTTAAAATTGAGGGGCGGCTGAAGCGGCCGGAGTATGTTGCCGCGGCCGTCACCGCCTGCCGGCTTGCCATGGACGGGAAGCCGTATGATGAGCAGTTGCTGCGCCAGGCGTTTTCCCGCTCTGGTTTTACGGACGGATACTATACCGGAAAGCGGGGCGCCGGCATGTTCGGCATGCGCAGCGCGGCTGACGCACGGCAGACGGCGGCCGCACAGCCCCAGCTGCAGGCCCTGCTTGAAACAAAGCGCCCGCGGGAGCCGCTGGAGGTGCGGGTGAGCTTGAAAAAGGGCTGCCCGGCCCGGGCGGAGGTCTTTGCGCAGGACGGTGCGACAGCCGCTGTCTGCGGCCCGGTGCCGGAAGCGGCGCAGGGGCGGCCGGTCACACGGGAGATGGTGGAGCAGGCGTTTGCCAAACTGGGGGACACCCCCTTTGTTTTGAAAAAGCTGGATACCGAACTGGAAGACGGGCTGTTTTTACAAAAAAGCGCGCTGAACGCCCTGAGAAGAGAGGCACTGGCGGCGCTGTTAAGCGGACGGACACAGCCGTTCCACCGCCAGCCCCGTCCCGTGACGCTGCCGGAATTCCCTCCGGCAACCCGTGCGCCCCGGCAGTTTTTTGCCCTGCTGCAAAGTGCACAGCAGCTGACGGAGCAGACGGCCGCAGCGTTCGAGCTTATCGGGCTGCCTGCCGGGGAGATCACGCCCCGCGAAGTGGCACTGGCCGGTGCGGACCGGCTGTGCGCAGTCCCCTCCCGCGCGCCCTTCGGCGCGCAGGCGGAGCAGGAGGCCCTGCTGAAGCGGGCCGCTGCCTGCGGGGTGAGCAAGGCGTTGGTGCACACGCTGGACGGGATTACCATGGCAAAAAATGCGGGCCTGACGGAGTGGATAGGTTCTTTTACCCTCAACTGCGGGAACGCGGCGACGGCAGGGCGGCTGCAGGCCCTCGGGCTGACGGCGCTGTGCGTCACGACGGAGGCACATCCCGACACGGCGGCGTCCCGCTGGCCGGAGGGCCTTGGCTGCGGCGCGGTGGTGTACGGGCGCCTGCCCTTTATGCTGACGCGTAACTGCCCGAAAAAGAACCTGCCGGGGGGAAACGGCTGCGGCGGGCCGTGCGGGCTGAAGGACCGCAGGGGCCGCACCCTGCCCCTGCGGTGCGACGGGCACGCCTGCGAGCTGCTGAATCCCGTGCCGCTGTGGCTGGCTGACCGCCTGCAGGAGTTGCGCGCCCCCAGCCTGCTGTTTTTCCTGTTCGACCGGCAGACGCCGGAGCAGATTTTACAGACAGCGCAGGCATACCGGCAGGGCCTTCCCTGCCCTACCAAGGAATTTACCCGGGGGAATGTGTTCCGCCCCGTGGAATAAAAGGAGGCTGAAGCCCATGGATGTGAAAGTAAAACGCACCCGTCCCGGTGCGCTGTTGCCCTTGCGGGCGACAAGCGGCAGTGCCGGCGCGGATTTGTTTGCCTGCCTTGACGCACCCCTGACCCTTGCGCCCGGCGGGCGGGCGCTGGTGCCCACAGGCATCGCAGTGGAGCTGCCGGGGGCGAACCTTGTGGCGTTCGTCTTTGCCAGAAGCGGCCTTGCCATCAAGCACGGGATCACCCTGTCCAACGGGGTGGGCGTGATCGACAGCGATTACCGGGGGGAGCTGCAGGTGGGGCTGACCAACCTGTCCGACACCCCGTTTACCATTGAAAACCACATGCGGATAGCACAGCTGGTTATCAGCGAGTGTGTGCAGGCCGTGTTTGTGGAGACGGAAAATTTGGACGAGACCGCGCGGGGCGCCGGGGGCTTTGGCTCCACCGGGCTTCATGCGGAAAAGGAGGCGTAGGGACATGAGTTTAATTCTGGCATCCGCATCCCCCCGCCGGGGTGAATTGCTGGCCGTACTGGCCCCTCATTTTGAGGTAATTCCCTCCAGCGTGGACGAGACGGTCGAGGGGGATCCCTCCCCGGAGGAGCGGGTTATGCAGCTTGCCCAGCGCAAGGCGCAGGATGTGTTTTCCACCCATCCGCAGGACGTGGTGGTGGGTGCGGACACCCTGGTGTTTCTGGACGGAAGGCCCCTCGGCAAACCGAAGGACCGGGAGGATGCGGCGCAGATGCTGCGCAGCCTGTCCGGCCGCGTGCATGAGGTGATCACCGGGGTGTGCGTGCTGTGGCCGGAAGGAAGCCGCCTGTTCTCCGAGACGAGCCGGGTGGAGTTCCTGCCCCTGAGCGAGCAGACCATTGAGAAATATGTCCGCTCCGGCGAGCCAATGGGCAAAGCGGGCGGCTACGCCATCCAGGGGCTTGCATCGGAGTTTGTCAAAAAACTGGACGGAAACCTCAGCAATGTGGTGGGCCTTCCCATCCCGCCCTTGGCGGGGGCATTGAAGCAAGCCGGGGTAAAATTAATTTTGGATTCATAAATTAGGCGTTGAGAAAACGGCCCGTACAGGGTATAATAGCAGCAGGCGCTGCGCGCCGCGCGGCAGTGCGGCGCGCATGCGGTGATCTGCAAAAAATGCTGTCTGCCGCTGCCCTGCCCGGCTGAAGGACCGGTGCAGTGCGGGGGGGGCAGCTTTGCCGGAAGCAGGCCGGGGCCGTGCGGAGTCCGGCACAAAATTAGGAAAGGACCGGAAAATTATGTTTCAGAAGGATATTGGCATTGACCTTGGAACAGCCAACACCCTTGTGTTTGTCAAGGGCAAGGGCATCATCATGCGCGAGCCGTCGGTGGTGGCTGTGGATACACGTACGGACACGGTGAAGTTTGTCGGACAGGAGGCGAAGGACGTCATCGGCCGTACGCCGGGATCCATTGTGGCGGTCCGGCCCCTGAAGGACGGCGTCATCGCCGACTTTGACATCACTGCCAGCATGCTGCAGATTTTTATTAAAAAGGTGTTCAGCAAGAACTTCCTTGTACGGCCACGCGTGGTCATCTGCGTGCCGTCGGGCGTGACGGCGGTGGAGCGCCGCGCCGTCCGGGAGGCGACGCTGAAGGCGGGTGCGAAAAGCGTGGCCGTCATTGAGGAGCCCATGGCCGCGGCCATCGGCGCCGGCCTGCCCGTGGCGGAGGCCACCGGCAGCATGGTGGTGGACATCGGCGGCGGCACCACGGAAGTGGCGGTCATCTCCCTTGGGGGTATCGTCACAGCGCGCAGCGTGCGCGTGGGCGGCGACAAGTTTGACGACGCCATTGTCGCCTATATCAAGAAAAAGCACAACCTGCTTATCGGCGAGCGGACGGCGGAGGATATTAAAATCGGAATCGGTTCCGCCTTCCCCACGGAGGACGAGCAGAGCATGGAAATCAAAGGCCGCAACCTGATGGATGGGCTTCCGAAAAACATTGTGGTCACCCCGGAGGAGATTCGGGAGGCACTGGCAGAGCCGTTAAGCGAGGTTATCGAGGCGATTAAGGGGACCCTTGAGAACACCCCGCCGGAGCTGTCCGCGGACATCATCGACTATGGCATTATGCTGACGGGCGGCGGCGCGCTGCTGCGCGGCCTCGACGTGCTGATTGAGAGGGAGACCGGAATGCCGGTCAAAATTGCCGAGACGCCGCTGGACTGTGTGGCGGAGGGCGCAGGGATGGTCATTGAGGAAATCGACAAGCTGCGCGATGTGATTATCGAAGAAAAATAAACAGGGTTACGGGGGGCGGCAGCGAAAAGGCGGGCCGCCCCGTCCTGTAAAAGGAGGGTGCTGCGTGAAGAAGTTTTTGGGCAGCCTCAAATTTAAAATTATTTTGGTGCTGGCCTCGCTGATGGTGGGTTTCATGCTGTACGCCTCCACCACCGAGGGGTTTCAGCTGCTGCCGGGCAGAGTGATCTCTTTCATCGTCACCCCCATTCAAGACCTGTCTGCCCAGCTCAGCTCCTCCGTGGGCGGCTTTTTCAGCATGCTGTTCAACGCCCAGTCCATCAGCGAGGAGAACGAGCAGCTGCGCCAGGAAAACCAGCAGCTACGGGACAGCCTGATTGAACTGGAGGAGGCCAAGCGCGAGAATGAGCAGCTGAAGGGCTTCCTCGGCATCAAGGAAAGCAATCCGGACATAGAATTTACCCCCGCGTTTGTCATCGGCCGCGACCCGGCGGATGAGTTTTACGCCTTTACCATCGATGTCGGCGCCCAGGCGGGCGTCAGCGTGGGCGACCCGGTCATTACGGACAACGGGGTTGTGGGCATCGTATCCCGGGTGGACGACCACACGGCAAAGGTCATGACGCTGCTGGACCCGTCCTTTAACCTTGGGGCGCTGGATATGCAGTCGCGGGACCCGGGCTCCGTCATCGGCGAGGCGTCGCTGGCGCTGCACGGCTACTGCAAAATGACCTACCTACCCCTGACCAGCCAGGCCAAGCAGGGGGATCTTGTCATCACCTCAGGTATCGGCGGCGTGTTCCCGGAAAACCTGGTGGTGGGCACCGTGCGGGAGGTGCGCACCGAGACGTCCAGCGTTTCGCTGTACGCGGTGGTGGAGCCCGCCGTCAATGTGGCGGACGTCAAGGACGTGTACGTTATCACCAACTTTGAAAACCAGGGGAGCTATGTGACGGGAAATGAAGAACAGTAATCGCCTGAAAAAGACCGCCCCCCTTCTCAAATGGGGCGTATTCGCCCTGCTGGCGCTGGCGCTGTACCTCATCCAGGTGACGCCCGGCTTTTTACAGTTCGGCATGGTGAAGCCCGCGGCGCTGTGCTGTCTGCCCTGCCTTGTGGCACTGTATGAGGATGTGTTTGAAAGCGCGGTGTTCGGCTGCGTCTGCGGTATGTTGTGGGATACGTCGGCCGGGGTGCCCTTCGGCTTTTTCGGGCTGTTTCTGCTGGCACTGTGCGTGCTGACCAGCCTGTTTGTGCGGCGGTACCTGCGCATCAACCTGTTGACGGCGGTGCTGGTGTCGGCGGTGTGTGTGGGCTTCACACTGTTTATGAATTATTTGTTTTTATACGCACTTTGGGGCTACACGGGCATGCTGCAGCTGTTTGTAAAAAGCCTGCTGCCGACGGTCCTTATCAGCTGGCCCTTCTGCTTCCCTGTGTTTTTTGCAGTCAGGGGGATGCAGAGATGGTGCGATAAAGTCAGGGAGAGCTGACGGCGGGGGAATTTTTTGACAGAAAGGAACGAAACCCATGAACGAGACGGGAAAGCTGGGAAAGGGCCTCATCAGTGTGATCGTGCTGCTGGCGCTGGTCCTGCTTGTGTTCTTTTTCCGCCTGTTTGACTTTCAGGTGGTCAAGGGCGACTACTACGTATCGGTGCAGAACAGCACCAACATCTACAGCACGACCATTGAGGCCGCCCGCGGCGAAATTCTGGACCGCAACGGCATTCCGCTGGCCACAAGCCGCGTGGGCTACAACGTGGTGATTGACAAGAACTTCTACTCCCTCGACACCATCAACGACATTATCCTGAGCCTGACGGAGATGCTGGCCGTGGAGGGGGAGGAGCATAACGGGACGCTTCCCATTGAGCTCAGCGGCGACAGCTACGTGTTTACCGCCGGCATGGAGGAGGACATCAGCAGCCTGAAGGACAGGCTGGGGCTGCAGCAGTATGCCACGGCGGACAATGTGATGACGGCCATTGTGGAGCGCTATGACATTACCCAGACGGACAAGGCGGATATCCTGACCATCGGCGGCGTCCGGTACGAGATGGAGAAGGAGAATTTTTCCGAGGTAACCCCCTTTGTGTTTGCAAACGACGTGTCGGTGAACACGGTGGTACGCGTCGGCGAGAACAGCAGCACCTTCCAGGGCGTGTACATTGCGGAGGAGTCCATCCGGGAGTACCCGAACGGCTCCCTTGCCGCGCACCTGATCGGCAACATCGGCCCCCTGGACGCGGACGAGTACAACCAGCTGAAAGACGAGGGTTATGCCCTAAACGACCTTGTGGGAAAATACGGCGTGGAGCAGATGATGGAAAGCGAACTGCGCGGCACCAACGGGCGCCGGGTGGTGGAAAAGACGGTCAACGGCGAGGTGGTCTCCTCCTACATTGCCTCCTCCCCCACTGCGGGCAATACGGTGAAGCTGTCCATCGACGCGCCGCTGCAGCACCTGCTGGAGTCAGGGCTTGCCTACCATGCGGAGCGGATCCGCAACCTGCCGGAGCAGCGCCTCGGCAAGGACGCAGAGGGCGGCTCCGCCGTGGTGGTGGAGGTAAAGACCGGCAAGGTGCTGGCCATGGCGAACTACCCCTCCTACGATTTAAACCAGTATTACAGTAATTATGAGGAGATTTTAAACGCACAGTATAATCCCCTGTTCAACCGTGCTCTGACGGGCACCTATGTGCCGGGCAGCGTGTTCAAGCCCATTGTGGCGTCCGCCGCGCTGGAAAAAGGCACCATCGACCTTGGCAGCAGGGTGACCTGCAACCGGATTTACACCTACTTTGAAAACGACCACCCCACCTGCCTTGCCGCCCACGGATCGTTAAATGTGGTGGGCGCCCTGCGCGAGTCGTGCAACATTTTCTTCTACGACGTGGGCCGCAGGCTGGGCATTGAAAGCCTGGAGGAGGTTGCCCGCAGCTTCGGCATCGGCGAGCTGACGGGAATTGATGAGGGGCTGGGCACCGGCCTTGTGGAAAAGCAGGGTACCATGGCGGGCCCGACAGAGCGCGCGGAAACCGGCGGCAGCTGGTATGTTTCGGACACCATCCGTGCGGCCATCGGCCAGTCGGACACGCTGGTGACCCCCATCTCCCTTGCAAGCTATGTGGCCACGCTGGCAAACAGCGGCGTACGCAACCAGCTCAGTGTGCTGGACAGCGTAATCAGCTACGACCAGACGCAGACAATAAAGACGTACGGCACCAATGTGCTGGGGCAGACGGGGATCTCGGAAGCGAACCAGGCCATTGTGCGCGACGGCATGATTGCGGCGGCGAACGGCTACGGCCTGGCGAACGGCCTGGACTTCGAGGTGGCGGCCAAAACCGGTACGGCGCAGGACGGCAACAACCTGACGGCAAACTTCATCTGCTATGCCCCGGCGGAGGATCCGGAAATCGCCATTGAAATCACGCTGGAAAAAGGCGGATACGGCTCCAACCTGTCCCCCTTTGTGCGGGAAATCCTGCAGTATTACTTCAACGGCACTGTGCCCAGCTACGCCATTGAAAGCCTGCCTGAAACGGCAACTTTTAGTTATAATACCGATACAGCCGACCAATAATTGGTTATTTTGGATATTGCAAGCGGCACAGCGAGATGGTAAAATAAATTGAGGTAGTGTCATGATGGGAAAGTCGGTGTGTTTTATCTCCGGCAAGGGGGGCGTTGGCAAAACGACGCTGGCCGCCGCGCTGGGGAAGGAGCTGGCAAAAACAAAAAAGGTGTTGCTGGTGGAACTGGACTGCGGGTTCCGCGGTCTGGATCTGCTGTTTCAGGAAAGCGGCGTGCTGTACCATCTGGGGGACAACCTGTCCGGGGACGACCCGCAGACAGGTGTCCGGCAGCTAAGGGACAGCGGGCTGTATTTTCTGCCGGCTGGCAGCGACACGGACTACCGGCCGGAGCCGGGGCGCCTTCGCGCGCGGATCCGGCAGTTTGAGGGGCTGTACGACATGGTGCTGCTGGACGCGCCCTGCGGCTGGGGCCCCACCGTACAGGCGGCCTGCCGTGCTGCGGACGAGGTGGTCGTGGTGGCCACACCGGACGCGGTCTGTGTCCGCGGTGCCAGCACGGTATCGGAACGGGCGTGGGCGCTTGGTGCACAAAACCAGCGGCTGCTTCTCAACATGGTGCGGGTGGACAGGCCGTCCGACAACCCCATTACTGATTTTGACACCATTCTTGACCTGGTGGCGGTTCCGCTGCTGGGGGTTGTTCCCTTTGACCGGCAGGTGCACGCCTGCCTCGGAAAAAAGGAGGACAGCGGGAAACCGCTTTATAAAGAGTGTATTGCCGCCGTGGCAAAACGGCTGCAGGGGGAACAGGTACCGCTGAAAGTAGGATAGGCACGACGTAAAATTTTTTATAGATAGGTGGGAAAAGTCCGATGAACATTGCACTGATTGCGCACGACTCCAAAAAAGAACTCATGGTCCAATTCTGCATTGCCTACAGCGGTGTGCTGGCCAGACACAACCTGTGCGCTACAGGTGTGACGGGCAAAATGATTTCGGATGCCACCGGCCTGCCTGTGGTGCGGTTTTTAAGCGGCAGCCAGGGCGGCAGCCAGCAGATTGCAGCACGCATCTCCTGTAATGAAATCGACGTGGTGCTGTATTTCCGCGACCCGCTGGATGTCAGCGAGCCCAGCACCTCCGACATCTCCACCATCATCCGGCTGTGCGACATGCACAACATCCCGGTTGCCACCAACATTGCCACCGGCGAGGTGCTCATCCACGGGCTGGAGCGGGGCGATTTGGACTGGCGCAACATCATCAACCCGAAATAAAAAACGGGCTGCTTCATACCCTGTTTCCGGTTGTGAACGGGAAGGAGTACCGTGCTGTTCCTGCATGGAAAGAGAGGGCCGCCGCGGCTGAAAGCGGCCCCGGGGCAGGCGCACGGGAAGACATCCCCGGAGCCGGGACGGAGGGCCGCCGTTATCCGGCCGCTTGAGTGGGGCGCGTGCGCCCAACAAAGGGTGGTACCGCGAGGCGACACAACCTCGTCCCTTTCCGTCGGATGGGGACGAGGCTTTTTTTGTCGGCACGGCAAATGCTAGAAAAAAGGAGAGGAAACACAATGGCACAGAAATTCAGCGCACCCCGCGGCACACAGGACCTTCTGCCGCAGGACAGCTACAAATGGCGTTTTTTGGAGCGCCGGCTTATGGAAATTGCGGAGGCCTACGGTTACCGGGAAATCCGCATTCCCACCTTTGAACATACGGAGCTGTTCATCCGCTCGGTGGGTGAAAGCACCGATGTGGTGGGCAAGGAGATGTACACCTTTGAGGACAAGGGCGGCCGCAGCATCACCCTGCGCCCGGAGGGGACGGCCGGCACGGTACGCGCCGCCATCGAGCATGGGCTGCTGGCAGGCGCCATGCCGCTGCGGCTGTGCTATCTGCTCAGCTGCTTCCGGTATGAGAAGCCGCAGGCCGGCAGGCTGCGGGAGTTCCACCAGTTCGGGGTGGAGTGCTTCGGCGCGGCAGACGCGGCTGCGGATGCGGAGCTTATCCACCTTGCGGGCAACATCCTCAGCGGCGTGGGCGTCCGGGATTTAAGCCTTGAAATCAACTCCATCGGCTGCCCCACCTGCCGGAAGGCCTATCTGGAGAAGCTCAGGGCCTACTTCCAATCGCATTATGACGAGCTGTGCGACACCTGCAAGGGCCGGCTTGAGACGAACCCTCTCAGGATTTTAGATTGTAAAAGCCCGGTGTGCAAGGCCATTTGCGAGGGGGCGCCGGTTATCGTGGACAGCCTGTGCGACGACTGTAAGGAGCATTTCCGCCGGCTTCAGGAGTATCTGACCGCCATGGACATGCCCTTCACCGTCAACCCGCACATTGTGCGGGGCCTCGACTACTACACCCGCACCGTGTTTGAGTTTGTGTCCGGCCAAATCGGCGCACAGGGCACCGTATGCGGCGGCGGCCGGTACGACGGCCTGGTGGAGGAGATGGGCGGCAACCCCACCCCGGGCCTTGGCTTCGGCATGGGGCTGGAACGGCTGATGCTGGTGCTGGAGGCACAGGGGGTGGAACTACCCGCCCAGCCCACCTGCGACGTGTATCTTGCGGGGATTGGCGACGCAGCGTCCCGGCGCGCGTTCCTGCTGGCGCAGGAACTGAAGGAGGACGGGCTGCACGCGCAAAGCGACCTGTGCGGCCGCGGCCTGAAGGCACAGATGAAATATGCGGACAAAATCGGCGCCAAATACGCCGTGGTTCTGGGGGATGAGGAACTGCAGAGCGGCACGGCAAACCTAAAAAATATGCTCACCGGCGAGACCACGCAGGTGCCCATTGACGGGATCGGCGCGGCGGTGACGGACGGCATTATGGACCGGATGCTGGATGAGATGACGGACGACGTGGATAAGGAAGCGCTGAGCAAACTGTTTGGAGGAATGATGAAGTAATGGCAGAGACGATGGGAACGTGGCGGCGCAGCCACTACTGCGGGGAAGTAACCGCGGCGGAAATTGGCAAGGAGGTTGTGGTGTGCGGCTTTGTGCACAAGCGCCGGGATCTCGGAAACCTGATTTTCCTTGACCTGCGGGACCGGACAGGGCTGGTGCAGCTGGCCTTTGACAGCAGTGTGTCGCCGGCGGAGTGCATGGAGAAGGCCGCGCACTGCCGGGCGGAATTTGTGCTGATGGCAAAAGGCACCGTCAGGGAGCGGCAGGCAAAGAATGAGGCGATGAAAAACGGCGATGTGGAGGTGTTTGTCTCCGGGCTGAAAATCCTGGCCGAGGCGGAGGTCCCTCCCTTTGAAATCACCGACAAGACCGCAGTAAAGGACGAGCTGCGCTTAAAATACCGCTATCTCGACCTGCGCCGCAGGGAGATGCAGGACGCCATCATCCTCCGGCACAAAATCGTCAAGGCGGCACGGGACTACTTCGACGAAAACGGCTTTCTGGAGATTGAGACCCCCATCCTGATGAAGTCCACGCCGGAGGGCGCGCGGGACTATCTGGTGCCCTCCCGGGTGCACCCCGGATCCTTCTATGCCCTTCCCCAGTCCCCCCAGCAGTACAAGCAGCTGCTGATGCTGGCGGGCTTTGACCGGTACATGCAGGTGGCGCGCTGCTTCCGCGACGAGGATCTGCGGGCGGACCGCCAGCCGGAATTCACCCAGATTGACCTGGAGATGAGTTTTGCGGACGTGGACGACGTCATTGCCGTGAACGAGGGGTTCATGAAAACCCTGTTCCAGCGTATCATGGGAATGGAACTGACGGTCCCCTTCCGCCGCATCCCCTATGAGGAGGCCATGCGCCGCTTTGGCAGCGACAAGCCGGACACCCGCTTCGGGCTGGAGTTGACCGACCTGACCGACCTTGTGAAGGACTGCGGCTTCGCCGTGTTTTCCGGTGCGGCCGCCACAGGCAGCGTCCGGGCCATCAATGTCAAGGGCGCGGCGAAGGAGCTGACCAGGAAGGAAATTGACAAGCTGACGGAGTTTGTAAAGACCTACGGCGCCAAGGGGCTGGCCTTCAGCCGCTGGACGGCGGAGGCGCAGTCCAGTTCCTTTGAAAAGTTCCTGACACCGGAGGAGAAACAGGCCATCCACACAAGGATGGGCTACGAGCAGGGCGACGTGCTGCTGGTGGTGGCGGACGCCAAAACCGGCGTGGTGTTTACCGCCCTCGGCGCACTGCGGGTGGAGCTGGCAAACCGGCTGCATCTCATCCCGGAAAACAGTTTCGACCTGCTGTGGGTCACCGATTTCCCCCAGTTCGAATACAGCGAGGAGGAGGGGCGCTATGTGGCCATGCATCACCCCTTCACCGCCCCGCGGGAGGAGGACATCCCCCTGCTGAAAACGGACAAGGCGGCCGTGCATGCCAAGGCCTACGACCTTGTTATCAACGGGTGCGAGGCCGGCGGCGGGTCGGTACGTATCAACGACCCGGCCCTGCAAACCGCCATGTTTGAGGCACTGGGCTTCACGAAGGAGCAGGCGGTGGCGCAGTTCGGTTATTTGATTGAGGCGTTCACCTACGGTGCGCCGCCCCACGCGGGCATGGCCTACGGCCTGGACCGGCTGGTGATGCTGCTGACCGGCAAGGACTCCATCCGGGATGTCATTGCATTCCCGAAGGTGCAGAACGCAAGCGAACTGATGACGGCCTGCCCCTCCCCTGTCAGCAAGAAACAGCTGGATGAGCTGGGCATCGCCCTTAAACAATAAGAAGGAAGGTGGAACCGTGCTGAAACGCATTGTATCCGTTTTGCTCGTACTCAGTATCATGGTGCTCGCCTGCGCCTGCTCCGGCGGGACGGGTGAAAGTTCCTCTGTGCCGCAGCAGGAGGACGACACGGCACAGCAGGGCGTCAACCCGCTGACCGGCCTGCCCGGCCTTTCGGATGAGGTAATGGCCACCCGGCCGGTGGCGGTGATGATCAACAATATCAGGAACGCGGTGCCGCAGGACGGCCTGTCCGACGCCGACCTTATTTACGAGGCGGAAACAGAGGGGGGCATTACCCGTCTGCTTGCGGTGTATAAGGACTGGTCAAACCTGAGCCAGATAGGGCCGGTGCGCTCCGCCAGGGAGTATTATTTGGACTTCGCCATGCCCCTGGACGCCATTTTTGTACATATCGGGAAAAGCGTTACCGCCTCTGAAAAAATGCAGAGCATCGGTATCGACAACCTGGACGGCAATTTTTTAAGCGGCTACTTTTTCACAGACCGGACGCTGGCCGCCCAGCGCGGCGGGCAGGAGCACGCCACGTTTATCACGGGGGAAGAGCTGAAGAAGCTGATTGCGGACAAAATAGAGGATACCAGCACGGATAAGCAGGACCCGGTTTTCAATTTTTCCGAGTACAAGGTTGTGCCGGGCGACGTGGCGGCGGGGACCATCTCCGTCCGGTTCTCCGGTTATCTGACCGGCACGTTTCAGTACCAGCCCAAAACCGGCACCTATACCCGCAGTGAGTTTGGCACCACCCTCAGCGACCGGGCAAACGGGGAGACGCTGGCTGTGGACAATGTGCTGATTCTCTATGCCACGGGCAGCCAGCATCCCACCTACCCCATTCTTAAGACGTTTACGCTGGACAGCGGCACCGGCTACTACGCCAGCCGCGGCATGGCGCAGCCCATTACCTGGACAAAGGGCGGCACGGACGAGCCGTTTAAGCTTTACGATACAAGCGGTGAGGAACTGCAAATCAACACTGGAAAAACGTGGATTTGCGTTGTGGATAAGGACTATCAAAACGGGACCACATTCAGCGAATAAATTTCCCACAGCATAGAAAAAGCCGACATGGCGCATACTTCCTTTTAGGAGGTGTCGCCATGTCGGCTTTTTTGCATCTTTCACACATTGTCAAAACCTATCCGCTGGGACAGGACAAGGTCTACGCCCTGAAGGACGTCAGCCTCAGCGTGGAGCGGGGTGAATTGCTGTCCATTGTGGGCCATTCCGGCAGCGGGAAATCCACCCTGATGAACATCCTCGGCTGCCTTGACACGGCGGACAGCGGCAGCTATCTGCTGGACGGGGAGGAAATGTTGGACAAGACGGAAAGCCAGCGTGCAGTCATCCGCGGGGAGAAAATCGGTTTTATTTTTCAGGGCTTCCACCTTATCCAGACCCTGACCGCAGTGGAAAATGTGGAACTGCCGCTGCTGTACCGGGGCGTGACGCAGGCCCGGCGCCGGAAGCAGGCGCAGGCGCTGCTGGCGTCCGTGGGTCTTGAAAAGCGGGCGGATCACCTGCCGAACCAGCTTTCCGGCGGCCAGCAGCAGCGCGTGGCTGTGGCCCGCGCCCTTGCCGCAGACCCGCCGCTGATCCTTGCGGACGAGCCGACGGGTAATCTGGACCGCGCGTCTGCAAGGGAGGTGGTCCGTATTCTCACGGGGCTGAAGCAGCGCGGCGCAACAGTGATTATGATTACCCACGACACGGCCCTTGCTGCCGTGGGCGATCGGCAGGTGGCGATTGAGGACGGCCGTATTGTATGAAACATGCGGCGTTCATTACAAAAAGCAGGCGGGAAGCCCTTCCCGCCTGCTTTTTTCTGCTGTAAATTAAAGGATATAGATGTTCATTTTCCGCCCGCCGAAATATTTACACTCCAGCACGCTGTCGAGGTAGACGTCCAAATCCACAATATCGGCCACCGTGCCGTAACCGATGTCCGCCGCAATGGCGAACCCATACACCACAGAGTTGTCGGGTGATGTGATATAAAGAAGGGAACCCAGGGGGATTTCATCCTTATTGACCCCCACATGCCCCACCATGGCGGGCAGGCCGGAGTAGGTGACGGCCCCCTTTTTGCTGGTGTAGGCGGTGGCGCGGGCATTGGTAATCACCCGCTTATAGCTGGACGGCACGCCGTCCGCCCCGATGGTGACGCCTGCAGGCGCGGCCATGGGGGAAATGGGCCCGGCAGAGCTGGAACCCACCAGCATGACCTGATTAACCGGCTCGCTCTGCCGGACGGTGGAGACCAGCTCCCGCGCGGTTACCTCCCCGTCCACCAGCGTCTCCCGGTAGGTGTTGACAATTTTCCCACTTGTTCCCGCGGACAGCAGCAGTTGCTTCCCGTCCTTTAACAGCGGGGTGTATTTGTAGCTGGTGCCGTAGGGTATTTCCGTCACTTCCTCCACCAGCTGCTCCGCAATGCGGGTGACCACAATGGTGCCGGCAGTGGCCGCCTGTGCCTTCAGCGGAACATTGATAAGGTCCTTCTCCCCCAGCGTAATGCCGGAGGCATTCAGCACCTCCTCTACCGTGTCGTTGCAGGTGGTAACGGTGACAGTTCCGTTTCCATCGGTAATCTGCACCTGTTTGGGCCGGTAGATGGTCAGGGTACCGGTGCCGTTCGAAATACCGGAGAACTCCGTCTCGCAGCCGGTCAGATCCAGACCCGTCTCCCGCAGGATGTCCTCCTCCTCCGTGTGCATGGTGTACAGGGTGCGCGTCATATCTTCGTCGTAGATTGTCACCACATTGGTCAAGGTTCCCAAGCCAACCGTCAGCATGCCCAGCATGATGCACATTAGGCTGACAGGCAGGATCCGGCTGCGCACGATGGCACTGCCGGCCGCTTTGGCCTTGTCTAGGTAGTTTCTAATCATGGAACGATCCTTTCTCAAATAAAATAGCCTGATGTTCAGGCCTGCCTTATTATAGGCGGCGTCCGCCAGTTTGTCAAAAAACTGGAAACGCCATTTTTGGGCAAAGTCACGATAAAAAATGGAAAAAACAGGAAAAATTGGGCGGTTTTTATGGGGAAAACGGGGGAAATCAGGGCCAGGTTTGGGCACTTGTAACAAAATCGCCACATTTGTAACCACATTGTAATAACCCATAAAAAGTGGAGGAAAACCTGCTGAAAACAGGCCGAAGAAGCGGGTTTTCGGTAGGAAATTCCTTCAAAGTGGGGACTTAGGCCTATTATTGCCAGGAATGGGAAATTTATGCGAAAAAGGACCGCGGTCTTCCGCTGCGGGGGCATCGGCCCTGCGGCGACTGCCCCGGACGGCACAAAGCAGCGAAAACTGCAATGAACAGGGGGAAAAGATAAGAAATTGATGCGATTCGTCGCCATTCGATAAAATACGAAAGACTTCGTCTCAGTGGGTGTGCTATACTGTCCCCAAATCAGTGCAACAGAAGCACAAAAAAGGGTTCAGGGGGAAATATCATGATTTGTCCATACTGTAAAAAGGAAATCCCTTCCCGAAGCAGGCGCTGCCCGGAATGCGGCCTGAAACAGCCCAAAAGGCGCTGGCGGCCGTCCCGCCGCACAGTTTTCATCGTGGTGCTGGCCTGGGTGGCGGTCGCGCTGCTGTCGGGAATCATCAACTCCATGGTCGGGAACCCGGCGCAGCCGGATTCCTCCTCGTCCAACCTGGAGGAAAGCGCGGCAACCCAGCAGACGGTGCAAAGCGAGGAGGAGACAATGCCCTCCTCTTCGGCGGAGCCCGCCCCGTCCTCGCAGGCGCCCGCAGAAGAATCCTCCGGGGCAACGTCCCAGCCGCCGGTATCCAGCCAGGCGGCCGGAACGGACAAACAGGAGGCGCCCCAGCCGGTACAGAGCCAGCCGCCCCAGCCGGAACAAAGCCAGATGGTGTGGATTGTCCAAAACGGGAAGACCTACCACCTCTCGCCCGATTGCAGCAACATGAAAAGCCCTTACCAGGTTTCGCTGACCGACGCGGTGAACAGCGGCAGGCGGCCCTGCAAAAAATGCTTTTAGGACAGGGAACCGGCGGGAATGGGAAACCCTGCGGCACCCTCCGCCCTGCGGCTTTCCCGGGCCGCAGGGCTTTTCGCCGGGCATCCGGGCCCCGCGCCGGCGGACAGCGCAGGGCTGCGCCACACGCACAGGCCGCCGCATGGGACGGGCTGACAGGCCGTCATTTTTTATGATGCGCAGAAAGTATTGAAGAAAATAAGCCGGGCAAAAAGAAAAGTGGAGAAAAGAAAAACCGCACCGGAAAGCCATGTTCGGCCTTCCGGTGCGGTTGTATTTTGTGTGGAAAAACTATCTCTTGCTGAACTGGGGAGCGCGACGTGCGGCTTTGAGGCCGTATTTCTTTCTCTCCTTCATTCTCGGGTCACGGGTTAAGAACCCTGCCTTCTTCAGGACGGGACGCAGCTCCTCGTTGTACTGCAGCAGGGCACGGGACAGGCCGTGGCGGATGGCGCCTGCCTGGCCGGAGATACCGCCGCCGTTGACGCGGATTTCCAGGTCAAACTTACCAAGGGTCTCGGTCAGGACCATGGGCTGACGGACAATCAGCTTCAGCGTCTCCAGGCCGAAATACTCGTCAATATCCCGGTCGTTGATGGTGATTTTGCCGGTGCCTGCATACACGCGCACTCTGGCCACAGAATTTTTCCTTCTGCCGGTACCATAGAAATAAGGCTTCTTATCATACATTGACATTCTGGTTGTTCCTCCTTACAGTTCTACAGAGGCGGGCTTCTGTGCCTCGTGCTTGTGGTTGGCGTCCTTGTACACCCGCAGTCTGCCCGCGGCAGCTCTGCCAATCACGGTGTCGGGCAGCATGCCCTTGACGGCAAGCTCCATGGCCTTCTCAGGCTTGTTCGCCATCAGGGTCTTGTACTGAATCTCCTTCAGGCCGCCCACCCAGCCGGTGTGGTAACGGTAGTATTTCTTCTCCAGCTTGCGGCCGGTCAGAACCGCCGCGCTGCAGTTGATGATGATGACATGGTCGCCGCAATCCACATGCGGGGTAAAAATGGGCTTCTGCTTGCCACGCAGAAGCGAGGCCGCCAACGCGGCAACACGGCCCATGGGCTTACCGGCAGCGTCAATGACGTACCAGCTGCGCTCAATCTCGCCGGCCTTAGGCATATAGGTTGACATAAGGTTTACCTCCCAAATATTTGTTACTGAAAATAAAAAATACAAACGCTCTCTCGTTTGCGACGCCTTCTATTATAACTGCCGCCGAATGGCTTGTCAACAGCAATTTTCGGTTTTTTTAATTTATAAACAGACTGCTCTTATTTTCTCTTAATATCTCCGTTTTTCTTCTGATTTCTCATGTGCTAATTTAAAAAGTTGCAGCGGCGGGCGCCTCCTATTATAATAGGAGGGACAAGAACGGAGGGGATGCGCCATGCAGCGGCTGATGGGTTTAATTAGAAAAGCGTCGGAGGAATACGGCTTGATTGAGAACGGGGATCGGATTGCCGTGGGGGTTTCCGGCGGAAAGGACTCGGTGGCGATGCTGTATGCCTTAAGCTACATGCGGCGGTATCTGGAGGTGGAGTACTCTCTGGTGGCCGTGACGCTGGACATGGATTTTCCAGACGGGGGGATGGACTACTCCCCCATCCGTACCCTGTGCGAGGAACTGGATGTGGAGTACCATGTGAAAAAGACGGAAATCGGGCGCATCATTTTTTCCGAGCGGCAGGAGCAGAACCCCTGCAGCCTGTGTGCCAGAATGCGGCGCGGCTCCCTTCACGATGCGGCGAAGGAGTACGGCTGCGGGAAGGTCGCCCTGGGGCACCACCGGGACGATGCGGTGGAGACTTTTTTTATGAACCTGTTTATTGAGGGAAGAATCGGCTGTTTTCAACCGAAGACCTATCTTTCCCGCAAGGATTTGACGCTGATCCGCCCCATGTGCCTTGCCACAGAGGCGGAGGTGGCGCGTGCCGCAAGGGGGCTTCGCCTGCCGGTGGTAAAAAGCAGCTGCCCTGTGGACGGGCACACCACAAGGCAGCGGATGAAAGAATTTATTAAAGGGATGGAGCATGCCAGCCCCGGTTTTGAAAAAAGGGTATTCGGCGCGTTGCGCCGCTCCGGGATTGACGGCTGGTAAAAAAGGACTGGTATCAAAAATCCGCTTTCTGCATAGAATAGTCAGGTAACAGAAAAACAGGAGGCGGAGGTCATGAAGGAACATAAGGACGACGCCGGAAAATATGAGGAATACAGCTGCAAGCAGCTGAAAGACTGGTTTTCCGCGCCCGGCGATTTGGATGATTTTATTTTTTACGACAGCGGCAAAAAAACAGAAAAAGACAGAGGAACGGCGGAATGAAGGGGGTTGCTTCATTCCGCCGTTCCGATGCCGGGGTGATATTTTTAGAGGATAGTGTATACCAAGAATCGGTGCGGTCCAATCACTTGGTACGCTTATAGTATAACCGCGGCAGGCGTAAAAGATGTTACAGGGCCGTGAATAAATTATTAATTCTGCGGGAGGGGCCACAAAGAAAAACAGGTTGAAAGTGGGGGCGGAAGCGACTATAATAAGAAAAGACAGAATGAAGGAGCATGGCAATGAGAAAAGAGAAATCCTGCGGGGCCCTCGTCTACATCGGGCGGGATGACGGACGGGTGGAACTGCTGATTATTAAGCACCGCTACGGCGGGCACTGGGCCTTTCCCAAGGGACATGTGGAGCAGGGCGAGACGGAAATGCAGACAGCCCTGAGAGAGGTCAAGGAGGAGACGGGGCTGGACTTAAAGCTTCAACCGGGCTACCGGGAGACGGTGCACTACTCTCCAAAGCTGAATTTGGAGAAGGAAGTGGTCTACTTCCTGGGGGAGGCCGTGAAGGATGAAGTGGTGATGCAGCCGGAGGAGGTCAGCGCCACCAAGTGGGTGGATCTTGACTGTGTGGCGGACGAACTGACGTATGAAAACGACCGGTATCTGGTCAAACGTGCGCAGCAGGTGTTGCACCGTGTTCCGGGTGTTGACAAATAGGATCAGCCGTGCTAAAATAGTTAGGCTGATGATATGCGCCGGTAGCTCAGCTGGATAGAGTGACTGGCTACGAACCAGTAGGTCGGGGGTTCGAGTCCCTTCCGGCGCGCCAAGCCGAAGCAAAGTTCGCTTTGCTTCGGCTTCTTTTTTTCTTCCGGCAGAAAAAAGGCTCTCCCTGCCCTTTTCCCCCGTCTGCGAAGGGGCCGGGCGAAGGCCGCTGTCCCGGACGCAAAGGGGCGGAGCGGTTTTGGCCTGCCACCCACTTTTGCGGCTCTGTCCCCGGGGCCGCCTGGGATGTATTTTTTTGTTATTTTGCGCGCCCTGCCTGTAACCACTTGCATCTTCCGCCCTCTTTTCGTTATAATTTTCTATGGAAGACAGTGGCCGTCCTGCGGCGCGAAGACAGGGATGGCCCAGAAAGGAGAGTGTGGGTGAACACTTTATTTTTCAGATACGCCCTTGAGGTGGAGCGTACCCGCTCCATCACGCAGGCGGCGGAAAATTTTTTCATGGCGCAGCCAAACCTGAGCCGCGCAATCAAAGAGGTGGAGGACACCCTGGGCTTCACAATTTTCGAGCGGACGTCCAAAGGCGTGGTTCCAACCAAAGAGGGGATCCTTTTCCTTGACTCCGCAAGGGAGATTGTCCGCCAGCTGGACAGGATGAAGCAGATTGCGGACGGTGCGGACGGGACCGTGCAGCGTTTCAGCGTCTCCATGCCGCGGGGCAGCTACATCTCTGCAGGGGTTACGGCGTTTATTGCGGGGCTTGACCAGTCCCGGGAAATCGACATGAATATTATGGAGACCAACTCCATACAGGCTGTGGGCTGTGTTGCGGAGGGAAGCTGCAACCTGGGCATCATCCGCTATCAGACTTTTAACGAGCCGTACTTCGCCGATTACCTCAAGGAAAAGCACATGAAAAGCGAACTGATTTGGGAGTACGAATGCCTGGCGCTGATGTCGCGGACCAACCCGCTTGCCCGGAAGGAGACGCTGACGCTGGAGGATTTGAGAGACAGTGTGGAGCTGTCCCACGGGGATATGGCCGTGCCCTACATTGATGCGTCAAGGATGAGAAATGAGATGACCGGCATCACCAAGAAAAAAATATATATCTACGAGCGGGGCAACCAGTTTGAAATCCTGTGCGGCGTTCCCAACACCTTCATCTGGGTCTCCCCCGTGCCGGAGGAACTGCTGAAACGGCACGACCTGGCACAGCGCCGCTGCGCCTTCCCGGACAATAAATTCAGGGATCTTCTAATTTATCCGGAACACTATCAGTTTACCGATTTGGACATGCGTTTTGTTGAAAAACTGTACGAGGCAAAAACGCAGGTCTGTTACAGGGAATATCGTTAAAAATATGTCGAAGTTTGCCGTAATATCGAATTTTATATAGCTGTGTAAAACTGCCGGCGGGCTATGCGTGGGATTTTTTACTGCCTGCAGCCCCCACGTCCGCCCCCATTTTCGGGGTTCCGCCGGAGCGGTTAGCGGTGCAAAACAGCAAAAGGCAGGCGTTTGCCCGCCTGGTGTTTACCTGCGGGCAGAGGGCGGGCGCATCCCCTTTGGCGCTGGGGCGGCAGTGTATCGGGGCATACAAAATCCATATTTCCTTTTTGATTGGGAAGGGCCTATAATAAAGCCAGAACAAAGTTCCAGACCAATTTACATAGAGAAGGAGAGTATGCAATATGGCACGTTTTACACTGCCGAGAGACATTTATCACGGGAAAGGCTCGCTGGAGGCGCTGAAGACGCTGGACGGCAAAAGAGCAATCGTCTGTGTGGGCGGCGGCTCCATGAAGCGTTTCGGCTTCCTTGACAAGGCGGTTTCCTACCTGAAAGAGGCCGGTATGGAGGTTGAGCTGTTCGAGGGGATCGAGTCCGACCCGTCTGTTGAGACCGTTATGAAGGGCGCTGCCGCTATGCAGAAATTCCAGCCCGACTGGATCGTGGCAATCGGCGGTGGTTCTCCCATCGACGCGGCCAAGGCAATGTGGATTAAGTATGAATATCCGGAGACCACCTTTGAGGATATGTGCAAGGTGTTCGGCCTGCCCAAGCTGCGCACGAAGGCCCGCTTCTGCGCTGTTTCCTCCACCTCCGGTACTGCGACTGAGGTGACTGCGTTCTCCATCATCACCGATTATGAGAAGGGCATCAAATACCCCATCGCCGACTTTGAAATCACCCCGGATGTGGCCATCGTGGATCCCGAGCTGGCTGAGACCATGCCCAAGAAGCTGGTTGCCCACACCGGTATGGACGCCATGACCCATGCAGTTGAGGCATATGTCTCCACCGCAAACTGCGACTACACCGATCCGCTTGCACTGCATGCCATCAAGATGATTGAAAACGACCTTGTTGACTCCTACAACGGCGACATGGACGCCCGCGACAGGATGCACAATGCCCAGTGCCTGGCCGGTATGGCGTTCTCCAACGCGCTGCTCGGCATCGTCCATTCCATGGCACACAAGACCGGTGCCGCATTTGCCGACTACGGCGCGCACATCATCCACGGTGCGGCAAACGCCATGTACCTGCCCAAGGTCATCGCGTTCAACGCAAAGGATGAGACTGCGAAGAAGCGCTACGGCGTTATCGCGGACTTCATGGGCCTCGGCGGCAGCAACGATGACGAGAAGGTCAAACTGCTCATCGAGTACCTGCGCGGTATGAACGATAAGCTCAACATCCCCCACTGCATCAAGAATTACGGCGCGGACAGCTATCCCACCGAGAACGGCTTCGTTCCGGAGGAGGTCTTCCTGGAGAGACTGCCTGAGATTGCAAAGAACGCCATCGGCGACGCCTGCACGGGCTCCAACCCCCGTCAGCCCAGCCAGGAGGAGATGGAGAAGCTTCTCAAGTGCTGCTACTACGACACGGAAGTGGACTTCTAATTCAACTTATAAAAAACACGGCTGCCGCGTACCGCTTTGGCGCGGCAGTCCGTTTTTTTGGAGGCGGTTTCATTGGAATTAAGGGATAAAAACGGACTGACGGAACAGGAATTTCTTGCGGCCTACCGGCCCGGCAAGTACGAGCGGCCGTCGCTGACGGCAGACATCGCCGTATTTATTGTGGAACAGGAGCGGCTTCGCCTGCTGCTGGTGAAGCGGGGCGGCCATCCCTATCTCGGGTGTTGGGCGCTGCCCGGCGGCTTCGCCAAAAAGGACGAGTCGGTGGACGAAACGGCCGCCCGGGAGCTGGAGGAGGAGACGGGCCTTGCGGGCCTTCCCCTCGCGCAGGTGGGCCTGTTCAGCAAGCCGGGCAGGGACCCGCGCATGTGGGTTGCATCGGAGGCATTTGTCTCCGTCATCCCGCCGGAGCGGATACAGGAAACCCGCGCCGGGGACGATGCTGCGGACGCCAGGTGGTTTGATGTGGAACGAAGGCAGGAAAACAACCGGATTACCCTGCTGTTCTCCTCCGGAGATGTTTCTTTCCAGGCAGAACTGCAGCGGAAGGCCGCCCTGCCGGGCGCCTATCCTTCCACTGCGGCCTATACCGTGACGGCGGGCGGGGGCCTGGCCTTTGACCACGGGGAGATTATCGCCGCAGCCATGGACAAAATCGGATTACTATGAGGGGGTAAACCCATGTATAAAATTGTTAAGAAAAAATCGCTGAACCCGACAGTGACCTTGATGGAGATTGAGGCGCCCTTTGTGGCGGCCAAGGCAGAGCCCGGCCAGTTCATCATCCTGCGGGTGGACGAGAACGGCGAGAGGATCCCGCTGACGGTTGCGGGATACGACCGGGAGAAGGGCACAGTGACCATCATCTTCCAGATCGTGGGCGCCACCACGGAGAAGCTGAACCACAAGCAGGAGGGCGACTGCCTTCAGGACTTTGCCGGGCCGCTTGGCGTGGCAACGGAGGTGGACAACCTGCACAAGGTCTGCATCGTGGGCGGCGGCGTCGGCTGCGCCATCGCCCTGCCCATCGCGCAGAAACTGCATGCCATGGGGTGTGAGGTGACCTCCATCATCGGCTTCCGTTCCAAGGACCTGCTGATTCTGGAGGAGGAGTTTCAGGTGGCCTCCAAGGAGCTTCATGTCATGACGGATGACGGCTCCTACGGCAGGAAGGGCAACGTGTGTGTGCCCCTGCAGGAGCTGTTGGACAAGGGCGAGCAGTTTGACGAGGTGATCGCCATCGGCCCGCTGATTATGATGAAGTTTGTGGTGGAGACGGTGCGGCCCACCGGCATCCCCTGCAAGGTGTCCATGAACCCCATCATGATTGACGGCACGGGCATGTGCGGCGGCTGCCGGCTGACCTTAAACCGCAATGGGGAAAAGGTGACCAAGTTTGCCTGCGTGGACGGGCCTGATTTCGACGGATATGAGGTGGACTTTGACGAGGCCATGTCCCGCTCTGCCATGTACCGGGATTTTGAACGCCATGCGTATGAGGAAACCTGCAACCTGTTCCGAAAGGAGAGCGGTAAGAATGCCTAACATCAACATGTCCCCCAAAAAGAACCCCATGCCCTCCCAGGCGCCGGAGGTTCGCGCGCACAATTTCCTGGAGGTGGCCACAGGCTACACCGAGGAGATGGCCATTGACGAGGCCCTGCGCTGCCTGTCCTGCAAAAACATGCCCTGTGTGGCCGGCTGCCCGGTCAACATCCACATCCCGGAGTTTATTGCAAAAATAAAAGAAGGGGATTTTGAGGGGGCCTATCAGGTCATCAGCGTCTCCTCCAGCCTTCCGGCCGTCTGCGGCCGCGTCTGCCCGCAGGAGACCCAGTGTGAGTGCAAATGCGTCAGAGGTATTAAGGGCGAGCCGGTGGGCATCGGCCGTCTGGAGCGGTTTGTGGCCGACTGGCACAATGCCCACAGCACCGAGAAGCCGGTAACGGCGCCCTCCAACGGCCACAAGGTTGCGGTGGTGGGCTCCGGCCCGTCCGGCCTGACCTGTGCAGGCGACCTTGCCAAGAAGGGATACAAGGTCACCGTGTTTGAGGCGCTGCATACGGCGGGCGGCGTGCTGGTTTACGGCATCCCGGAATTCCGTCTGCCCAAGTCCATTGTTCAGAAGGAGGTTGACAACCTCACCGCCATGGGTGTGGACATCGAGACCAACATGATTATCGGCAAGACCCTGACCATTGACGAGCTGTTTGACAAGGGCTATGAAGCGGTGTTCATCGGTTCCGGCGCAGGCCTGCCCAACTTTATGAATATCCCCGGCGAATCGCTGAAGGGCGTCTACTCCGCCAATGAGTTTTTAACAAGAAGCAACCTGATGAAGGCCTATGAGGAGGACCCGGTCACCCCCATTATGAAGGGCGGCAAGGTGGCCGTTGTGGGCGGCGGCAATGTGGCCATGGACGCGGCCAGAACCGCCCTGCGCCTTGGCGCTGAAAAGGTGTACATTGTCTACCGCCGCTCCATGGAGGAGCTCCCCGCCAGAAAAGAGGAGGTGGAGCACGCCATGGAGGAGGGCATCGACTTCCGGCTGCTGAACAACCCGGTAGAGATTTTGGGGTACGAAAACCCGGAGGACAAGCGCGACCCGAAAAACGGCTTTGTCACCGGTATGAAATGTATCAAAATGGAACTGGGCGAGCCGGATGAGAACGGCCGCCGCCGGCCGGTGCCCATCCCCGGCAGTGAGTTTGTGCTGGATGTGGACACGGTGGTTATGGCCATCGGCACCTCCCCCAACCCGCTGATTAAGTCCACCACCAAGGGACTGGAGGTCAACCGCAGGGGCGGTATTATCGTGGAGGAGGAGACCGGCGCCACCACGAGAGAAGGCGTGTATGCAGGCGGCGACGCCGTCACCGGCGCTGCCACCGTTATTTCCGCCATGGGGGCCGGCAAGCTGGCCGCAAAGGCAATTGACGACTACCTGAACGGGAAAAAGGAACAATAAAAAAACGGCCGCACCGTTTTTTCGGTGCGGCCGTTCTTTTTTATTTCATCAGGTTAAGAAAAATTTCCGTCAGCTGGGGCTGTGTCATGCCGCCGGGGGTGTTGCCGATGTACCTGGCCCCCATGGCCGCCTGCACCAGTTCCGGAACCTGATCCGGCGTCCCGCCGAGCTCCTTCAGGGTACGCGGGCAGCCCACGCTGTCAAGCAGCGCCTCAATACGGGACGTCAGCGCGGCCGCGTCGGGAAGATCGCAGTAACGGCACAGGTTTGCCACGCGTTCCGGCCGGTGGATGGCCGCCAGACGGACGGTCTCCGGCAGGAAGATGGCACAGGCGAAGCCGTGCTCCAGATGGTAGTGGGTGGTAACGGGATAGCCCGCCGCATGGCCGAGGCAGATTTCCGCCTGGGAGGATGCATGGCTGGCCACCAGGGAGGCAATGCACATCTGCTCCCTGGCGTAGGTATCCCCCCCGTTCTTCACAACCTGTTCCAGGTTGTCCAGCACCAGCCGGATGGCAACCAGCGCCATGCCGTCGCTCTGCGGGGTGTCCACCTGCCCCAAATAGCTTTCCATGGCGTGGGTCAGCGCATCCAGCCCGGTGGCCGCCGTCCCCCGCGGAGGAACGGAGTAGGTCAGCTCCGGATCCACGATGGCCAGCACAGGATAGAAAAAGGGCGTCACAATACCGGTTTTCAGCGCACCGTTCTGGAAGGCGAAAACCCCGGCAAAGGTCACTTCACTGCCGGTTCCCGCTGTGGTAGGAATGCAGATGATAGGCAGTCCCGGTTTTTGGAAGGTGCGGGTCCCGCCGCGGCGGTAGTCGTCCAGCTCACCGCCGTTTGTGGCAATACACGCAGCGCCCTTCGCCACGTCCATGGGGCTTCCGCCGCCAAAACCGATGACCGCGCTGGCCCCAAACTCCACCGCCAGCTTTGCCGCCCGGTTGACGGAGCAATCGGACGGGTTGGGCTCGACATCGGAAAAGACTGCAATCTCACGCCCGGGCAGCAGCGCCCGCAGTTTGTCCACAAAGCCAAGCTTTTCCATGGTAGCGTCCGTCACCACAAGAATTTTGCCGGAAGGAAGGTGCTCCGGCAGCTCCTTCAGCCGCCCTGCCCCGAACAGCACCCGTGTGGGGGAATAGAAATTAAAATTCATGGTTTACACAACCCCTTTCTGCCGGATTGGCCGCAGCCGCCCTCCGGTCTTATAATCATATTATAACATATTATAACGCGAAGCGGAGCCGCGGGAAAGGAGATTCTGTACGGTAAGGGGGAAAAACTAAGAACGGGGCTGTATCTGGCGGGCGCTGCGTCTGTCGATGTCCAGCACAATCCGGCCCACAAACAAAAGCATCAGCACCTCCAGTGGAAGAATCAGCAGGTTTTTGCCGATTCGCAGCGGCAGGGTGGCCAGCTGGAAGCTCTGCCCGTAGTACAGGTACAGCCACACGCTGTTCAGGCCGATGTTTAACACGGTGTTAATCACCAGTTTGGCGGCAAGAGCCCGGTACCAGCGCAGCGGTTTTTTGTACAGCGCCATGCCCCAGATGAGGCCCGCCAGCACCGCCGTCAGGGTGAAGCCAGGGAAATAGGCCCCGCCGCCGTTGTTGACAAGCCAGCCCAACAGGTCGGTGGCGGCGCCTGCCGTCATCGCCACCACCGGGCCGAACAGCATCCCCACCATGGCGCTGGTCAGGAAGCCAAAGCCAATCCGCAGCTGCGGCGTCAGCTGGATGCGGATGTTCAGCAGATCCAGTGTGATATTGATGGCAATAAGTACGGCGGTAACAGCCAGTGCCCGGGGGGAGCGGAATTCCTCTGCGGAGCAGACAAACTGCTCCTTCAAATTTTTCATAAAAATACCTCCTTCTGTGCCGGATGCCGCACAAAAGGAGGTGAAATTTTGAGAACGTGCCCCGGTGTATGCAGGGGCGCGCCTCTGCCTGCACACACTTCGTTTATGCAGCAGCGGGATGCAAAATCCACACCGCGAAACAGGGTTTCTTCGTCCGGTCCGCAACTCCCCGTCGGACCGACACTTGACGCGTGGATTTTTACTCTGCACTGTCTATTATAGGCCATTTCCCGCTGGAAAACAAGGGAGGAAATATTCCGGGCCGCTATTGCCCCGCCACGGTCATGCGCAGCACGGTTTTCAGCCTGTCCGGCGCACAGCGGCGGGGATCCGAAAGGTAAATTTCATGGTGCCACAGCGGATCCCTGCGCTGAAGTCCGTGCTCCTCTAAAAAGCGCAGCAACCGGGAAAAACTGCGCGCCTCCTCCGCATAGGGGCCGGTATGCAGCAGTTGGACGCACAGCCCCTCCTTTCGTGTTTCAAGGCGCACCCGCTCCACCGGTAGTTCCGGATGCTTCCGGCGCACCTGCTGTGCAGCCTGCTCCAGAACGTCAGGGGTGACGAACGCCGGCTGTGCCAGAAGTGAGCACCATTTCCAGCGCGCCCGCGGCGTGGACAGGCCCTCTTCCAACTGCCACAGACCCTCCAGCGGCGGCATGACATACGGATGATACCCCTCCGGCGCCTGCCCGGAAAGCCGGCCCATTTTGATGGACCATGCAAGGGCGTACAGCGCCCCGACGCCCTGCTGATAAACCTGGTCCTCCGGAGCGCCTGTCCCGTCCAGTGTAAGGAAGCGCAGGGCGGGCACCTGCACAAGCGCAGGCGTGCTCCCCGGCCGGTACAGCGCCCGGTACGTCTTTTTAAAATCAAACTTGTCCATCAGAATCCCCCTTTACAGGTAGTATAGAAAGCTCTGCTGTACCGGGAGGTGCGCGCCGCGGTAGGCGGCGTTGATGTCCTGCATACGGTACAGCAGCCCGTACCGGTCGCACTCCTGCCGGAACAGGGCGTACAGCTGCTTTGCACGGGGGCTCTGGCAGCTGTAGCGGTCCCCATACCGCTGCCGGTACCGGGCAGACAACCCCTGCCCGGGGAACTGCTGCTCCAGCTTGCGGTAGTACCAGTCCCGCTGGTTCTGACGCAGTGTCATGCCGAACAGCGCGTACACGAACTTTGCCCCACAGTCCGCCGCGGCACGGACAATGCCGCGCACATTGTCCTCCGTATCCTCCAAAAACGGCAGAACCGGGGTCATCAGCACGCCGGTAAATATGCCCGCTTTTGCCAGCGCCTCCACCGCAGCGAACCGGGCGCTGGAAACACTGACATGGGGCTCAATCTTCCTGCACAGCGCATCGTCACAGGTGGTGATGGTCAGCTTGCACAGCATAGGCGCCCTTTCGCCGATCTGCCGGAACAGATCGATGTCCCGGACGACAAGGCTGCTCTTGGTCGTGACGGCCATACCGAAGCCGTACCGGGCAATCAGCTCCGCCGCGCCCCGGGACAGGCACAGCTCCCGCTCAAAGGGGTTGTACGGGTCGCTCATGGCGCCGGTGGCGATGACGCCGTGCAGCCGCTTGCTTCGCAGCTCCTTTTCCAGGATGGGCAGGGCGTCCTTTTTGCAGCGGACACGGTCGAAATCCTCCACCTGGTAACAGGCGCTGCGGCTGTCGCAGTAGATGCAGCCATGGCAGCAGCCGCGGTAGAGGTTCAGCGTGTAGTCGTAGCCGAACCACGCGCTGCTTTTTGTTCTGGACAGCATGGTTTTTGCCGGAACCTGCTCAAGTTCCATTTGTATTTCCCTCCCCTGTTGTATTAGACCGGCTTTTCTTCCGTGCCTTCGCTCTTCGGGCATAGTCCCCCTCTTCTACCGTGAGGCGGCCGGGAAAAGCCCTGCCGCGGCTTCGAACCGGGTCTCCCCAGCGGCACGGTCCGTGCCCCGATGGGATAGGGACAGTATAAACGGGATAATAGGACATCAGTGTGTCATATTATCCCGCTTGGCGTATCGTTTTGCGATTTTTTTTGCTGCGTCCGCCAGTGCGGCGCGCAGGGGCGCAGGCCCCAGCACCTGCAGCCCCGGCCCGAAGCCCAGCAGGTAGCCCACTGTCCAGTCGTCCTGGGGGTACCGGGTTCGGACCAGCAGGCTGCCGTCCGGCCGGGCGGTAATCTCCTTTTCCGGAAATTCATCGTACACCCGGAAAGCCAGCTGCGGGGAAAACAGCAGCGTTACCTCCGTAAGTGCAAAGGACTGTTGAAAAGCGGCGTCCATATCCGCAGGCACATCCCTGCGGGGTGGGAATTCCTCCTCGCACAGCTGCACGTCCCGCATTCTTCCCACCTTAAAGCAGCGGTAGCCCTGCCGGGAAAGGCAGAACGCCTGCAGGTACCAGGCGCTGTTTTTAAAGCAGAGGCGTACCGGCTGGACCCTGCGGCGGGACTGGCCCCCGCCGGAGGAGAAGTAGCGGAAGGACACCACCCGGTGCGACAGGATGCCGGTTTTCAGCAGCTGAAACTTGTCCCGATCCACCGGGCCGGAGCCCCAGCGGGAGAAATCCACATCGATCCAGTCCTCCGGCTCCCTCTGGAACAGGGCCGCCAGTGCCTGCAGCGTGCCCTGTTCGTCCTGCGCACCGGTCTGCTTCAGCGACTGCAAAGCGAACAGGATGTCGTCCTGCTGCTGACGGGTCAGCGCCGTCCGGTCCAGCACAAAACCGGGCAGCAGCCGGAGGCCGCCGCCGCGGCCCCTGTCCCCGTAAACGGGCACGCCCGCCGCACTGAGCAGGTCGATGTCCCGGTAGATGGTGCGCGGCGACACCTCAAAGCGCTCCGCCAGTTCCCGCGCGGTTACCTGCCGCCCGCCCAGCAGCAGATACAGGATTTGAAACAGCCTGTCTGTCTGCATATGTTTCTCCCCTCTCCGCACGGCGGCCGTTTTCCCCAAAACTGTGCCGTGCATGCAAAAACAGCGGGCCGATGCTGCCCACCGGCCCGCTGTCATACGGTTTATTCGCTGTACAGCAGGCTGTCAATTCCGGCCTGCTTTAAAATGTTTTCCAGCTCCGTGTCGCCGGAATCCAACTGGACCATCAGCTTTCCGGTAAAACCCTGCGTGCTGGCGTTTTCCTGCAGCAGCTGCACCAGCCGGGTCAGGCCCGCCGCACGGTCCGTGGACAGGTCGATCACTTCGCCGTTTACGGCATAGCGGGTTTGCAGCGCCTCCTGTGTCATGGTAAGCAGGATGTAGTCCGCGTCCAGCTTAAAGGGGGCAGAGCCATACTGGTCCGCCTGCTGGCCAAGACCCGCCAGCACCGGAAGAGAGACAATCAGCTGGCAGTCCTTCCCCTGCAGGGCGCTTTTCAACGTCTGGGAGCAGGCATACAGCGCGTCGGACTTATCCCCGCCGGTGTTGCCCGGATAGTAGGCGTAGTGCAGGCCCACCCCGTCAGGGAACTGCAGGTGATCCACCAGCACCGCCTCAAAGCCCAGATCCGCCAGCTCCCCCACGAGGGAGGCGATATAGCTGTTTGCCCGCTGGCTGTAGGGGTTGAGCCACGGCTTGCCGCCCTGGTTGGCATAGTTGTCCAGCCAGGTGGTCTCGGTGGCCACACCGCCGCTTTGATACTTGACACAGGCGTCGGTCATTTTTCTTGCCCCCTGCGGGTCGAGGAACGCACTCAGCCCTGCAATGGGCATGACGCCGCCCGCGCTGAGCGTTTCTGCGGCCCCCGACAGGCTGACGGCGCCCTCCGCCACGGCTTCCGCCGCCTGCGTCTCCTGCGAGGCGGTGGCGTAAAGAACCATGCCGTCCTCCCCTTTTACGGTGAACAGCGCAGCGGTCCGCCCCTGTCCCGCCAGGGTGGAGGCCAGCCCGGCCGGGTCGGACGCAAGCGCGCTAAGGCTGCCTGTGCCGATGCTGGTAAGGGAGCCCGTCTGCTGCTGCGGCTCCGAAGAGGAACTGCTGTCCGACACCGACTGGCTGCCCGAGGAAGTTTCCGACGGCGCAGGTGCAAAATTGCCGCTGAAAAAGTCGATGACCACCGGCGCGATGCTGTAGCCTGCAAAGGCCACCAGCAGGCAGATCACCGCCACACATACCCATTTGATAATGCTGGCGCGCCGGGGACTGCGGCTGTAAATTTTCTGGTTCCGTTTGATTTTGTACTTTTTCGCCAAGGGTATTTCTCCTTTCCGCTAGAACAGGATGGAGCTGCCGATAAAGCCGTAAATGGCAAGGCTGATGATGCCGATGTAGATCATTTCGCTGGGCAGGCCCCGGAAGGACTCCGGGATGTCCAGCTTTTTCAGTTGTTTTTGGCCGTAATACATGATAATAACCGCCAGCAGGAAGCCCAGCGCCGTGCCAAGGCCGAGGCCCAGTGCAGAGACGGCGGACAGGTTCTCCCTGGTGCCGATGTAGATGCTGCCCAGCACCGTGCAGTTGAACATGGCCGGGCTTAACAGCGGCCGGTAGGTGTTGTAGCTGCTTTTGAAAAAGGAGCCCCATACGACGCAGGTCAGCGCATAGACAACCAGCATCACGCCCACAAAGGCGAGGGGTTTGCCAAAGGAGGGGATGGGGAACCACTGGTTCAGCGCCGTCAGCGCCCAGGCAAGCAGAGAGGAAACGGTGGTCATCCCGGTCAGAATGCCGCAGAACGGCAGGATGGTGGCGGGATGCTCAATTAAGCGGATAAGCCGCCCGATTCCCAGCGCCCTTGCAAACAGGGTGTTTTCAAACAGCAGCACCAGCAGGAAGGTGTTTGTGAATTCAAGTAAAAGGGTCATTGGTTATTCACCGGCCTTTCCTGCCCTGCGGAGGGCTCTGCCTGCAGGGGTGCTGTATCTGTCTGTTCTTCCACGGCACCCTCCGGGGCGACGGACGTCTCCTCCGCCGCGTCCGGCTGTTCCATATCAAGGCTGTCGTCCACCCATTTCTCCGTATAAATCTGCTCATGCCGGTCAAGCAGCTCGTTTTCGCGGATGACGGCGGCAGCTTTCTTTGCCGCCGCGCCAAGCATCCCGATAATGATAAAGCCCATATACGGGTAGGCGGCGGACGGGACGGTCAACAGCGTGGGCGCAGGCAGGCCGAAAATGGTTCCGGCGCCAAGCCACTCCCGCACGATGCCAACCAGCAGGGTGCACAGAAAGAAACCGAGAATATTCTGGACAATGTGAAGGAAGCCCTTACGGTAGCCCCGCTCTGCCAGGGCATGGGGCACCTTCATCACCACAATGGAACTGACGCACAGCAGCGGCAGATAAATGCCAAGGGACACGCTTTGCAGCGGCAGGAAGGTATCCACCACATAGCCCACCGGGATGAACGCCGCGGCGGACACAAAAGCGGCCAGCCCCTTTTGCACCGGGACGCGGAACAGCATCCCACCCATGGCGCACATGCCGCTGAGAAACAGCATAAGGAATGCAGCGGCCAGCCCCAAAATCAGGCCGTTTGCCGCAGTGGTGGCGCCCACCACCACCGGGGTGATGGACAGGCCGCCGATGAACACCGGATTTTCGCTGAACAGTTCCAGCGTCCACTCCTTCAACGCATGCAGCGCCTTGCCGGGTCTGGAGGCCCTGCTACTCATGGGCGGCCACCTCCCTTCTGTTTGCAAGCTGCCGCCGGACGTGCCGGACCAGTGCCTCCAGGCAGGGCAGCAGCGCCTGGCAAATCAGCAGCGCAAAGCAGAACCCCTCCTCAAACGCACCGTTGTAGCGGAACAGCATCGCCGCAGGACCCAGCAGCAGCGCATACAGGTACCGCACACTGCGGGCTTTTGGCAGCACAACCGGGTCACACAGCAGAAACAGCCCGCCGAACAGGATATAGCCGGAACTCATCTCATACACAACGGACAGGAACGGGCCCGCCGCGCTGCGTGGGAACAGCAGGGCAAACAGTGCGGCCGAAGCAAAAAAGATGCACACGGTGGGCACATCCACACAGCGCCGCACAGCAAGGTACAGGAACACGGTCAGCAGGACCACCACACAGGTGGTGCCCAATGCCCCCGGATTGTTGCCGATGAACATATCAAATATCCCAAAGGAGGGAATGCCCCCCAATTTTAGGGCCCCTGCCGCGCTGGTGGCGGGGGGGAAGCTGTCCGCCCCCACAGCCAGCTGCTGAAGCGGCGTGGTGTAGGCGAAAACCTGAGAAGGAAAGCTCAGCGTTAAAAACGCCATGCCCGCCGCGGCAGGCGTAAAGGCGTAGCTGTAGGCGCCGCCGAAGGGGTATTTCGCCACCAGCAGCGCAAAGGCCACCCCCATGGGGCCCAGCCAGTAGGGCGCCGTGGGCGGCAGCATCATGGTGATGATAAGCGCGGTGGCAAGGCCGGACGGCTCCCACCGGCCGCGGTGCTTCATGAAGAACTGCAGGACAATCAGATCCAGCAGGGCTGCCACCGCGCAGTTGATAAGCGCAAGGTACAGCACCCGGATCCCGTAGAAATAGAATCCGACGATCATCAGCGGGATGCAGCACAGCATCACGTCGTACCGATACCGGTCGCACTGCTTACGCAGGCCTCTGTTCATATCGGACCCTCCTTTTTCCAACAACATTGGTACGGGCTTACAGCGCCGCGTCCGCCGCCGCGCGCAGCCCGGCCACCGCTTTCACGCGGTCGTCTGCCAGGAACAGGGAGGAGCCGGCCACCAGCAGATTGGCGCCCGCCTTCGCCACCAGCGGGGCGTTGCTTTCGCCGATGCCGCCGTCCACCTCAATATACAGCGTTTTGCCGATCCGGTCTGCCTCTGCCTTGATTTTTTCAATTTTGGGCAGCATGTCCGCCATGAACTTCTGCCCGCCGAAACCGGGCTCCACCGTCATAATCAGCACCAGGTCCAGCTGCGGCAGGAAGGGGAACACCGCCTCTGCCGGGGTGGCGGGCTTGATGCTGAGCCCTGCCTTCATCCCCTTCTCTTTGATGGCGGCAATGGTGGCTGCCGTGTCGCTGTCCGCCTCCAGATGGAAGGTGAGGATGTCGCTGCCTGCGGCGGCGAAGTCATCCACATACCGCAGCGGATCGCTGATCATCAGGTGCACGTCAAACACCATGTCGTTCGCCTTGCGCAGGCATTTGATAACCGGCGCGCCCAACGAGATGTTGGGCACAAAATGGCCGTCCATTACGTCGATGTGCAGCATATCCGCCCCGGCCCGCTTCATGGTGTCGCACTCTTCAGCGAGGCGGGAAAAATCACAGGCAAGAATGGAGGGGGAAATTTCAGTCATGATACAAGACTCCCATCTATCATTTGTAGTTTCTTTTATAAGTATGTATTATTGTAGGTTATTTCACGCAAAAAAGCAAGACAAGCCCGCTGCCGCTTCCATTATAACACGGTTTTCGGTGCGTTGTGTTAAATGTCCGTGAAGTTTTGTGTGCAAAACGGGACCCGGTGTGGTATGATGAAAGAAAGGAGGGCGAACAAGATGATTGACAGAGTAACCTTGCCCATCGGCTCGCTGCCCCGGCTGGGGCTGGGCTGCATGCGGCTGCCCACGGCGCCGGACGGCGCCATTGATGAGGAGAAGGGGCTCGCACTGGTGGACGCCGCCATGGAACGGGGGCTCAACTATTTCGACACGGCGTATCTTTACCACGGGGGCCTGTCCGAGCCGTTTTTGAAAAAGGCCCTGTCCCGCTACAGCCGGGACAGCTACCTGCTGGCGGATAAGCTGCCCCTGTGGGAGTGCGCGGCGCCGGAGGACATGGACCGGATTTTTGAAGAGCAGAAGCAGCGCTGCGGGGTGGAGTGGTTCGATTACTACTTCATCCATTCCCTCGACCGGAACAACTGGGAAAAGGCGCAGCGGTTCGGCGTGCAGGAGTGGATACGGCGGCACAAGGCTGCGGGGGACTTTCGGCACATCGGCTTTTCCTTTCACGACACCCCGCAGGTGCTGGGGGAAATCCTTGACGGGTTTGACGGCTGGGAATATGTTCAGTTGCAGCTGAATTATCTCGACTGGGAGCTGCAGGATGCGAAAACCACCTACAAAATGGTGACGGAGCGGGGCCTTACCGTTTTTGTGATGGAGCCTATCCGCGGCAAGTTTTTGGCAGAGCTTCCCCCGTCGGTCAAGCCTGTGTTTGAGGGGTACGAGGGGACTCCTGCCTCCTTCGCGCTGCGCTTTGTGGGCAGCCTGCCCGGGGTGGGTGTGATTCTCAGCGGCATGAACCGGATGGATCAGCTGCTGGAGAATATTGGTACCTTCACAGACTTCCGTCCGCTGTCGGAGACGGAGCGGGTGCTTGCACAGCGGGCGTGCGCCGCCTTCCGGGAGCTGCACGCCATCCCCTGTACCGGCTGCCGGTACTGTGTGGAGCACTGCCCCCAGGGCATTGACATCCCCGGATGCTTTGCCAGCTACAACGACAACAAGCTGATGGACAACGGCTTTGGGCAGAATGTACGGATTGAGTACTTCTTCGGCATCCCGGAGGGGCACCGGGCGGACAGCTGCATCGGCTGCGGCGCCTGTAAGGAGCACTGCCCCCAGCACATCGACATCCCGTCGCTGATGCCGCAGGTCCATGCGGCGCTGTTAAAGACACAGGACTGATGCAAAGGAAGGCGGACGGCGCGGCTGCGCCGTCCGCCTCTATCATAAGCGGCCGAGAAAGGTGAGCGTGACGTGTCGAGGGCCTTTTTGAGGAGACCATCCCCGCTCTCTCTCCGCGCATTTTCCCGCCACTTTCTTTATCCTATGCGGCCGCCCTGTCCGGCGGCAAAACAGGCGGCGGTGCACCGGGCGGCAAAAGGGCCCGGACGGTGTTAATTGTTTCACAAAATTGTGCACTTTTGCCGAAAGAAGGGCGCAAAACATTTTGTTGTGGTGTCCTCCGGCTTGTGCTAAAATAATGGTGGACTTTGCGGCCGAAGGGCACCTTCGGCCAAGAGAAAGGAGTTATCATTCATGCAAAATTTTGTATTTACGAACCCTACAACAATTGTTTTCGGCAAAGGACAGGAGGGACAGGTCGGCGCCCTGTGCAGCGAGCTTGGATCCCGCGTGCTGATTTTGCACTACGGCGGAACGTTTTTACAGGACATCGGCCTGTACGACGGGATGATGGCCTCCTTTAAGGAGGCGGGCCTGTTCACGATGGAGCTGGGCGGCGTTGTCAGCAACCCCCAGTTGGACCTGGTGGAAGAGGGGATCCGGCTGTGCCGGGAAAACAACATCGACTGCCTGCTGGCAGTGGGCGGCGGCTCCGTCATTGACACGGCCAAGTCCATTGCCGCCGGCATGAGCGTGGAGGGCGACATCTGGGACTACTACACCGGGGCGAAAAAGTCCGAGGACCGCTATAAAAAGGCGCTGCCCATCGGCGTTATTCTGACCATTGCCGCCGCCGGAAGCGAGTCCTCCCCCGCTGCGGTGCTGTCCAAGGGGCATGAGAAGCTGATGATCAGCTCCCCCAACCTCATCCCGAAATTTGCCATCCTCAACCCCGAGTTCACCTACGGCCTGCCCGCCTACCAGACGGCTGCCGGCGGCGCGGACATCATCTCCCACCTGCTGGAGCGCTACTTCACGCAGGAGAAACATGTGGATTTGACCGACCGGCTGCTGGAGGGCGCCATCAAAACCATGATGTACATCCTGCCCCGGGTGCTGAAGGACCCGAAAAACTACGATTACCGCGCAGAGATGATGTGGTGCGGCACTATCGCCCACAACGGCATCCTCGGCTGCGGCCGGATTGAGGACTGGGCCAGCCACAACATCGAGCATGAGCTGAGCGGCGCGTACAACATCACCCACGGCGCCGGCATGGCCATCATATTCCCGGCGTGGATGAAGTACTGCTATAAGGAGAACCCCGCCCGCTTTGTCCAGTTTGCTACCCGCGTCATGGACGTTTCCATCGCCTACGACAATGAGGAGGAGCTGATTCTGGAAGGAATCAAGCGGTTTGAGGACTTCCTCGTGTCCGTGGGCATGCCGGTCCGCTTAAGCGACGCAGGCATTACGGACGACAGCAAGTTTGACGAGATGGCGCACCGCTCCATGCTGGGTGGAGAGTGCATGGGCTACTTCAAAAAGCTGTATGAAAAGGATGCCAGAAACATCCTGGAACTGGCAAAATAAGCACAGAAAAAAACTGCCTCCTTTTTTAAAAAGGAGGCAGTTTTTCTATATCATTCTAAGTCGTCATATGATATAATGAAGAGGATCCAGTCGCGTGCGGTCCTGCGACAGGGGAAAAGAAAGGTGATGATCGGTTTGAGCCGGGCAGAGGGAAAAAACAAGCTGATGCTGTTCATGGCGGCGTATTTTACGATGCACATGTGCATCAGCTGCCAGTACAACTACATGTCCCTGTTTTTTGAAAGCCATGGGATGACGGATGTGCAGATTGGCATCCTGATGGGGGTGGGGCCGCTGGCCGCCACCATCGGCCAGTACACCTGGGCCAACGTGGCGGATAAAGCGAGCTCCATTAACAAGGTGCTGCTTTCTGTTATGTCGGTGGCGGCGCTGACGCTGGTGCCCTATTTTGTGCTGACGGGCTTCCCGGTATACCTGGTCACCATCATTGTCTACAACTTCTTTGTGTCCGCAGCCACCCCGTTGTATGACACCATGTGCCTGTACTACGCTGCGGAGAAGCACTACGCCTTTGGGCACATGCGCATGGTGGGCAGCCTCGGCTACCTGCTGTGCATGATTTCCTCGGGAATCTTGGTGGCTTACTATGTGGGCGTCATCTTCGTCATCCAGGCGGTCGCTTTCGCGCTGTTCCTGTTTTTCCTGTCCCGGCTGCCGAAAATAAAAATGCCAAGGCTGAAAAAGGCCGCCTTCAACCCCATGGTGATGTTGAGAAAGCCATCTGTGGCGGCTATTTCCGGCGTGCTGCTGGTGCTGCATTTCGGCTACGGGCTGAACACCGCGTTTTTTACTCCTTATTTTGTGACGGAACTGGGTGCGCCCAGCTACTTCATCAGCATCGGCGCGGTGTTGTCCATTGCCATTGAAGTGACCTACTTCACCTTCTTTGACCGGCTGGTACAGCGGGTTCCCTTTAAGGTCCTGTTTGCCATTGCGGCCAGCCTGTCAGCAGTGCGGTGGCTTATCTGCGGGGTGACGCAAAACATCTATGTGCTGATGGTGTCCTTTGCGTTTGAGGGGATTACCAGTGTGGGCCCCATCTATCTGTCCGTTTACTACTTTAAACGGGTCGCCCCGCCCGAGGGGAAGACCAGCGCGCAGACGCTGGTGCACATCATTACCTTCGGCATTGGGAAATGCCTGGGATCCTTTGTGGGCCCGCACCTGACGGCGGCCCTCGGCGGGAATTTGCAGACCACTTACGCGGTACTGTGCGCCAGCGTTGCGACAGCGGTGGTTATTTTCACCCTGCTTCCGGTAAAATTCCAGCAGCAGGACAACAGCACCGCCGGTGTGGTCATTGAATAAAAAGCCGTATGAAAACAAAGGCTGCCGCCTGTTAAAGGGCGGCAGTTTCCCCTGTCTGAGGCCGCCGGCCGGGCAGGGCGCGGCAGAAAGGAGACGGTTGTTTGGTCCGGACGGAAACAAAAAGCAAACTGCACCTGTTTATGGCGGCGTATTTTACGATGCACATGTGTATCAGCTGCCAGTACGGCTATATGCCCCTGTTTTTTGAAAGCCATGGCATGGACAGCATGCAGATTGGCATCCTCATGGGGGTGGGGCCGCTGATATCCATTCTGGGCCAGTACACCTGGGCCAACATGGCGGACAAGTGCAGTTCCATCAACAAGGTGCTGCTGTGCGTTATCTCCGTGGCGGCGCTGACCATTGTGCCCTACTTTGTTTTCACGGGCTTCCCGGTGTACCTTGCAACCATTATCCTCTACAATTTCTTTGTGTCCGCGGCCAACCCCCTGTACGACACCATGTGTCTGTACTACGCGTCGCAGAACCATTACGCCTTTGGGCACATGCGCATGCTGGGCAGCCTCGGCTACCTGCTGACGATGATTGTATCGGGCATTCTGGTGGCATATTACGTGGGCGCCATCTTTGTCATTCAGGCGGTCGCTTTCGCGCTATTCCTGTTTTTCCTGTCCCGGCTGCCGAAAATAAAAATGCCCAAGTTAAAAAAAGCAGCCTTCAACCCCATGGTCATGCTGAAAAAGCCGTCGGTGGCGCTGATTGCGGCGGTGCTGTTGGTCCTGTACTTCGGCTACGGGCTGAACACCGCGTTCTTTTCCACCTACCTTGTGACGGAGTTGGGCGCGCCCAGCTATTTTATCAGCATCGGCGCGGTGCTGTCCATCGCCATTGAGGTGGTCTACTTTACGTTTTTCGACCGGCTGGTGGAGCGGTTCCCCTTCAAGGCGCTGTTTGCCATCGCAGCCAGCCTGTCGGCCATACGGTGGCTTATCTGCTGCAGCACAAGGGACACGGGGGTGCTGATGCTGTCCTTCGCCTTTGAGGGGATCACCTCCGTGGGGCCCATTTACCTGTCCATCTATTACTTTAAACGGGTGGCCCCGCCCGAGGGGAAAACCAGTGCGCAGTCCCTTGTGCACATCATTACCTCCGGCTGCGGGAAGTGCCTGGGCTCCCTCATCGGGCCGCATCTGACAGCGGCCCTCGGCGGGAATTTGCAGACCACCTATGCGGTGCTGTGCGTCAGCGTGACGGCGGCAGTGGTGCTGTTTATCCTGCTGCCGGTGAAGTTCCAGCAACAGGACAACAGCACCGCCGGCGTGGTGATTGAATAAAAAGCAAAAAGGGGACGGGCTGCCGGAACAGCCCGTCCCCTTTCTTTGTTGTGCAACCGCCCCGGCCGGGGCGGCATTAAACCCGAAGCCCTTTTAAAAACGCAATGAACTGCCCGGCGGTTGTAAGGTCGTCCGGCACTTCAAAAAACTGCTCCGGTTCGGCAATATCCTGCAGGTAGTGCGCATCCGAGTTTTGTACAATCACCTTGTCGCCCAGCTCCGGATTGGTCGTCAGCAGCTGGGGCAGGCGGCTTTTATCCCGCAGTTCCGCCATGGTGAAGCCGCAGCTGTCCGGAATGACGCCGAGGCTGACAAGGATGCTGAAGGAATCCCGGTCCACATGCGCCGGGAAGCAGAAGCCGCCGTACTGTGCCACCACGGCAGGCAGCTCATCCACCGACAGCGCCGCGCCGGTCAGCAGCAGAAGCGGCTCAGTCCCAATCTCCTGGTCCTGACTGTCGAAAATGCTCTGCCTGCCGAAGGCGCGCTCATCGTTGCAGATGGGCGGCAGTTTTTCGTGCAGCATCCGGGAGAAGCGCAGCGCCGCGTCCACGTCCGGGAACAGGCACACCACATGGATTTCCTCCTCGGTGCACACCTCGCACCCGGGGATGAACAGCAGGTGGGTGCCCTCGGCGGCGGCCTGGACGGCGGGGCAGTTCTCCGCCGTGTTGTGGTCGCACACTGCAATGACATCCAGCCCGTTTAAACGCGCCATGCCCACAATGTTGCAGGGGGTCATGTCCATGTCGCCGCAGGGGGACAGGCAGGAGTGGATGTGCAGGTCGTAATACAGCCGCTTCATGACAGCGCCTTGTCAATCCGTTTTGCGGCCTCAAAAATGGGCAGCGGGGTGCGTAAAACCGGGATGTCCTGCTCCCGGGCTTTGACCACTGCGTCCGCATCCACGTCCAGCCCCTCCGCCACAATGATGCAGGCGGTGTCGGCAAGGGCGCTGACGGCGACGGCGTTGACCCCGCCCATAATGGTGACCCATGCGCAGTCCGCAGGGGCCCGGCCCATCACCTGGCTGAGCATGTCGCAGCAGTACACCCCCGTCACCTCCCGCTGGTCGTCGCCCTTTACCACGACGGTGCCCTCAATCAGCGCGGGAATCTCTTTTACAGTCATGGCCTATCAGCCTCCTCTATGTTGCATCGTTACCCGGCTTTTCCGGTGTGCGGAAGGGCGGCGGCAGGTAGGTGCCCTCCCCTGTGCTTTTCAGCTGGTCACGGTATTTGAATACGCAGTCGCTTTCCGTGGCGAAGCCCGTCACCACGTCCTCCGCAAAGGCGCGGCAGGACGGCGCCCCGCAGGAACCGCAGTCAAGGCCCGGCAGGGTGGCAAGGAAACTGCTCACGCTGCGCATAATCTCCATGGACTTGCGGATGTCGTTATCGAACTGCATAATGGGCATGGGTTCCAGTTCGTTCTGGAAGCCCATATCCTCCGGGATGGAGTCCCCCAGCCGGTTGCAGGCCACCGGCAGGTACTTGCGCAGCTTTTTAAGGCGGGTGCGGGCGATATACGGGTTCTCCACCGTCAGCACCCCGCCCACGCAGCCTGCGGCGCAGGCGTTCAGCTCGATAAAATCAAGCTCGCCCAGCTTCTCATCCTCCAGATCCTCCAGCACTTTAATGACGTTTTCAATGCCGTCCGCTGCAAGGTAGCTCTCCTTCAGCAGGGCGGCGGCCTCCCCGCCGGAGCTGCCCCAGCCCACGCCGATCCGGCCGGAGTCGTTTAATCCGTCGTCGCTGTCGTCCTGCGGCCGCATGACGGCAAGCAGCTTGGGATAGACCTCCTTAATGGCCACCACCGCGTCAATGGCGGACGTTTCCATCACAAGCGGCATTCTGGCCGCCGTGCGCTTAGCCGGGCAGGGGGAGATGAAAATCACCCCGATTTTGTCCGCCGGAAGGCCCGTTTTCTCCATGGCGCGCTGCTTGGCAAGCCCGGCGGCCACTTCCACCGGTGCGCGCAGCGGCAGGATGTTTTCAATCAGCTCCGGGAAGCGCACCCGGATAAGCCGGGTCACTGCCGGGCAGGCCGAACTAATCACCGGCCGCCTCAGCTTCCCGGACGCCATCAGCTTCCGGGTGGCGTCGCTGACCAATTCCGCCGCGCTGGCCACCGGGAACACGTCGTCAAAGCCGATGCTTAAAAGCCCCTCTAAAATAATGTCGATTTCATCCAGGTTGTGGAACTGCCCGTACAGTGCCGGTGCAGGCAGCGCCACAGTGTACTCGTAACGCTCCAGCACGCTCAGCGGATCATACAGTGCAAGCTTTGCGTGGTTGGGGCATACCCGGATGCACTCCCCACAGTCGATGCACCGCTCGGAGATAATGCGCGCCTTGCCGTTGCGCACACGGATAGCCTCCGTCGGACAGCGTTTAATACAGTTGATGCAGCCCTTGCACTTATCCTTATCAAGGGCAACGGAATGTACAAAGTTACTCATACCCTAAAACACGCCTCCCCTTTGAAAGGGACTGCCTTTCCCGGGCGGTCAGGACAGGTTTACCGTCATGGTCACGGTGGTCCCAACCCCCACCTTGGTAAACACGTCCATGACGTCCGAATATTTTTTCATATTGGGAAGGCCCATCCCCGCGCCGAAGCCGAGGCTGCGCACCTCGTCCGAGGCGGTGGAGTATCCCTCCCGCATGGCAAGCTCCAGGTTTTCAATGCCGGGGCCCTGGTCGGCCAGTACCATGGTGATGGCCTCCGGCGAGATGGTCACGTCCGCAACCCCGCCGCCGCCGTGGATGACCATGTTAATCTCCCCTTCATACATGGCGATGGCCACCCGGCGGATAATCTCCCCGGGCACCCCCAGCTTCCGCAGGGTCTTTTTCACTGCACTGGAGGCCTCCCCCGCGCGGGTGAAATCGTCCCCCGGGACGTCGTAATGCAGCTTGATGGTGTCATTCACGGATCCTGATCCCTCCCCCTGACAGGCCGGCGGCGTACAGCTTGCCGCAGGCGGTGAACAGGGGCAGCTTGGTTGCCAGCACCACAATGCCGCGCTCCTCCGCCATTTCAATCACAGCGGGGTCGGGCTGCTTGCCCCGGACAAAAACAATGCACACAATGTCCATCATGTCGGCAGTGCGCATGACCTGCGGGTTGATAAGGCCCGTCAGCAGCACCGACTGGTCCTTGACAAAGGCCAGCACGTCGCTCATCATGTCGGAGCCACAGGCTGTCTTTGCATCGTGGTCGAGGTCCGCCTCCCCCGCGAGGACAGTGGCGTCCAGAATTTCTGCAATTTGACGAATTTTCAAAGCTTACCCCTCCTGAAGCCGGGGCCCCGGCGACGCCGGGGAACGCCCGTTTATAAAATCCATTATACTGTAAAAAAACCTGCGGCGCAATCAGTTTGTAACAAGTGTAAAAATGGAAAGGCATTTTGTGCTAAAACTAGATAAAATTGCAGTTTTCGGCGTTTTACCACTGGCGTTTGGGACGGTTTTCTGATATAATATAAGTCGTTATGTTATGTCAAAAAATTAACATAGTTATTTGACCACTAAGGAGGGCAAAAAACGAATGGCAAACAAGAAGACCAAACTGCCTTTTAAAGGCACAAAGGAGCAGGAGGAGCAGCTGCGTTCCTTCATCCGCGCGTTGCCGGACAAGGACAGCGCCGTCATCACGGTGCTGCAGAAGGCGCAGGAGATCTACGGATACCTGCCCGAGGAAGTTCAGCTGATCGTCGCGGATGAGCTGGGCGTGTCCCCAGCGGAGGTGTACGGTGTCTCCACCTTCTACTCCCAGTTCTCCCTGAACCCAAAGGGCGAGAACAAAATTTCCGTGTGTCTCGGCACGGCCTGCTATGTCAAGGGGTCCGGCGACATTTTCAACAAGCTGGTTGAAAAGCTGGGCATCCAGGGCGGCGAGTGCACGCCGGACGGGAAGTTCTCTCTGGAGGCATGCCGCTGCATCGGCGCCTGCGGACTGGCGCCCGTCCTGACCGTGAATGACGACGTGTACGGAAGGCTGACCGTGGACGACGTGGATTCCATCCTTGCGAAGTACTAAGCCATTGTTGTAATGAGAGAACTGTCTTTACATATACTGGACGTGGCGCAGAACTCGGTCAAGGCGGGGGCAACGCTGACCACCATTGAACAGACAGTGGACACGGCGGCACACACCCTGCGCTTTACCATCACGGACAACGGCTGCGGCATGGATGAAACAACGGTGCGTCGTGTCATCGACCCGTTTTTCACCTCCCGTACCACCAGAAAGGTGGGCCTCGGCATCCCGTTTTTTAAAATGGAGGCGGAGAACACGGGGGGCAGCTTTTCCATCTCGTCCGTTCCGGGGCAGGGCACCACAGTCAGCGCCCTGTTCCACACCGACCATATCGACTGCCTTCCGGTGGGGGATATGGCGGGCACCGTCACGGCGCTTGTGCAGTGCAACCCACAGCTGGATTTTGTATACCGGCTGTGTGTGGACGGCAGAAGTTTTGTCATGGACACGCGGGAGTTTCGGGAGCAGCTGGAAGGAGTGCCCTTAAACAACCCGGACGTGGTACAGTTTATGAAGGAATTTCTCGAGGAGAACAGTGAGACAATCTATGGAGGTGCATAATGAAAAGTTTAGCGGAACTCAAGGCAATTAAAGAGAAAAACAAGATGGGTGTCATGCTCCGTGAGGAGCAGGACGGTATCCGCGTTGTGGTCGGCATGGCCACCTGCGGCATTGCCGCCGGTGCGCGCCCGGTCTTGAATGCGTTTACAGAGGAAGTGGCCAAGCGCCGCCTGGAGGGCGTCACCGTTGCCCAGACCGGCTGCATCGGCATCTGCCAGTACGAGCCGGTTGTGGAGGTCTACGCCCCCGGTAAGGAGAAGGTCACCTATGTGAAAATGACCCCTGAGAAGGTAGCCCGCGTGGTCGCCGACCATCTGGTCAACGGCAACGTCGTAACGGAGTATACCATCGGGGCCATGCAGAAATAACGAGGAGGAGTATTAGAATGTATCGTTCCCATGTACTTGTCTGCGGGGGTACAGGATGTACTTCTTCAGGCAGTGGTGAGATTATCAGCACATTCGAGAGAGAGCTTGCGAAAAACGACCTGGATAAAGAGGTCAAGGTCGTCCGTACCGGCTGCTTCGGCCTGTGCGCACTGGGCCCCGTGGTCATCGTCTACCCGGAGGGCAGCTTCTACAGCCGCGTCAAGGCGGAGGACGTGCCCGAGATCGTGGAGGAGCACCTGTTAAAGGGCCGTATCGTCTCCCGCCTGCTGTATGAGGAGACGGTGGAGGACGACGAGATCCTCTCCTTAAACGAGACGGACTTCTACAAAAAGCAGCACCGGGTTGCGCTGCGTAACTGCGGCGTAATTGACCCGGAGAACATCGAGGAATACATTGCAGTGGACGGCTACGAGGCGCTGGGCAAATGCCTGACCGAGTACACGCCTGAGCAGGTCATCCAGATTATCAAGGACTCCGGCCTGCGCGGCCGTGGCGGCGCGGGCTTCCCCACCGGTGTGAAATGGAGCTTTGCTGCGGCCAATGCGGCGGACCAGAAATATGTCTGCTGCAACGCGGACGAGGGCGACCCCGGCGCGTTCATGGACCGGTCCGTGCTGGAGGGCGACCCCCACGCCGTGATTGAGGCCATGGCCATTGCCGGCTATGCCATCGGGGCAAGCCAGGGCTACATCTATGTCCGTGCAGAGTATCCCATCGCCGTCAAGCGCCTGCAGATTGCCATCGGGCAGGCAAGAGAGTACGGCCTGCTGGGCAAGGACATTTTCGGCACCGGGTTTGATTTTGATTTGGACGTGCGGCTTGGCGCCGGCGCGTTTGTGTGCGGCGAGGAGACGGCGCTGATGACCTCCATCGAGGGCAAGCGCGGCGAGCCGCGCCCCCGTCCCCCGTTCCCTGCGGTGAAGGGCCTGTTCGGCAAGCCCACCGTCTTAAACAATGTAGAGACCTATGCCAACATCCCGCAGATTATTCTGAAGGGTGCGGACTGGTTCGCTTCCATGGGCACGGAGAAGAGCAAGGGCACCAAGGTGTTCGCCCTGGGCGGTAAAATCCATAACACCGGCCTTGTGGAGGTGCCGATGGGCACCACCCTTCGTGAAATTGTCGAGGAGATCGGCGGCGGCATCCCGAACGGCAAGAAGTTCAAGGCTGCCCAGACCGGCGGCCCCTCCGGCGGCTGCATCCCGGCAGAGCATTTCGATGTCCCCATCGACTACGACAACCTGCTGGCCATCGGCTCCATGATGGGTTCCGGCGGCCTTATCGTCATGGACGAGGACAACTGCATGGTGGATATCGCCAAGTTCTTCCTGGAGTTCACCGTGGACGAGTCCTGCGGCAAATGCACCCCCTGCCGCGTCGGCACAAGGCGCCTGCTTGAGATGTTAGACAAGGTAACCAAGGGCAAGGCGACCATGGAGGATCTCGACAAGATCGAGTCCCTGTGCTACTACATCAAAGAAAACTCCCTTTGCGGACTGGGCCAGACGGCGCCGAACCCGGTGCTGTCCACGCTGCGCTACTTCCGGGACGAGTATATCGCCCACATTGTGGACAAACGCTGCCCGGCAGGCGTGTGTAAGGACCTGCTGCAGTACGTCATCGACCCGGCCAAGTGCCGCGGCTGCACCCTGTGCTCGCGTGTGTGCCCGGCGGGCGCCATCTCGGGCGAGGTCAAGACCCCGCACCGGATTGACCCGGCCAAGTGCGTGAAGTGCGGCGCCTGCATGGAGAAGTGCAAATTCGGCGCCATTTCGAAGAAGTAAGGGAGGGAGACGAGTAACATGGATATGGTAAATATTAAAATCAACGGCATGGACTATTCCGTCAAGGCCGGCTCCACCATTCTGGAGGCCGCCCATGAGGTAGGCATCGACATCCCCACCCTCTGCTACTTAAAGGACATCAACGCCATCGGCGCATGCCGCATCTGCGTGGTGGAGGTCAAAGGGGCGAAAAGCCTGGTGGCCGCCTGTGTGTACCCGGTCAATGAGGGGATGGAGATCTTCACCCACTCCCCCAAGGTGTTAAAATCCAGAAAAATGACCCTGGAGCTGATTCTGTCCACCCATGAAAGAAAGTGCCTAAGCTGCGTGCGCGGCGGCGACTGCGAGCTGCAGCGCCTGTGTAAGGAGTTCGGCGTGGAGGATGAGGGCCGCTTCGACGGCGAGAACCAGCACTATGAGATCGACGACAGCGCCGTGCACATGTTCCGCAACGACAACAAGTGCATCCTGTGCCGCCGCTGCATCGCCGTGTGCGACAAGTATCAGGATGTGGCGGTTATCGGCGCCAACGAGCGTGGCTTTAAGACCCATGTGGGCTGTGCCTTTGACAAGGACCTGGCCGATGTGTCCTGCGTGTCCTGCGGCCAGTGCATCACCGTCTGCCCCACCGGCGCCATCGCCGAGAAGGACGAGACGGACAAGGTCTGGGAGGCGCTTGCGGACGAGACGAAGCATGTGGTGTTCCACACTGCCCCCTCCATCCGCGTCACCCTGGGCGAGGCGTTCGGCATGCCCGTCGGCACCAATGTGAAGGGCAAAATGGTTGCCGCCATCCGGCGGCTGGGCGCGGATAAGGTGTTTGACACCGACTTCTCCGCCGACCTGACCATTATGGAGGAAGCAAATGAGTTTATCGAGCGGGTGCAGAACGGCGGAACCCTGCCGCTGATCACCTCCTGCTCCCCCGGCTGGATCAAGTACTGTGAGCACAAGTTCCCGGAGATGATCCCGAACCTGTCCTCCTGCAAGTCCCCGCAGCAGATGTTCGGCGCGGTGATAAAGACCTACTACGCGGAGAAAAACGGCATCGACCCGAAGGACATCTTTGTTGTCGCCGTCATGCCCTGCACCGCCAAGAAGTTTGAGGCGGGCCGTGACGACCAGGCCGCGGCGGGCGTGCCCGACACGGATGTGGCCATCACCACGAGAGAGCTTGCCCGGATGATTAAGCGCGCGGGCCTGAAGTTTGCAGAGCTGCCTGATGAGGAGTTTGACAACCCGCTGGGTGAGAGCTCCGGCGCAGGCGCCATCTTTGGCGCCACCGGCGGCGTGATGGAGGCGGCGCTTCGTACCGCTGTGGAGACGCTGACCGGCAAGGAGCTGGAGAAGCTGGAATTCACCGAGGTGCGCGGCACGGCCGGCGTCAAGGAGGCCACCTACAACGTGGCTGGAATGGACGTGAATGTGGCGGTGGCCTCCGGCCTGAAAAACGCCCACGCCCTGCTTGACAAGGTCAAGAGCGGCGAGAAGCAGTACCACTTCATCGAGATCATGGCCTGCCCCGGCGGCTGTGTTAACGGCGGCGGCCAGCCCGTCCAGCCCGCCAGTGTCCGCAACTTTGTGGATCTGCGCGGCAAGCGTGCGGCAGCCCTGTATGAGGAGGATGCGAACCTGCCGGTCCGCAAGTCCCATGAGAACCCCATGATCAAGAAGATTTACGAGGAGTACTTCGAGAAGCCCGGAAGCCATAAGGCCCACGAGATTCTTCATACCTCCTACGTTGCGAGAAACAGATATTAACCTGTGAAAGAAGGCCGGAAGCCAAACGCTTCCGGCCTTCTTTTTTTGCTTCTTTTTCACCCTGCGCGTCCATATAGATGAAGGGAGGAAATGAGGGAGTGCAGTGAAGAAAAGGCGAAAGGAAATTCTGTTCGGGCTGGCGGTGGTGCTGCTGTGCGGCCTGCTGGTGCTGTTTCTCGGCACAAGGGGGAAACAGCGGCAGGGCACGGGCGCAAAGCCCCGCACTGTCATCGAGTATACGGAGGCATATGAGATTTTTGCCCTGTACCCCCACTTCGGGGTGGCAGCGGCGGATGAGGAGCTGGAGGCGTATGTCGCAGCGCAGTGCGACGCATTCCGGTCGGATGAACACGCCGGTTCGGGCCGGAGCGAGCTGCACATGGAATACCGGTTGTATGAACCCTGCCTTGGGGTTGTCAGTGTGGAGATGACGGTGTTCACCAGGGTGGCCGGGGTGGAAGCGACCACCAGTGCGGCCTTTTGCTACGCCATGCCGGAGGGGGAACGCCTGGGGCTGCACAACCTGTTTGCTGCGGACCGGGCGGAACAGCTGCTTGTCTGGTGCGGCGGGGAGGAAATGGCGTTTCTGCTGCGTCCGGACCGGCTGCTGTTGTGGCGCGGCGGCAAGCTGGTGAAGGAGTTTGCCAAAAGCGAATACGAGGACGACCTGCTCTATCCGCCAAAGACGCAGGGGCACAGCGGCGGTACCCAGGCGTTTGTCAGCGTGCTGCCCGCCACCTGCACGGTGGAGGAGGAGAAACCCATGATAGCCCTCACTTTTGACGACGGGCCCAACCCCAAATACACGGTGCAGATTCTTGAGACGCTGGGGCGGTATGGCGCGGCAGCCACCTTTTTTGAAATCGGCAGCCTGGTGGAGGCCTACCCGGAGGTGTCGCGGCAGATTGTGGCACAGGGCTGTGAAATTGGCAACCACAGCTACAGCCACCGGCAGCTGACCAGCCTGTCTGCGGCAGAGATAGAGGAGCAGACGAGAAAGACGCAGCAGGCGATAAAAAACGCCGTGGGCTACGAGCCGACGCTGACGCGGCCCACCTACGGCGACATCAACAACACTGTGAAGAACTGCATCGACATGCCGCTGATTTTGTGGAGCATCGATACCCTCGACTGGAAAAGCAAAGACGCCCAGGCGGTGGCAGAGCACATTTTAAGCAACGTCAAGGAGGGGGACATCATCCTGATGCACGACGTGTACCCCTCCACTGTGGAGGCGGTGGAGCTGGTGGTGGGCGAGCTGCAGCAGCGCGGCTTTCAGCTGGTGACCGTGTCCACCCTGCTGGAGGAGGCGCTGGATGCAGGGAAACAGCAGGTATTCCGCCATAAATAAAAAAACAGGGTACAGCCGAAGGCTGTACCCTGTTCGCTGTGTTTAAGACATAAAGCTGGAAGTGGGTTGGTTCTCCCTGACGATTAGGATATCGGACAGAACCCGGTCAATATAGGTGGTCCTGCACAGGAAGTCAATTTCCCCGTCGATTTCAATGGCCATCCGCCGGCCGGATACGCTGTAGAAATTTACCACGCGGTCCGGTAAGGAGGAATCCCGGGATTTCCAGGTAATGGTCATCAATATCTCCCCCAGTTCCACATCAACTGCCGGCTCGGTGCCGTAGTAGTGGTTGAGGACACGGTAAAAGTTTTTGAAGTTGTCATAGGTGACGTCGTTGCCGTCCACCTTCAGGGCGTAATCATCCTCCGACTCACCGGTTACTTCAATGGTATGCGACCGATCCCCGGAGACAATGGTGATGGTCTCCACATCACTCAGCAGCGGGGCGTAAGGATAGACGCTGGCAAAGGTGTAGTAGTCCCCGTGGGCCCACGGCACGCTGTCCGCCTTCACGGTGTAAATCCAGTCCTCGTTATCCACCCGGACCGCCACATAGCCGTCACTTTCAATTCCAACGGCGATGGTGTGCTGCTGCCCGTCCCGGACAAAGGTGGCGGTGTAGGCCTTATCCGCCGTCAGGCCTGCATTTTCAAGGATTTCATCTGTCAGGCCGACCACGGCCACCCGTTCAGCGGTCAGGCCGGTCAGCGGGATAATATACTCGGACTCCGCGGCGTACATGAAGTAGCGCTGCTTGGGGGACACCATCTGGAAGTTGATGGTATTGAAAGCGCCGTCCTTGAACCCTTCGCTCAGCCGTTCGATGACGATGGGCTCAAAATTTGTCTCCGGCCCGCAGAATTCCACCCGGGTGATGGGGGTATCCTGCATTTCATTTGCAGAGGCGGTAATCTGCTTGTTTAAAAAGTAGTAGCCTTCCTCCAGGACAGGGTCGAAGGTGACCATGTTGTGAAGCCACACGGTGTCGGAACCTTCCATGCGGATATAGTAGCTGGACTCGTCCGGGAACTCATCCCCGACATAAACGGTGGTTTCCGTCCCGTCGGACAGGCGCACACGTACGGTGGCGGCGGGCTCGTCCAAACCGTAAAGGGACAGATCCTCCGGCGCCTCGTTAACCAGGCGAGAGGGGGTGATGGACTCCAGCTTAGTGGCAAGATCCCAGATGACGGTGCTGTCCACCGGAACCTGCTCGTAGGGAGATACCTCCCACGAGGTGTCCGTTTTAATCATGGAAAACTGGCCGTGCTGGTTTTCAACGCTGATTTCCGCAATGTCGTCGCGGCTGCAGCTGAACAGGGTCTGTGCCTCTTCGCCCTGCGACTCTGTGGCTGGGCGGGTCAGCAGCAGCACACACAGCAGCGCTGCCAGCACCACCACAACGCCGAGGGAGAGAAGCAGAGTGCGTTTGCGTTTGTTCATTACAGGTGCCTCCTGCGGATAAAGACATAGACGCCGTACACAAGAATCATGGCCGGCAGCACGAAGGCGAACAGAATCCAGATAAGGTTACTCTGCTGCGCTGTCACATCCAGGTAGGAACTGGACAGGCTTTTTGCATAAATGGTCAGCGAATCGTCCTTATTTAACAGCTGGTTGCACAGGTGCAGCAGATACTCGCTGTTGGAGTAGGAAGGGTTCTCAAGGTAGGAGGCGTCTGCAAAGGAGTAGGAGCCGAAAGCCACCACATAAGAGTGGATGGAGTAGGCATTATCCTTAATGGATGTTGTCATGCCCATGATGGCCGCAGGCCGTGTGCCGGTCTCCTCGCTGGTGGGATCCCAGCTGTCTGTGGCGGTAACCGGCCGGACAGCGCTGGTATCATAGAAATTCAGCAGCGTCTTGCTTCGCAGGCTGACACCGCCGCCCAGCTCAAGGGCTGTCAGCGGCACAGCGGAGTTAATAACCGGGAACAGGCCGTCGGTGTCGGGCAGGTCGCCGGAGTAATCCTCGTCCCCGTACTGAAGCCTTGTAAAGTAGGCGTTCTGCCCGATGACATTGGCCGAGTCTGTCTCATAGACGGTGCCCTCGCCGGTGGCGATGCCCCAGTCGTTCAAGAACACCTCCAGGTTGGGCAGGCTGCCCGCCGTGGTGGAGTCCGCGAAGTACAGCACGACCTTGCCGTACTCCCCTCCGTTATACAGAAAGCTGTCCAGCGCGGAAAGCTCCTCCAGTGTGTAGTCCCTGGAGGGGGCGGAGATAACAAGGATGGAGGCGTCAGTGTTGAGTCCCTCGGAGGCGATGTTGTTGGACACCACCTCAAAGTTATTGAGCCTCAGCAGGTTTTCAAGCCCGGAAAGCGCTTTCTCCTCATGTCCCTCGAGGAACGCGGCAATGGGCGGATTCTCACTGGTAACGGACAGCAGGGCGCTGGTAACGCAGCGTTCCACATTGCTGGACGCAATGTAGTAGCCCGAGCTGTTCTGAGAGAAATTGAACAAATCGTTGGAACTGATTTTTACCGAGCGCTTCTCACTGCTGACGATAATATCGCTGGTAGAGGCCGACAAATCATTGTATTTGTTCAGCACGTTGGGATCTGCAATCGGATCCTCATAGTTGACGGTTACATTGCTGTTTAACCGCGCGTAGTTTTTCAGCATCTCATTCGCCTGGGCGGTGTAGTCGTCGATGGCCACGAAGTCTGTCTCATCGGCAAGCAGTGTGATGGTGACGGGGATGTCTACCGAGTCCAGGATATTTCTGGACTGCTCCGTCAGCTCAAACGCTTTCTCCCCTGTCAAATCAAGCTTTAAGGGGAACCGCTCCACCAGAAGGGTGCAGATGACGTTGACGATAATAAGCACCACAAGGAACAGCGCGGTCATGGCGGTGGCCATGGAGCCGTATTTAAAGCTGCGGCGGTTAAAGTGTTTCCTGCCGGTCTTGGCCGGCTGTGTTTCTTTTTTATTCATCTGTACAACCCTCCTTTAGCTCCATCTCTTTTTCTCGAATACGCGGATGGTCAGATAGACGAAGAAAGCCGCGACCGAGAGGAAGTAGACAATGTTGGAAAAATCAAGCAGCCCGTAAGAGAACGAGTTGTAGCGCTGGAACAGCGCAATGGCGTTAAGAATCGCCGCAACAGTGGCATTGGGCACAATCTGCGCAATGGAGGAAATAATCGTCACCAGCAGGATGATGGCGTAGGTTCCCACCACGGCGATGATCTGGCTCTCCGTCAGGGAAGAAATAAACATACCAATGGCCGTCAGCGCAAGGCCCAGCAGCAGCAGGCCCACAAACTGGCTGATGACAACCGGCCAGTCGGGCGAGCCGAAGGAGGACATAATGACTGCATAGACAAGGGTGATGCTGCACATCAGCACATAGACGATATAGCAGCTTAGCAGCTTACCGAGAACCAGCCCCGGCAGGGACACCGGGCTTGTCAGCAGCAGCTGATCCGTCCTTTGCTTTTTCTCCTCACTCATCAGGCGCATGGTCAGCACCGGCACAAGGAAGCCCAGCAGGTTCACGATGGAACTGAACAGGCTGCTCATGGAGGTGTTCTGCGCAACCAGGTTATAGGAGTTGAAGAACAGGCCGGAGAACAGGTAGAAAATAACCAGCACAACATAGCCAATAGGAGAGGAGAAGTAGTTGCTTAACTCCCGTTTGATAATCGCTTTCATTTACTGGTGTCCCCCTTCCCTGACAAGCTGCAGGAAGATATCCTCCAGCGTCAGCTCCGAACTGCGGCTGGAAAGCAGCGGCCAACGCCTGTCCGCAAGGCGCAGGAACATCTCCTTGCGCACGTCGGTTCCGGTGCGCGACTCCACCGCGTACTCGTACACGCCCACATCCCGCTTGCCCAGCTTTTTGACGCTGATGACATTGGGCAGGGAGGAGAGCAGTTTCGCCACGTCGTTTTCCGGCCCCTCGATGCGGACCATCAGCTTGTGGTCGCCCGACAGCTGCGCGGACAGGTTGTCCGGCGTGCCGTCCGCCACAATCTGCCCCTTGTTGATGACAAGGATGCGGTCACACACAGCCTGCACCTCCGGCAGGATGTGGGAGGACAGGATGACGGTGTGCCTTTCCGCAAGGCCGCGGATAAGGTTGCGGATGTCGATAATCTGTTTGGGGTCGAGACCCACGGTGGGCTCGTCCAGAATCAGCACATCCGGGTTGCCGATCAGCGCCTGGGCAAGCCCCACACGCTGACGGTAGCCCTTGGACAGATGCTTGATGATCCGTCCGTAGACATCGGTGATTTTGACCACGTCGCAGACCTCTTTCAGGTGCTGCTGCTTGGGCAGGGTGGTCTTTTTCAGTTCATACACAAACTCGAGATATTCCTTTACGGTCATGTCGAGATACAGCGGCGGCTGCTCCGGCAGGTAGCCGATAAGGCGCTTTGCCTCCATGGGCTCCTCCAGGATGTCGTGCCCACCGATGATGGCCTGTCCCTCCGTTGCGGACAGGTATCCGGTCAGGATGTTCATGGTGGTGCTTTTGCCAGCGCCGTTGGGCCCTAAGAACCCAAGCACCTGACCCGGCTCCACCGTGAAGGAGACATCCTTCAGGGCGAACTTGTCGCCGTACTTTTTTGTGAGGTGTTTGACCTCAATCATGGTATTCCCTCCTAAGTGGTACGATGCGTTCTCTTCACTGCAGGAAACGGGGATGTTCCCCCGCGCCCGTCTATCTTTAACATTTTATATCATATAGGGCGAAAAAGCAATGCTTACACAAACTTTTCACGCTGAAGTGCCAGTTCTGCCAGCCGTCTGGCGTCGTCCAGCGTGGTAAGCTGCGCCGCCTGCCTGCGCAGTTCCGCCGCGCCGCGTATCCCCTTGAGATACCATGCGGCATGCTTCCTCGCCTCCCTCATGCCGGTCTGCTCCCCTTTGTGGCGCACAATCAGCTCCATGTGGCGAAGCATGACGTCCATTCGCCGCTTCAGGGGGACGGCAGGCGGCTCTTCCCCTTTCAGGCGGGCCGCAATCTCCTCAAAAACAAAGGGGTTGCCCATGGCACCGCGGCCAATCATCACAAGGTCGCAGCCGGTCTGCCGCTTCATGGCGAAAAAGCTGTCCGCATCCGTCACGTCGCCGTTGCCTGCCACCGGGATGGACAGGGCCTGCTTCACCCGTGCAATGACGGACCAGTCCGCCCCCGGCTGGTAGTATTGCTCCCTGGTTCTGCCGTGCACCGCCACCATGGCCGCACCTGCGTCCTCCAGATATTTCGCCACCTCCACGGCGTTTTCCTCCCGGAAGCCCTTGCGGATTTTGGCCGTGACGGGCACCCTGTCCCCACAGCCCCGGCGCACCGCGCGCACTAACTCCCCTGCAAGGGACGGCGTTTTCATAATGGCGCTTCCCGCCCCGCCGCCTACCACCTTGGGAACCGGGCAGCCCATGTTGATGTCGATAACATCCGGCCCGTACTTCATGGCGATGGCGGCGGCCTGCTCCAGCTCCTCCGGCACGGCGCCGAACAGCTGCACGGCCGCCGGATGCTCAGCCCCGGTGAGCACAAGCAGCGGGGCCGAACGCCGCTCATTCATCATAAGGCCCTTGGCACTGACCATCTCCCCCACAAGGTAGACGGCGCCGAACTGCTTGCAAATGAGACGGAATGCCGTGTCTGCCACCCCTGCCATGGGCGCCAGGGCCGCCCCCTCACTGATAGAAAGGGATCCGATTTTCACCCTTGTCCGCTCCTTCCCGATACAGTCTTTCCCTAGTTTACCACAATGCCGCCGGGTTGAGAAGCCTTGCCTATGGGAAAGGAACCGGCACAGCCTCCGAGACATATAGTAATTAGTACGGCCGCCTCTGCGGGGGGACGCACCGGCGCCATACATCCCCATGCCGCGGCACCGCTTCGGCATGGGGCGAAATGAACAAAGGAGGAGAACGACAATGGCAGAATGGAAAGGCATTGACGTATCCCGCTGGCAGGGCACCATCGACTGGAACAGGGTCAAGGCGGCGGGCATACAGTTTGCCATGATCCGTATCAGCTATGGAATGGGGCTGGATTCCCGTTTCCGGGAGAACCTTGCCGGAGCAAAGGCGGCGGGCGTCCCAGTAGGGGTGTATCATTTCACCACGGCTGTCACCCCGGAAGGCGCCAGGCAGGAAATCGACTGGCTGTTTGAGCAGCTGGGCGATGAGAAGCTGGAGTACCCTGTGGCCTTCGACATGGAGGACGAGGGGGATCGCTACACCGGTATGACAAGGGGCCAAAGGACGGACATCGCTGTGGCCGGCCTTTCCCAGATTGAGCAGCACGGCTACTACGCCATTTTGTACACCAACCCGAGCTGGCTGAACACAAAGCTGGATGCGGCGGCCCTGAAGCCCTATGACATCTGGCTTGCGGCCTGGCAGGCAGAACGCCCCGCCGGTTACGATTACGGCATGTGGCAGTATACCAGCGCGGGAAAGGTCGACGGCATCGACACCAATGTGGATTTGGACGCCGCGTTTAAAAATTACCCGGCCATTATCAAGGCGGCGGGCCTTAACGGCTGGCAGACGGGGACCAATCCGGATTACACCACCTATACCGTGAAGCCGGGCGACAGCTGGTGGGGCATTGCCCAGTCCCAGCTGGGCGACGGAAGAAAATACAAGGAACTGGCCGCCTTCAACGGCGCCACGCCGGAGACGGTTCTTTATGCCGGGCAGGTACTGAAAATCCCGAAGGGCGGCACGGCCCCGGCGCCGGATGTGCTGTACACCGTGAAGGCGGGGGACAGCCTGTCCGCCATCGCAGCGCGGTTCGGTACCACCTATCAGGCCCTGGCGGAGTACAACGGCATCCGCGACCCGAATCTGATTTATCCCGGCCAGACCATTAAAATCCCGCAGTAAGCGGCGGCCGGACAGGGCGCAGGGAAACCTGCGCCCCTTTCTTTCACCGGGCGGTTTTTGTGGAAGGGACGGTTTTTTGTGCGCAGATATGCTATAATATGCCCAGAAGGAAAACGGTGGAGACAAGCGCCCCGCCGTTTTGCGGCGTTCCGGCGTGCGGCTTTGCCCCGCCGGGCGGCCGCCAGTTTGGAGGGCTTAATTTGAAACTGCTGCTTGTAGATGGAAACAGCGTCTTTTACCGGGCGTTTTTCGGCGTGCGGCCCCTGTCCACAAAGGATGGGTTCCCCACCGGCGCGCTGTACGGCTTTTTAAACATTTTAATGAAGGAAACCGATGCGTTTGCCCCGGACGGGGTGGCCGTGGCGTTTGATCTGCCCACCCCCACCTTCCGGCATGAACTGTATGACGGGTACAAGGCAGGGCGCAAGCCCGCCCCGGAGGAGCTGCACATGCAGATGCCCGTTATGAAGGAAATCCTGACGGCCATGGGCTACCACGTGGTCACCTGCGAGCGGTATGAGGCGGACGACATTCTCGGCACCCTGTCCGCACGCTGCGTGCCCGGTGAGGACCGGTGCGTCATCCTGACAGGAGACCGGGACAGCCTGCAGCTGGTAAACGACTGCGTCACCGTCCGGCTGGCCTCCCCCAAGGCGGGGGTGTCCGCCACCGAGTTTGACCGCGCAAAAATCAAACAGGAGTACGGCGTGGACGACGCCCTGCGCATTGTGGACATTAAGGCGCTGATGGGCGACAGCTCGGACAACATCCCCGGGGTGGCGAAAATCGGCCCCAAAACGGCCGTGACCCTCATCTCCGCCGCAGGGGACCTGGACAAGGTGTACGAAAATTTGGACGGGCTGCCCGTGTCGGACACGGTTAAGCGCAATTTGCTGGCGGGAAAGGACAGCGCCTTTTTCAGCCGTACCCTTGCCGCCATCGACCGCAACGCACCCATCGACACGGACCTGGCGCACTACCGGAACGCCCCGGCGGATGAGGACAGGCTGCGGGTTTTACTGACAAAATACGAGTTGAACTCCATTTTAAAACGCCTGAAGCTGGCGGCCAAAACACAGCAGGAGCCCGCACCGCAGGCAGGCGCCGTGCCTGCCGCCGCACCGCAGCAGGCGGAGGTGTGGACGCAGGACACCCTGCCGCCGCTCTCCTCCCCTGTGGGTGTCTGGTGCCGGTTTGAGGAGGACATGCCCGCACAGCTGGAACTGGCGGATGAAAAGCACCTCTATCAGGTGGGTGGGGATAGCGCAGCAGTGTTGAAGGCGCTGCTGGCAGAGGAGAAGCTGGAAAAGCATGTGTTTCATGCGAAGGGCTTCTACCGTTTTGCCATCAAAAACGGGCTGCCGGCCAAAAACATGGGTGTGGACGGGGAGCTTGCAGGTTACCTGCTTGCGGCGGACAGCAGCACCTACACGCTGGACGCGCTGTGTGTGCGGTATCTCGGCGCCACGCCGGAGGAGACGGGCCGCGCAGCGCTGGTGCGGCACCTCGGCCTGACACTGGGGCCGCGGCTTGCGGCGCAGGGGCTGGAACAGCTGTACCGCGAGGTGGAACTGCCGCTGAGCGAGGTGCTGGCTTTTATGGAGCTGTGCGGTGTGGCCGTGGACAAAAAGGGCATTGAAGCGTTCGGCAGCATGCTGTCGGACAGGATTGAAAACCTGCGGGGGGAAATCTACTCCCTTGCGGGGGGTGAATTTAACATCAACTCCCCGAAGCAGCTGGGCGAGGTGCTGTTTGAAAAGCTGGGGCTGCCTGTACGCAAAAAGACCAAGTCCGGCTACTCCACCAATGTGGAGGTGCTGGAAAGCCTCAGGGAGCACCATCCCATTGTGGAAAAAATCCTGGAGTACCGCACGTTTCACAAGCTAAAAAGCACCTATGTGGAGGGCTTTTTGAAGCTGATCGGGCCGGACGGACGCATTCACAGCACCTTCCAGCAGACGGTGGCGCGTACGGGCCGCATCAGCTCTACCGAGCCGAACCTGCAGAACATCCCGGTGCGTACGCCGCTGGGAAGTGAAATGCGCCGCTTCTTTGTGGCGGCGCCCGGCAGGGTGCTGGTGGATGCGGACTACTCCCAGATTGAGCTGCGGGTGCTGGCGCACATGTCCGCAGACGAGAGCATGTGCCGCTCCTTCCTTGACGGGGAGGACATCCACATGAAGACCGCCAGCGAGATTTTCCATATGCCCCCCCTGATGGTTACGCCGCTGATGCGCTCCCGCGCGAAAACCGTGAATTTCGGCATTATCTACGGCATGGGCGCCTTCTCGCTGTCCAAGGACATCGGCGTGTCCGTCAGCGAGGCCAAGCAGTATATTGAGGGGTATTTCGCCTCCTACCCGAAGGTCAAGCAGTTTTTGGACGGCACGGTGGAGGACGCGCGCCGGACGGGCCATACCACCACCCTGTTCGGCCGGATCCGCCCCATACCGGAGCTGCAGTCCACCAACAAGGTCACAAAGGCCCTGGGCGAGCGGATTGCCATGAACTCCCCCATTCAGGGCACGGCGGCGGACATCATTAAAATCGCCATGGTGCGGGTGTACCGCAGGCTGGCGGCGGAAAACATGAAGGCAAGGCTGATTTTGCAGGTGCATGACGAGCTGATTGTGGAGGCGCCGGAGGATGAGAAGGACAAGGCGCAGCTGATTGTGGCGGAGGAGATGCAGAACGCCGCAAAGCTGCGGGTGCCGCTGGTGGTGGACACCGGTGTGGGGAACAGCTGGTATGACGCAAAATAAGCTGGTGATTCGGCCCGCCCTGCCGGAAGATGCGGCGGGCATTGCGGCGCTGGAAAAGCAGTGCTTTTCCGCCCCGTGGAGCGAGCAGGCAGTGGCAGCGGAACTGGCGGCGGACGGCGCCGTGTTCCTTACCGCGTGGTGCGGGGCGGCCCTTTCCGGATACGCCGGCTACCGCGCCGTATGCGGGGAGGGGTATCTGGGCAATGTGGCGGTGGCGCCCGCCCTGCGGCGCAGGGGAGTGGGCCGCGCGTTGATGGAAGCACTCATCCTGCAAGCTGAGAGACAAAATCTTGCATTTTTAACACTGGAGGTGCGCCGCTCAAACCATGCGGCCATCGCCCTTTACAGCGGCCTCGGCTTCCGGCAGGCGGGCGTCCGCCCCGGCTACTACACCGCCCCAAAGGAGGACGCGCTGCTTTTGACGCTGTATTTTAACGGAGAGGAAGGAAACGGATGAAAATACTGGGAATTGAATCCTCCTGCGATGAGACGGCCTGCGCCGTGGTGGAGGACGGACGGCGCATTCTGTCCAGTGCTGTGGCCTCCCAGGTGGAGGAGCACAAGCTGTACGGCGGCGTGGTGCCGGAAATCGCCTCCCGCAGGCATGCGGAGGCCATCTCCGGGCTGTGCGCCTGCGCGCTGAAGGACGCGGGCTGCACCATGGACGATATCGGCGGCATTGCCGTCACATACGGGCCGGGGCTTATCGGCGCGCTGCTGTGCGGCGTCAGTTTTGCAAAGGGCCTTGCCCTTGCCGCGGACAAGCCGCTTATCCCCGTCAACCACCTGAAGGGCCACGTGGCCACCAACTACCTGACCACGCCGGACCTTACGCCCCCGTTCCTCTGCCTGATTGTGTCCGGCGGGCACAGCCACATCGTGGAGGTGAAAAGCTACACCGAATACCGCGTGGTGGGCCGCACAAGGGACGATGCCGCGGGGGAGGCATTCGACAAGACCGCCCGGGTGCTGGGCTTCCCCTATCCCGGTGGGGTGTACGTGGACCGGGCTGCGGCGCAGGGGGACCCTGCCGCCTTCCGGCTGCCCCATCCGTCGGTGGACGGCGGCCCCTACGACTTCAGCTTTTCCGGGCTGAAAACAGCGGTCATCAACCTTGTCCACACCATGGAACAGCGGGGGGAACCCTTCCGCAGGGAGGATGTGGCTGCCAGCTTTACCGCCACGGTCTGCGACCTGCTGTGCGGCCGGACGCTGGCGGCGGCAAAGGCGCTTGGATACCGCACGGTGTGCGTGGCGGGGGGCGTGTCCGCCAACAGCCACCTGCGCGGGGAGATGCAGCGCCGCTGCAACCGGGAGGGTATCCGCTTGTACCTGCCGGAAACCAGCCTGTGCGGGGACAATGCGGCCATGATTGCCTCCCAGGGGTTTTTTGAACTGCAGGCCGGCAACACCGCCGGGCCGGATCTGAATGGTTTTGCAAGTTTGCGGTTGGAAAACTGTAAAATTTGTTAGAGTATTAACAAAAAATTAACGAAAACCCATTGCTAATTGGGATGGGTTAGTTTATAATGTATTTGTGAAAAGTTGGCTTTCATTTACTTTTGTAAAGTTCAAAATTTGAAAGGAGAACCACTATCATGACAACAAACAAACATGTCCTGAGCTGGCTGGACGAGACAGTCGCCCTGTGCAAGCCCGACAAGGTCGTCTGGATTGACGGAAGCGACGCTCAGCTGCAGGCCCTGCGGGACGAGGCATGCTCCACAGGAGAGATGCATAAACTGAACGAGGAGAAGCTGCCCGGCTGCTACCTGCATCGCACCGATCCCAGCGACGTTGCCCGTGTGGAGCAGCGCACCTTCATCTGCTCCAAGAAGGAGGAGGACGCAGGCCCCACCAACAACTGGATGGCCCCGGAAGAGGCATATGCCAAGCTGCGTCCCCTGTTTGACGGCGCCATGAAGGGCCGTACCATGTATGTCATCCCGTACTGCATGGGCCCCATCGGCTCTCCTTTTTCCAAGGTCGGCGTTGAGGTAACCGACTCTATCTACGTTGTGCTGAACATGGACATCATGACCAGAATGGGCAAGCAGGCGCTGGACCAGCTGGGCGACAGCAACGACTTTGTCCGCGGCCTGCACAGCAAGGCCACGCTGGATCCGGACGGCAAGTACATCTGCCACTTCCCGGAGGACAACACCATCTGGTCCGTCAACTCCGGTTACGGCGGCAACGTGCTGCTGGGCAAGAAGTGCTTCGCGCTGAGAATTGCTTCCTACCAGGGCAAGAACGAGGGCTGGATGGCCGAGCACATGCTCATCCTCGGCATCGAGACCCCGGACGGCGATGTGAAGTACATCACCGCTGCATTCCCCTCCGCCTGCGGCAAGACCAACCTTGCCATGCTGGTTCCCCCGGAGATTTACAAGAAGCAGGGCTACAAGGTCTGGTGTGTCGGCGACGACATCGCCTGGCTGCGTAAGGGCCCTGACGGCAGACTGTGGGCCATCAACCCGGAGGCGGGCTTCTTCGGCGTCGCCCCCGGCACCAATGCAAAATCCAACCCCAACGCGCTTGCCTCCACCCGTCAGGGCACCATCTTCACCAACGTGGTGCTGAACCTGGACGACAACACCGTGTGGTGGGAGGGTCTCGACAAGAACCCGCCCAAGAACGCGCTTGACTGGAAGGGCAATAAGTGGGATCCCGACAGCGGCGAGAAGGGCGCACATCCCAACAGCCGCTTCACCGCACCGGCTATCAACTGCCCGTGCATCAGCCCCGAGTTTAACAACCCGCAGGGCGTGCCGGTTTCCGCCATGGTCTTTGGCGGCCGCCGTGCAAAGACTGCTCCGCTGGTCTATCAGTCCTTTGACTGGAACCACGGCGTGTTCGTCGGCTCCATCATGGCGTCTGAGACCACCGCTGCTGCGGCCGGCGCTGTCGGCGTTGTCCGCCGCGACCCCATGGCCATGCTGCCCTTCTGCGGCTACAACATGGGTGACTACTGGCAGCACTGGCTCGACATGGGCAAGGAGCTGGGCGACAAAGCCCCCAAGATTTTCAACGTCAACTGGTTCAGAACCGATGACGAGGGCCACTTCATCTGGCCCGGCTTCGGTGACAACATGCGTGTGCTGAAGTGGATCCTCGACCGCTGCGAGGGCAAGGCCGACGCGGTGGAGACCCCCATCGGCTACGTACCGAAGGCAGAGGACATCAATATCGAGGGCCTGGACGGCGTTACGGTTGACACAATCAAGGGCCTGCTGGAAGTGGACCGCGACCTGTGGAAAGAGGACGCGGAAAGCATCAGCGAGCTGTACGCAAAATTCGGCGACAAGCTGCCGAAGGAGCTTGCTGCACAGCTGGATGCCCTGAAGGCAAGACTGGGCTAAGTCCCAAAAGGGAAAACACAAGGCGCACAGGAAACTGTGCGCCTTCCTGTTTTCAAAGGAAAGGAGGGAAAAATATGCCGGTTATTGACTTTCATGTCCACACCTTCCCGGATGCCATTGCAGAGCGGGCGGTGAAAAAGCTGGCGGACATCTCCGGAATTACACCCAGCACAGACGGCACCGTAGGCGCCACCCTGCCTGTTTTGCGGCATGCCCGGGTGGACACCGGCGTGTCCTTAAACATTGCAACCAGCCCGAAGCAGATGCACACCATCAACGACCATGCGGCCGTCCTGAACCGCGAGCTGGGAGGAAGGCTTGTCTCCTTCGGCTCCGTGCACCCGGATGCCCCCGATGCGGTGGAGGAACTGCGCCGGATTAAGCAGCTGGGCCTGCCGGGCATTAAGCTGCATCCGGACTATCAGGGCTTTATGGTGGATGAGGAGCGGCTGTTCCCCATCTACGAGATGTGCGGGGAGCTGGGCCTTCCCATCGTGTTCCACGCGGGCTGGGATTGCTACAGCCCTGAGCTTATTCACAACCCGCCTGCGCGCAGCGCCAGGGTGGCAAAACTGTTCCCCCGCACCCGTATGGTGCTGGCGCACCTGGGCGGCCTCAAACAGTGGGACGAGGTGGAGCGGCACCTGTGCGGGCTGGAAAACGTGTACTTTGACACGGCCATTATTGCAAGCTACATCGACCCGGCACAGGCCGTGCGGGTGATGAGAAACCATCCGGCGGACCATGTCCTGCTGGGCAGCGACTGCCCGTGGGAGGATCCGGCAGTGTCGGTGGCATTTATCGAAAACCTGCCCGTCAGCGAACGGCGGAAGAGGCAAATCCTCGGTGAGAATGCGCAGCGGCTGCTGCGGCAGGCACTGCAATAAAAGCGGAAAGGCACGGTGCAGAACATTCTGCACCGTGCCTTTTTTCTACAGATAATGCATTGCCTGGAGAATTTGTTCCAGCCGCTGTGCGTCCTCCCCGGCGCCGCAGGCGTACACCGCCGTGGTGCCGACCTGGATGGCTGCGCCGCAAAGCCCGGGCGCACGAATCGTATAAATGCGGTAGTTGTGGTTTGTCCTTGTCGTCTCCTCTTTCCCCTGCATCTGCTTGGAGCTCTCCAGCAGCATGGCAAGCCCCTGCTGGTACAGCTCTTCCGCCGCGCTTTTTGTTTTCATGTCGAAAAACTGGAACAGAAATGTGCCGTCCCGCGCAATCAGCCCCTGATTTAAGCTGGAATGCGCCTCTTCCTCCTTTGGCACAAGGCCGTTGGAGACCAAAATTTCCTGCACCTGCCCGGCATTTACCTGCAGTTTGGAAACGGTGGCCATTTGGTACACAAACAGCACCATGGCAGCCAACATGGCCGCAGAAAGCACCACAAGCAGCACACCCTTTAAAAGGGCACGCCCCGGCCGTGGGACCTTTCTGCCGGTACAGAGCAGATACACAAGGTTCGCCCCTGCACAGGCGGCGCACAGCACCCCCAGCGCCACCCCGGCGTAGCCGAGGGGCCAGTCGAGGATGGGAAGGAACAGCCCGAAAATAGAAAGGTTAAAGCCCAGCACGGCAGGGATGGTGCACAGCAGGTACAAAAGCAGCAGCCACCCTGTTTTTTTGGAATTGGGGGAGGTGGAAACAAGCCAGTTTGTGACATACCCGTAGGGCCGCTTCCTGTGGCGCACCCCAAACCGGTAGGTGTAAACGTCCTTTTCATCCACCCCTGCAGAGCGGTAGACCAGCTCCAGCAGCCATCCGCTGCTGGAGCGGGTCAGCGGAATGAGGCACAGGAACAGAAGCAGCCTGAGCAGCGTTTCATCCAAGGTTTGCGGCCCCTTCCCCCATCAGCTGCAGCACCTCCGCCCCGGAGGCCAGCCAATCGGAAAAGGCGGTGGCACTGCCGGCGGCAAGCCCCATGCGGAAGGCGCGGGAAATGCTGTCAATATGGTCGGGGGCCCGGCCTTTGTCCCCACGGCCTTCGGCGGCAGGCTGTTCACCGGCAAGCAGGCCCGCAAGGAAGCCCGCCACCATGGAGTCCCCAGCGCCCACGGCGCCCTTCACCTCGCCCTTTGGGGCCGGGGCGGTGTGCACCCGCCCCAGGCTGTCAAGCAGCAGCGCCCCCTCCCCGCCAAGGGACACAAGCACGTTTTCCGCACCCTGCCGCTGAAGGGCCTGCGCGGCCTGCTGTACCCGGCGGGCATCCTGCAGCGGGCGGCCCGCCAGCTCCTCCAGTTCCGCCCGGTTGGGCTTGATAAGGAAGGGGCGCTGCGGCAGGGCCTGTCTTAATGCCTCGCCCTGTGCGTCCACCACGCCGCGGACGCCGCGGCCCTGAAGCCTATGCAGCACATCCCCGTAAAACGATGGGGGCAGGCCGGGCGGGATGCTTCCGGCCAGCACCAGCACATCCCCCTGGGAAAGGCTGTCCAGCCGGGCCAGCAGCTGTTCCACCGCCTGCGGGGGGATCTCCGGGCCGGGCGCGTTGATATCCGTCTCCTGCCCGGCGCGCAGCTTTACATTTATGCGGGTGCTGCCGGATGGCAGTGCCAGCAGTTTTTCGTCCACGCCCTGTGCGCGCACAAGCTGCCGCAGCCGCTCCCCCTCCGGCCCCGCGGCAAAGCCCAGCGCCCTGCTGGGCACGCCGAGACGTCCCAGCATGATGGATACGTTCAGCCCCTTCCCGCCGGGGAACAGCGCGGCCCGGCCCGCCCGGTTTACCCGGCCGGGCGTAAAACGGGGCAGATCCAGCACATAGTCGAGGGAGGGGTTCAGTGTCAGTGTGTAAATCATCAGCGCCGCTTCTTCTTTGTCTTGTTGCGGAACAGGTAGTGCTTGGTCCCGCGGCCGGAGTCGGTGACCTTCTCCTCAAACATGCCGGTGTCCTCAATCAACTTGTGCAGCTTGCTGTAGCCGTAGTTACGCGGGTCAAAGTCGGGGTAGAGGCGCCCCAGCATGGTGCCGATCTGGCTTAAATACGTCCAGCCCTCCTCGTCGGAGTTCTGGGTGATGATCTGCCGGATGGATTCGCACAGCTCCTTCATGCCGGCGACCACCGTCTCCAGCTCCTTCTCCTTTTTCTTCTCCGCCTTGGGACGCACTTCGTCCTTGTGCGGCTCCGCCTTTTTGGTGTCCTCCTCCTCAGGCTCCGGCCCGGCGGCAAGCACCTCCAGGTATTTAAAGGTCTCGCAGGCGGCCTTGAAGGGCGCGGGGGTCTTTTTCTCCCCCATGCCCAGCACAAACATGCCCGCCTCACGCAGGCGCGCTGCAAGCCTGGTAAAATCGCTGTCGCTGCTGGCAAGGCAGAAGCCGTCCACCTTGCCGGAATACAGGATGTCCATGGCGTCGATAATCATGGCGGAGTCGGTGGCGTTTTTCCCCACGGTATAGCGGTACTGCTGAATGGGGGTGATGGAATGTTCCAGCAGCACGGGCTTCCACTTGCTCATCTGGGGTGTGGTCCAGTCGCCGTAAATGCGCTTGTAGGTGGGCGAGCCGTATAAGGAAATCTCGTCCAGAATACTGCGGATGTATTTTTCCGAGATGTTGTCCGCGTCAATCAGCAGCGCAATGCGCCGGTCCTCACTCATAGCGGTCCTCCTTTTTTACAACGGGGGTGACGGTGCCGTCCGGTTCCACAAAGCGGACGCCCTTCAGCTGCGCCTCCAGGTTTCGGCGGTAGGCGTCGATATACTCCTGACGCAGGGCGGCCCGCTCCACCGTCTCCTCCTCCGTCAGCGCACGCTGGCGGGCAAGGCGCGTCAGCTCGCTGATGCGGTCCAGTTTTTTCTGATCCATACTACACCTCGCAGTCGAAGGCCACCCTGTCGGTGACGACCTTGTGCACAAAGGCCTGCACCGCCTTGTGCTTCTCATTTTCCTTGTAGGAGTTCAGCGCCTGTTTCGACGTAAACTCGCTGTACAGGCACAGGTCGTAGTTGTCCGGGTCGTAGCCGCGCATAACCTCCGCCTTGATAAGGCCGTCAATCCGGCCCACCAGCCCTTCCAGCCCGGCCTTGATTTTCGCCGCGTTGATTTTTTTGTCCGCGCCCTCGGCGGACTCCTTTAAATTCCAGAACACAATATGTCTTACCATGTGGCGCTCCCCTTTCCCTTTCTTATTCTATAGTCTATCAACGCCGTTCAGCGTTGTCAATTGTTTTGTCCCTCCCCTGTGGACAGGCGCGGGCTTTTGCCGTATAATGGACGTAACGGCACGGCATGGACAGGCCCGGCCCGAGGTGCAGGAATGAAAAAATATTTTGTTTATATGTTGCGCTGCCGGGACGGCAGCTTATACACTGGTTACACGGTGGATGTGCAGGCGCGGATAGAAACCCATGCACAGGGCCGCGGGGCCAAGTACACCCGCAGCCGCAGGCCCGTCACCCTCGCCTATGCGGAGGCGCTGCCGGACAAAACAGCGGCCTTAAAAAGGGAGGCGCAGATAAAAAAGCTGCCAAAGTGCGAGAAGGAGGCCCTGGCGGCCGCTTTCCTTGGAAAAACAGGAAAACAGCAGGCGGATTAACGTTCCGCCTGCTGTTTTTTTTAAAGAAGCCCCGCGCAGTCCGGGAAGGGCGCAAGGCTGCGTTTTAAAATCCCGTTCATGTAGGCAATCAGGGTGCCGTAGTTGGTGTAGGGCACGCCCTGCCTCTCGGCGGCCTGCCGGCGGGACTGCATCTCCCGCTCGTTCAGCATGCAGCCGCCGCAGTGCACCACCAGCCGGAAGGGGGACAAATCCTCCGGGAAGCCCCCGCCCGAGGTAAACGCAAACTGCAGCGCCTTTTTCGTGTGCGCCTGAATCCACCCCGGCAGCTTGACGGTGCCGATGTCCTCGCACTGGCGGTGATGGGTGCATCCCTCGGCAATCAGGACCCGGTCGCCGTCCTTCAGGCCCTCAAGGGCTGCGGCGCCCTGTACGGCGGTTTTCAGAACCCCCTTATAGCGGGCAAACAGAATGGAAAAGGAGGTCAGCGGCACCTGCCCGGGCACCATCCCCTTCACCCTGCCGAAGGCCTGGCTGTCCGTAATCACCAGCCGGGGCGGCGCGGAAAGCCCGCTCAGTACGCCGGGCAGCTGTTCCGGCTGGGTGACGGAACACACGGCCCCCGCATCCAGAATGTCGCGGATGGCCTGTACCTGCGGCAAAATCATCCTGCCCTTCGGTGCGGAGGCGTCGATGGGCGTCACCAGCACCACCATGTCCCCCGGCGTCAGCAGATCGCCGATAATCCTTTTTTCATTTTCCGCCTTTGCCGCCAAAGCGGCAATACGCTCCTTCAGCTGCTGAATGCCCTGCCCTGTCAGCGCGCTGACGGAAAGGCCGCCCTGCTGTGCCGCCGGTGCAAGATCCGCTTTGTTATAGGCCACCAGGTGCGGCACCCCCCTGTCGCGGAACAGGGCCAGAAGTTCCTCGTCCGCCGGGGACAGGCCCACCTGCCCGTCCACCACCAGCACGGCCACGTCGGTTTTAGCGAGAATCTGCCGGGCTTTTTTCACCCGCAGCGCGCCCACGTCGCCGGTGTCGTCCATGCCGGGCGTGTCGATGATGACCACCGGCCCCACCGGCAGCAGCTCCATGGATTTTGTGACGGGGTCGGTGGTGGTGCCCTTTACGGCGGAGACAATGGACATCTCCTGCCCGGTGACAGCGTTGACCACACTGGACTTGCCCGCGTTGCGCATACCGAAGAAGGCAATGTGCACCCGGTTTGCCCGCGGTGTCTCGTTCAGATTTTGCGCCATGCGCTTTTCAGCCCCTTTCCCCGCGCATCAGAACCGGAAGTCCCGCGCGCCGTTTTCAATTTCATGAAGGTACTGCTCCGTCACTGCGCGCACCTTTTCCTTGGGAATATTGTTCAATTCCTTTGCAATCATGGCGTTGCCCACCCTCACCGTCTCCGGCGTGGCGTAGTCCATCAAAAATTCCTTCAGGGTAATCAGTGCGTTGGGGTGGCAGCAGTTTTGAATCTGCCCGCTTTTGCACAGGCTCATAAAGCGGTCGCCGGTGCGTCCCTCGCGGTAGCAGGCCGTGCAGAAGGAGGGGATGTGCCCGTTTTCCATCAGCCAGCGCACCACCTCGTCCAGCGTGCGCTGGTCGGATACGTCGAACTGCTCGGTGTCGGTGGGGCGCTCCGCCTCGGTGTAGCCGCCGACAGAGGTTCTGGAGGCGCCGCTAATCTGGGAGATGCCAAGCTGCATGGTCCGCTCCCTTACCTTCTGGCTTTCCCTTGTGGAGATAATCATGCCGGTGTAGGGCACGCTGATACGGATAAGGGCGCACAGCTTTTCAAAAATTTCATCGCTGATGCCGTTGTCGAAGGTGTCCGGGTCGATGTCATCCGCCCGCTTGATACGCGGCATGCTGATGGTGTGCGGCCCCACGCCGTGTACCGCCTCCAGATGCTCTGCGTGCATCAGCAGGCCTGCAAACTCGTACCGGTACCTCTCCAGCCCGTACAGCACGCCCAGGCCCACGTCGTCAATGCCACCCTGCATGGCGCGGTCCATGGCCTCCGTGTGGTAGGCGTAGTTGTGCTTGGGGCCGGTGGGATGCAGCTGCTCGTAACTCTCTTTGTGATAGGTCTCCTGGAACAGGATGTAGGTGCCGATCCCCGCCTCCTTCAGCTTGCGGTAGTTTTCCACCGTAGTGGCCGCAATGTTGACATTGACCCGGCGGATGGCGCCGTTTTTGTGCTTGATGGAGTAGATGGTTTTAATACACTCCAGAATATACTCGATGGGGTTGTTGACAGGGTCCTCACCCGCCTCGATGGCAAGGCGCTTGTGGCCCATGTCCTGCAGGGCGATAACCTCCTTTGCAACCTCCTCCTGCGTCAGCTTTTTGCGCGGGATGTGCCCGTTCTGGCGGTGATACGGGCAGTAGACGCAGCCGTTCACACAGTAGTTGGATAGGTACAGCGGTGCAAACATCACGATGCGGTTGCCGTAGAACTTCTTTTTGATGTCCGCGGCCATGGCGTAAATTTCCTTCAGCACCTCCGGGTCCTCGTTTGCCAAAAGGACCGAGGCCTCCCGGTGGGAGAGACCTTTGCACTCCTTCGCTTTGTCGAGAATCTCCCGGATTAAGGGCATATTGTCCCGGTTTTCATCCGCGTAGGCCAGCGTGCTTTCAATCTCCTCATGGCTGATAAATTCTTCTGCTTTCATTGATTTTGGATTGTACATACTTGTTTTTCCTTTCTTTCGGGTCAGCAGAGCTTTCCCGTTAGTCAACATGATGGTTGTCTGTAGTCCCCGCGGTCGCATACCACCTCATAGCCGATACGGGCCATGCGGGCGCGCAGGCTGTCCAGTGCCTCCGCGGCCTCACTTCCGAAGGAGGCCTTGTTGTTATAGAGCATGTATTTTTTGCGCACCCCCTGCGGGGACAGGTTGGGCATGACCACATTGGCGCCCGCCAGCATGCCCTGCTCGCACCCGTCGGGCAGCAGGGTGTTTAACGCCGTGGTGGCGGGCAGCAGCACCGTGGGCAGCAGCAGGCGGATGATGGCCAGCAGTTTCAGCGTCATCAGGGCGGAGCCTGCCGCCCTGTCCTTAAAGGGGGTGTCCCGGTGGGGGATAAACGGGCCGATGCCCACCATCTGCGGCTGGAAGGCCGCAGTAAAGGCAAGGTCGCTTAGCAGGTTGTCCACCGTTTGATAGGGGGAGCCCACCATGAACCCGCAGCCGGTCTGAAAGCCAATCTCCTTTAAGGCCTTTAGGCAGTCCATCCTGTGCCGGAAGGACATACCGGCCGGGTGCAGCAGGCCATAGTGCGCTTCGTCCGCCGTCTCATGCCGCAGCAGGTAACGGTCCGCGCCCGCCTCAAAAAATGCGCGGTAGCTTTTCTCCGGCCGCTCGCCGATGGACAGGGTCACGGCGCAGTCCGGGTGCTGGGACTTGATACCGCGGATGATGGAGACCATTTTTTCATCGGTGAAAAACGGGTCCTCCCCGCCCTGCAGCACAATGGTGCGGAAGCCGAGACGGTAGCCCGACTGCGCACACTGCAGAATCTGCTCCTCCTGCAGCCGGTAGCGCTGCGCCTGTGCGTTGCTGCGCCGGATTCCGCAATAGTAGCAGTCGTTTTTGCAGTGGTTGGTAAACTCCACAAGGCCGCGGATAAACACGGCCCGGCCGTAGGCCTCCTCCCGTACCCTGCGCGCCTGCTGAAACAGGTAGGACAGCACATCCCTGTCCTCACACAGCAACAGGGCGCGCATCTGCCCGTCCGGCAGCGCCCGGTCCCGCCGCAGCCGGTCGATGGCGTTACACACCGCCTTCACCGCCGCTGGTAAAGTTGGAGTAGGCGGTTTTGATGTTTACCCCGCGGATTCTGCCCAGCTTCCCGGCCATGGCGCTGATGGTGTCCTGCGGCGCGTCCAGCGCCACGCTGATGATATGGATCCCCTTCTGACGGTAGGGGATTCCCATCCTGCCGATAATATAGCGGCCGTACTGGTGCAGGATTCCGTTGACCTCCTCTGCGAAGGCCGCATCCTCAAGCAGGATGCTCATCACGGCGACTCTTGTCTGCATAAAAAAGCTCCTTTCAGAAAAACAAAAACAGCTTCCGGCATGAAGCTGGAAGCTGAAAACGGCATGGTTTCCCCGTGGAAAACGGCATTCCTTTTCGGCTTCCACTCGGAAAACTCCTTGTGTTCAGAACGAAAACGGTTTGTTTAGGGCACACCTCAGAAAATGCTTCGGCGGGCCGGTCGCTTTCTATTATAGTACGGGGGCCCCTGCCCCGTCAAGCGGGGGAAGGGAGCCGGGCGCCCTGCTTCTATTGCCCGCAGCCGGACAGCAGCTCGCGGATAACCTGGCCCGCAATGGTCAGCCCGGCGCAGGCGGGCGCGAAGGCGATGCTGCCCGGCGTCTGGCGCCTTCCCGGCGCGCAGCCGCCGCTGCCGGGCTGCGGACGGATGGGAGGCTCCGGCGAGTACAGCACCTTCAGCCGCGTAATCCCCCGCTTCCGGCATTCCAGCCGCATAACCCGGGCAAGGGGGCAGACGCTGGTCTCGCTGATGTCGGCGATGCGGAACGGCTCCGTCATCAGCTTGTTCCCGGTCCCCATGCAGGACAGCACGGGCGTGCCTGCGTCGCGGCACCGCTCAATCAGCAGCAGCTTTGCCGTGACGGTGTCCACCGCGTCCACCACATAGTCGAAGGCGGAAAAATCGAAGCGCTCCATTGTGTCCCTGTCCACAAACACGGGCAGCGCATGGACGGTCAGGGCCGGATTGATGTCAAGCAGGCGTTCCTGCATGACCTCCGTCTTGCGTCGGCCGATGGTGGAGCGGAAGGCGATAATCTGCCGGTTCAGGTTGGAGGCAGACACCGTGTCGTGATCCACAATGGTCAGCGTCCCCACACCCGCCCGCGCCAGCGCGTCGGTGCAGTGGCCGCCCACCCCGCCGATCCCGAACACGGCGACGTGCGCACGTTGCAGCCGGTCAATCCCCTCCTGTCCCACCAGCATGGCTGTCCGTTCAAACAGCGCGTCCAAAGCGGTCCCTCCCCATGATAAGATGTTCCCATTATACCCTCCATACAGGGGCCCGGTCAACAAAGAAACACTGTGCAAATGGGGGGAAATGGGGTATAATATAGAGAAAATGCCGCCCTGCGGACTGCCCGGCGGCGAATACAATGGGTTCGTCCTTTTATGAAGGAGGTTCGTGATGCAACAGACGCATACCATGCCGGTGGAGGAGCTGAACCGGCTGAATGAAAAAGAAGTGAAGGAACTGGTCGCCAGTTCTGAGACGGCTTTCCAGAACCGTATCCGCAGCGTGGCCAAGGAAGTTGCGGAAAACAGGGATCAATACGGCCTTGTGATGATAAGCGGCCCCACCGGGTCCGCCAAAACCAGCACCGCGGGCCTTGTGGCCGAGGAGCTGACGCAGCTCGGCGTGGAAAATGTGACCGTCAACCTGGATGATTTTTATCTGAACCGGAACCAGATGGCTGTTTTGGAGGACGGCTCGCTCGACCTGGAGTCGGTAGAGTGTCTGGACGTCCCGCTGATAAAGCGCAGCTTTTTTAACCTGATTCATTACCACAGGGCGACCCTGCCTCTTTTCGACTTTGCCTCCGGGACACGCTCGGAGACGCCCCGGAACGTGGAACTGCACAAGGGCGGCGTACTGGTGGTGGAGGGGATCCACGCCTTAAACCCCAAAATTGCGGACGACAATTACGGCCGCCGCGCATTAAAGCTGTTTGTGGAGCCGATGCTGGAATACACGGAAAACGGCCGCGTATTGATTGATACAACCGATCTGCGCCTGCTCAGGCGGATGCCGCGGGACGCCGTCTCGCGCGACTCCAACCCGGATAAGGTGCTGCGCATATGGAAAAACGTCCTGCGCAGTGAGCCGGAAAAGATCCTGCCCTACCGCGCGCTGGCGGATCGGCGCATTGACTCCTCCTTCGCATACGAGCTGGCGCTGTACACAAGGTATGTGCGGCCCATGCTGGAGGAAAGCCTGCGCCAGGGCAGCGTCTATGAAAAGAAAATGCAGGAACTGTACGACAAGCTGAGCCGCTGCACAGTTTCGCTTTCCATTGAACAGGTCCCGCCGGATTCCGTCATGCGGGAGTTTATTATGGCCTAGAACAAAATGAAGCGGGGGCGTTTATCGCCCCCGCTTCACTGCGTTAATAGCCCAGTTCTTCTCCCACAAGGATCACTTTTATACGGCCCTTCTGCCGCTGCTGCGCCTGAATCGCAAAGTTGCAGCACACCCGGCCCGCACTCCGGCAGCCGGCGGAAAAGTCGCTGCCCGGCTCCTCCAGGGAGCGGCACTGCCCGGTGTGCAGGCAGTAAGTCTCGCAGTGCAGACGCTGGCAGTTGGCCGGTGCGGCCAGCCGTTTGACCCGCTCTGCCGCCTCGGACAGGTTGCGGACAATTTTGTTGTAGCCCGCGACGACAATCACGCTTTTCGGGCCGAAAATCATGGCGGCAATCCGGTTGCTGTGCCCGTCCACATTATACAGCTCGCCGTTTTCCGTGATGGCGTTGGAACTGGTTAGATAGGCATCACAGAAAAAGGTGCGGCGGAACAGGTCGTCCTTTTCCTCCGGGGTCATTCCCGGCCGATCCCGGTCGAGGTAGTCGTAATCGCCGCTTTGCAGCAGTGCCATGACCCCCGTCTCCTTCAGTGTCTGGGACCCTCCGTTCCCCACAAGATCCCCTTTGTGCAGCAGCTCCCGCACCTTGTCGGCCACTCCTGCCCGGTTTTCCACATAGTATGCCTCCATGTTGTTTTTGCGCAGATTCTCCATTGTTTTCTCAATGCGCTGCATGATGACCGCTTTCAATGCATCGTCCATGCTTTTTCGCCTCCCGTCGGTTGTTACCTTCAGTGTAACAAGAATTCCCCCGTCCGTAAAGGGCCTAGAAAAACTTTTCCACCACAAAAAGGGCGGCGGCGCCAATAAAAAAGAAAACGGCGCCGACCACAGGCCGCCCCTGCCTGTGCAGTTCCGGCAGAATTTCGCACAGGGCAAGCTGGGTCATAATCCCGGCGACAGCCCCCAGCATGACGCCGACAGACAGCCCGGACAGCAGCCCGCCGAACACAAAGTAGGCCAGCACCGCCCCCACCGGCTCTGCCAGCGCCGGCAGCAGCGTATGCAGGACAGCCCGTCCCCGGCTGCCGGTGGCGCACCACACGGGCATGGCCACCATAATCCCTTCCGGGATGTTGTGCAGGCCGATGGCAACGGCCACCGTCAGCCCCAGCCGGGGGTCGTGACAGCCGGCAAGGAAGGTGGCAATCCCCTCCGGCAGGTTGTGCAGCGTCATGGCCACCATGGAGACAAATCCCAGCTTGTGCAGGCCGCCCGCCTCGTCCCTGGGCAGCCTGCCTATCAGCGCGCCCAGCGCCATCCCGCCAAGCATGGACAGGGCCGTAAACAACACCGCCTGCCAAAGCGCGAACAGGCTGTACAACTCAAACAGTGCGGAGGGCAGCAGTTCCACAAAGCAGACGCACAGCATGGCCCCCGCCGCAAATCCCAGCGATGCACACACGACCCGCCGCCCGTGGCGGCGCAGAAAAAAGATGGAAAGCCCGCCGGCAAGGGTCGCCCCGCCGGCAAGGACCGTCAGGAAAAAAGCACGCAGCATCTCTCAGTCCTCCCCTGCCAAATAGGTATGCAGGGCGGGGATTTTATATTTGTGCTTGAACTGGGACAGGAACTGTGGTATACTATTTGACACACCTTAAAGAAAATCTTGAATTTTTTGTTTTTATATGCTTTTTCTTTTTTTAACTATAATAAAAGTAAAAATTATATATAACAAAAGAAAACATCTCTGTGTTAAAAAACAGCGCCCGTTTTTTGCGGGGAGAGAGACAATGGGGGAGGGTAAAGTATATGAAAAAACAACCAGCCGTGCTCCTTTGCCTTTTTTCTGTTCTGCTTGCATGCTGTGCGGTGCTGTACGGGGAGTTTTTTTATGCCCGCGCGGTTCGCCACTGCGTGGTGCTGTCCGGAACACCACTCACACAGGAGATGGTACAGGGGGCGGTGCTGAACGGGGACGGCACGCTTTCGTTTACAGCGGATGCGGCGGTCCTGCGCCTTCCGCTTCCCCAGAACCAGCTGGTTCGCTCCCTAAAGCTGCAGTTTCCCGGCAGTGCGCCGGCCAGCGTCAGCGTGCAGTATCGCGGTCGTGCATTGATGAGTCCTTATCGGGCCCAGAATGTTCCCGTGACCGACGGCGCGGCCCTGTGGCAGCAGCAGCCGGTGGAGATGGGGGTGCTTTTCGTCCATATCCCCCGCCCGGCGGACGGGGAGCCGATGCAGCAGCCGGAAGTGATACTGAATACCGGCGTCCCCGGGTACCAGATGAACGTCCCGCAGGTGCTGGGGGCGGCGCTGCTTGGCTCGGTGCTTTTAATTGGCCTGGCTTTCCTGTTTCTGGAGACAAAGCGGCGGCATCCTCTGGTTTTGTTACTGCTGTCCGGCGGCCTGTTTCTCTGCGGGGTCAGGGCAGTGTATTCCTGCGGCCTTCAGCCGGTGACGGTGGCTTTCTTTGCGGTGGAAGCGCTTCTTCTCGGCCTGGTTGCAACGATAACAGGAGGGCGGCATGAGACAGAAATTGCAGCTTAATGTGGAGCGGCGCAGGCTGCTGCTGTTCCTTTTTACAGTTTTCTCGGTCTATCTGTTCTGGTCCATCCTTCTGCCCGTCAATGCGGCCCCGGATGAGCCCATGCGGTTTCAAATCCCGTATTTTATCTATCAGAACGGTAGGCTCCCTGTCGGCTATGAACCTCAGATTCTGGATCCCAACTGGGGCTTTTCTTATGCTTTTTTGCCATACCTGTCCGGCATCCTTTCTGCTGTGTTTATCAAAATTGTCAGCTTTTTTACAACGGAGCTGGCCGCTTTGTATATTGCGGCACGGTTTACCAGCGTCCTCTGCAGCACCGTTACCGCCTATTTTTGCTATAAGCTGTCTAAAGAGTGGTTCCCCGGGCCGGAGCGGTGGATGTTTATGGGGCTGGTGCTGTTTCTTCCGCAGTTTGCCTTCTGCTCCTCCTATTACAACAATGAGTCCATCTCAGTGATGAGTATTGCCATGATCCTGTACTGTTGGGTCAGCGGAACGAAGGAGAACTGGCCCATTAAACGGTGCGCCCTGTTTGCCGTCGCGCTGAGTATCTGTTTCCTTTCCTACTACAACGCCTACGGCTTTATCCTGTGCAGTGCGATTCTGTTCATTTTATGCGTGGCATTTCAGGGTGACCGAAAAATTCATTGGAAGCCGCTGTTTGGCAAGGGCTTTTTTATCGTGGGCATTGTCGCCGTGCTGGCGGGCTGGTGGTTTGTCCGCAACTACCTGCTTTATGACGGTGATTTTTTGGGGCGCAGCGCCTTAAACCTGTGCGGCGAGCAGCACGCCATTGACGCCCTGAAGCCGTCAATGCGTCAGTCCCTGCGGGATCAGGGCTACTCCTTGCCCGACATGCTGAAAAACACAAGCTGGATTGAATACTCTTTCAAAAGTTTTATCGCCTATTTCGGCTGGATGGATGTGTGGGTGACCGACTGGCTTTACAGGGCGTTCCTGTTCCTGTTCGGCCTTGCCGGCGCGGGACTGCTGCTGCGCTGTAAAAATGCAGTGCGCCGGCTGAAAGCGGCATTTGCCAGCCGGCCCCTGCAAACACGCAGGCAGATTTTTCTGCATGGCGCCATGCTTCTTGCCATGGGGATTACCCTGTTTTTAAGCATGTATTATTCCTACACTTCGGACTATCAGCCACAGGGCCGTTATCTGATGCCCCTGCTCATCCCGCTGATGTACTATGTCACCGTGGGCCTGCGCAGCGCCTTTTCATTTGCCGCAAGGGTGTTAAAAAGGCCGAAGTTGGAGCAGACGCTTTCCGGCGCGGTTTTTGCCTGTATGGCGCTGGCACTGGCCTTCTCCATCGGCACGGCGGTCATCCCCGCCTATTTCAGCTAAAAAAATCGCGGTGCTTTTCACACCGCGAATGCATTAACAGGCTTTTTTGCTTTTACAGTCCGTGCACAGCCCCTTATAGATGGTGCTGTGGCCGGTAATGGACAACCCGGTGGCCTTTTCCACCTGGGACAAATCTACTGTGATTTCCTCCGGTATGTCAACGACCTTCCCGCAGCACTCGCAGATGAGGTGATCGTGCGGATGCAGGTTGCCGTCAAACCGTTCCGGCCCCTTGGGAACCTCCACCCGGGTCAGCATACCGTTTTCACAAAGGGCGTTCAGGTTCCGGTATACCGTACCGAGGCTCAGCTTTGGGTTCTCCTCCTTCAATGCGTTGTAGACCGCCTCCGCCGTAAGGTGAAGAGGCCGCTCGCACACTTTTTGATAGATCAATTCGCGTTGTCTGGAATATTTCATGTGTCCCTCCCGGAACTAATAATAGTTACTATTCATATACAGTATACCCGAGCGACTGTTGATTGTCAACCGGTTTTGTATACTTTCAGGAAGGAGGAAAGGCATTTTTTCTCTTGCGGATAAAATGTGAAAAGGAAACACACAAAATCATCGCTCTTGTATCACAAATAGAACCATGCTATACTGATACAAAGCCTAAACGAGAATTTTCGACAAGCTGAGGAGACAAGAAATGATTAACTTTAACGTTCCTCCCTTCGTTGGGAATGAAATGGAGTACATCCGTCAGGCAATCGCCGCTGAAAAGATTTGTGGGGACGGCGGTTTTACAAGGCGCTGCAATGAGTGGATGGAGCAGCATTTTAAAGCAAGGAAGGTGCTTTTGACCACCTCCTGCACCCATGCGCTGGAGATGGCCGCCCTGCTGGCGGACATCAAAGAAGGGGACGAGGTGATTCTGCCCTCCTACACCTTTGTTTCCACTGGGGACGCATTCGCCCTGCGTGGGGCAAAGCTGGTGTTTGTGGACATCCGGCCCGACACCATGAACATTGATGAAAAGCTGATTGAGGCGGCCATTACGGACAGGACACGGGCCATTGCCGTGGTCCACTACGCCGGCGTGGCCTGCGAGATGGACACCATCATGGAGATTGCCCGCAGGCACCACCTGCTGGTGGTGGAGGATGCCGCGCAGGGCGTCAATGCATTTTACAAGGGCCGGGCCCTCGGCACCATCGGCGACTTTGGCTGCTACAGCTTCCATGAGACGAAAAATTACAGCATGGGGGAGGGCGGCGCCCTGCTTATCAACCGTGAGCAGGACGTGGAACGTGCGGAGATCATCCGTGAAAAGGGCACCAACCGCAGCAAGTTTTTCCGTGGGCAAATTGATAAATACACGTGGGTGGACATTGGCTCCTCCTACCTGCCAAGCGACATGAACGCCGCCTACCTTTACGCCCAGCTGGAGCATGCGGATGAAATAAACGACCGCAGGCTTGCAGTGTGGCACCAGTATGACGAGGGGCTGCGCCCGCTGAGGGATGCAGGCCTGATTGAGCAGCCCTTTGTGCCGGAGGGCTGCGTGCACAACGCACACATGTACTATATCAAGGCGAAGGATTTGGAGGAGCGGACCCGCCTGCTTGCCTTTTTAAAGCAGCGGGGTATCTTGTCGGTCTTTCATTACATCCCCCTGCACAGCGCCCCTGCGGGCCAGAAAATCGGCCGTTTCTTCGGGGAGGACCGCTACACCACCAAGGAGAGCGAGCGCCTGGCCCGGCTGCCCATGTACTACAGCATCACGGATGAGGATGTAAGGACGGTCATCGACGGGATTTATGCCTTTTATGGAAGGAAGGCAGAGGGATGAGCACACCGCAAAAGAAACCCACATGGAAGGACTACCTGTTCCTTCACGGCATGCTGTTTTTGTATGCGGCGGGCGGAATTGCCTCAAAAACTGCTGCGGGCAAACCGTTTCTATCCTTTGAGTTCTGCTTTTTTTACGGCCTGATGCTGCTGAACCTTGCCGTTTACGCCGTGCTGTGGCAGCAGGTGCTGAAACGGTTCTCCCTGTCCACCGCATTTTCCAACAAGGCGGTGACCATTGTGTGGGGGATGCTGTGGGGCTGCCTGCTGTTCGACGAAAAACTGACGCTGCCCATGATTTTGGGCTGCCTGCTGATTTTTGCGGGTATTTTTCTGGTGGTGAGCGACCATGGATAAGCGGCTGTTGTTCTCCATCATCTACCTGTTTTCCGTGTTCATGTCCAGTGTCTCGCAGGTGCTGCTTAAAAAAAGCGCCATGCAGCCCCATGAAAGCAAGCTGAAGGAATATTTAAACATCCGGGTGATTGCCGCCTATGCCATCTTTTTCGGCTCCACGCTGGTGACGGTGTTTGCCCTGCGCTACGTCCCCATGTCACAGGGCTATATTTTTGAGGCCACGGGCTACGTCTATGTCGGGGTGCTGAGCGTGCTGTTTTTAAAGGAGAAGCTGTCAAAGCGCAAGCTGTTGGGCATGGCGCTTATTTTGGCCGGAGCCGTGGTGTTCGGGCTGTAAGTACGAAAATGAAGGAGATTTTATCTTGAAGCTTTCCGTCATTATTCCCTGCTACAACTCCACCCATGTGCTGGTGGAGCTGGTGGAAAAAACCATTGAGGAGTTGAAGAAACTTCCTCTTGACAGCTGGGAGTTTATCCTGGTCAACGATTTTTCGCCCCATCCGGACACCATTGTCCTGCTCAGGGGGCTGGCCGCCACCTATCCCTTCGTGAAGGTGGTGGACCTTGCCAAAAACTTCGGGCAGGCCAACGCGCAGATGGCGGCGCTGCACTATGCCACGGGGGATCTAATCCTCAACATGGACGACGACATGCAGACCCATCCGAAGAACATCCCCATCCTGTTCAACAAGCTGATGGAGGGGTACGACCTGGTGCTTGGCAGTTACCGGCAAAAGCGCCACTCCTTCTTCCGCAGGCTGCTGACGAAAATGGGCGACAAGTTTGACGAGCTGTGCCTGGAGCGGCCGAAGGGCATGGCGTTTACCTCCTTTTGGATCACAAAGAAATTTGTACGGGATGAGCTGATTCACTACCAGTATCCCTTTTCCTATATGGAGGGGCTGTTCTTACGTACGGTACGCAACATCGCCAACGTGGAAATTGAACATTTCGAGCGCAAGGAGGGGCACTCCGGCTACAACCTGAAAAAACTGGTCAAGCTCTGGAGCAATTTTACCAATTTCACGGTGATGCCGCTGCGGATTGCAGGCATCCTGGGCGGGGTGTCGGCCCTGCTGGGCTTCTGTTACGCGGTTGTAACGGTAATAAGAAAAATCATGCACCCGGGGATGATGGCGGGGTATGCCTCGCTGCTTTGCGTGATGCTGCTGTTTTTCGGTATTACGCTTATCTGTATCGGGGCACTGGGGGAATACGTGGGCCGCACCTTCCTGTGCGTCAACAAAAGCCCGCAGTATGTGGTCAGGCAGACCTACAACGTGGATGAAAAACCAAAGGAGGAGCTGTAATGCAGCATAAACTGGTAATTCTCGGGTCGATGGATGAATTTATTGCGCTTGTCAAGCAGGCGAAGGCCCGCGGGATTTACACAATCGTGTGCGACGGCTATCCGGACGGACCGGCCAAGGCCTTTGCGGACAAAAGCTACGACATTGATATCCGGGATGTGGACGGCGTCGCCGCCATGTGCAAAAGCGAGGGGGCGGACGGCATTGTCACCTCCTTCTCGGACATCATGTTCGAACACCTCGTCAAAATTGCGGACCGGGCGGGGCTGCCCTGCTACCTGAAGCCGGACAAGCTGCCCTTTTTAAGGGAGAAGTCTGAGATGAAGAAGATGTTTCAGGCGGTGGGGGTACACAGCCCCAAAAGCATCCGCCTGAAGGAGGGCTTTTCGGAGGACGAACTGAAGGGACTTCGTTTCCCGCTGGTCATAAAACCCATTAACGGCTACGGCTCCCGTGGGATTTATGTTGTGAACAGCGCCGCCGATATCCGCGCGCGGTTTGACGCCGTGCGGAAATACTCCACCGAGCGGGACATTCTCGCAGAGGAATACAACGACGGATATGAGTTCAATATGATGAACTGGGTGGCGAACGGCACGGTCTATGTGCTGAGTATTGCCGACCGGGAAAAAGTCCGGCCCCGTCCGGGCGAGTTCCCGCACCTTGTGCGGGTGACCTACCCCTCCCGCCTGATTCATGAGGTGTATGATGCGGCCCGTGACGTGGTGCAGAGGGTTGCCGACTACGTGGGCATGAAGGAGGGGCCGCTGTCCATGCAGTTCTTCTGGAGCAAGGAACGGGGGATAGAAGTCTGTGAAATAACCGGCCGCCTGTTCGGTTACGAGCACGAGCTGGTCACCTACGGCAGCGGCTTTTCGGTAGAAAATCTTTTGCTGGATTATGTGTATGACAAAAAACAGATGGAGCAGAGCCTGCAGCGCCACAGCGCCTTTTTCCAGCAGATTACCGCAGGGCTGTATTTCCACGGAAAAGAGGGGACGGTACGGGACCAGTCCGCCGTCCGCGCGCTGTGCGACCGGCCCAGCGTGGCGGAATCCACCATCTTTTACCAGGAGGGGGACACGGTCAGCCACGAGGTGGGGGCAAAGCCCTATTTTGTCAGGATGTACCTGCTGGCGGACAGCTATCAGCAGCTGGATGAGGAGTCCGCCTATATCTTCGAGCGTATGGTCTCTCCGGATGAAAACGGGGATAACTTAATTTTAATAAATGAAGTACCGGAATATTAAGGAGGAGAAAAAATGGAATTTACACCGCTGACCCTGCTGTATGATTTTTGTATCATCTCAGCGCTGCTGTTTGTGGCCAAGGTGCTGCGCAGCAAAATCCGCCTGCTGCAGAACCTGTATATACCGGCCTCTCTGCTGGCGGGCCTTATCGGTATGTTCGGGGGCAAATATTTTTTGAACATCATCCCGTTCAGCTCCGACATTTCGTCCTACTCATCCATCCTTATTGCGCTGCTGTTTGCCACGCTGTTTCTGGGCAGACGGGAAAAAAGCTCTTTCAAAAAGATGATGAGCAATGTGGGCGACTCTTTTCTTTTGAACACGGCAGCGGAGGTGGGCCAGTGGGGGCTGGGCCTTCTGGCAGGCTATGGAATCCTGCAGTTTTTGTTCCCCCAGCTGAATGAGGCGTTCGGTATGATGATGCCCTCCGGCTTCGTGGGCGGCCACGGCACCGCGGCGGCTGTGGGCAGCGTGTTTGCAAACAACGGATGGGAGGAAGCCACCACCATCGGGCAGACCTTTGCCACCATCGGCCTGCTGTGCGGCATTTTTGTGGGCATTATCCTTATCAACATTGCCACCAGAAAGGGCTATACCAAAGTCATTAAAGAGATGAAATCCCTGCCGGAGGAGATGAAAAGCGGCCTGGTCCCGGAGAAGGACCGGACCATCATGGGGGAAAACACCGTCAACCCCATGTCCATCGACCCCTTTACCTGGCATTTGTGCCTTGTGCTTATCTGCGTAGGCGCCGCCTATTTAATTGATCATCTCATCCGTTTGGCCTTCCCGCAGATTGCCATTCCCGTGTACGGCCTGGCGCTTATCTGCGGCGTGCTGCTGCAGTTCCTGCTGCGGCTGTTAAAGCTGGACCGGTATGTGGACAAGCGGGTTATCACCCGCATCGGCAGCTCCGCCACAGATTACCTGGTGGCCTTTGGCGTGGCGTCCATCAATATCAATGTGGTCATCACCTACATCGTGCCCATCCTGATTATGAGCGCGCTGGGGCTGCTGTTCTGCATCCTGTTTTTGTTCTTCGTCTCCCGCAAATTTTTCCGTACATTCTGGTTTGAACGGGGGATTTACATTTTCGGCTGGTCCACCGGTGTCATGTCCATTGCGGTAATCCTGCTGCGCATTGTGGATCCGGAATTTCAGAGCGGCGTGCTGGAGGATTCCGGCTTCGCCTGGATTTTCGTCTCCATCATTGACCTGCTGTGCGTGACCTTTATTCCCGTCCTGCTGCTGCAGGGATTCGGCCTGCTGACCGGAATTTTCCTGGTCGTGTTTATGGTGGCCCTTATCGTTTTGTGTGGCCTGTGGAACAGGCGGCTTAACAAAAAAGCAAAGGAAGAATAAAAAAAGTGGTGCGGCGCCCCGGGCGCCGCA
>CAJFUF010000030.1 GCA_904420175.1 Candidatus Schneewindia gallinarum
CTCCTTTGATTTTGGGGCGAATTGTGTCCCATGGTTGGATTGATTTCCGCCCTCGGCGGAAATCAATCCCCTATTGCCTGGGAGCGTTTACGCTCCCGGACGGTGGTCAAAATGAGTCTCAATTTGATACTAAGAAAACGAACTGTCCCAAATAAGCAAGCAAAACATTAATATATTTGCGAATGCTTTGCCTGTAAAATCACCTGAAATACACTCCCATATACTTGAATTTGCCGAGTGGGAATAAAATGAAAGGAAAGGCATGCAGAGCACCATATATTTGGGTTCTGCATGCCTTGTTCCATGCCGACTATGGCGCGGTCTGCCTCTGTCGGAGGAAGCCCACAGTCAGATGGAACCGGGTTGAAAAGCCATAGGACGTCCCGGTGCTTCTTTGCCGGGGCTGGTGATAAGAGATATCGTTAGCCTTTATGCTGTTTCCGTATCAAATAGACCTGCAAACAGTTAGATTCTCTATTGACATTTTCCAGAAACCGGATATGGAGGAGTCTGTGATGAGCTGCGAGAGGCCTAGAATATGCGCCTGTTTGATTGCTGAAATCACTTCGTGATACTATATACTATGAAGCGGCTGTAAAGATGGGCATTTCTGATGCTGTTTTGAACATTTTGTATATGCTTTGCGAAAGGGATGGGAAGTGTCTCCAAAGCGACATATTGAGACTAGCAGGCATCTGTCGGCAAACAATTAGTTCAGCAATCCGTAAATTAGAGAGATGGGCTTGCTTATTTGGAACAGGGAGCAGGCCGGAACACAATGGTCTGTTTGGCCGAAAAAGGGAAAGATTTTAAGAGAAAAGTTAAGCTGCTTCAAATCCTTGCCGCGGGGCTCACAGAAGCTTTATGTGCCAGGGGCCCAACGCTTTATTATCCTGTCCAAGTGTCAAAAAAAGAAGAGGCGAAGGGCCATAAGGCCCTTCGCCTCTTCTTTAATCACATCAGCTTCTGCTTTTTCCGCTGACAATCCCGTAGTAGGCGCGGGATGTGGCAACATACACCAAAACATAGAATAAGGAGAACACAAGGTAGCATCCCACCGTCACCGCTACCAGCAGCCCGATGTTTGACAGGCCGAACAGCATCAGCAGCTTCGAAATCAGCGGGAAGGCAAACGCCATGTGGACGCCCGCTGTAATCAGCGGGAGGAAGAAAACCGTCAGCATCTGAGAGTTGATGCTTTTCCTAATTTCCCTTTTTGTCATGCCTACCTTTTGCAGGATGTCGAACCGATCCTGATCCTCATAGCCCTCCGTCACCTGGCGGTAATACATAATCAGCACCGCGCCGAGGACAAACACACTGCCCAGCAGCACGCCGAGGGACAGCAGGCCGCCGTACAGCCCGTAAAAGTCGGCCCGTTCCTTCGCGGCGCATTCCACATTGATTCTGGGCGGCAGGTTTTCCAGGCCGCTGAGCTCCGCCAGCTTGGTATTGATTTTGTCATATACCGCCACCTGCGTCGCATCATCACAGCTCAGATCAAAGCCGTAGTAATCGTGCTTGTAAGAGCGGTTATCCCCGTAAATTTCAGCCTGCGCATCAAAGATCTGTTCCATGGTGTCAAAGTCCGGCACAAACAGGAACACGGACGAAATAACCTGCATGGTGTCCACGCCGTTGTCCTCAAACTCGGTGACCACCTTCTTCACCCGCAGGGTGTCGCAGCCCTCCATCGTGATGGTATCATAGTCGTAGCTGTCCTTGGTGGTATATATTAGCACCTCATTCTTTTCCAGCGTCTCATTCGTGCCCATCAGCCGGTTGTAGTCCTCCAGCGGGACGATAAACAGCTGCCGGACAGAGGAGTAGCCGGACATCCCAAAATCCGGGATTTTATTCTGGTCGAAAATCACCTGTGCACCGTCAAAATAGCCGGCCACGTCGAGATAGCGGTAGTGCAGCTCGTTTTCTGCCTGAAGCCCCGCCTCCTCCAGGGCGGAGGCCACGGCGGTATGCACCTGCGAAGTCTGGCTTTCTTCGATGCTGTAGGTGTCCACAACAATGTTGCGGGGATAGCGGCTGCGCAGGTTATCCTCCGCCCCGATATACAGGCACATGGTGGAGGAGATCATGACCAGCACCATGGTGGACAGGATACAGATGGAAGCCAGCCCCGCGCCGTTGCGCTTCATGCGGTACATCATGGAGGACACGGAAACAAAGTGGTTTGTTTTATAATAGTAGCGCTTGTTTTTTTGCAGCAGCTTGCAGAAAACCACCGAGCCCGCAATAAACAGCAGATAGGTTGCCAAAATAACCATCAGCACCGCCACAAAGAACCACACCAGCGCACTGATCGGATCGCTAATCGTGACGGCAAGGACGTATGCCGTTCCCAGCAGCACGGCGCCCACCAGCGCAACCAGCCAGTTGGCCTTGGGCGGCTTCTCACCCACGTTTTCACTGTGGAGCAGCTCCACCGGGTTGGACACATGAATCTGCCTGAGTGCCTTCAAAAGAATCAGCAGGAAGATGGCGGCAAACAGCACCACCGTCTGCACGATGCAGGAAAAGTCCACCGTGAAGTTGAAGGCCGCCTGCCCGCCCAGCATCCGCACCATGACAAGCTCTGCCAGTTTGGAGAACAGCACGCCGCACAGAAGCCCGCCTGCCAGGGACACCGCCGTCACAATCAGGCTTTCCCACACAAGGATGCGCGCAATGTTCCACTTGCCCATGCCAAGGATGTTGTAAAGGCCAAATTCCTTTTTCCGGCGGCGGATGAGGAAGGAATTGGTATAGAACAGAAAGATGAGCGAAAACACGCCCATGATGTAATAGCCAAAGGACAGCATGGCCTGCAGGGTCTCTCCGCCCTGCATGGCGCCCACCCCTTCGTTCATCGAAAGAAAGGCGATGATGTAAAACATCATGACCATGCAGATACAGGTGAGCAGGTAGGGGACATACAGCCGCCCGTTTTTCCGGATTCCCGTCAGGGCAAGTTTGGGATAAAAACCGAAATTCATGCCCGGTCACCGCCCGTCGCCAGCAGTGTCAGCGTATCGGAAATTTTCTGATACAGCTGTTCATTGGTGCTTGTGCCACGGTACAGCTGATGGAACACCTCGCCGTCCCGGATAAACAGCACCCGTCCGGCGTGGCTTGCCGCCTTGACGGAGTGGGTTACCATCAGCAGGGTCTGCCCATCCGCATTGATGCGGGAGAACAGACGCAGCAGCTCGTCCGTGGACTTGGAGTCCAGCGCACCCGTCGGCTCGTCCGCGAGAACCAGCTGCGGGTTGGTAATCAGCGCGCGGGCCACGGCCACGCGCTACTTTTGCCCGCCGGATACCTCGTAGGGGTACTTCTCCAGCAGGGACGCTATCCCCAGCTTTTCCGCCAGGGGAGCCACACGCTGCTTCATCTCCTTATACTGCCGGCCTGCCAGCACCAGCGGCAGGAAAATATTGTCCTTCAAAGAAAATGTGTCCAGCAGGTTGAAGTCCTGAAACACGAAACCCAGGTTGTCGCGGCGGAAAGCCGCAATCTCCGACTCCTTAATCTCCGCAAGGCTGTGGCCGTTCAGCAGCACCTCGCCCGAGGTGGGTTTATCCAGCGCCGCAAGAATGTTAAGCAGCGTCGTCTTACCGGAGCCCGACTCGCCCATGATTGCAACGTATTCGCCCTTTTCCACGCTGAAGTTCACATCCCGAAGGGCTTCCACCTTTCCCCCGCCGAACCGGGTGGTATAAATTTTTTTCAAATGCCGTACTTCCAGCATTGCCATTGCCATTTCCTCCTTTTCGTTTTGACAGGATTATTGTAGCAGACAGAGGAAACAGCATGCCATGGATTTAACTTACAATTCGCCGCCGTTTCTTACAATTTTGAAAGGCAGCCTACTCCACCTCCAGCTGGGCGCTGTCAAGCTCCAGCCGAACCACGGTGCCGCTGCCCGGCGCAGACTGGGCGGAAATGCCGTGGTGGAGGTTCCGGCAAATGCGCTTGCACAGATACAGGCCGATGCCGCTGGAGCGCTTGTCCTCCCTTCCATTGTATCCGGTATAACCCTTTTCAAAAATGCGGGGCACATCCTCCGGCGCGATACCGATGCCGGTGTCCGCAATACAGAGGGTTTTGGGCGCTTCCAAACGGATGGTCACGCTGCCGGACTTTGTATATTTTAATGCGTTGGACAGTAGCTGCTCAACAACGAACAGCAGCCATTTTTCATCTGTCAGCACCTTCACCCCAAGCGGCTCGTACTCAAGGTGGATTTTCTTGCGGATAAACTGGGAGGCGTACTTTCTCACCGCCTGCCGGACGATGCGGTCCAGATCATATTCCCGGATGACATAGTCGGTGCTGTGTGCGTCCAAACGCAGGTAGGTCAGCACCATCTCCACATACTGCTCGATACGCTGCAGCTCCTCCTGCAGTTCCGCCGTCTGGGCGCCCTCCTCATTTTGCAGCAGCAGCCGCATGGCGGCAATGGGATTTTTTATCTGGTGGACCCACATGGTGTAGTACTCCACCGTATCCGCATACCTTGTGGTCAGCTTCCTGCGAAGCTGCCTGCGCTCCTCAAACAACGTGCGCAGCAGCGCCTGGTAGTCCGCTTCCAGCCCGTTTTGGGGCGGCGGCAGGTGTTCCAGCGTGTCGGTCACCTCATTCAGCATGCCCTGCAACACGCGACGCTTTTCACGAAAGGCGGAAAAGTCAAAAAACAGGGCAATCAGGCCGATGAAAGTGCACAGCAAAAAGCCGTACACCACTGCGGAAACCGGCAGCTGGTACAGAAAAAACAGGCCCAGAAAAACCGCCGTAAACACGGCGAACAGGGCAAGCACCCGCCAGCGGGCCGCCAAATAGCTGATAAACATCCGCACGGTCATTCCTCCTTCCAGCCTACTCCACCAAGTAGCCGAGGCCCTTCTTTGTGACAATGAAGTCGGGAAGCCCCGCCTCCTCCAATTTTCTGCGCAGCCGCGCCACATTGACGCTTAGCGTGTTTTCATCCACAAAATTGTCCGACTCCCACAGGCGCTGCATCAGCACATCACGGCTGACAACCTTGCCCTTGTTCTCCATCAGGGTCTCCAAAATGCGGTAGTCATTTTTGGTCAGCGGCACACGCTTTCCGTCAATGGTCAGGCTGGCGTCCGAGGTGTTCAGCAGGGCGCCGCGGTGCTCTAAAACGCTGACCTGCCCTGCGAAGTCGTAGGTGCGCCGCAGCACCGCCTGCACCTTTGCCATGAGGACGCTGAAGTCGAACGGCTTTGCGATAAAGTCGTCGCCGCCCATGTTCATGGCCATGACAATGTTCATGCTGTCCGACGCGGAGGAGAGAAAAATTATGGGCACCTTGGACACTTTGCGGATTTCACTGCACCAGTGATAGCCGTTGTAAAACGGCAGGGAGATGTCCAGCAGAATCAGGTGGGGGTCAAACTCCACCACAGCGGGCAGGATATGCTGGAAGTCCTCCGCGCAGCGCACCTGCAGGCCCCATGTTTTCAGGTGGTTCGCCACCGCCCCGGCGATGGCGGGGTCGTCCTCAATAATAAAAATCCGGTACAAAGGTCATTTCCTCCCTGCTTCTCTTCCGTTCTTTTTTCACTGGGCCTATTTTACCACACCCCCGCCGCTCCTTCAAGAAAGGGAACGGGCGGACGCCAGATGCGTCCGCCCGCTTTGCTATGGGCCGGCCCTGTTCCTTTAACAGGCCCCCTCCTCCAACAAACGCCCGTCGGTTCCGACAGTCACAACCTGCCTCGGAAGGAATTTCCCGCTGTTTCGCAGTGCGGTTTTCACCGCCTGCTCCAGCCCGCCGCAGCAGGGTACCTCCATGCGCACCACCGTAACGCTTCGAATGTCGTTTTCGCGCAGAATATCCGTCAGTTTCCCGGCATAATCCACCCCGTCCAGCTTGGGGCAGCCGATCAGGGTAATCTTGCCGCGCATAAACCGCTCGTGAAAGGCTGCGTAGGCGTAGGCCGTACAGTCCGCTGCCACCAGCAGGCCCGCGCCCTGAAAATAGGGGGCGGTTACCGGCGCCAGCTTAATCTGCACCGGCCACTGCATAAGGCGGGAGGGCGCGCTGCCCACCGCCGGGACCGGGTCGGACGCCTGCCCGTGGTTGAGCACCCGCGCCTGGCTGCCGGGACAGCCGCAGGGCTGTTCCGGCGCTTTCTCCCGCATGGCCTTTTCCACCGCTTCCCTGTCGTAAGCCGCCGCCTCCCGTTCCACAAAGGAGATGGCGCCGGTGGGGCAGGCCGGCAGGCAGTCGCCCAGGCCGTCGCAGTAGTCGTCCCGCAGCAGCTTCGCCTTCCCGTTCACCATGCCGATGGCGCCCTCATGGCAGGCCTGCGCGCACAGGCCGCAGCCGTTGCACTTCTTTTCATCTATCTGAATAATTTTCCGAATCATGGTTTTATTTTCTCCCTTCTTCACTTGACTGGATAAGAGGAGTATACTATACTGGCACTGGAATTTCCGTTGTTATTACAACAAAAAGGAGAAAAATGATGCAAGTACCGGATATCCTTTACACCTCCCCGCTGTTTGCAGGTTTTAAGCAGGAGGAGATTCAGGCGGCGCTGTACTGCCTGAAAGCAAAAAGCAGGACGGTGGCCGAGGGGGAGGTGCTGCTGCGCGCGGGGGATCGGGCGGTGAAAATGGGGCTGGTCCTTTCCGGCAGCGTCCACATCATCCGGTATGACGCATGGGGCGCGCAGAGTATCCTCGACCGGGTGGGGCCAGGACAGATATTTGCAGAGACCTACGCCTTTTTAAAGGAGGAGCCGCTGATGGTTTACGCTGTGGCGGCGCAGAGGGCCCGGATCCTGTTTCTTGATGTGGACGGGCTGCTTTCATCCGGCGCGCAGGGGTGCGGGCTTCAGGCAAAAGTGCTTGCCAGCCTGTTGAGGCTGACAGCGAAAAAAAACATCATGCTGACGCGCAAAATAAACTGTATTACACCCAAAACCATTCGTGCGCGGCTGTTAAGCTACCTGTCGTTTCAGGCGGCTGCGCACGGCTCGCGCAGCTTCAGCATCCCCTATAACCGGCAGCAGCTGGCGGATTACCTGTCGGTGGATCGCAGCGCCCTGTCGGCTGAGCTGTCCAAAATGGGGCGTGAAGGGCTTATCCGCTTCCGCAAAAACCAATTTACCCTATGCACAGACGAAATAGAATAAACGAGGCGCCGCAGAAGCCGCGGCGCCTCGTTTATTGTTTCTTTCCTGTCAGCCGGTCCACAACGTCTGCATCCGGGGTGACATAAAACGTCTCGTAATCCGTATAAATCACCATGCCGGGTGCGGCCCCCGCCGGCTTTTTGACATAGCGCACCTGTGTGCAGTCCACCGGCACCTGTGACGACTGCTGCCCGCGTGAGAAGTAGGCCGCAAGCATGGCCGCCTCCTCCACCGTCCTGTCCGGCGGCCGTGTGCCGCGGCAGAACACCACCACGTGGGATCCGGGCATGTTCTTTGCATGGAACCACAAATCCCCTGAAAAGGCGGTTTTTAAGGTCAGCCGGTCGTTCTGGCGGTTATTGCGCCCGATGGCAATGCGGAACCCGTCGCTGGACACCGCCTCCATGGGCTTGCTCGGCTCCTTTTTGACCTGCCGGCCCCGGCTGGAACGGATATACCGGCCGAGATACAGCTCGTCCCGGACGTCCGCCAGCTCTGCGGCACTCATGGGGCGGGACAGACTGTCGCATACCGATTCAAGATACGTAAGCTCCTTCTCGCCGTCCGCAATCAGTTCCCTCAGTTTCTTTTCCGCTGTGGCCGCCTTGCGGTACTCCGCATAATACTTCTGGCTGTTGTGCACCGGGTCCAGCGCCGGATCCAGCGGGATGGTCACGCACTGCGGCGGCTCGGTGTAGAAATTCTCCCCCGTGAAGGAGGTGTCCCCCTTCTTGATGGCATACAGGTTGGCGGAAAGGATATCGCCGTACTGCCTCAGCGTCTCCCTGTCGAGGCTGTTTTTCAGTTCCAGACGCTGGGTGTCAAGCCTGCGCGCCACCCGCGCCAAGGCAGAGGAGGCCGTCTGCAGCAGATCCCCTGCCCGCTGGCGGGCCTGCTGATCCTCATACTTGACGCGGTAAAAGGTCTCCACCATCTCCCCCAGCGTATCCATCCGGCGGGAGGTGACCCCCGTGCCGTACTGGGTAATGGGAAGGAAGCTGAAGTCAAAGGGCTTTCCTTCCTCTTTATACAAAATGTTGAAATACGGCTCTTTTTTACCATTTAGTATATCTGCAAGCTCTCCGACGGCAGCCTCCAGCCGGGCGCGGCCGTCGGCCGTCAGTTCGGCCGGGGAAAAGTCGGTGGATCCGGCGGCGCGGAATTCCAGCTCCCTCGCCACAATGGGGGAGATCCCCTGAAGGGTGTTTCCCGCACACTTTGCAAGCGTGGCACCCGGCGCGCTAAGGATCCGCTCTGCAAGTTCCGCCGCGGGATAGTCCAGCACGCTCAGCTTATCCTGCCCTTTGGGCGGCAGGTACTGGCAGCCGGGCACCACCATCCGCACGGAGGACATGGTGGCATCCACCCGCTTCAGCGCGTCGATCACCCTGCCCTCTCCATCCGTTAAAATCAGGTTGCTGTACCGGCCCATAATTTCAAGGTGCAGGCTGGGCCGGGTCAGGTCACCGATGTCGTTCGCCCCCTCAAACCGGAAGTGAAGCACCCTGTCAAGGCCCGGCTGCTCAATATCCACCAATTTTGCAGAGGCGAGGTGCTTGCGCAGCAGCACGCAGAACATGGGCGGGGTCATGGGGTTTTCCGGCGTGCTTTTCACACTGTGAATGCGCGCAGTGGACGCGGAGGCGGACAGCAGGTACCGCCTGCTGCCACCCCGGTAGCGGAAGCTTAAAATAATTTCATCGCCGGAGGGCTGATGGATTCTGTCCACCCGCACCCCGTCCCCAAGGGACAGAATTTCTTGTTTTACCAGCGCCAGTGTGATGCCGTCAAACGCCACGGTACATCCTCCCTATCTTGTCAGAAATGCCTTGCTGTCGTACTCCTCCACAATAAGGCCCAAAAACGCGTCCCGCAGGACAGCGGCCATGTGGGGGACAAAAATCTGCTCGCTGAAATAGTGGCCGCAGTCGAACAGGGCCACGCCCAGTTCCCTGCTTAGCAAAAAGCGGTCGTGCTTCACATCGCCGCAGATAAGCGCGTCGCATCCGGCGGCATGCGCCGTCTCCAGCAGGCTGCCGCCCGCGCCGGAGCACACACAGACGGTGCGGATGGGCCGCCCGTTGTCGGTATAATTCACAGACGTGGTGCCAAGGCCGTTCCGGATCCGCTGTGCCAGCTGCGGGGCTGTCAGGGGCGGAACCAGTGCGCAGACCCGGCCGAATACCTCCCCTGCAAGCGGCTGCGGGAACGACAGGCCAAGCGCCTCCGCCATCCAGTCGCTCAGGCCGCCCTCTGCCTTGTCCACATTGGTGTGTGCGCACAGCACCGCCATGCCGCCGGCGGCCGCCGCAACCGCAGGGTGCGACGGGTCCAGCGTGCGCAGCGGGCTGAAAATGACAGGATGGTGCGACAAAATCAGCTGCGCGCCGGTCTGCCGGGCGTGCGCCACGGCCTCCCCCGTGCAGTCCAGCGTAACCAGCACACGGTCCACCTTCTGATCCGCGCGGCCCACCAGCAGGCCGCTGTTGTCCCATTCCTCCTGGGAGGAGAAAGGGGCCATGGTATCAATCAGGCGATAAATATCCTTTACAAGCATGTGTCCAACACCTCTTTCAACTGATCCACAATGGTTTGCTGCCTGTCCGCACCCTCCGCTGTTTCCGTAAGGTACAGCATCCCCAGCAAAATCCGCCGCTGGCGGGCCAGTACCTTCTGGATATATGCCCGCTTTGCGGGGCCGGCCGGCTCGGCCGGAATGCCGCCCAGCAGCAGGGACAGCCTGTCGTCCGGGAAGGGCACCGGCCTGCCGGTGCGGCGTGCCAGCATTACGCTGTAGCAGCGCCCGCGGTCCAGCACCGGCACCTCCCGTTCAATCGCTACGCCGTTTCGGTACAGGCAGGCCCGCAGCACCTCCGCCTTGGACTGCGGCTGAAGAATCAGGGTTTTATCAAGGCTCCACGGGCTGCCGGTCAGGATGTGCTCCATCACTTCGCCGCCCAGCCCGCAGATGGAGACGGCGGTGCACTCCCCAGCCTGTACGCCTGTCAGCCCGTCGCACCGGCGGACGCTGATCTGCCGGGACAAGCCGCAGAGGGCGACAGTCTGCTCTGCGCGGGCCGCAGGCCCCTCCCCAATGTCGGTGGCAATGGCGGAGGGACACACCCCCGCCTCCACCAGGGCGGCGGGCAGCTTGCCGTGATCGCTGCCCACATCACAGAGCACCGCGCCCCGGGGGCACAATTCCGCCGCAGTTTGCAAGCGCGGGGAAAGCCGCATAACCCTTCCTCCTTTTCACGAAAAATATCGCCCACAGCCTCTGCTGTGGGCGATCCGGTGTCCAAACGCCTATTTGCCGGCAAGGTAGGAGTTAATCTCCTCCACAAGCTCCTCACAGCTGACGCCGTGAACGGCGCATGCCTCCTCCACGGTTTCCCCGCGGGAGGCGGGGCACCCTAAGCAGTGCATGCCCATGGCGATGAAAAACTTCGCCGTGCCCCCGTCCATATCAAGGATATCACCGATGACGGTGTCTTTGTTAATCGTTGCCATTGTCTTTCCCTCCTCGTCTTTTGGTTCATTAAAACAAGTATAACACATCTGCGCAGGCGGGACAAGCCTGTGCACGTTAATAGTATACCATTTTTATAGAAAAATTGGTACCCGGAAGGTGTTTCCAGCAAAGCGTGCTGCAGCTGCCATTTCAAACCGGCTTGTGGCACGCCCCTACCGGTACAGGCTGTTCGGTTTTCTCCCGCTGCAGGCCTGCCGCAACTTTTCGATATGGGCGGCCAGCTCCTGCTTATCCGGCTGCCGTGCACCCTGCGGGCAGAGAGACACGCACCGCATACAGGAGATGCACAGCGACCTGTCCGTCACCGACGGATCCTGTTGCGGGATGGCACCCACCGGGCAGGCGCGGGCACAGCTGCCGCACCGGATGCAGCGGTCTGTCACATTCAGCTTCATGGGGTTGCGTCTGTATTCCCGGTAGGGCCGGTTTCCCGGCACAGCCAAATCCTCCGGCACGGCGCCGGAGGCAAGCGTCCGGCGAATCTGCTCCGCAAAGCCCGCCAGTTGCTGCCGGTCCTGTGGATCCGGCCGGCCAGCGCCGAACTGATGCATGGTGGAATGCTCCGCCACGGCGGCCACGGCAGCCACAGGCCGGAAGCCCTGCGCCGTCAGGATGTCCTTCAGTTCCAGCAGGGTATCGTCGATGGCGCGGTTGCCGTATACGGCGACAAGGACCGCCCGCGCACCGCCGCCGTTCATCCGGCCCAGCCGCTGTGCCGCGGCATCCGGTACCCGCCCGCCGTAGGAGGGCACTGCCACAAGGCACACGTCCTTCTCCGTAAAGGAAAAAGCGCCGAAGTCCCCCTGCCGGTCGCAAAGGTCGATTACCGTCACGCCGTCAAATGCCTCCGCCAGCAGCCCGGCCACCTTCCCGGTCCCTCCTGTCGGGCTGAACACCAATTCAAATGTTTGCAACTCTGTCACTCCTTCACCGGGCTGGGTCGTCTCAGCCGCTGTCCTGATTTTATTTTAGCATGCCGGCTGCCGTTCCACAAGAAAAAGTGCCCGGGTGGAACTTCCTCCGGGCACTTTCCTCCATTTTATTTATTCCCCGCAGCCAGCACACTGTCCACTGTGGCCTGCGCAATGGCAGAGACGGTGGTCTTTTCATAGCCGCGGCACAGGCTTTCAAAGTCGTCGTGGAACGGCTCGGTCCAGCGCTTGTCAATCCCCTTGTAACCGTGCAGGATACCGTAGATGGTGCCGATCTGTCCGGCGTTGCAGTCCACGTCCTGGCCCTCCATAGCGGAGATGTACATGCACTCGTCAAAGTCCTCCTTCGCAAAGTACAGGGCCACCACCTCGGCGGCGGCGTTGGGGTAGGCATGAATCCAGTTGTACTCCTTGTACTTCTCCTGGCAGTCCCTCCACGCGGGCTCCCACTCGCCGTATTTCTCACAGGCGTCCCACGCGTATTTGACAACGGTGTAGTACTCGCTGTCGGAGGGGATCATGTCAATGCACTTCTTCACAATGGTGCGCACATCGCTTTCCACAAAGGCCATGGACACCAGCAGGGCGTTGAACACCTCGCCCAGGATACCGTTGTTGTGGTGGCTGACCTGTCCGTCCGTCCATGCCAGCTTACAGGCGAGGCGCGGGTTGCCCGGAGCCGCAAGGCCGCAGATGCTACCGCGCATCTGCGCGCCGATCCACTCCCGCCACGGGTTGTTGTAGTAGCCGCTCATGGGCGGGAAGGTGCCCATTTTCAGGTTCTTCATGGCAACTTCCTCCGCGCTCCAGACATACTGGATGCGGCCCACCCACTCAAGGGCGATATCCTCGCTGGTTACGTCGTAACCCTTCTTTTTGAACGCCTCCAAAAACGCCAGTTCAAACAGGACGTCGTCGTTGTAGGTGGTGGGCTGCCGCAGGTAGTCGCGGATTTCACCGAAGGTGGCCTTCAAATGATCCATGTGGTACCCTTCAATCACGGTGCCCACAGCCGCGCCCGCAATCTGCGCCTGCCAGGCAGCATGCATTTTTTCGAACAGGTCCTTGTCCTTGTTCGGGTCATAATCGTACTCCGGGAAGGAGACGGCCTTCTCGTGCTGCTCAAAACCCTCGTAGCAGGTGTAGCTCCAATAGGGATGGTTTTCAATTTTCGGGGCCTGGGCAAGACGCGCGTTGATCAGTGCCATGCCCTGCAAAAACGCCTTGTCGTCATGCTCGTCAAAGGCGCGCTGCACCTCCGGAATCAGGGCCTCCGCCTCTGACACGTCATAACCCATATTGTACATGGCGCCGATTGCGCCGATGGTCACAAAGTCCGGGGCCTGCGAGCCGGGCACCGGTGTAAACCAGCGCTGGCGCAGCTCGGAAATTTCAATATCGCCAAGGTTAAATTTATTCTCCGTCCATGTCAGCTCCTCCGGGGAGAGGGTTTTGGGGACGGCGTTCTCCAGCACTTCCCAAGAGATTTCCCACGCACGTTTCATGTTCATCAAACTCCTTTTCTGATTTTCTAACGGATTCCGTTTTCTGTTTCCATTATAAACGCGTCGGTAAAGGGAGAAAACTGGTTGTTCACACAAATTCCCCTGCAATTTTTTGTGCATTATTACAGTGTCCGCAAAGAAAAAGGAACGTCCGCCAAAACGGACGTTCCTTCTGTCGACCTTGTGTTAGGCGTCGGCCTCTTCCTTCATCTTTGCGAAGCACTCGCTGCAGTACACAGGGCGGTCCTCGTGGGGCTTAAAGGGAACCTTCGCCTCTTTGCCACAGGCTGCACACACCGCAGTGTACATCTCTCTCTGGCTTCTGGAAGCCGCCTTGCGTGCATCCCTGCACTCCTTGCATCTCTGAGGGTCGTTCACAAAGCCCTTCTCCGCGTAGAACTCCTGCTCACCTGCAGTGAACACGAACTCTTTTCCGCACTCTTTACATACTAGGGTTCTGTCTTCAAACATCTTTTGCCTACCTCACTTTAAGTTTTGATATTTGCCCTCAGACGGACTCAAACCGGCACCTTGGAAAACCAACGCTCTAGATTAAGCTATTTGGGGCATCTATTAAAAGGCGTGCGCCTTTTAACCAACATTAACGCAGTTTCTTCCTCACCCGGTACAAGGCATTACTGACCGACTTGACCGAAAGGCCAAGCTCGCCCGCAATTTCTTCATAGCTGTACCCCTGCAGATGCAGCATAAGAATGTCCCTTTCCATTTTCGTCAGGTGCAATTCTATCTTTTCCTTGACCCGCTCGACCTGTTCCTTCGTCTCAACCAGATGTTGAAGCGCCTTTTCGTCCGACAGGGCCTCGTCCGCCTCGTCAAGGGGGACGCTGTCGTCCAGCGGCACACGGTTTAACCGCCCCGCCCTTTTCACTGCGGCAAGAATCTTGTTGTCAACGCAGACCTTTGCAAAGGCGGTAAATGGAACATGGTAACCGGAATCAAATCGGTAAATGGCATTGATGAGGCCAATCATCCCCTCCTGAAACAGGTCGTCCGCCTCTGCGCCCTTTCCAGCATAGAAGTTGGCACGGCTTCGTACAAAAGGGGTATATTCCTCAATAATCTGTAAAACCTCACGTTCGGAACGCGGGGAATCCGCGGCAGGCCGCGGCGTTTTATTGGCATGCCCGCCCATTGAAATCACCTCTGCGTCCTCGCGATACCTCAAGTTTACCCCATCCTTTTTTGTTTGTCAACTAAATTCTGCGCGGAGGCTCATTCTGACGTCTTTCGCGCCGGCTCGGCAAAAAACTTTTCTCTTGAAAAATGCGGTAAAATCGTGTATAATAATGTCCGTCTTATTATAGCCGCCGGCGTGATGGAATTGGCAGACGTGACGGACTCAAAATCCGTTCCTGGCAACAGGGTGTGGGTTCAAGTCCCACCGCCGGCACCATAAGAGGGCACTAAAAAAGATGCCCAAGCGAAAAGCCTTGATTTATCAAGGCTTTTCGGCATTTTCAGGGCAAGTTTTTCA
>CAJFUF010000031.1 GCA_904420175.1 Candidatus Schneewindia gallinarum
AAAATGGGCATAAAAAAGGAGAAAACCCCTGTAAACAGGGATTTTCTCCTCGCCACTTTTTTATCAAAAGTGACGTCTTAATATGGCGGAGAAGGAGGGATTTGAACCCTCGCACCGGTTGCCCGATCTACGCCCTTAGCAGGGGCGCCTCTTCGACCTCTTGAGTACTTCTCCAAAAGTCAAAGGAATTGTGATTTTCTATTGTAAAGAAAGGTTTTGGCGGAGAGGGTGGGATTCGAACCCACGGCTCTGACGAGTCACTAGTTTTCAAGACTAGCTCCTTAAACCGCTCGGACACCTCTCCAACTTGCGACGCATTTAATCTTACCATATTGCGCTGCAAATGTCAACTATCTTTCCGCCCCGTCACAGTATGTCCATTTTTTCTTCTTTTTTTCTTCATTGCTTTCCTGTATAATAAGAGGGTACGAAAAAGGGAAGGAAGTTTTATTCTTGAAAAAATCTGTTGACGGGCAGAAGTATCGGCATCATTTTTGCTTTTATCTTCTGTTGTCGACCCTGATTACAATTGCCGTGCTCAGCGCGGCTGGGTTGGTTCTTGCAAAGGCCGGCATGCTTGATTTTCTTCGCCCGTCCGTTTCCGGGCAATCCGACGGGCAAAGCAGCTTCGGCTCGGTCTCTCTTCCGGAGGTGGACAACCCCGTGAAGGAAAGCGCCGAGGCGGAGGATGAAAGCTACTTTGACGATGCGGTGTTTTTGGGCGACTCGCTGACCTACGGCATTTCCAGCTACGACATTCTTAAAAACGCCATTGTTCTGGCAGAACCGGGCATTACGCTGGAGGGCGCCATGACCACCCGTCTTGCCACCTTCCCCGGCGGGGAAAGGGCCACGCTGGTGGACGCGGTCAGCCACTACGAGCCGGGCAAAATTTACGTGATGCTGGGCACCAACGGCTTCGCATTCACCTCCCTCGACGACTTTATTAAGCAGTACGGGGAGATGTTAGACACCTTAATTGAGCAAAATCCCAACGCCATTATCTATGTGCAGTCCATTCTTCCGGTGTGCAGCTTTTTGACCGAGCAGGACAGCCGCTACAGCAACCGGACCATTGACCGGTTCAATGATGCGCTGCTTACGCTTGCAAACGAAAAGGGCGTGCATTACCTCAATGTGGCGGAGCGCTTCAAAACCTCCGACGGCAGCATGAATCCCCGTTACAGCAGTGACGGTATGCACATCAGCCAGGGCGCCTACGACTACTGGATTGAATATCTGTTAAGCCACACAGCGAAATGACAAAGGTCCGGGACAATTTTGTCCCGGACCTTTCTTTAAAAAAACAGCTGGATCACAGCCGCAATCAGGTTGATGACCGCACCCACCTCGCTGATGGCTGCAATGGTAATCGCCTTTGCCTTGGACAGCTTCCCCTCCTTCAGCTGGCTGCGTGCCGAGAGGTCCATGGCCACCAGAACCACCAGCAGGGAAAGCGGCGTCAGCCCGGGCACAAAGCTGCCCGTAAACAAAAACACCAGCGACGAGCCGATGGTAACAAGGGCCGCCAACACTGTGACAACGTTCCAAACCTTTTTCATACCTCTCTCCTTTTCCTGGGCTCTTACCTGATAGTATAGCACAATCCCGCGCATTTTTGTGTTATACTTGTGTAAAGAAAGGGGGCCGCCGAATGAAAAAGCTGCTGTGTGCGCTGTTATGTGCCTGTCTGCTGGCCCTTTGTGCCTGCGGCGTGCAGGTCCCTGCCCGGGTGGAGGACGCGCTGTTTGTGGACGGGGCCTATGTACGGGTCTGCTACCTCGATAACGGGGAGAAAAAGCCGGTCGTCCTCGTGGGGCACGGCCTTGGCGGCGATTCGGCCGGCATGCTGTCCACCGGACGCGCCCTTGCAGATGCGGGCTTTTTTGTGCTGCTGCCCGATATGCCGAATCACGGGCAGAACAGGGACACCGGGCCCGACTGCCTTGTGGAGGTGGTCATCGCCGCATCGGGCCTGTACGACCGGCTGCTGGACGCCTTTGCGGATGACCCCAACGCGGATACCGGCCGTGTCGGCGTCACCGGCTTTTCCATGGGCGCCATGGCCGCCTTCTACTACGCGGCGAATGGGCGGCACCCTGTAACCGCCGCCGCACCCTGCTGCGGCACCCCTGATTTCACAGAGCTTTCCGGCCAGCGGGTGGCTTACCTGCGCTGCCCTGTCACCGGCAGCTTTGAAAACGGGCCCTGCGTGGACGAGGCCCGGCAAAGGGAAATCGACGTGCTGCTGCGTGAGGCCTCCCCCCTTGAAAAGCTGAAGGACAGGCCCGGACTGCGCCTGTTCATGCAAAATGGGGACGAGGACGCCTACTTCCCGCTTCAGGCGGTAAGGGAGCTGGCGGACAGCATGGACGGCGCGCAGCTGGAGGTGCTTTCCGGGCAGGGTCACATTTATACAGAGGGGATGCGCCGTGCGCTGACGCAGTTTTTTGTGGAAACCCTGCTGTAGAAAAAAGGGATGTGAGAAATCAGTCCGCGTTCTGCTTCACAGAAAAAGCCGTGCACCTTTCGGTGCACGGCTTTCTTATTACTGTTTTCGCTTTTTCTGGACAAGCAGGACAATGCCCACCACAATCAGCGCCAGAATGGCGATTCCGCCGATAAGGTAGCCCGGCGTTTTGAAAAAGTCCATCATCCTGTCGTATGCGTCCGCCCCGTAAATACCAAGCAGCAGCATGACGACAAACACAATGGTCAGCCGGATCAGGATCCCCTTAATCCCCGGCTTTTCCCGCGCCGGTTTCTTTTCCGGCTCCATACTAGATAATCCGGACACGCAGAATCCCGTCCACCTTCATCAGGGTCTCGGCAAGGGAGGCGTCCACCTTGCTGTCCACGTCCACGATGGTGTAGGCCATCTCCTTCTTGGACTTGTTCATCAGGTTCGCAATATTGATTCCGCTGTCCGAGATGGTGGCGGTAATCTGTGTAATCATGCTGGGGGCGTTCTTATGGATGACGCACACCCGCTGAATGCCGCTGCGCTCCATCGCCGCGTCGGGCATGTTGACGGAGTTGTGGATGTTGCCGTTTTCCAGATAATCCATCAGCTGCATGGCTGCCATCTTCGCACAGTTGTCCTCCGACTCGGGGGTGGAGGCGGCAAGGTGCGGGATGGCGATGACGCCGGGCTCGCCCACAAGCTCCGCATTGGGGAAGTCGGTGACGTAGCAGGCCGCCTTGCCGGAACGCAGGGCCGCCAGCATATCCTCCGTGTTGACGATTTCACCACGGGCAAAGTTGAGAATCCGCACGCCCTGCTTCATCATGGCGATGGATTCGGAGTTAATCATGCCTTTCGTCTCCTTCGTGGCGGGCACGTGGATGGAGATGTAGTCGCAGGACTCGTAAATGGCTTTCAGCGAGGTCTCATGCGTGACCTTGCTGGACAGGCCCCATGCCCTGTCGACGGAGATATACGGGTCGTAGCCCTTGACCTTCATGCCAAGGTCCACCGCCACGTTGCTGACCAGCACGCCGATGGCGCCAAGGCCGATGACGCCGAGGGTCTTGCCCTTGATTTCCGGGCCCACGAACTGGCCCTTTCCCTTCTCCACCAGCTTGGGCACCGCGTCCCCTTCGTCCTTGATGGACTTGACCCACTCGATCCCGTCCACAATTTTACGGGAGGACAGCAGCAGGCCGCAGACGACCAGCTCCTTCACGCCGTTGGCGTTTGCGCCGGGGGTGTTGAACACCACGACGCCCTTTTCAGCGTAGTCCTCCACCGGGATGTTGTTGACGCCCGCGCCTGCGCGCGCCACGCCCAGCACCGTCTCCGGCAGCTCCATCTCATGCATGGAGGCGCTGCGCAGGATAATGCCGTCCGGGTTTTCCACATCGTCCCCGTAGCTGTAGCGCAGCCGGTCGAAGCACTCGAGGCCGACGGGGGAAATTTTATTTAAGGTTTTAATATTAAACATTCGTCTCTCTCCTTAGTGGCTTTTCTCAAAGTCGGCCATGAAGTCAATCAGCTTATCCACGCCCTCGGGTGTCATGGCGTTGTAGATGGACGCGCGCATGCCGCCCACGCTGCGGTGGCCCTTGATGTTGACGAAGCCCGCCGCATCCGCCGCCGCAACAAACTCCTTATCGAGGTCCGCGTCCCCCGTGACGAAGGTCACGTTCATCATGGAGCGGTCCTCCTTGTTGTTGGGGTTCTTGTACAGCTTGCTTGCGTCGATGAAGTCGTACAGCTTGTTCGCCTTCTTGTGGTTCTGCTCTTTCATCTTCTCAAGGCCGCCGATCTGCTCCTTCAGCCACTGAAGCACCAGACCGCAGATGTAGATGGAATAGGTGGGCGGGGTGTTGTACATGGAGCCGTTGTCCGCCATCACCTGGTAGTTTAACATGGTGGGGGTGAAGTCCTTCGCGTTCCCGAGCAGGTCCTCTCTCACGATGACCACAGTCAGGCCCGCAGGGCCCATGTTCTTCTGTGCGCCCGCGTAAATGAGGCCGAACTTGCTGACGTCGATGGGCTCGCTAAGGATGAAGGAGGACATATCGGCCACCAGCGGCACGTCGCCCGTGTCGGGGATGTACTGCCAGGTGGTGCCGTAAATGGTGTTGTTGAAGCAGATGTGGACATAGTCCGCATCCGGCCGGAAATCAGCCTTCGTCAGCTTCGGGATGTAGGTGTTGTTTTTGTCGTTCGTGTCTGCGACAATCTTTACATCGCCGTAGCGCTTCGCCTCATTAGCGGCCTTTTTGGAGAACTGGCCGGTGATGACGTAATCCGCCTTGCCGGTTTTCATCAGGTTTAAGGGCACCGCCGCAAACTGGGTGGATGCGCCGCCCTGTAAGAACAGCACCTTGTAGTTGTCGGGGATGTTCATCAGTTCGCGCAACAGCTTCTCCGTGTTGGCGATGATCTCCTCATACACCCGGGATCGATGTGACATCTCCATAACAGACTGGCCGCTTTCCCCATAACAGAGCATCTCAGAGGCTGCTTTTTCCAGCACCCACTCAGGAATCGCTCCGGGACCCGCGCTAAAGTTGTACACTCGTTTCATTGTCATTACCTCCAATAAAGTTTGTTATAGAGTTGTCACACTCATATGTATTATAATCCTCCCTGCCGCCCCTGTCAACGAAGCCGGGGGAAAAAGCAGCGAAAAAAGCCCGGCCGTTTCACCGGCCGGGCTTTTTTCTATTTCACTGTGTTATTCGCCAAGTTTTTTCTTTGCAAGCACGATGCTGCCCGCCGCCGCGCAGGCCATCAGGCCCAGCAGGGCCAGCATGCTCTGGTCGCCGGTTGCAGGAGCTTCTGGATCCGGGGTGGGCTCCTCCGGTACAACCTCGTTCCAGGCCGCAAACAGGACCAGGTCCCCGCTCACCGTGTCGTTTGCAAAGTCCCAGGCCTCGCCGTCGGCAGAGCCCTTGTGCCAGCCCGCAAAGGTGTAGCTGTCCTTCGTGGGTGCAGCAGGGGCGGGCACAAGGCCGCCCTCCTCCACCAGTACGGACTCCACTGCGCTGCCGCCGTTCGTGTTGAACGATACGGTAAACAGCACCTTCGCCGCATCGGCGCCGAAATCGGTTTTCAGCGTGTCCTCATTTGTCACCGTGCCCGGCAGATAGGAAAGGGTTACCTCCGTGTTCTGCGCGTCCGGGGTAATGACGGTACCGCCGCTCTTGCCGGGTGTCAGGCTCTCCACCGTGCCGCCCTCCACACGCACTGCAATGCTGGAGATGGATCCGGTGACGGAGCTGTCGCCCGTCTCGCCGCCTGCATAGGCGTTCTCCACCGTGCCGCCGGTAATCACGATCTGCGCGCTGTTCATGGTGCCGCGGTTGACGCTCTGCGCCACCAGCACGCTGCCGCCGCTGATGTTCATCTCCGCGTCGCCGGTATACCCGTTGGAGCCGCCTGCCGTCACATACTCGACATCGGCCGTGCCGCTGACGGACACACTGGCGTTTCCGGTGCAGCTGATGCCCTCACCGCCGCCGAACAGCAGAAAGACAGAGCCGCCGCTGACCGAGATGTTGGCATTGTTCACCTTGCAGGGGGACTGCTGCGCATCGCCGGCATACCACGGGTTTGCATTGCTGCATCCGCAGTCATGCGTCAGGGAGGACGCACCGCCGCCCTGCGCACCGCTTACAGTGCCGCCGGTCATTACCACGTTGGACGTCTCAACGCTGCTCTTGTGCAGGCCGCCGCCAAGCAGGTTCCTTACGGTGCCGCCGGTCATGGTGATGCTGGTGCTTTCATACGTGCCGTCATGGTCGTGGCCGCCGCCAAACACGTTGGTGTTCGCAGCCACCACCTGGGAGCCGCCCTCCCACGTGATCAGCGCACCGGAACCGTCCGGGTTTTCCGCAATAGTAATGGGGGTGCCGTTGGCAAAGAAAAAGGGCACGCTGCCGAAGGTCGTGTACTCCGGGGTGGACGCCGCAAGGTACGACGGCGTTTCCGCCAGCACCGGAGCTGCGCACAGGCTGATTGCCAGCAGCACGCACATGCCAATGGAAAGAAGCTTTTTCATTTTCTACATCCTTTCTGGAGTCCTTCTTCCCCGTGCGCAACTCGCAAAACACATACTTTTTTGTGTTTTCTACCCATTCATATGTAAGCAAATTAATTTCACATATGATGTATATTTTGTACACAGAAAAGAAGCTTCCTATTATGTAATTAAAGTATACGATATTGCCGATGGCTTGTCAACACAAAGGGACCCGCGCGGAAATTCCACGCGGGTCCCTGCTTTTTGGCCGTGTGCCTATTTGATGATGGCGTCGAGGGCCAGTGTAATCATGTCGTTCAGGGTGGTCTGACGCTCCGCGGGGGTCAGCTCCTCCTTGGTCAGCATGTGGTCGCTGACGGTGAAGATGGCCAGCGCCTTCACACCGTAGCGGGCGGCGATGGTGTACAGGGCGTTGGACTCCATTTCCACGTTCTTCACGCCGTACTGTGCCCACAGCTTCCAGCCGTCGGGATCGGCGGTGTAGAAGGTGTCGGAGGACAGCACCGGGCCGACGTGCACGGAAAGGCCGCGCTCCACAGCGGCATTGTACGCGTTGTACAGCAGCTCAAAGTTGCAGGTGGCGGCGTAGTCCGCGTTCAGCACCCGGCGGTTGATGTTGCTGTCGGTGGAGGCGGACAGGCCGATAACCACGCTGCCGACCTTGATGTCCTCATCATAGCAGCCGCAGGTGCCGATCCGGATGGCCTTCTTCACACCGTAGACGTTGAACAGCTCGGTGGTGTAGATGGAGATGGAAGGCATGCCCATACCGGTGCCCATGACGGAGACCTTCTCCCCCTTGTAGGTGCCGGTGAAGCCCAGCATCCCTCTGACCTCGTTAAAGCAGACGGGATTCTCTAAAAAGTTCTCCGCAATGTACTTTGCGCGCAGCGGATCGCCCGGCAGCAGAATCTTGTCGGCAATATCCCCCTTGTTCGCTCCAATATGCGGTGTTCCCATACTCTTGTTCTCCTTTCAATTTACGTTCTTTATGAAAAAGGGCGGATGCCCCTTTTCTTCCTTCAGTTGCCCCGCTAGTCGTCCATGACGGTGTCGAGGGCGAGGGTAATCATGTCGTCCATGCCCTTCTCCTTCACCTCGGGCCCCACACTCTCCCCGGTCAGCATGTTGCTGCCCACGTTGAGGATGGTCAGCGCCTTGGCGCCGAACTTGGGGGCGAGGGTGTACAGGGCGGCGCCCTCCATCTCGGACACCAGCACGCCGTACTTCGTCCACTGCTTCATATACTCCACCTTGTTGTCGTAGTAGAAGTGGTCGCTGCACAGCGTCAGCCCCGCGTGGACGGGAATCCCGCGGGAAACGGCAAGGTCGTACGCCTTTCTCAGCAGGCCGAAGTCGGCCGCCGGGGCATAGGTTCCGGGAAAGTCATATAAATTCATGGCGGAGTTTGTGCAGGTGGCGGTGGACAGCACAATGTCCATCACGTGCAGTTCCGGTACGAAAGCGCCCGCCGTACCGATCCGCACAAGCCGCTTGCAGCCGTAGTCCCGCATCAGTTCCGTGCAGTAAATCAGCATTGCGGGGATGCCCATGCCCGTTCCCATGACGGACAGCGGTTTCCCCTTGTAAAGGCCGGTGTAACCGTACATCCCGCGGATTTCATTGAAGCAGACCGCCTTGTCAAGATACGTCTGTGCAATGTACTTGGCCCGCAGCGGGTCGCCCGGCAGCAGGATGTTTTCCGCAATGTCGCCCAGTTTTGCGCCGATGTGCATACTCATAGTATTTCATGTCTCCTTTCGTTTATCGCAGCCGAAGCAAACTATACTTTAAAAACTGAAGCGATGCCTGTGCCTCCCTGTCCAGCGCCTGCTCGCTGCCGTCGTCCACCGGACGCCATACCTTGATGTCGCGTCCCACCTGGCCGCCCTGCCGGACGAACGGCTCCATTACTACATTGCCGTCGTAGCCGATGTCCGTCAGCGCCTCCGCAATCTCGTTCCACGGCATGCGTCCCTTGCCGGGCACCCGGCGGTTACACTCCCCCACGTGGAAGTGCCCCAGCAGCGGCCCCGCTGTGCGGATGGCCCCGCCCATGGACGTCTCCTCAATATTCATGTGGAACGTGTCCAGCATCACCTTCACATTCGGCGCATCCACGTCCTTTACAAAACGGACGCCTTCTTCCGCGGTGTTGCACAAATACCCCTCAAACCGGTTAAGCACCTCGATGCCGAGCGTCACACCGCAGTCTGCCGCGGGGCCTGCAAGGGCCCGGAGGCTTTCCACACTGCGGCCCCAGTCGCCCTGCTTGTCGATGGGCGCCCCGTAGTCCACCGGCCAGTAGCCGTTTAAGCCCCCGCCGATAAAATGGATGTCCAGTTTTTCAAGCCGCCGGAACAGGTCGAGGTAAAACCGCCTGCCATTCTCCCGGACGGCCGGATCCGCGCTGGCAATGTTCTGGTCCGGGGCCGGGCCGTGGCCCGCCGTCAGCGTCATGCCGTACGCCCGGGCCATATCCCTCAGTTCATACAGCTGCGCGTCGGAATAGTCCGGCAGGGGCGAGGCGGCAATCTCCAAAATGTCGAAGCCAAGCTCCGCCGTTTTCTTCACATACCGGCGGTAATCCGCCCTCCACTCCTGCTCCCAGTAGGCGTAATAGATCCCGAATTTCACCCCGCGCACCCCTTTCCGGCGCATTGCGTTGTCCTATAGACATTATAAGGCTTCCCGGAAAAATTGTAAAGCAAAAACAGAAAAAGCGGCGGACGAAATGTGCCCGCCGCCGCAGTTATTCTGCCTTGCAATGCTGAAACCAGCTGTCCGCATACCCGGCCAGCATGGGGATGATGTGCTTCACGGCAATGCCGGAGGTGTTGACGCAGAGATGGTACTGCGTCCTCACGCCCCAGTCCGCGTCCAGGTACATGCGGCGGTACTGGGCGCGTCTTGCGTCGATTTTCTTAATCTCCCGCTCCAATTCCCGCGGGGACAGGTTTTCTTCAATCTCCGCGTAGGCCTGGCAGCGTTTCAGCCTGTGCGCCAAATCTGCATACACAAAAATTTTAAAGGGCCGGTAGTCCGCCAAAATCACGTCCGCCGCACGGCCCACAATGACGCAGTTGGTGCTGGAGGCAAGTTCCTTTAAAATCCGCTGCTTCTCCACCAGGATGTCCACCTGCTGTTTTAACAGATAGGAGCCGGCAAGGGTTCTGCCGAAATGCAGCGGGACGTTCATGGGCACGCCCTGCTCTATGGAACGCGCCACATAGTCGGTGTCCATCTTCATCCGCTCGGCAACACCCTCCTCAATTTCCCTGTCGTAGTAGGTGTAGCCCAGCGCGTCGGCCAGCCGTTTGCCGACCTCGCGCCCCCCGCTTCCGAATTCCCGGCTGATGGTAATGATGTTCATCCAAATTCCTCCCTTGCATGCCGGGCCTTACAGGCCCTTGGTCTCTCTGTCCGTGTCCTGTCCGCACAGTTCACGGCGCAGCCTGAGCAGAATGGCAGCCGACAAAACAGCGGCCAACACAGCGGTGGCGGCAAAGTTCATCCAGATGCCCGTCAGCCCCAGCGGCCAAAGCGCAGCGATAAGCAGCACAGGGAAAACCAGCGCAGTGGATACGGAGATGAGGGAGGCCGGTACCGGCTTTTCAATAGCCAGCATATAGCTTTGCGTGGCGAAAGAGAACCAGCGCGTCAGATAGGTAAGCCCGAACAGGCGAAGCGCCGTCACCGACATTGTCAGGATTTCCTGCCCGGCCCCCGCCACGAACAGCCGTGTAATCTGTTCCGGGAACAGGGTGATGACCGCCACCGACAGCAGGGAGACAACCCCGCTTGCAGTAAAGCAGCATTTCTCTATCGCCCTTACCCGGGAGAGGCTGCCGGCGCCCCAGTTGTATCCCACTGCGGGCTGAAGGGAGTCGCACATGCCGTACAGCAACGGCTGAATGAAGCCGTCCGCAAACATCAGCACGCCGTAGACCGACACGGCGTTTTCGCCGCCCATCCGCACCAGGATGGCGTTCATCAAAATGGAGGTAATCCTGCCCGCAATGTTGTTTAAAAAGTTGGGGCTTCCGCAGGCGATGATCTGCCGTACCATCTTCCCTCTGAAGCGCGGTCGGCAGAAACGAAGCAGCGTCTTGCCGCGGAAGAAGGGGATAAAGGCGATAGCGGCGCAAACCAGCATACCGGTGCAGGTCGCCAGGGCCGCCGCCCAGATCCCCCAGCGGAACACGCCGAGGAACAGCACTTCCAAAGTCGCAATCAAAGCGGACATGAAAATGTTTAAAAACATGCTTCCGCGGATAAAGCCGCAGATACGCAGGTAGTTATCCACTGCGAAAATAATCGTGGTCAGCGGAGAGCAAAGCGCATAAACCCGCATGTACTGTACGGCAAGCGCGGCAAATTCCCCCTGCGCGCCCATCAGCTGAATCAGCACTGGGGCGGCAGCAAACAGCACGGCGCCAATCAGCGCGCCTGCGCCGACAATCATCAGGCAGGAACAGGTGAAGATGTTATTGGCTTCCTGCTTCTGCTTTTTGCCAAGTCAGACGGCAATGGGGACGGATGAGCCCACGCCGATGAGGTCCGCCAGGGAAAAATTGATAATGACAAACGGCATGGCAAGATTGAGCGCGGCAAACGCCGTTTCGCCCAAAAAGCGGCCGACAAACACGCCGTCAAGCGTCTGATACAGCGCTGAAGCCAGCATACTGATCGCCCCGGGAATCGAGGCGAGGAAGAAAAGCTTCAGCGGCGGTGTTTTTGAAAACAGTGCAGTTGAATTCATGTTTCAAGTTCCCCCTTTTCAATTCCTTCCTGTCCGAAAATGGTTTCACAGCACGAAAGCCACTGCCGGCACGCCGCCCTTTTCTGCGGCGTTTACCGTTTCTCCTCAATCGCTGCTTGCAGCAGCTCCGCATATCTGGAGGTCAGGGACAGCAGCTCCTCCCTTTCCTCCTTTTTCAGGCCGCAGAATGCCTTTTGCTCGGCGGCAATCAGCGGGCCGATGATCTGTTCCGCGACGGCCTTCCCCTCCTGTGTCAAACCGACCAGTTTGTTTTTCCTGTTCCCCGGTAAGGGTTTCAGGGCAATCAGCCCCCGCTTTTCAAGGCTTTTTAAAGCCGAATTGACCGTCTGCGGCGGGTAATGCCAGAGGGTGCTTATCTCCCGCTGGGTGTGCTCCTGCTTCTCATACAGCGAGTACAGCAGCCAGAGGTGGGCGTCCGAAATTCCGTGCCGCTTGGCATACAGATGGTAGAGGTTATCCATTTCTTTATAGAGCTGGTTATACACCTCCAGATAATTTGCTGCCGACTGTTCCATCTCACTACCTTCTTTCGTCCGAAAACGGATAATGTGGATTATAATCCGAATCCGGATAATTGTCAGGCCCGTCTGCGCACAACTTTTTCTCCTATTTTTTGGAGGAACTCCATCCGCCGCACAGCCGGTTTCCAGTCTGCGGCGGACGGGACGGCAGGACGGCAAAAAAGCAGCCCCTCCATTTTTGGAGGGGCTGCTCTCTCCGGCAGGGGCAAAACCGCCCCTGCCGGGCCTGTATGGTTCTTTTTTATTTTCCCGGAAACAGCTGGGAAAATGTCCTTTCCAGCACCGTCCCATCCCTTGCAAAGCAGATGACGGGCACGTCGCCGCCGGACACGAATTCGCTTAAAAACTGGCGGCATGCGCCGCAGGGCAGTGCCATGCTGTCGTAATCCTGCCCGCTGTACACCGCAAGGGCTGTAAACTTTCTTACGCCGGAGGACACCATTTTCACGCAGGCCACCCGCTCCGCGCACAGGGTGGAGCCGTACGACTCGTTTTCCACGTTGCAGCCGCTGTAAATCTGGCCGTCCTCGCCCAGCAGCGCCGCCCCCACCGCAAAGTGGGAGTAGGGCACATAGGCATGCGTGGCCGCCTGCCTTGCAAATTCCATCAGCAGTTCCCGGTTAAGCTTCACTTAAAACGCCACCTTCTCCGCAAGATAGGCGGACAGCTCCCCAATGGGAAGGCGGACCTGCTCCATACTGTCGCGGTCGCGCACGGTTACGCAGCCGTCCTCCGCCGACTCGAAGTCGTAGGTGATGCAGTACGGCGTGCCGATTTCGTCCTGGCGGCGGTACCGCTTGCCGATGGAGCCGGTGTCGTCAAAGTCCACCATGAACTGGCGGCTCAGGTTATCCCTGATTTCCATGGCCTGCTCGGACAGCTTTTTGGACAGGGGCAGGACGCACGCCTTAAAGGGGGCCAGCGCCGGGTGCAGGTGCAGCACGGTGCGCACGTCGTTTTCGCCCACCTTCTCCTCGTCGTATGCCTCGCACAGGAAGGCCAGCGTCACACGGTCTGCACCGAGGGACGGTTCCACCACGTAGGGGATGTATTTCTCGCCCGTCTGCTGGTCGAAGTACTCCAGGCTTTTGCCGCTGTGGTTCTGGTGCTGGGTCAGGTCGAAGTTTGTCCGGTCCGCAATGCCCCACAGCTCGCCCCAGCCGAAGGGGAACAGGTACTCGAAGTCGGTGGTGGCATTGGAGTAGTGGGACAACTCCTCCTTTTCATGGTCGCGCAGCTTCAGGTTCTCGCGTTTGATACCGAGGCTCAGCAGCCACTTTTCGCACTCCTTCTTCCAGTACTCGAACCACTCAAGGTCGGTGCCGGGCTTGCAGAAGAACTCCAGCTCCATCTGCTCGAACTCCCTTGTACGGAAGGTGAAGTTGCCGGGGGTGATTTCATTTCGGAAGCTTTTGCCAATCTGCCCGATGCCGAAGGGCAGCTTTTTGCGGGTGGTGCGCTGCACGTTGGCAAAGTTGACGAAAATGCCCTGTGCCGTCTCCGGCCGCAGGTAAATTTCATTCTTCGCGTCCTCCGTCACGCCCTGAAACGTCTTGAACATCAGGTTGAACTGACGGATGTCGGTAAAGTCGGTGGAACCGCACTCCGGGCAGGTAATCCCCTTCTCCGTAATATAGTCGCGCATCTGCTGGTTGCTCCAGCCCGCAGGGTTGACGCCCGTGTCCTCAATCAGCTTGTCGGCGCGGTGGCGGGTTTTGCAGGCCTTGCAGTCCATCAGCGGGTCGGAGAAGCCGCCCACATGGCCGGACGCGACCCATGTCTCCGGGTTCATGAGAATGGCGCTGTCAAGCCCCACGTTGTAGCGGCTTTCCTGCACAAACTTTTTCCACCACGCGCGCTTCACGTTGTTCTTCAGCTCCACGCCGAGAGGGCCGTAGTCCCACGTGTTGGACAGGCCGCCGTAAATTTCACTGCCCGCATATACAAAGCCCCTGCCCTTGCAGAGGCCGACAATTTGTTCCATGGTCTTTTCCGTGTTGTTCATCTTCTGTCCTCCCTTTCCATCTTGCTACAATTCTAAAGGACTTTCCGCCATAAGTCAAGGCGGAGCAGGACTTTTCTGTTGACTTGTCCGCGCCTTTCTTTTATAATATAGGGGTTCCGGGAAGGGCCTGCGCCGCAGCGGGCGCGCCCCCTTTTCCCGTCCTGCCGGGATGTGGCTCAGCTTGGTAGAGCGCCTGCTTTGGGAGCAGGATGCCGCAGGTTCGAATCCTGTCATCCCGACCAGACTGAGTCTGGACGCAATTCGCGTTCGGACTCTTTTCTTTTTGCCCGGGCAAGGCGCTCGCGCTGGAAGCGGCATCGAAAGCGTCCTCCCCCTTCCACGTCGCCGCAAGCTTCCTATCGCTTGCGGCGACTTTTTTACAAAAGTCACCGGCGCGCTCACGCCGTCAGCTCAACCCCCAGCAGGAACATGGCGGCAACAGCCAGTATCCAGGGCAGAAAGATGATAGGGAACAGAAGCAGCCCCTTGTGATTTTCGTAGTGGTACTCCTCACAGGAAAACAGTTTTTCAGGATTATCAATGTAGTAAAGATACAAGTACAGCGGCGGTGTTACCGGATGCTTGAAATAGGCTTTATACTGTCGTTCTTCCCCTTGGATGGTGTAGCGGTAGGTTGCGTGCCAGTTGTAGCGGGCCACCTCACCAACCGGATGCTTGTTTACCAGGGCCGCCTTAATGACGTGATCCCTGCTTTTGGCAATATCCCGCTTCCGCTCCCAGCTCAGCCTGGCGGTAATTTTCTTGTAAAGCGGGATGGCCACAACATAGCCTAAAATCAAAACAGCGAACACAACGCCCCACTTAAGCCAGTTGACAGGATCATCCGTAAACAGGCCGACCAATGCCTCCTGAATACTCAATTCCAGCACCTCCCCCGGCAATCCCGGTAAGTTGTTCTATGTTTATCATACAATATTCAGCGGCACTCTGCAAGGCAAAGCAACACCTTTTGCGGTACCTCCATAAAATGGGATAAAAGGAGCCGGATAAACCGGAGGTAGGTCTGTCCCCAAAACCGGCGTCAAGGGCCTGCTCGGGCAAAGCAGACCCCTGACGGAATGGCGGGTATATTCATTTTGGAGGTCCGGGATGCGGCCAATCGTTTCCGGCCTCATTCCGGGCAGTTTTTTTCAGCCTGTCACGCCCGGAATGGGCGGTAAAGCCCGGCGTTTTGCACCCCGCCTAAAAAGCAGAATCCTTTTCTAATCCGTAATTATCCGGATTCCTTTTTCCAGCGTTTCAAAGTCCAGCATCCCGCTGCCGCGCGTCACCAGATTGCCGTCTTTGTCAATGAAAAAGGTGGCGGGCAGCCCGGTTACATAGTATGCGGTGGCCGCTTCCAATTCCGTATCAAAGAAAACGTCAAATTGGAAGCCCTCCTGCCCTACATATTCCTTTGCAGACGCCATTGTCTCCTGAACGCCGTCGGTGACGTTTACCATGAGGAACTGCACATCGGGGTATTTCGCATACGCCTTATCAAAATCCGGCATCTCCTGCTTGCAGTAATAGCACCAGGTTGCCCAGAAATTGAGGACGACCGGCTTTCCCCGGTAATCGGAAAGCTTCACCTCGTTGCCCTGTTCATCAATGACCGTAAAATCCGGTGCAGCGTATTCGGCTGCCGCCCCGGTCTGATCCTGTGCCTGCGAGCCCTGCATCAGGTTGCTTCCGCCGTAATCTTCACTCAGTTTCTGGTACAAAACGGCCGCGCCTGCAATAAGTCCCACAAGAAGAATGACGATACCGATAAGAACAAGCCATTTACCCTTCTTCATTTTCCCCCTCCTATGATAGCAGCGTCAAAAATTTCCCGAACAGCCCTGTCGCCATCAGCACACCCACGATTACGAGAAAAACCCCGCTGACAAGGTTGATGATCCGGTAGTGGTTTTTGATAAAGGAAAAGGCGCCCTTCAGCCGGTCAATCAGTACGGCGCTGATAAAAAACGGGATGCCAAGGCCCAGAGAGTAAAACAACAGCATCAAAACGCCCTCCAGGACATTTCCCCGGCTTGTGGCAAGCATCAGTGCCGACCCCAGGAAGGCGCCGACGCAGGGCGTCCATCCGACCGAAAAGACGGCGCCGAATAAAACGGATGAAAAAAATCCCAGCTTATCGGTTTGGGCGCCCTTGGCCCCGCGGAACAGATGAAGACGGAAAACGCCGAGAAAATTAAGGCCGAAGAAGATGACAATCAGCCCTGTTATAAGGTGAACGACCGTACTGTATTCCCTCAAAAGCCGGCCAAACGTCCCGGCCAGGGCCCCCATCAGGACAAAGACAGCAGTAAAGCCGAAAATAAAGCCCAGGGCGTTTTTGACAACCCGTTTGGTGTTTCCCTCGCCTCCTCCCGCAAAGTACGAGAGATAGACCGGAAGCATGGGTAAAAGGCAGGGGGACACAAAGGTGACGATCCCCTCTAAAAATGAGATAAAGTACTGCATGACGTGGTTTCTCCCCGATAAGAATGAAGGCCGCCGATATCATACACGCGGCTGTATCCTTTTCCTTTCAGAAAAGCGACCGCCCGGGCGCTTCTGCTGCCGCTCAGGCAGTGGACAAACAGCGGCGTCTGCCGGTCGGCCACCAGCTTCTCAAGCATCTCCAGCTCATGAAGCGGAAGGTTTACGCTTCCGTCAATGTGATAGTCGTCATATTCCTCCCTGGTACGCACGTCAAGCAAGACGGCGCCCTCGGTATTTTTCCATTCCTCAACGCCTTGATTGATATCCCTGCGGGTAAAGCGTCCAAAAAGCATCATTTTCCCATCCTTATTGTGATTTTTTCCTATTTTAGCAGGCGCCTGAAGGAATTACCGTGACTGAGTCACAAAACGAAAGCCCCTGCTTTCCGTGCAGGGGCTTTTCAAACCGGCGCTTGAAAGCCCCGTCATTTCATGATTGATATTCCATACCGGCCATGCTAAAATTTTTGTAAAAGCGGCCGGAAACAGCACCGGCCGCGGCGGGCGCCCTACTTGCACTTCGTACAGATATATTCGGGCACCGTCCGCTCATTGATTACCGATTCATACAGCCGCCAGCCCCCCGCAAGATTATAGCAGTCGTAGCCGTTCCCCGTAAGGATCCGGCAGGCAATGTACGAGCGCAGGCCGGAATGGCAGTGGACGTAAACCGGCTTGTCCTTTGGAAGCCGCCCCAGGTTTTCACGAAGGGAATCCAGCGGAATATTCAGGAATCCGTCGATCATGCCGCCTGCGGTTTCCGTTTTGGTGCGCACGTCTAGCAGCGTCACGCTGCCGTCGCGGGGAAGGCCTTCCACATCGTGCCAGAAAAACTGCTTTATTTTCCCGGAAATCACATTCTCCGCAACAAAGCCCGCCATGTTGACCGGATCCTTTGCCGAGCCGTAAGGCGGCGCATAGCAAAGCTCCAGACTGGCCAAATCCGTCACCTTGGCCCCAAAGCGGATGGCGGTTGCCAGCACATCCATGCGCTTGTCGACGCCGTCAAAGCCGACAATCTGCGCGCCGAGCAGCCGAAGGGTTGTTTGATCCCACAGCACCTTAACCGACATGTTGGCTGCTCCCGGATAGTAGGATGCATGGGAGGCGGAATAGGTGTAGGTTTTGTCATACCTGATGCCCGCCGCCTGGGCGCTTTTTTCATTCAGGCCCGTGGTGGCAACCGTCATGTCGAACAGTTTGAGAACGGCGGAGCCCTGCGTGCCGGCGTACGCGCCGCCGTGGCCCGCAATTTGGTCCGCCGCAATGCGGCCCTGCTTGTTGGCCGGGCCCGCAAGCGGGATGAATGCAGGGCGGCCTGTTACAAAATCTTTCACTTCAACCGCGTCGCCGACGGCATAAATATCCGGAAGGTTTGTTTTCATCCCACCGTCAACAACAATGCTTCCGCGGGCATTCACCTGGATGCCGCAGGCCCTGGCCAGGGCCGTCTCCGGGCGAACCCCGACCGACAGAATGATAAGATCCGCGGGAATCTCCCCGTTTTGCAGGACAACCGTGCGGTCCCGGATCGCCGTCACACCGTTTTGCAGGTGCAGCCGGATCCCTTTCTTTTTGATATACTGGTGCACATCCGCCGCCATGTCGAAGTCGAGGGAGGCGATGAGATGGTCGGCAAGCTCCACAATGGACACGTCCAGCCCCGCGTTGCAGAGGTTTTCCGCCATCTCTACCCCGATATATCCGCCGCCGATTACGACGGCCGACTTCGGCTTTGCGCTGTCAATGTAGTTTTTGATTTTCAGGGTGTCCGGGATGTTGCGAAGGGTGAAAACAATATCGCTGTCCGCGCCCTCGATGTTCGGCTTAATCGGCTCGGCCCCGGGGGACAGGATCAGGCTGTCGTAGCTTTCTTCGTAGGTTCCGCCTGTGCGGAGGTCTTTCACCGTTACGGTTTTGGCCTCCGGGTTGATTTGAACCGCCTCGTTCAGCACGCGCACATCAATCCGGAACCTGGCCCGAAAGCTTTCCGGCGTCTGAAGGGTCAGGTTTTCCCGTTTTGTGATGGCGCCGCCGATGTAATAGGGCAGGCCGCAGTTTGCAAAGGAGACGAATTCGCCCCTTTCCAAAATGATGATTTCCGCTGTTTCATCCAGCCGTCTCAGCCTTGCAGCAGCAGAGGCGCCGCCTGCAACACCGCCAATAATCACTGTTTTCATATTTTTTACCTCTTTTCCGAAAGGAGTCCATGGTGCGTTATGCCACAGTCAATGTTTGAACCGGTGTACAAAGAAATCTTTCCGTTCTGGGACGAAATTCCTGCCGATGTGCAGGAATCCATCTGCCGTCATTCCGTTGCGATGACCTACTTGAAGGGCACGACAATTCACGACGGCTCGGAGTGTTCCGGCGTGTTCTTCCTCCGCTCCGGCTGCCTTCGCGTGTACATCATGTCCGAGAAGGGGAAGGATATTACGCTTTACCGTTTGTATCCCGGCGATATGTGCATGCTTTCCGCGTCCTGCGTGCTGCAGACAATCACCTTTGACGTCATGATTGACGCGGAGGAGGACAGCGAGTGCTATGTCATCAGCGGCCCCGCCTTTGCTGCCGTCAGTGAGAACAACCCGAAAATCAAAATATTTTCACTGGAAACCGCAATCAGCCGTTTTTCCGACGTGATGTGGGTAATGCAGCAGATCCTTTTTATGAGTATGGACCAAAGGCTTGCCATCTTCTTGTGCGATGAAGCGAAACGAATCGGTTCCGACATCATCCCGCTTACCCACGAACAGATCGCCAAATATATGGGCTCTGCCCGCGAGGTGGTGACCCGCATGCTGAAATATTTTGCAAATGAAGGAATTGTCGAGGTTTCCCGAAAAGGGGTTTCCATTCTTGACAAAAAACGCCTGAGGGCCCTAACCCTCTAGCATGGCAAGAATCTGCATCTTCGGCCTTGCCCCCACCGATCTGCCCGCAACTTCCCCGTTTTTCAGCACCACCAGGGTCGGGATGCTTGCAACGCCGAAGGCCTGCGCCAGCTCCGGCTCTTTGTCCACATTGATTTTGCCCACCAGGTACTGCGGATTTTCCTCCGCAATCTGATCGATCAGGGGGGAGACCATGCGGCAGGGGCCGCACCAGTCGGCATAAAAATCGAGAAGGACTGTTTTCCCACTGTTCCTAATCTGTTCAAAATTATTTTTGTTGACAATCGATACAGACATTGGTCCTCATCCTTTCCTGTTGTGTTATGTGCATTATACCCCTCCCAGGCGCAATGTTCAGTGACTAAATCACAATATGGAAGCCGGAATTTTTAAAAAAGCAGGTCGGGCCGGGCACTGTCCCCTTTCTGCGAAAGCCCTGCTGCAAATCGTCCGTTTTTTCTGCATTCCGGCAGGCCCCCTTTTTAATCAGGCCCCGCTTCCAAACGGCGCACCCCACAAAATGGGGTGCGCTTTCTTTGCGCTCCCTTTTACAAAAATATCATAAAAAAATAGGGAAATTTAGATATTGACCAAGCGGTCTATAATTGCTAAAATATAATGGACCGTTCGGTCAATAAGTGGTTTACAGAGGGAGAGTCATGAAAAAAAGCGAAAAAACGGAACGAACAAAGGAGCGGATTATACAGGCCGCCCTTCAGGAATTCGGGACAAACGGATACGACGCCTTTTCCATTAACACCCTTTGCAACGCAAACGGCATATCAAAGGGCCTGCTTTACCATAATTTCAAAGGAAAGGATGAGCTGTATCTCATCTGTATCACCCGCTGCTTCACCAGTTTGATGAACTATCTCCGGCAGCATGCCCCTGAAACCGATTTGTATGAATATGTCAAGCTGCGCTACGCCTATTTTTCTGAGCATCCCATTCATGCCAGGCTGTTTTTTGAGGCGATTTTGCAGCCTCCGCCGGCACTTGCAGGGGAAATCAGAAAATGCAAAAGCGAGTTTGACCAGTTCAACCATCAGATTTACCGGGCGACCCTCTCCCACAGAACGCTTCGAAAGGGCGTAAGTGAGGAGGACGCTTTAAAATACTTTGATATGGTTCAAGAAATGTTCAACGGCTACTTCAGCAGCCCGGCTTACTCTGGTAAGGACCTTAAAACGATTATTGCCGACCATGAAATCTGGCTTGTCAAAATGACGGATTTTATGCTTTACGGTATGATAGAAAGGAGTTCTTGTTCGTGATATTATCCATTGTTCGTCTGCTGGCCACGATTGTGCTGGCCTTTCTGGCTGGGAAGCTCATCTCCAAGCTAAAGCTGCCGTCCATCCTGGGGTGGCTGATTGCAGGGATGATTCTGGGCCCCCATGCACTGTCTCTCATTGATAACGAGCTGCTGAACGCCGCCTGGTATCAAAATTCCGTACACATTCTGGAGTGTGGCGTCGGACTGATGATCGGCACGGAGCTGGTTTGGAATAAAATCAAAAAAACCGGCCGTGCAATCATCATCACAACCATCACCCAGTCCCTCGGGACCTTCCTGCTGGTGTCGCTGGTTTTCGGCGTCGTGTTCTACTTCTCCGGCATCCCCCTTTATCTGGCGTTCCTGTTCGGAGGAATCGCCCTTGCCACGGCGCCTGCGCCTGCGCTGTCCATCGTGCGGGAATTTAAAACCAAGGGCCCTGTGACCTCCGCCCTGATTCCCATGGCCGCACTGGACGACATTGTCGGCTGCATTGTGTTTTTCAGCACCATTGCAATTGTTTCAGGCCACCTTTCCGCGGGCGAGCTTCCCGCCTATATGATTGCGCTGGTTGTGCTTATGCCGCTGGCAATCGGCGTGGTGGTCGGCCTGCTGGCCGGCGTGGTGCTGAAAAAGAAGCGCAGCAACGGGATTTCCCTGCTGCTTTTAATTGTCATGATTTTGGTCGCCGCCGCCGCAGGCTTTTTGTGCAACAGCCTGCTGCCCAGCCCGGTGCTGAATTTCATGCTAATCGGTATGGCTTTCTCCGCCACATTTTCCAACATGATTTCGGAGGAGCGCCTGAACCAGCTTATGAACAGCTTTAACCCGATCCTCAGCGTCGCAATGATTATCGTGATCCTGAACCTCGCCGCCCCGCTGGACTATCATCTGATTCTGGGCGCCGGACTGTTCACCGCAATCTACATCATCTCCCGGGCCCTTGGAAAATACTGGGGCGCATTTTTCGGCGCTGCTATCACCAAGTCCCCCAAAACCGTACGCAACTTTTTGGGCCTGACCCTGCTGCCCCACTCGGGCGTTTCCCTTGTGTTTACCGGCATTGCCGTATCCGTCCTGTCCGGCCCGGCGCCGGAGTGTGCCCAAATCATTCAGGGTACCATTGCAGCCGCTGCGGTTATCAATGAAATCATCGCGGTTGTGGTTGCGAAGAAGGGCTTCGAATGGGCCGGAGAGTTCCACAAAGGTGATGTTGAAAGCGCCCCGGCCGATGGGGTATAATGTAGGGAAATAACGGCGGGCTTTACAGCGCAGGGGTTTCCCCCAACGCGGGACGGCAGGGGCGCGCGGCGCCCCGTTTCCCGCCGGACTTGCAAAAAAGGGAGGAACCTTTTATGAAGTGGATGATTGCATCCGATATTCACGGCTCGGAATACTTTTGCCGGAAAATGCTGGACGCCTTTCACAGCGAGCAGGCCGAAAGGCTGCTTTTGCTGGGGGATATCCTGTACCACGGCCCGAGGAACGATCTGCCAAAGGACTATAACCCGAAGGGCGTCATCGCGCTGCTGAACGCGGAAAAAAGCAGCATTCTCTGCGTGCGGGGCAACTGCGACACAGAGGTGGATCAGATGGTGCTCGACTTCCCCATTCTTGCCGACTACGCCCTTCTGTCTGTGGGCAGCACCCTGATTTTTGCCACACACGGCCACCGCTACAATGAAAACGCCCTGCCGCCGCTTCACCACGGCGATATTCTTCTGCACGGGCACACCCATGTGCCGAAATGTGTGCGCCACACCGACTATTTTTACCTGAACCCGGGCTCTGTTTCCATCCCCAAGGAAAACAGCTGGCACGGTTACATGACGCTGGAGGACGGCGTGTTTGTGTGGAAGGATCTTGACGGGGCGGTGCAAAACACCTTCCGGATGGAGTAGCCGCCGCACGGCCTGGCGGAACAGGCGCGGCCTTTCCTGCATAGAATGGAGGTATCACCTGTTAGGGGGTCCATTCCATGCAGCAGACCTATCCCTTCACCCTTCCTGCGCTGCCCTATCCCTATGACGCGCTGGAGCCGGCCATCCATGCCGAGACCATGCATTTCCACCACGACAAGCACTTTGCGTCCTATGTGGAATCATTCAATGCAGCGCTGAAGCCCTACCCGCAACTGCACGGCCTGCCGCTGGAAACGTTGCTGGAAAACCCGGCGCGGCTGCCTGACAGCGCCCGCTGTGCCATCCTGCGCAGCGGCGGCGGGGTCTACAACCACGCGCTGTTTTTTGCCGGTCTGGCCCCGGCCGACAAGGGGATACACGTCCCCTCCGGTAAACTTGGCAGAATGATTGCGGCGTCTTTCGGCTCCTTTGAGCAGTTAAAAGCCCGTTTTACGCAGTCGGCTCTGTCCGTGTTCGGCTCCGGCTGGACCGTGCTTGCACTGGCGCCGGGCGGACGGCTTTGCATTATCAACCTGAAAAATCAGGATACCCTGCTGTGCACCGGGTACCGTCCGCTTGTGTATGTGGACGTGTGGGAACACGCGTACTACCTGCAGTATCAGAACCGGCGGGCTGAGTATCTGGACCAAATCTGGAGTGTGCTGACATTTCCCCAGCTGTAAATAACACAGAAAAAATAAGAGCCCTGCGGGATCAACAGGATCCCGCAGGGCTTTTTCTTTTTTAAAAGCCGTATTTTATGCGTTCCTCCTCGCTCCACTCGTACAGGTCGTCGTCTGTAATGGGGCGGACGACCCGGCAGGGGGAGCCGGCGGCCAGCACGTCCGGCGGGATGTCCCTTGTCACCACGCTGCCCGCGCCGATGACGGCATTGTCGCCGATGGTCACGCCCATGCAGATGATGGCCCCTGCGCCAATCCACACGTTGTTGCCGATGGTGACAGGCTTATGAATAATGGGGAATCCGTCCTTCACCCGGCTTTTGTGGTGCAGCGGATGGCTGACTGCGCAGATGGTCACGTTGGGACCCACCGCCACATAGTCCCCGATGGTCACCCTGCCCGCGTCCAGCACCGTAAAGTTGTAGTTGGCGTAAAACTGCTTGCCGACAAAAATATTGCTGCCGTCGTCGCAGAAAAAGGGCGGCTCAATGATGACCTTCTCGTCCACCTGGCCCAGCAGCTCCTTCAAAATCTGGTATTTGTCCCAGATTTTGTCCGGCTCTATCTCATTATAGCGGCGCACCAGCATACGATTTCGCTTAATCGAATCCAGCCACGGCTTGGTGTAGCCGCCTAAAAATTCCTCATTCATCCGTCTGTCCTCCTGTGTTTGGTGTTGCCTTCCAGTATAACACAGCCCGCCCGGCTCCGCCAGTCTAAAACAGGCTCAGCTGTTTTACCGGCGCCTGCTGCTTCGGGATGGGCGCCGTCTCCCGTTTCATCAGTTCTGCCGGCAGGCCGGACAGGAAGGGGGACGGGCGGCCCGGCACACACAGCACCAGCTCCTCTTCAGCACGGGTCAGGCCCACGTAGAACAGCCTGCGCTCCTCCTCCGTGTCCGTCGGATGCCTTACAGAGACAAGCGGAATGCTTCCCTCGTCCGCACCGGCCAAAAACACCACCGGGAATTCCAGCCCTTTCGCGGCGTGCAGCGTCATCAGCCGCACTGCGCCGGAGGCGTAGTCCTTTCCGGAGGCCCGGCGCAGGTCCCCCTCTTTTCCCAGCAGCAGCGCGTCCAGGAAGGCGGCCATGCTGCTGTGAAACACCGCCATGTTCATCAGCCGCTCCATGGCGCGCGTCGGTGTCTGCCCGTCCAGCCACCGTTTCAGCAGCCGCAGGGGCTTGTCCTTCCCGACAGGGGTCAAAAACTCCTCCACCCTGTCAAGCCATGGGGACAGGGGGCCCGGCCCGAAGGCCTGCCGCAGCGGGGCCAAATCCAGCGAAGCCATGCCGCCGCACTGCTCCGCCGCCCGGTCTGCCAAATCCGGCGGGCAGCGAAAAGCAAGTTTCAGGCAGGTTTTCAGGGCCGGGCTGTCCGACGGGTTCAGCAGGCTGCGGAAAAAGCACAGTGCGCCGCGCACCCCGTCGTCCATCAAAAAGTCCTCCCGGCCGGAGATGACCGAGGGGATACCGTCGTGCCGCAGGCACTGCTCAATAAGCCGCGCCTGCCGGTGGGTCCGGCACAGCACCGCAATGTCCGAAAAGGAGCGCAGCCCCTCCCGGTCGGCGCGCAGTTCCCCCGCGCTGAGCATGTCCACGCCGCCCACCATGCGGCCAATCTCCTTGGCGATAAAAATGCCCTCTGCCCGCGGGTCCGCCGCCTGTACCAGCCGCACCGGCGCGCCAGACGGCTTCACGGGCGACAGTGTCCGGTTGCCCCCGCCGTCCCCCTCCATCACCGTTCCCGCAAAGCGCAGAATCTCCGGGGTGGAGCGGTAATTGACCGTCAGCCGGATTTCCCGTGTGTCCGGCCGGTCCTCCTTCAGCCGGGTGAAGCACCGGCCCTCTGCCCCACGGAACCCGTAGATGGACTGGTCCGGGTCGCCGATGACAAACAGGCTTTCCGACAGGGCCGACCACTTGCACACCAGCCGGTACTGCAGCGGGTTGCAGTCCTGAAACTCATCCACCAGCAGGTGGCGGAAGCAGGCGGGCCGGGGCGGCTCCACCTCAAGCGCGTCCGCCAGCAGGTCGTCAAAGTCCCGTACTCCCGCCTGCCTGAGCCGGGCGCAGTATGCGGTGAAAACCGTCTCGTCCAATTGGCTGTCCCCAAAGCTGATTCCGTTTTTCACCCTGGACACGGCGTCCAGCAGCTGAGCCGGCCGCAGGCCGCTTCCACATTCCTCCAACGTCTGCGCGGCAAACTCCAGCGCCGTTTCCTCGTCCAGCAGGGGCTTGTCCGGCAGCATGGCACGGCACACGGCGTGGAAGGTGCCGACAGTAAGCCCCCTCACCGCCCGCTTTCCACCCAGCTGCTTTTCCAGACGGGTGCGCATCTCCTCCGCCGCGCTGTTGGTAAACGTCACGGCCGTGATGTCCGCAGGCTTTACCCCGCACTGCCGGATAAGCCAGACAATCCGGTCCGTCAATGTCTTTGTCTTGCCGGTGCCCGGCCCGGCCACCACTGCGGTGCATGCCGCGGCGGAGCGGGCGGCTGCCAGCTGCCCCTCGTTGGGCTGCATCTCCTGCGCCTCCTGCTCCGGCTCCGCCTTTGTTTGCCTCCGCTGCGGCTTCGGCGCCGGGGCGGGAGCCGTCTGACGCTTCTGCGTCAGCTCCCCTGCTCCAAGCATGGAAAGCTGGCCGCGGAACCCGTCCAGCTCCTCCTGGGTAAACAGCTCCACCCTTCCGTACTGGCCGTCAAAGCCCGCCTTCCTGCGGACCTGCCCTGCGCGCAGCCTGCGAAGCCCCTCTGCAACTGCCGGTCCTGCCGCCTGCTCCACATCCGAAAGCGGCGCTTCCCTCAGCACATAAAACTCCGGCCCCAGTGTCTTTAACAGCCGCTCGTACAGGGCCGCTGTCTTTTTCCCTGCGGCAGACAGGCCGGTGCAGGCCGCCAGCACCTCCGGCAGCGGGGCAAGGCTTTCAAACGGCTTGGCCCCTTCCGGCACCGTCCCCTCCGGCCGGTCGGCCAGCTGCTCCACCCGGTGCTGGACGCCGATGGTGATTTTTTTGCCGCACACGGGGCATTTCCCGCCGTACTGCTGCGTCTGCTGCGGGCTGAGGCACAGCCCGCAGGCCCGGTGCCCATCCAGATGATACTTGCCCTCCTCCGGGAAAAACTCCACTGTGCCGTGCAGGCCCTCCCCCGTCTCCACCGCACGCTTCAGGCCCGGGTAGGACAGCTCGCACGCAAGCAGGTTCGCCTCCCGCCCCAGTTTTCCGGGGGAGTGCGCGTCCGAGTTGGAGACAAGTGTGAACCGGTCCAGCGCGGACACCCGCCAGTTCATGGGCGGGTCGGAGGACAGCCCCGTCTCCACCGCGTGGATGTGGGGCGTCAGCTCCTCAAAGCACTCCTCCACCGTGTCAAAACCGGAAAAGGCGCCGAACAGGGAGAAGTGCGGCGTCCAGATGTGCGCAGGGATAAAAACGGCCTCCGGGCAGGCGTCCAGCGTCAGCTCCAGTAGGTCTCTGCTGTCAAGCCCCAGAATGGGCCGCCCGTCCGAATGGATGTTGCCCACTGCCTCCAGCCGGTGGGCCAGCGTCTCCGCCGCCTCCAGCCCCGGAAGCAGGATGAGGTTGTGCACCTTGCGGACGCGCCCGTTCTTTTTGTAAATGGAGCTGATTTCCCCGGTAACCACAAAGCGCGGCGGTACGCTGCCCGCGGTGCCGTCCTGCAGGCGCGCGTCCTTCTTCAGGGTGTACAGCCCCGGCTCCGCAGGCTCCAGCAGCTCCTCCAGCTCCTGCCGCCAGGCCGGATGGGTAAAGTCCCCCGTTCCCACAAGGGCAATGCCCTTTTTCCCGGCCCACAGGTCCAGATGGGGCGCGTCGCAGTCCCTGCTGGTGGCGCGGGAATATTTGGAATGGATATGTAAATCGGCGATAAACAAGCCGTTCCCCTCCTTTTCGGCGTTTGGCAGGCCATGCTTGCTCTCTTCTTGCATACCTTAGGCGCCTTCCCCAGCCGGTACGCCCACCGCCTTTTTGTGAATTTATTATACCCCCTGCCGCCCCGTCCCGCAACGGGCGGGCCGCCGTTCTTTTTTCCGCCCGGATGTGATATAATTGCTCACGAAAGGATGTGACCTTTTTGCAGTATACTTTTCCTGAGGATGTCCGGCGCCGGCAGTCCCGCCAAAGGCGCAGGCGCCTGCTGCTCTGCCTTGTGGGCTGCGCCGTGCTGCTGGCCGTGGGCTTTGTGTGCGGGCGGCTTGCCGGGCCCGGCTCGCTTGAGGACCGGCGCACTTTTGAGACGGTTTGGCGCGTCATGAATGAAAACTGGTACTGGGGGTCAGAGCACGAGGATCTGTCCGGATACCTGATGGACAGCGCCATCAAGGGCCTTGCGGAGCACAGCGAGGATCCCTTCACCAGCTACTTCACCCCAGCGCAGGCAGACTCGTTTTACGGCTCCCTCGACCGGGCGTACACCGGTTACGGCATCCAGTACCTGGCCGACTGGCAGGGCCGGGTGTTTGTGGTCAAGGTGTACGACGGCTCCTCCGCTGAAAAGCAGGGGCTGTGCCCCGGCGACCAGCTGATCAGCGTGGACGGCACCGCACTGACCGGGCTCTCCTCCGCTGATTTAAGCGCCGCCTTCCCCACGGGGGAGGGCGCACAGGCCGTTTTCGTGTACGAGCGGGAGGGCCGGCAGTATACCGCCACCCTGACCAGCGAGGCGGTGGACGCCTCCGCCACCCACCGGGTGGAGGACGGGGTGGGGATTCTCACCCTATCCAGCTTCACCCTCACCAGCGGGGATGCGGTGCGCCAGCGGCTGGAGGATTTGAAGGCGCAGGGCTGCGACCGGCTGATTCTTGATTTGCGCGGCAACGGCGGCGGCTACACCTCTGCGCTGTTAAAAATAGCGGGCTGCCTGCTGGAGCCGGACACCGTCGTGTATAAGGAGCAGTACCGCGACGGGACGGAGCGGGAGCACCGTACCGCGCAGGATGCGGAACCACTGTCCTTTGAAAAAATCGTAATCCTGACGGACGGGGACACCGCCAGCTGTTCCGAGGTGCTGACCGCCGCCCTGAAGGAGCATCTCGGCGCCGTGGTAGTGGGCGAGACCACTTACGGCAAGGGTGTCACCCAGTCCTCCGTCAGCCTGCCCAACGGCAGCACGCTGAAATACACCATCTCCAAGTGGCTCAGTCCCTCCGGGCAGAGCATTCACGGGCAGGGGATTGCCCCGGATATCGAGGTGCGGCGGCATGCCATTTTCACCACCATGCTTTCCTCCATTCCGGAGGACCTGTCTGTCCGGCCGGACACGGTGGACAGCACGGCAAAGGCCGCGCAGACGGCGCTGGACTACCTCGGCTACGGGGTGGACCGCACAGACGGCTACTTCTCTACCGCCTCCTCCGAGGCGCTAAGGCAGTTCCAGCAGGATGCAGGCCTGCCGGAGGACGGCGTGTTGAATGCACAGAGCATGAAGGCCCTTGTCAGCAGCGTCCAGCTGCACTGGTACCTGTCTGACGACGACGCGGCCATGCGGCAGGCGCTGGAAGCCGCCAAACAGTAGAAGAAGGGACCGGGGAATGATTCCCCGGTCCCTTCTTTTCTTTATTTTTATGCCGCATTGTCCAAGGCGGCGCAAGCCTTCAGATACGCCTCCATCTGCTGCTGCACAATCTTCATGGAGGTGGGGCCGCAGTCCAGAATTACCTGGTGGAACTCCTTCGCGGAAAAGTCATTCCCCAGCTGCTGCTGTGCCTCCGCGCGCATGTCCTCAAACAGCATGCCCGCCAGGTAGTAGCACAGGTAGTTCGCCGGATCCTCCACCTGCAAAGTGTACTGCGCCTCGATGGTCTCCTCCGGGATGGAGAGGTACTGCTTCAGAAAATCGCCGAATTCCTCCACATTCCAGCCCTCGTAATGGATGCCGATGTCGCCGAGGCTTAAAATGCAGGCGAGTACACGGCTGAACACCTGCTCAAACTCCAGATATTCCGCGTCCGTCCCCGTCAGGTAGTCGGCGCAGTTCCACTCCACATAGGTGGCCCACCCTTCGGTGTAGCCGGTGCAGTCCACAAGATAGCGCACGGCAGGCAGCTTCAGTGTGTGGAAGTATGCGTCCTGATACATGTGGCCGGGATACCCCTCATGGGCAAGGGTGGAGAACAGCGACGGCTGATACTCGCCGTTGATGTAAATGCTGCCCGGTTTTTCCTGCGGCTGATCCACCCGCATGGTTAGATACGCCGCGGGGGAGAAATTGTCCTTCATGGCGTCCGCCACCGGCTTAATCTCGTAGCTGAGGCCCGGCACCTCCGGAAAGTCCGTTTTGATTTCCTCCCCGAGGTAGTCGAGCACCTGCTCCGCGGAGGTAAACCCGCCGTAGCCGGATGTGCCGTTTTCCAATTCCGGGTTTTCCTGCACCATGCGGATGTAGGTCAGCAGATAGGTCTGCAGCTTCGTCTGAAGGTAGTCCTGCACCTCCTCCATACTCATGTCCACGCCCACACGGCTCCACAGCAGCGCCTCGTAGTAGTCCTTGCCCCCCGGCACCGCTGCAAGGCCCAGGTTCTCCGTCCTGCCGGTCAGTGCGGACAGCTCCTCCCCCAGCGTTTTGTAAGCGGGCAGAAACACCGTTTTCAAAAGCGTCTCATTCCTCTGCTTGGCCTGCGCCTTCTCCTCCTCCGTCAAAAAGTCCAGCGTGTCGATTTTCTCCCCCACCACCTCAATAAGGAAGCAGTTTTCATCGGAGGAGAAGTTCTCGCACTGCTCAATGGTGCCGTCCAGAATTTCCTGGCTCATGCCCACGCTGTTCTCCTGCCGCAGCGCCTCCATCTCGGCGTAGTTGTGGAAGGCCTCCGTGCTCCCCTCCAGCAGGTTGAAATAGCTGTCGAGGTCCTGCTTGTCGGAAAATTCAAATTCGGCCAACAGCAGGGGCAGCTGCGCCTGAAAGCCGAGATAGCTGCCAAGATAGCTGTTGTCCAACAGAAAAAAGTCCTTCATCGCCAGCTGGCGGTCCAGATAATCAATCAGCACCTGCCGTGTCAGCCTGGAGCTTGCATCCAGCGCATTCTCGTTGAAGGCGGCCAGCCTGTCACGGATTTCCTGTGCCTGCACCATGCTCTCGTCCCAGTCCTCCCTTGTGGAAAAGGGCAGGGTCAGCAGTTCCTCCTCAATGCCGTAGGCCGCCGGGTCATAGAAAGTGTAGTTGATGTTGATGCTGTCGCCGGAAACAAACTCGGCCGGCAGCGTCGACAGGTACTCGTCAAACTGCTGCTGTGTCAGCTCGTCATTGTTGCACCCCGCACAGGCAAGGCACAGCACCGCCGCCAGAAACAGCGCCGTAATGCGCATGGCTGTTCTTTTCATGTTCGTTCTCCCTCTTCAGTAAATTGACGCACTTTGTTGTGTTTATTGTATCGGTTCCCCGCAGTGAAGTCAACCGCTGTCTCCGGCCTGCGCCGATTCGTCCCGCTGTCCTGCTTGCTTTTTTATGCTATACTTATTCCAGACACAGGCTGGAAAGAAGGTGTTTTCATGGTTATCGACCCCGCTGTTTTCCCCCGGCTTATCAAGCGCACAGAGACCCATCTGTATCTGCTGCCCCACCCGCGGCTGCGCGCCATGGTGGCGCACTACACCGTTTCCTTTCCCGGAACCGGTCCGGTGCCGGACACCCTGACCCTTATCCCGGACGCCAGCGGCTGCATTGTCAGTGATTGGGCGCCGGACGGCGTACACAGCCGGCTGTGGGGTCCCACCACCAAAACGGTGGTGGTCGCCAATGATGTGAACCGGATGCCCATGCGCCTGTTTGTGGAGTTTAAGCCCTGCGGGGCCTACCGGCTGCTGCACATGCCGCAGTCCCTTCTGACCGACCGGATTCTCCCGCTGGGGCAGTGGAGTCCCGGCGTCGACAGAAGGCTGGAACAGCTTTTGCTTTCCTGCCCCGTCCTCTCCCAGCTGGCGGAGGGGCTGGACGGGCTGCTGCTTCATCTGTTGGACGCACGTTCCCTCACCGGCGCCGAACAGGCGGTACTGCCGCTGCTGTGCGCAGGCCAGACCAGCGTCGCCCGTCTGGCACAGCAGGCACATTACAGCCAGCGGCAGTTAAGCCGCCTGTTTCTTGACTGCATGGGTATGGGGGCGAAAACCTATCTGCGGCTGTGCCGCATCAACCAGATTCTTCAGCAGCTTCCCCGCTCCGGCCTGTCCCTGACCCGCCTTGCCGCCGACGCGGGCTACTACGACCAGTCCCACTTCATCCGCGACTTCAAAAGTGTGTGCGGCCTGTCCCCGGGGGCCTACCTTAAAAGGTTGTCCGAATTTTACAATGAAACCTACAAGTTTTAGGGTATCCTGCCGTTAAAAAATGGAAAGGCGGTTTTGGCGATGAAACTAACCGGCCCAATGCTGGTGGTAACGGACATGCGGCGCTCCCGCACGTTTTATGAGCAGGTGCTTGGACAGACAGTTGTCCTTGATTTCGGGGAGAACGTCACTTTTGACGGCGGTTTCTTTTTGCAGGAGTATACGCTGTGGGCGAAGTTCCTCGGCCGGAAGCCGGAGGAGATTGCCTTCGGCGGCTCGGACGCGGAGCTGTATTTTGAAACGGAGGACTACGACGGCTTTCTCCGCCGTCTCGGCAGTTTGCCGGGCGTTCCCCTCGCCACCCCGCCCACGCAGGCCCCATGGGGACAGCGGTTAGTTCGCCTGTGCGATCCCGACGGGCATCTTATCGAGGTCGGGGAGAGCATGGCCGCCGTCATCCGCCGCTTTCTGGCAGAGGGCACGTCTGTGGAGGAGGCCGCAAGGCGCAGCCAGTATCCCGTGGAGTTTGTCCGCAGTTGTGCGGAGGGAAACAAAAAGAAGGAGGAATAAAACTTCCTCCTTCTTTTATTTCATTGATTTTTAAAAACGACCTGCCACGCGCAAATTTTCCCTTCACGAATCGTGAATATTAACGAGTACTTTTCATACTCCTTCCCTTCGCTTAAGTCGCCCGGTTCAATTCCAAGCGCACTGGCAGTGCAAAGCTGCCCGTCCTTCTCGTACACGGTCAGATAAACAAGCACTCCAAGGCCTTTTTCCTCCAGTTCCGGTGCAGCTTCAGCCACCTCCGTCAATGTCTGGAATTTCTGCGTGTACTCTTCCAGGGCCGCCTCGCTGTCCTCCTTCATGTCTTTGATGTACAGTTCCCAGGTCGCGTCCGAAAAATCGTATTTTGCCACGGCCTCTTTCGCTGTCATGCCCTCTGTAACCCCGCGGGCGGTCTGTGCCTGGTCGTATGAAAGAAGTGCCCACTGCGAGCCCTCCACCGCTATGGGTCCCCCATTTTTGTCATAGGGAACAAAGTCATTTTCCGTCCAGGGGCTTCCATCCGCCGGCCTTGAGGAGCCGCACCCCTCCAACATACGCAGAAACGCCGCCAACAACACGCCAGCTACAAGCTTTTTCATTTTATTTCCCGCCTCTTTTTATACATTATTCTAAATTTTTCGTTAATAAAGGCAGAAAGAGGGCAGGAGAGATTCTCCCGCCCTCTTTCTGCTATACCTGGATTGGGCACTGCCCCGTCCGTTTGGTGATTCCGTTAATGTCGCTGATAACCCGCTCCGCAATTTTTTCATTGCCGAGGTAGACCGCAATGGTCCGCGGGCCGCCGGAGACACCTGCGCCGCCCAACGCCTGCGAAACTGCGCTGTATACGCCGCCGGACACCGCCGCCATAAAAAAGAGCGTGATGCGGCCGTCTATCACATCACGCTCTTCCTCTGAATTCAGTGGCTTCAGGATAGCATCAAAAACTCATTATGTCAATTTATTTGTTTTTATTACTCAAATCAGGCCTCTTTCCCTTGCCACAGCCTTGGTTAGCACCCCGTTAAAGTTCCAAATACTTTGCGGATCCGTCTGAAGCTCAGCCGCAAGCGCCTGTATACGCTCCGGCATGGGTCCCCTTTGGGTATAAAGGAAACGGGCCAGGGTTTGCTCCTGTTCTGAAAATGCGCCAAGGGCGGTCTGCACCGCCTGCTTTGCCAGCTGCTCCGCCTCCCCGCAGTCCGGCGCCTGTCTGAAAAAGCTTTTCAGCATGTGTTCTGCATAATCGGTATAATAATGCTTCGCCATTCGTTATTCCTCCTCTAAAATTACTCATTTTGAGTTTATTTAGAGGATAGCATATTCCTAAAAATTTGTCCAATTTCTATAAACAACAAAGGCGGGGGCCGCTGCCCCCGCCTTTGTTGAAACTGCTATTTCAAATATTCCGCTACCAGGCGGTTCACCTGTCCGCCGTCTGCGCGGCCCTTCACCTTCGGCATCAGCTCGCGCATGATGGGGCCCTTGTCCTTCGGCGTGGGGGCCTGCAGGCCAAGCCCTGCCAAAACTTCCTCAATGGCGGCGCGGATTTCCGCCTCGTCCATCTGCTTGGGGGCATACTGCTCATACACGGCAATGCGCTGACGGCATTCCTCCCGCACGTCCTCACGGTCCGCCGGGGCGCTGTCCATGGTCTCCTTCGCCTGTTTTATCTCCTTAAGGACAATGGCGTTCTCCTCCTCCTCGGTAAGCTCCGCCCGTTTGTCCTTCCACTTTGCCTTCAGGCTGCCAAGCAGAATGGACAGCGCATCCTTTCGCGCCGTGTCCCCTGCTTTCAGCGCCTGCATCATATCTTTTTGCACCGTCTGCATTTTTGACATACGGATTTCCTCCTGTCCGGTTCTGTTTTTCTCTAGTATACCACAAATCCGGCCTGTTGGGAGGCGGGTGCCGTCAGGCGCCCAAAATTTCTTCCAGCTTCTGCTTCTCCAGCAGGTAGCAGCGCACGTTCTCCAGGTCGGTTCCAAAGTGAATCAGGACGTTGCCCTGCACATCCGTCATAACCTGCTGAATGGGTTCCCCTGCAAAGCTCGCATCCAGCGACTGTGTCTGTCCCGTCTGCGTGTCAAAAACGCACAGGGTGGACTGTCCCGTCCAGTAGTACAGGCGCCGCGCCTGCTGCGTGATGTACAGGCCCTCCAGTCCCTGTGCAGACTGCACATCCGTTCCCTGTGTCACAGGCTTCAGGCCGCCGTCCTCCGCCTTCAGCAGGACACTGTTCCCAGACTGGCGGGTCATCACATAGTAGTCGCCAATGTTCTTCTTCATGCCGGTGTAGGCCGACCAGCCGCCCTGCAGCGTCTGCTCCTCCAGCTGGTTCCCATCCGCGTCCATGGTGTGCAGCACCGCCTGCCCGTCCTTGATTTCCATCAGCTGGATTTTCCCGTCCAGCACACTTACAGAGACAAGGCCGGCATAACGTCCATCGTGGATTGTGGTAAGCTGTCCGCCGTCCGTTCCTCCCTTGATAAGCAGATGCTGGGCCAGGCCGTCCTCTTCCGAATAGATGCGGCAGTTAAGAAGGAACTCTGTCTCGCTTAAGCGGTAAAGCATCGGGTCCATGCCTGTCCCCTCCAGCTTCCACACCGTTTCTGCCGTCCCGGCCCCGCTGTCCAGCCGGACAAGCTGAAAGCTGTCCCATTCTCCCTGCGTCTCCTGCGTGCAGGTGGCAAGGTAGAAAACGCCGTCCCCCATGGGGAGCAGATTGGCGCCGTTAGAGCCGACCACAAATTCCTTCAGCTCCGTATTCTGTTTCTTTTCCATGTCGTAAACGCCCCAGTAACGCGGCACGGAAAATCCGCCTTCCTGCAGCGCCTCCTGACGGTTCAGCACCGCCTGCTTCCCATCAAATGAAAGCAGGGTGATGATGGTTTCCCCCGCCGCAGCGGGAGGGTTCTCCCTCTCAAACACCATCTGTACATCCTGCTGACGGAGGACTGCGTCCGCCGACGGTTCCTCCTGGCTGCTGGACTGCGGCTGCTCTGTGGAGGCGCTGTCGGACCCCTCCGTCGTGCCGCCGCAGGCACACAGAAGCAGCTGCAAAATCAGCAGCAGAGCGAGCAAATACCGTACCGTTCGTTTCATTGGGCAGGCCTCCTTTAATGATGTCGAATTTTGGGGTTTCCCACCTTCATTATACCGGTTCTGTCAGCGGACCGCAAGCTCTTTTCGGCAGTTTTGCACAAAAATTTTTCTCTTATGCAAAAAGGGCCGCGGCACAAAACTGCCGCGGCCCCGCAATGTTTGTTTAGTCGCCGAACTGTTCTGCCAGCTCCTCCTGGCAGATGGGCTTTATCCCGTTCTGGTTCAGCACCTCAATGGCGCGGGCATTGTCCGCCACGCGGAAAATCATGAAGGCGCTGTCCTTCTTCCTTGAAAGGAAGGCATAGGTGTACTCAAGGTTGACGCCCCCGTCGCTGAGCGCGTCCAGCACCTTGACAAGGCTGCCGGGCCGGTCGGGGATCTCCACCGCCAGAACCGGCGTAACGGAGCAGACGTAGCCCTCCTCCTTAAGCATGCACACCGTCTTGTACGAGTCGTCCACAATCACCCGGAGAATACCGAAATCCTCCGTGTCGGCAATGGACAGGGCGCGCAGGTCAATGTTGTTTTTCTCCAGCAGCTTTGTAAACTCCGACAGCTGGCCGGGCTTGTTCTCCACAAAAACGGAGATCTGTTTCACAGTCATGGTGCTCTGCTCCTTTCTGCTGATTAGTACAGCTTGCGCTTATCAATGACGCGGACGGCCTTCCCCTCGCTGCGGGCGATGGTTTTGGGGGCCACCAGCTTCACTACGGCGTAAATACCTAACATCGCCTTCATGGCCTCCACCAGTTCCTTCTCTCTGGCGGCGACGTGGGACAGCGCGTCGGAGAACATCTCCGGCGTCATCTCCACCAGCACCTCCAGCCTGTCGCTGTTGTTCTCGCGGCTGACAATAATCTGGTAGTTGGCAGGGTAGCCCTTGTTCAGCAGCACCGTCTCAATCTGGGACGGGAACACGTTGACGCCCTTGACAATCAGCATGTCGTCGCTGCGGCCCATGGGCTTGCTCATCTTCACGTGGGTGCGTCCGCAGGAGCATTTCTCCCTGTTCAGCACGCAGATGTCGCGGGTGCGGTAGCGTAAAAGCGGGAACGCCTCCTTCGTAATGCTGGTGAACACCAGCTCGCCCTTTTCGCCGTCCGGCAGCACCTCCCCGGTGACGGGGTCGATAATCTCGGCAATGAAGTGGTCCTCGTTGATGTGCATGCCCGTCTGCTCGCTGCACTCGAAGGACACGCCGGGGCCGGAAATCTCCGTCAGGCCGTAGATGTCGTATGCCTTAATACCCAGCTTGTTCTGGATGTCCTGACGCATCTCCTCGCTCCATGCCTCTGCGCCGAAGATGCCCGCCTTCAGCTTAATCTGGTCCTGCAGGCCCCGCTCATGGATGCTCTCCGCAAGGTAGGCGGCGTAGGAAGGGGTGCAGCACAGAATGGTGGAGCCGAGGTCGCACATGAACTGAATCTGCCGCTCCGTATTGCCGGAGGACATGGGCAGCGTCAGGCACCCCACCTTGTGGGAGCCGCCGTTGAGGCCGGGGCCGCCGGTGAACAGGCCGTAGCCGTAGCTGACGTGCACCACGTCATCCTTCGTGCCACCTGCCGCCACAATGGCGCGGGCGCAGCACTCGTCCCACAGGTCAATGTCGTGCTGGGTGTAGAAGGCCACCACGCGGCGGCCGGTGGTTCCGCTGGTGGACTGGATGCGCACACAGTCGTGCAGCGGCATGGCCAGCAGACCGTAGGGGTATGCCTCCCTCAAGTCGTCCTTTGTGAGAAACGGCAGCTTATGTAAATCATCTACAGAGCGGATGTCGTCCGGGGTTACGCCCTTCTGATCCATCAGGTTTCTGTAGTAAGCCACGTTTTTGTAGACATGATGCACCGTTTTCACAAGGCGCTCGTCCTGCCACGCCCGGATTTGCTCCCGGGAGGCACACTCTATTTCCGGCTGATAATAGTGTTCCACTGGTTCACCAATTCCTTCCTTATTAAACGTATGTACAATTTTTTTCATTATAACAAGGATTTTTCCCCGCTTCAAGGGGAGTGCAGGCAAAAAAACGGCTGCTGCAAATTTTTTTGCGACCCATTCCGGCAAAAACCGGCCGGGATTTACCCGGCCGGTTTTCTCGTTTTCCCATGCTGTTTTTCCGCTGTCGAGCACCGTTTAAGACAGCGTTTTTTTATTTGTGTCCCCACTTTCCTTTAAAACGCATCCGCCAGCGCGGCGGCCCGTTTGCATCCGTCCGTCTTTTCAATGTCGCCGGCATGCAGGACGCCGGGGACCAGAACCTCCCCGACCATTTTCCATTTGATTAAAGCGGCGGTGCGCTCCATGGGGATCCGCACCCCGTCCAGCACCGTTAAGTCCTCTTCCTCACAGCAGGCAATCAGGGCGCATTCCTTGCCGGCAATGTCCTTGCCACCCACCACCAGGGAATACAGGCGGTCGATAACGCCCTTCATCTGCGCCGGAATGGAGTACCAGTAGACCGGCATGGTAAAGATCACAGCATCCGCTTCCAGAACAGCCTGGGCGATCCGATTAAAGTCGTCGTCAAAAGAACAGGCTTTTCCCGTCTTGAAGCAGGTTTCACATGCTCGGCAGCCGCCAATGTTCATCATGGCGGCGTCAAACCGTGTTACGGTGTGCCCTTTGCTTTCCGCCGCTTTCATAAAAGCGTCCGTCATGGCAAAGCTGTTCCCGTTTTTTCGCGGGCTTCCGGTAATTACAACCATTTTCTTGTTCATAGAACTGCCTCCTTCTTGCGGGATTGACTTGCCCCGCTGCTGACGATATAATCGTAGCAAGAATGGTATTAGAACACAAGTACGCACATTCATGTAAGGTACTTACATAAAGGAGAGTGTAAAATGGACAGACGCTGTATTGCAGAGGAATGCCTCGGCACCACCGGCTTCAGCTATACCCTGTCGCTGATTAGCGGGAAATACAAAATGACCATCTTGTACACCCTGATGGAGTTTGGTGTTGTGCGCTTTAATGAGATGAAAAGATACATCGGAGGGATTTCCTATAAAACGCTCAGCTCCACCCTGAAAGAACTGGAGGCGGACGGCCTGGTGCACCGGAAGGAGTATCCGCAGATCCCGCCAAAAGTGGAATACAGCCTGACAGAGCGCGGCCGCTCCCTGATTCCCATCTTGGACGGAATGTGCGAGTGGGGAGACAAAAACAGGCGTTAAAAAAACAGCCGGGGCAGGCGGATAGTTCCGCCTGCCCCGGCTTCTTCCTTCCAATTTTGTTCTGATTAAAAGGCCCTTGTGAAAATATCGCTTTTTTCAAGCAGGCTTTCCACCGTATCAAACCCAAGCCGGTGCAGCAGCTCAATGACATAGGGGTTGTCAATCGGCGTGGGATACGGGGACTCGTCCCCGTAGTGGTTCACATTTTCCCTGCCGGTGTCACGGTCAATCAGGGCTTTGGGGCCGCCGACGCAACCGCCCACACAGCCCATTCCCTCAAAGAAATTGGCGTCTGTTTTCCCTTCCAGCAAATCGGAAATCATCTGTTTGCAGGCGGGCACGCCGTCCGCCCGCTGTGCGCGGACGGCAATTTTCCGGTCGGGCCGCAGGCGCTTCACCGTTTGTGAAACGGCCTCGCTGACACCGCCTGCCCGCGCATAAATCCGGCCCGCTTTGGAGGAGTGGTCCCGGTCGTCCTCCGGCAGCTGTTCAGGGTGGATATCCGCAAAGTCGAAGATGTCCCGCACCTCCTGAAATGTCAGCACAAAGTCCACGTCGCCGGCAAGGTCCGGCTCCTTCGCCTCCCCCTTTTTGGCGACGCACGGGCCGATAAAGACGGTTTTTGCCTGGGGGTAAAGCGTCTTGATGGTGCGTGCACAGGCAATCATCGGGGAGACGGCGCCCGGCACATGGGGCATCAGCTGGTGGTAAATTTTCCGGATCATGGCAATCCACATGGGGCAGCAGCAGCTTGTCAGCTGGAAGTCGTTTTCCTCCTTGATGTTCCGGTCGAATTCCAGCGCCTCCTTCAGGGTCAGGATATCCGCAAAAACAGCCACCTCCACCATGCCTGCGAAGCCCAGCTTTTTAAACGCGCTTCTCAGCCGCCCGGGTGTGACGGCCGTGTCGAACTGGCTGACGAAGGCGGGGGCAATCATGGCGTAAACCGGCGCATCCCCGGCATGCACTGCCGCCAGGGCCGGCAGGATGTCCTTGCTGGCGGTCAGCTTCTTCTCCTTACAGCGGCGCACACACTCCTCACAGCCCACGCATTTGTCCGCATCGATGGTGACGTTGCCCTTCTCATCCCGTGTAATGGCGTCAAACACACAGTGGCTCATACAGGGCGACGTCCCGTTTTCGGAGGCGCACATGCAATTCCCCGTCCGCCAGATCAGCGGATGGTTCTGCGGGTTTAGCAGGCAGTCCAGCTGATAGGGATCGCCGCCCTCCGCCAGAATCTCCTTCTTTTTCTGCTGCGGATCGCCGTGAAGGGAAGCGTCCAGCAACTGGTGGTACAAATCGACGAATTTCAAACAAGTTCACCTCTGTTATCAAGTATGCTATCCGGCTTTTTAGTATATTCTATTTTGTCCGGCGGATCAATGCAAATTGCCGTTCCGCCGTCCATTTTTTGTAAAAGTTTCGGGAAAAAGGCCGGCGGTAAGCATTTTGCGCCGGGGCGGCAAAATTTCGTTCAGACGAGGGGGTTTTCCTTCTTTACAAACAGGCGGGAAACAGGTATGATATAGGAAAGTAAAGGCGGGCGGCCGCCATGGGCGGCAGCTTTTGGTCCACCGGTCGGAAACGTCCGGAATAAAGTCTTTTAGGAGGAAAAAATCATGTCTTTACAGTACCACCTGAAAATTAAGGAAGGCGACGTTGCGCCGTATGTACTTCTGCCCGGCGACCCCAAGCGGGTGCCCATTGTTGCCAGCTACTGGGACGAGGCGCACTTTGTGGCCGACAACCGGGAGCATGTCACCTACACCGGCGTTTATAAGGGCGTACCCATCTCCTGCACCAGCACCGGTATGGGCTGCCCCTCCACCGCCATCGCCATGGAGGAGCTGGCGCGTTGCGGTGTAAAAAACTTCATCCGCATCGGCACCTGCGGCACCTTCCAGGATTATGTCCACAAGGGCGACATGCAGATTTTTGACTCCGCCTGCCGCTATGACGGCACGTCCTACCACTATGCCCCCGGCCCGTTCCCGGCTGTTGCCGACCACGAGGTGGTTGAGGCGGCCGTGCGTGCCGCGAAGGAGCTGGGCCTGCCCTACCACGTGGGCACCACCCGCACGCAGGACACCTTCTACGCCAACTATCCGAAGCCCGGCAGTGCTTTCGGCGGCTTCTGGCAGTCCCGCTGGGAGAACTTCTATCCCGACTTAAAGCGGCTGAACGTCATGGGCGGCGAGATGGAGACCAGCATCGTGCTGGTTCTGACCCGTATCTGGGGCCTGCGCGGCGGCGCCATGGCTGTCACGCTGGACAACATCATCGACTCTCAGGAGGATGAGGGCGAGTACGAGCCGGAGCAGGCGCTGGATCACAGCGAGGACAACATCAAAACCCTGTCCCTCATGGGCTGTGAGACAATCAAAAAGCTGTACGAGATGGATCAGGCCTTAAACAAATAAAAATCCTTTTAAAAGAGGCGGCGTGCAAACAGCACGCCGCCTCTTTTACATTTTAATGGCGCCCCAGGAAAACAGCCGGTTCTTTCTCAGCCAGTAGTAGATAAGTCCCACGGCGTCCGCCAGCAGCCAGCCAATGGGGACGGACCACCAAATGCCCGTCACCCCGAACAGGGGCATTGCGGAAAGCAGGTAGGCCAACGCCACGCGGGTTCCCAGGGAGATAACGGTCAGCACCACGGACATGCCCGGCCTGCCCAGCGCCCGGTACAGCCCGTACAGCAGGAACAGGCAGCCGATACCGCAGTAGAACGCCCCCTCAATGTGCAGGTAGCGCATTCCCTCAGCGATGATGGCAGTCTCCGACCCGTCCACGAACAGCATCATCAGCGGTTGCGCCAGCACCCAGACGCCGATGGAAATGATAACACAGAAAATCAGCGCCGCCGTCACGGCCCCCTTCAGCCCCGCGCGGATGCGCTCCTCCTTCTTAGCGCCGTAGTTCTGGGCGATGAAGGTGGAAAAGGCATTGCCAAAATCCTGCACAGGCATGTAGGCAAAAGCGTCGATTTTTACCGCCGCGGCAAATGCCGCCATTACCCCCGGCCCAAAGCTGTTCACCAGCCCCTGTACCATGAGGATACCGAGATTCATAACCGACTGCTGCACACATGTCAGCAGGGAGAAGTTGGAAATCTGCTTAATGCAGGACAGACGCACCCGCAGATGCGCGCGCCCAACCCGCAAATCCGGCCATTTCCACCAGGTGTAAATGGCAATTCCCACCCCGGACACATACTGGGAAATGACGGTGGCCTCCGCCGCGCCGGCCACGCCCCGGTGCAGCCCCAGCACAAACCACAAATCCAGCACAATGTTCAGCACTGCGGACACCGCAAGAAAGCACAGCGGCGCGACGGAATTGCCCACCGCCCGCAGCAGACAGGCAAAATAGTTGTAAAGGAAAGTGGCTGCAAGCCCGCAGAAAATAACCACCAGATACTCCCGCATCAGGCCGTACACGTCCGCTGGGACCTGAAGAAACACCAGAATCCAGTCCGTCCCGAGAAAGACCAGCACGTTCAGGACAACCGTCAGCGCTGCAATCAGCACAAAGGACGCGCACATCCCCTCCTTCAGGCCGTTTTCATCCCGCTGTCCAAACTTGATGGAAAAGTACGCGCCGCTGCCCATGCACAGGCCCAGCAGAATGGATGTCAAAAACGTCATCAGCGTAAAGGACGAGCCGACGGCAGCCAGCGCGTCCGGCCCGAGAAAACGTCCCACAATCAGCGTATCCGCCACGTTGTAGCACTGCTGCAGCAGGTTTCCCAAAATCATGGGGACGGCGAACCAAAGCATGGTTTTCATCACCGGCCCCTGTGTTAAATCCCCTTTCAATCCTCTCCGACACCTTTCTAAATGAAATTTTAAAATTACGTTTCGAAAGGATTATAGCAGACATGGGTTCTTCTGTCAATTTACCAATTGCCTTTTACCCCGGATGGCCTTATAATAAACCTAATGCGAAAGGAGGCGCCGCCATGTTCTTGGAGGGGCTGGACGGGCTTGACCGTGCCATTGTGGAGCTGCTGATTAAAAACGCGCGCATGTCCTACTCCGAAATCGGCAAGCGGGTCGGCGTGTCCCGTGTGGCCGTGAAAATGCGCATTCAGGCGCTGGAGCAGCGCGGCATTATTGAGGAGTACACCACCATCATCAACCCGCAGAAAATCAGCGGGGCGGTGTCCTGCTACTTTGAAATTGAGACGGCACCGGACAGCCTCGCCCAGGTGACAAAACTGCTGCAGGGAAACGACACCATCACCCAGATTTACCGTGTGACGGGGAAGAACAAGCTGCACGTGCACGCCGTGGCTGCCAGCGCCGGGGATATGGAACGGCTGATGGCGGAGCTGATTGACCCGCTGCCCGGCGTTATCAGCTGCAGCTGCAACATTATTTTGACGCGGATTAAAGATATTAAGGGGCTTCGGCTGTAACATGCCGCCGGGGCCGAAAACAGGAGGCACAGACAATGTCCAAATATGAAAAGATGTCCGCCGGGGCGGAGCCCTTTAACATCAAAGAGGTGCTGACGCAGGGGGAGGAACTGCTGTGGAGCGGCAGACCCAAAAAATCGGCCTTTATCATCAACAAAACCGTGACGATGCTGCCCATTGCCATTGTCTGGCTGGCGCTTGATTTAAGTTTCATTATCCCGATTTTTTCCGCCGGCCTCTTTGGACAGACGTGGTTTTTCATGATTCCGTTTTTCGCCATACACCTCATGCCCGTTTGGATTTGGCTGGGAAACGTGCTGACCGCCAAAAAGAAGTGGGACCGCACCCAGTACGCAGTCACGGACCGGCGCATCATTATCCAGACCGGCCTGTGGGGCATGAACTATGAATCCATCTTCTACAAGGACATCTCCAACGTCCAGCTGCGGGTGGGGCTTATCGACCGGCTGCTGAAGGTGGGCGACATCTACTTTCAGATAGCAAAGGGCGGCACACAGAGTTTTCTGGACGTGGAAAATGTGTATGAGCTGTACCCGAAGCTGCAAAAGACCGTCATGGACATCCAGACGGATATTGAGTATCCGAATGACCTGCGGCCTTTAGAGAACAGAGGTTACCGTACAAAATACAAGGGCTAAGAAAAAGCCGGCCGCTGCGGATCCGGCAAAGGGATGCCTTGCCGGGCGGAAAGCACCCCCACTGGATAATGCCAAAGAACCCAGGGAAAAAACCAATCAAAAAGCTGCATTTCAAAGGTTTGAAATGCAGCTTTTTTCTGCCGGCGTGGGCGCTTCGGATTTCTTCCTACCCGGCGCGCCGGGCACCCTGCTATTTTGCCGGGCGGCTTTTTCAACCATCGCTCCATATTTTTTGCATATTCCGGAGCTACCCGATGGCCCGTCGGCAAGGCCCACCTGCCATGTCGCTGAAAACCAGCAGGTAACTCCGTTTTCAGCGCGAGCCCCCTGCCCGAACAAAAAGAAAAGAGTCCGAACGCGAATTGCGTCCAGACTCAGTCTGGTGGGAGAGGGTGGATTCGAACCACCGAAGCTAGAAGCAACAGATTTACAGTCTGCCCCCTTTGGCCACTCGGGAACTCTCCCATATATTAAAAGAAAATGGAGCTGGTAGACGGACTTGAACCCCCGACCTGCTGATTACAAATCAGCTGCTCTACCAACTGAGCTATACCAGC
>CAJFUF010000032.1 GCA_904420175.1 Candidatus Schneewindia gallinarum
CAAACACTATATACAAGCGGAATCCTCAGGATGTGTTTGAACCAGTTGAAACAAATTATAAGCGTTACACGCGCACAGCAAGTGGAGCAGATTCTATTTGTTTTGAAATAAACCTTAGATAGTAGGGGTGATAAAACCTCTTGTTGACGACCTACAAACCATTGATATTCCCAAACTTTTCTAAGTCCTATAATTGTACTCAGACCACGTCGCCGCGGACGCCATATCGTTCGCGGCGACTTTTTTTCAAAAGTCACCTCTCATTCATTCTGTTGCGGCTCCTTTCCGAATCGAACCCGCTGCGCTGGGCTTCGATTCGGTTTTTATTACAGCTCCAGGTATCTTTTTTGTCAACGCTTCCCACATCGCCGCAAGCTGCATATCGCTTGCGGCGACTTTTTTACAAAAGTCACCGGTGCGCTCATTCCGCAGCGTCTCCTTTTCCTAAAAAGGTCACGCTGCACCTTCGCTGCTCGCTTGTAAACGCGCTCTGGGCGCTCCGGCTTGCTACCAACCTTTTTCGGGGTACGCGGGTTCGAATCCACCTGCGAAAAATATAGGGAGTTCTTTTTGTCTTACCTTTACACCAGGCTCAGTTTTTTCTTTTGTCTCGCCGCCCGCGTTTATAGCGGGTATCATTTTCTGACTTATGTTTTCCTCATTTAGGGTGGTGTAATGGCTAAGGGATTTTCAGCATACGGTTTGGCGCTAATGTTCTCTATCTCTTTTAAGATTTTTGTAATTCCTTTCCCTAAAGCTGCCTGTCTGCCGTCTTTCGTTAAACGGCAAGCGAAGTAAATGCGGATATTCTTTCTTCCTATTTTTCTGAATTTTGTTCTGCGGCAAAAATTCAAAAGCAGCTTGCTGAGGCCCCTTTTCCAATCCGGTACTTTGGGTCCCATCGTCACCAACCGCGCTATGCGACCGGCATGTTTGCTTTGGTTGGACAGCACCTACATATCTGAAGTTCACGGATATGACCTTGTGAACACCGGCCGGGGCACCGCGCAAACATCCTGAATGATAAGTTTACCTCCATCGGTGTGGGATACCACCGCAATACCTACGGAACCGCTTATTGATCCCAGCCGTTCCTCAGCTGAGCGCCGTGCATACTTTCCCCCTTTCCGAATACACTAACTACAGGAGGGGAGAGAAATGACAAGGCGGTCCCGGCTGAAAGCATATGTTGGATTTGTTCTGCTGGCAGAGGCGGTTGGCGCCCTGTCCGGCTGGCTGACACGGAATGGGATGGAGCAGTACAGCCGTACGGTGCAAAAGCCGCCGCTGACACCGCCGGATGCGGTTTTCCCCATTGTGTGGGGGATTTTGTTCCTGCTGATGGGGATCGGGGCGGCCCGTGTTTACCTGAGCGGAGGGCCGGGTACCAGGCGGGCTTTGCTGCTGTTTACGGCGCAGCTGGCGTTCAATTTTGTGTGGAGCATTCTGTTTTTTAACCTGCAGGCATTTGGCGTCGCCTTCTTCTGGCTGATTCTGCTGTGGGTCCTGATTTTCATGATGGCCCTTGCATTTTACAGGGTTGACCGGCCCGCTGCGTGGATACAGATACCTTACCTGCTGTGGGTGGCCTTTGCAGGTTATCTGAACTGTGCAGTGTGGATGTTGAACCGATAGGCCAAAAAAGGTTCCGACCGCTGGCCGGAACCTTTTTTCTTTTTTTACGCTTCCGCCTTCCACAGGCCGTGCAGATTGCAGTAGGCATAGGCCGCCACAACTTCGTTCCCTTCGGTAAGCAGGAACTCCGCCTCCGGCCGGTCGCCCGCCGACAGCGTAATGCGCTGGTTCCCTTTTTTCGTCTCAAGGGCGATCCACTCGATCAGGTGCTCCTCCGTCATGGGGTGCGCCACCTCGCCCACGCGGACCGTGACCTTGTTCCCGTCCGCCGCGATAACAGGCACATGCTTCTCCGCGGCGCCGTCGCTGGTGCCGGGGATTAGCTCCGTCATCTTCTGGCCGCAGCACATTACCGGCACGCCGGCGTCCTTGACAAAGGCAATGATATTGCCGCAGTGCTCGCAAATAAAAAATCTCATATCCTGACTCCTTTCATTATCCGGGTTGGAAGGCAGAACGCCTTCTACACACAGCATAGCGCAGCCGGGGCCAAAAAACAAGCGAAAAAGGAAAATTTTTTTGAAACAGCCCCGGCGGAAAATAAAAGGCGGCACGCCTTTCAGGCCGTGCCGCTTCGCTTTTCTCAGGCTTCATCCCAGAACAGGTCGTTCAACGTTTTGCCAAGCGCACGGCAGATGCCGACGCACAGGCGGATCGTCGGATTATAATCGCCCTTTTCGATAGCGCAGATGGTCTGCCGCGTGACGCCGACCCGCTCTGCCAGTTCACCTTGGGTCATGTCCAGAGAAGCACGCGCGGCCTTTAAACGTAAGTTTTTCCCCAATTCTCTCACCTTCCTTAATTAAATTAAAATACGGTATATACAATTTTCCCTCACAGCGGATTAAAACCGTGCTCGGTAAAAGAGCATCAAAGCCATTAAAAGCAGGCCATTGTGAACCGACCCACAACAGCCTGCTCTCCGTCAACCGGGTTACTGCTTGTTCTTGTTGCTGAACATCTCCATCAGGCCGTCAAGGTCAAATTCGTCGTCATTATTCTCGTCCTTCTTGCCGCTGTCAAACCCAAATCCAAAGCCCGCAGAGGAGGAAGAAGAGCTTCCACGCAGGCCGGGGAAGCCGGTGGCAATGACTGTAATCAGAATTTCATCTTTCATCGTCTCGTCAATGTTGGCGCCCCAAATGATGTTGGCGCCTTTATCCACCGCCTGCTGAATCATGGTGGAGGCCACATCAATTTCATCAAGGCCGATGTCCGGGCTGGAAGTGATGTTGATAATCACGCCCTTCGCCCCGTTGATGGTGGTCTCCAGCAGGGGGCTGGTGATGGCCATCTCCGCCGCTTCAACCGCCTTGTTGGGGCCTGTTGCACGGCCCACACCCATGTGTGCGTAGCCCGCGTCCTTCACCACGGTGCAGATATCCGCAAAGTCCAGGTTGACAAGGCCCTGCACATTGATAAGATCTGAGATACTTTGCACGCCCATCTTTAAGATGTTGTCCGCCTCGGAAAAGGCGTTTAACAGGGTGATTTTGTCGCTGATGAGCTTCAGCCGCTCGTTGGGGATGACAATAAGCGCATCCACATTTTCTCTTAACGCATCGCAGCCGACCTCCGCCTGCTGCATGCGCTTGGTTCCTTCGAAGTTAAAGGGAGTGGTGACAACGGCCACAGTCAGCAGGTTCAGCTCCTTCGCAATCTGCGCCACCACAGGGGCCGCACCGGTTCCGGTTCCGCCGCCCATGCCGGCTGCGATAAAGACCATGTCTGCGCCCTTTAAGGCCGCAGCGATCTCCTCCTTGCTTTCCTCCGCCGCGCGCTGTCCCCGCTCCGGGTTGCCGCCGACGCCCATGCCCTTGGTCAGTTTGCTGCCAATCTGCAGTTTTTCCGGGGCCTTGCTTGCAAGGATTGCCTGCTTGTCCGTGTTGACGGCAATGAAGTCCACGCCGCGCATACCGGTGTTGATCATGCGGTTAACCGCATTGCAGCCGCCGCCGCCGACGCCCACAACCTTGATGCCGACGACCTCCTCCTGCTGCTCTTTATCTATAATAAAATCCATAAGCATACACTCCCAGAATTAAATTTTGCTTCATATAGTGCTATTATAGCAAATCCCCGCATAGAATACAACGCATTTTTAAAATAAAAATGGACCCAAGTATCCTTGTGTGAGGTGTTTTTTCCAGTAAATTTATCCATTTGACGACGAAGAACCTTCGCCTGTACCGGAGGAGGTGGTCTCGGACGAGGAGGAGGACTGTGTATCCTCCGGCTGTTCGGAGGTCCCGTCCCCTTCGGAAGTTTCGCCGGTATTCACGCCGCCCTCGACTTTTCCTTCAGTATATTTGGAGGGGACAAATTTGATTTTTCCCGGCTCGGTGGCGTCCAGTGTGCCCGACTCCTCCTCGCTGAACTGTTCTTTTACAAAGTAGGCGGCAAACTGTATCTTGTAATTCAGCTGGCTGTCGTCCCCCAGTTCGATCTGCAGGCGGTTGGCGTAATTGATACGCAGGTTTTCCGCGTCGCTGACATCGAAGGAGACAATGCCGTCCAGCCCGTGTTCCGTAAGGGCCGCCGACAGCTCGCCCAGCAGGGTTGAGTGCAGCTGGACAAACGTCCCTTTCTCCGGAAGGGACTCCAGCTCGATCCCTCTGACGAGAATCAGACCCTCCTGCGGTTCGCTTACAATGTCCAGCACCCGGTTCCGCGCGCTGATGATGACATAGCTGCCGTCCTTCTCCACACACCAGGTCGGCACAGCGGCCTGTACTGTGATGGCGACGGTGGAGGGGAACCGCTTGTCCACTGTGACCGCGTCCACATCCGAAAAACTTTCAAGGATGTTCTCCCTGCCGGACGCGGTGCGCGCCAAAATCAGGTTTTCCCCCTCGGCGACCCCGCACAGCGAGAGGATTTCCTCGTCGCTGTGGGCGGAGTCATTTGCAATCTCAATATGCTCAATTTTAAACAGCACCGTCAGGGAAAGCGTTGCAAGCAGGGCGATGGTAAACAGGAACAGGAAGGAGAAAAAGATAATTTTTCTCCTTTTCGCCCGTTTTTTCCGTCTGGCCGCAGCCAGCTGCCGCGCTTTTTCACGGTCCAGCCCTTTTGTGTTGTACGTCCTGCCTGCCATGGCGTCAATCCTTTCTGACGAGTGCCCCCAGCCCCCGAAGCTTGTCGTCGAAGTATTCGTAGCCGCGCTCGATATGGTGAATATCCGAAATAACGGTGGTGCCGTCCGCGCACAGCGCTGCAACGCACAGCGCCCCGCCGCCGCGCAAATCCGTGGCGGTCACCGGGCAGCCGGTCAGGCGCGTAACCCCCTTCACCACGCACAGCCTGCCGCTGCACTGGATGTCGGCTCCCATCCGGCACAGCTCCGGCACCTGTTTATACCGGCATGCAAAAATGTTTTCTTCAAACAGCGCCGTACCCTTCGCCACGGTCGCTGCCGCCATCAGGGGCGGCATGGCGTCTGTCGGGAAGCCGGGGTACGGCATGGTCCTGCAAAAGGGCGGTGCGTGCAGATCACCCGTGCGCTCCGCCAAAAGGCCCTGCGGCGTGTCTGTCAGGCGCACGCCCATGGCGGTGAAGTAGGGCAGCACCACACTAAGCCGGTCCGGCTGCGCGCCCTTTAAAAGCACCCTGCCCCCTGCCGCTGCAACCGCGCTGAGCATGGTGGCCGTCTCAATCCGGTCCGGCCCGATGACCGCCTCGCACCCGTGCAGCCGCTGGACGCCGTGGATGGTAATGACATCCTCCCCCGCGCCGGAAATCACGCCGCCCGCTGCGTTGAGAAACGCGGCAAGCTCTAAAATCTCCGGCTCCCTGGCAGCGCCTCGGATGGTGGTGACGCCCTTCGCAAGGCTTGCGGCAATCATCAGGTTTTCTGTGGCGCCCACGCTTGGGAAGCTTAAAGCGATGTCCGCGCCCGTCAGCCCGCCCGGCGCGCGGCAGTTTAGCAGGCCGTACCCCTCCGTTATATCCGCGCCCAGCCGTCGAAGCCCCGCCAGGTGCAGATCGATGGGCCGGGGGCCAAGCTCGCACCCGCCGGGAAAGGCCAGAACCGCCTTATGAAAGCGCGCCAGCATGGCGCCGAGAAAGACCACGGACGATCGCATTTTATGGGCCAGGTCCTCCCGGAGTTCCGCCGGGGCGGCGGCGGAGGCGTCCACCGTCAGGTCCTGTCCCGCACGGGTGACCACGGCCCCCTCCGCCTTGAGAATGTCCGCCGCCGCGTCCACGTCGGACAGCGCGGGGCTGTTATGTAGCACACAGGTTCCATCCACCGCAAGGCAGGCGGCAAGGATGGGTAGCACGCTGTTTTTTGCCCCTGATACCGGGTAGGTGCCGTACAGCGGTTTCCCGCCCTCAATTGTCAAATGACTCACAAACAAACCCTCCCCCGTTGTTGGTTTTACCTTGTATCCTATGCCGGGGGAAAACGGTTTGTTCCTTGCCCGATTTTATCCCTTTTGTTCCATCAGACGGGCAATCAGCGCATAAATGCGCTCTGCCGCGTCAGGGACGGCGCCGCTTTTTGCGGCGGCCGAATATTTCCGCAGCCGCTCCGGGTCGCCCAGCAGCTCGTTCAGCTCTGCATACAGACGGGAGCCGGTCAGATCCTTCTCCTCAATGACAATGGCGGCGCCCCGTTCCTCCAGCACCTTGGCATTGTGGAACTGGTGGTTTTCCGCCACGTAGGGGGACGGGATCAGGATGGACGCGCGGCCCGCCACCTCAATTTCACTGACGGTCAGCGCACCTGCCCTGCTGATGACCACATCCGCCGCACACAGCAGCTCGGGCATGTTGTTTAAATATTCCCGCACGTCGATGTTCTTCTGCAGTTTCGGGTTGATGCCCCGCTTGGCCAGATCCTTCAAAAAATCGTCGTAGCCGGCCCGGCCTGTGCCGTGGATGTGCAGCAGATCCTGCCGCAGGCGGTTGCGTTCCATCACCTCTGCCACGGCCCGGTTGATGGGCGCCGCACCGAGGGAGCCGCCGAAGGACACCACCAGCGACCGGTTGCCGAGGTTCAGCTTGCGGCGGCACTCGTCCCGGTTTAAGCTCAGCAAATCCTGGCGGACCGGGTTGCCCACCACCTCGCACCGGACGGCCTCCGGCAGGCGGGCACGCGCCTTATCCACCGCCAGCAGCACCAGATCCACATCCTTGCTTAGCAGCTTGGTGGTCATGCCCGGGAAGGCGTTGGACTCATGAATCACCGTTCGAATTCCCTTTTTCGCGGCGCACAGCAGCACCGGCCCGCTGACATAGCCGCCGGTCCCGATAACCAGATCCGGCTGAAAATCGTTTATCAGCTTACGCGCCTCAATCTGGCTGGTGCCTGCCAGCACCGCCGCCTTGATGTTGCGCGCAATGTTGGTGGGACTGAGCCTGCGTTGAAAGCCCTTGACGCTGATAGCCTTAAAGCGGTAGCCCGCCTCCGGAATCAGGCGGCATTCCATCCCGCCGCGGGCGCCTACATACAGGATGTCCACGTCCGGCTGATGTTTTTTCAGTACCTCGGCGATGGCAAGTGCGGGATTGATGTGCCCCGCGGTGCCGCCGCCGGCAATAATAACCTTCATACGATACACTCCTTCCCCGCCGCGCCACAAAAGGCGGGCGCGCCTGTTTTTCCGCCGAAAACGGCGTGTTTCATTGCTTAAGCACTGCCGACCGTGAGATGGACAGCACCACGCCCATCTGTGCAAGCAGCATGATAAGGGACGTGCCGCCGTAACTGAAAAACGGCAGGCTGATACCGGTGTTGGGAATGGTGTTGGTAACCACCATGATATTCAGCACCGCCTGAATGCCAACCTGAAGCACCAGCCCCACGCACAGCATGGCGCCGAAGCGGTCCTTCGCCCTTGAAGAAATCACGATTCCGCGCCACACCAGCGCCGCAAACAGCCCAATAATTAACAGTGCGCCGATGTAGCCCAGCTCCTCGCACACGATGGCAAAAATAAAGTCGTTCTGCGGCTCCGGCACATACAGATATTTCTGACGCGACTGGCCAAGGCCAAGGCCGAAGAACCCGCCGGAGCCGATGGACAGCAGGCTTTGCACCGTCTGCCAGCCGAGGCCCTGTGGGTCGGAAAACGGATCAAGCCAGGTGGTCAACCGCCCCATGGCGTACTCGATAACGTCTGTAAACATGACAAGAAAGGCCAGCGCCCCGCCTGCTGCGGCCGCGGCCACGCCGAACCACGCAAGGTTCGCCCCGCCGATAATCAGCAGGCAGCCGGCTAAAAGCAGGATGAGAATGGTACCGGACAGGTGGGGTTCCAGCACCATGAGGCCCACCACCGGAATCAGCAGCAGGACAAAGGGAAGCAGGCCCTTTTTCAGTGTGCGCATCTTTTGGTAATTCAGCGCGATATAGTGGGAGAAAATAACGATAATGGCAAATTTTGCCACCTCGGACGGCTGGAACTGGCCGACGCCCGGCAGCACAATCCACCGCTTGGCGCCGTTAATTGCCGGCATGAACAGCACCACCACCAGCAGCAGAACACTGATAGCATAAATGGGGTACACGAACTTGCGCAGGATGTGGTAGTCAATCCGGGAGATGACCAGCATGGCCGCCACGCCGAGGGCTGCAAAGGCCAGCTGCCTGCCGATGTAGTAAAAGCTGTTGCCCGTCATGTAAAACGCATAGGCATAGCTTGCGGAAAACAGCATGATGAGGCCGATGGTCAACAGGCACATGACCAGCACGAAAAAAGTGATGTCCATGGGCTGCTTCTTCTCCCCGTTACGGAAGCTTCTTTTCAGTTTTCCCCGTCCCATGGGCATACCTCCTTCTCTCAAAATTTGCTTACATCAGGTAGATGGACAAAACGGCCAGTGCCCCGCCCACCAGGGCCGTCAGGCTGAACAGAAAGACAATGGCTTTTTCGCTGTATCCGCTAAGCTCAAAGCTGTGGTGGATGGGCGTCATTTTAAACAGGCGCTTTTTCCTGATTTTTACGCTGAGCACCTGCAGCACCACACTGCCTGCCTCGCACACATAGACGATGCCCGCCAGCACCAGCAGCAGCGGCATGCCCGTCATAAAGGAGAAGGCAATGACGCAGCCGCCCATAAACATGCTTCCCGTGTCGCCCATGAACACCTTGGCCGGGTAGAAATTGTAAATGAGGTAGCCGAGCAGGCCGCCCGCAAGGGCGCTTGCCGCCAGGGACAGGGTGGGCTTTGTCATTAGGCCGCCGATAACAAGGAACGCGCAGCACACCATAAAGGTGACGGAGGAGGACAGGCCGTCCACGCCGTCCGTCAGGTTGACTGCGTTGACAAAAAACAGGGTGAACAGAATCATCAGCGGGTAGTACCAGAGGCCGATGTCAAACTGGCCGACAAAGGGGATGACCAGAATGGTGGAGTGATCCCCGTGCAGCCACACGCACAGCAGGTACACACCGATAACCACGAACTGCATGACAAGCTTCTGGATTTCATTCAGGCCGAGGTTGCGTTTTTTAATCACCTTGATATAGTCGTCGATAAACCCGATAAGGGAGAAGCCCAGCGCCATCAGCAGCCCTGCCACCAGCTTGAATTCGTCCATGCCAAACAGGGTGACGCTGCCGTCCCCCTTTAAAAGCAGGTAGACCACCGTGCACGCCACAATGGTGGAGATGATGAACATGAAGCCGCCCATGGTGGGGGTCCCCTTCTTTTTCTTGTGCCAGACCGGGCCGATTTCACTGAAGGGCTGGTCAAAATTGATTTTGTGAAGCACCGGGATCAACAGCAGGCCCAGCACCGCCGAAAGCCCGAAGGAAAGCCCTGCCGCCAACAGATTATAGGTTGCGTTCAACTTCCTAACACCCTTTCTTTCTCATTTTTCATTTCATGACCGCGCGGCTGACGTCCTCCAACGCAATGCCGCGGCTGGCCTTGAATAAAACGGTATCTCCGGCCTGCAGGGTCCTTTTCAGGTCCTCGGCAAGGCTCTGTTTATCCTGGAACAGGCGCGCCCCGCCGCTGATCCCCTCCATATACTGTGCGCCGAAGTCCCCCAGTAAATACAGGATATCACAGTTTTTCTCCGCAAAGGCGCCAATCTCCATGTGCGCCTTTAAGGAGTAGTCGCCCAGCTCCAGCATGCCGCCCAGCACCGCAATGCGCCGCCCCGGGCGCTCCTTCAGCACGCTGAGGGAGGCGCGCATGCTGTCGGGGCTTGCGTTGTAGCAGTCCTCTATGTAGGTGATGCCGTCCTTTACCGTCATTTTCTGACGCATGCCGCTGGGCATGTAGGCCGAAAACCCCGCCAGAATTTCGTCGTCTGTCATCTGCAGCTCCTTCGCGGCAAGGAAGGCCGCCAGCGCGTCCAGCACCATGTGCCTGCCAAGGGCGGGTACAAACGCCTCGATATCCCGGTGGTGGTAGCGGATGGTAAAGGCCGTCCCCTCCCCGTCCGTATGGATGTCCTTGGCGATGATGTCCGCGTCGCCGCAGTCAATGCCGTACCGGCGCAGGCGCACGCCCTCCGGCGGCTGGACCGTCCGAAGCAGGTCGTCGTCCCCGTTGACAATTAACAGGCCGCCCCGGCCGATTCCCTCGCACAGCTCCAGCTTTGCCTTTAAAATGTTTTCGCGGGAGCCCAGCGTCTCAATGTGCGAGACGCCGATGATGGTGATAATCCCGATGGTGGGTTTTGCCGTTCTGGAAAGCAGGCTGATTTCCCCAAACCCGCTCATGCCCATCTCAATGACCGCCGCCTCCGTGGTGCGGTCCATCTGAAGCAGCGTGGCGGGCAGGCCCACCTCATTATTCAGGTTGGCGGGCGTTTTATGGGTGGAGAAGCGGCGGGAAAGCACGCTCCACACCAGCTCCTTCGTGGTGGTCTTGCCCACACTACCCGTAATGCCCACCAGCGGGATGTTGAACAGCTCCCGGTAATAGGCGGCGATGGCAAGGTACGCCCTGCCCGTGTCCTCCACCCGGATAAGCTTCTCCTGTGCGCCGGGCCCGGCATAGCTCCGGTCCACCACGGCGGCCACTGCGCCCTTTTCAAGGCACTGCCCCACAAAGTCGTGCCCGTCAAACCGCTCGCCCTTCAGGGCCACAAACAGGCTGCCCGGGGTAATGGTGCGCGAGTCGGTGCTGACCGCCTTAACAAGGGTTTGTTTATCCTTAAGCGGGTAGCCCAGCGCCCCCGCGATGTCCTGTAATAATACGGCTTCCAACGCTTATCCACGTTCCTTTCTTTTCTGAACGGCCTCCATGACAATTTCCCTCTCGCTGAAATAGACGGTGCAGCCGTGCATCATCTGGTAATCCTCGTGTCCCTTGCCCGCAAGCACCACCACGTCGTCCTTTTCGGCGTGCTCCACCGCAAAACGGATGGCGTCGGTGCGTTCCGGGAAGCACCAGGTGGGGATTTTGGGGTCCATTCCCTGCTTGACCTGCTCGATAATTTCCACCGGGTCGTCGTCCCGCGGATTGTCGGAGGTGATGACCGCCACATCGGTGTAGCGGCTGACCGCCTGCCCCATGGGGGCGCGCTTGGTGGTGTCCCGGTTGCCGGAGGCGCCGAACACGGTGATGACCCGCCCCTTTGCAAAGCCCTTTACTGTGGACAGCAGGTTTTCCAGCGCATCCGGCGTATGGGCATAGTCGCAGATTACGGTGAAGTCCGTATCCGTCGGCAGCACCTCCATCCGGCCGCGCACGCCGCGGGCTGCGGCCAGCCCTTCCGTCACCTGCTCCACCGAGAGGCCCAGCTGCAAACAGGCCGCGCACGCCGCCAGCGCATTGCTGACGGAGAACATCCCCGGCATGGGGAACACCATGCGGGAGATGATGTTTTCGTGCAGCAGTTCAAACTCCACCCGGTCGGAGAAGGTGCGGATATTTTTGGCGGTAAAATCCGCCGCGTCGTCCTTTACGGAGTAGGTCAGCGTCCTGCACGGCAGCTTTCCAACCACCGTGCGGATGGTGGGATCGTCCAGGTTCAGGATGGCGGTTTTGCTCTGGTCAAACAGGCGCAGTTTCGCCTGAAAATAATTTTCCATGGTGTGATGGTAGTCGAGGTGATCCTGCGTCAGGTTGGTGAAAATACCCACCTCGTACATCAGGCCCGCCGTCCTGCGCTGATCCAGCGCCTGGCTGCCCACCTCCATGGAGACATACTGGCAGCCAGCATTTTTCATCCGGTGCAGCAGGGCCTGCAGCTCCTCCGGGGTGGGGGTGGTGTAATCCGCGTGCAGGCTGACCTCCCCAAACTGGTACTGCACGGTGCCCACAAGGCCGGTTTTGCGGCCCGCATGTTCCAAAATTTCTTTTATGACGGTGCTGACCGTAGTCTTGGCATTCGTCCCGGTGACGCCGATAAGCTTCATACTGTCACCGGGGTTTCCCTCAAATGCGGCGCACAGCACCCCCAGCAGCTCCCTTGTGTCGTCCACATAGACGGCGGGAACGGGTACTGCATCCGTCACCACGGGGATGCCCCCCTTTTCCGCCACCCCTGCGGCAAAGTCGTGTCCGTCGCGGTGCAGGCCCTTCATGGCCAGAAACACCACGCCCGGCCCGGCCCGGCGGGAGTCGGCCGTGACGCCGGTCACCGTCCTGTCAAGCAGGCTGAGATCCGTATTGTTATGGAACTTCACGTCCTTTAGCAGCTCTCTCAGTGTCACCGTAAGTTCCTCCTTGCTGTCCCTGTTACTCTCTGGCCACATTCGCCTGGAATGCCACGTCCACCACGGTGCCCACACTGACGGTGGTCCCCTCCGCAATGCTTTGGGAAACGGCCGTGGCGGTCTTGGTGGTGCTGTCGCCTGTCATGTGGATGTTGATGCCCAGCGCACCTGCCGTGGCGCTTGCCTGCGACGGGGTCAGGCCCGTCAGCTTCGGCATGGTTACGGTCTTGGTCTCGCTGTCGTCCAGATATACCACCAGTGTGCCGCCCTGCGGGATTTTGTTGCCGCCGGAGGGCACTGTTTTAACAACCGTGTCCCCCTCGCCCACGTAGGTCACCTTCAGGCCCTTCGAGTTGATGGTGGCCTTGGCCTGGGACAGGGTGCTTCCCACAAGATTGGGGACGGAGATGGTGGTTTTCGCCAGTTCCTCCTCCGTGTAGACGGGCTGCACGCCGATGTAGGGCAGCGCCTCCTCAAGGAAGCGGCGCACTGCCGGGGCGGCCAGCACCGCGCCGTACTGGCTGTAGGAGTTCGGTTCGTCCACGAAAATCAGCACGGCGATCTGCGGATCGTCCGCCGGGGCGAAGGCGAAGAAGGAAGCGACACGCGCGTCCGGATCGTCGCTGTCCAGCTTTTCACTGGTTCCCGACTTGCCGCCGATGCGGTAACCCGCAATGTAGCAGTTGCTGCCCGGGGCCGCCACGTCCGCCTCCAGCATGTCGCACAGGATCTGGCTGGTCTCGGCGCTGATGACGGTACGGACCTCCGTGGGTTCGATGGTTTTATACACGTTGCCGTCGCTGTCGAGGATTTTGCTGACAAGATGCGGCTTCATCAGCTTGCCGCCGTTGATGGCCGCGCAGTTGGCCGTCAGCATCTGCAGCGGGGTGATTTTGTTACTCTGTCCGAATGCGCAGCTGCCCAGCTCCACCGGGCCCATCTGCTGGGCGCGGTAGACGATGCTGTTCGTCTCGCCGTACAGGTCGATGCCGGTTTTCTCCGTCAGGCCGAAGGCCTGCACATAGCTGTAGAACCGCTCCGCGCCAAGGCGCTGCCCCATCTCCACATACACGGGGTTGCAGGAGGCGGTCATTGATTCAAAGAAGTTAAGGCTGCCGTGGCCGCCTGCCTTCCAGCAGTGGAACGTGTGGTCCGCAATGGTGACGCCCGCGGGGCTGCAGTAGAACTGCTCATCCGTGGTGACCACCTTCTCCTCCAGTGCGGCGGCGGCCGTCACCACCTTGAACACACTGCCCGGCTCGTACAGGTCGGAGATGATTTTGTTGCGCCACTGGTACTGCTGGGCGTTGCTCAGGGCGGTGGTATATTCCTCGCCCTCCAGTCCCTCCAGCGACGCCTTCAGCCTTTCATCCAGAATGGTGTACGGGTCGTTGGGGTCAAAGTCGCTTTTGCTGGCCATGGCCAGAATCTCCCCTGTTTTGGGGTTCATGACAATGCCGGACACCGCCTTCGCGTTGTGCTCCGTCAGGGCGGCCTCCAGCTGTTTTTCAAGGTAGTGCTGCAGCGTCTCGTCCAGCGTGGTCACAAGGCTGTAGCCGTCCGTTGCGGAGTACAGCTTTTCATACTGGAAGGGCATATCCTGGCCCCAGCCGTTTTTGGCGGACACCACAAGGCCGGAGGTCCCGGTAAGCAGGTCGTCGTAGTAGGCCTCCAGGCCGGACAGGCCCTGATTGTCCACGCCGGTAAAGCCGATAACCGCCGAGGCAAAGTTCCCGTAGGGATAGTAGCGCTTGCTGTCCTCAATCAGAGAGACGAAGCTGTATCCGTTTTCCTGGCAGAAGGCCTTGACCTTCTCGCTTTCGTCGTACTCTATCTTCCGCTTAAGCACCTCGTAGTAGTTGTTTTTCTGCATTTTTGCCAGAACCGTCTCGTAGTCCAGCTCCAGCAGCTCGCTGAGCTTCTGGGCGGCCTCCTCCTTCTGGCTTTCCTTAATATCCTTCGGGGAGATGGTCACCGTCCACACCGTGGCAGATGCGGCCAGAATGTTGCCGTTGCGGTCGTAGATGCTGCCGCGGCCGGGGGCAATGCTGATGTCGCGCAGCTGCTGGTTCACCGCTTTCTGCTGCAGTTCGTCCCCGTCGATAACCTGCAGGTAAAACAGGCGCACCCCCATCGTGACAAAGCCCAATAAAATCAGAAGGACGCCGACCACCCGCATCCTTTTTTTCATTTTCAGTGATAGCTTCCTCGTGTCTGCCATGGCTTCCTCCGCTTACAGTGTTAATCAATCGACCTTTTTTTCACGTCTTTTAAAAACCAAATGGGTTAAGCTGAATAAATCAGATTAACCCTCGGATATAAGGGGCTCTCCCGTAACTATACCTACGTAAAAGCGCGCCTTCCTATTCAACTTTCTTTCCCGCCGAACAGCCCGGTAAAGAACCGGACAACCTGACCGAGGATGCTGTTGTCCTCCTCCGTGACCTCCACCGCATTGCCGGTGGTGAGGGTGACATAGTTGACCTGATAGTCGCCCTGTTTCACTAGGCCGAGCTTCGCGGCGGCGACCTCCTCCACCTTTTTCAGCGTCACGCCCGCGTCCATTTGCAGCTGCAGGCGCTGTGCCTCACTCTGGGCGGCGTTGTACTCCTCCTCGGCGGTGGTGATGGCGGCGGACAGTTCCGTCAGCTGGGCCCGGCTGAACAGCGCAAGGCTGAGCACGCCGACCACCAGCACCGCCACCGCCATGACCCGCACGGCGCCAAAACGCCGCTGGGGCTTCGGCCGCGGCGCCTTTTTCGGCTCCAGCCTGATGACCTGTTCCTTTTTCTTTTTTTCAAACAGCGACAGATCGTATGCAGTATTCTGTGCCATTGAACGTCATCCTTCCTGCCCGCCGTAGGGGCTGTCCTTTATTTTCTCAATGACCCGCAGACGCGCGCTGCGGCTGCGGCGGTTGTGTTCCGTCTCCTGTGCGGAGGGAAGCACCGGCTTCCTTGTGATTAGGCGCGCGCGGGGTGTGCGTCCGCACACGCACACCGGCGCCGATTTGTCGCAGATACAGCCGGTGAGGTAATCCTTAAACAGGGTTTTGACAATGCGGTCCTCCAAAGAATGAAAGGTGATAACCGCAAGCCGTCCGCCCGGCTTCAGGCGGGCAAAGCCCGCGGTAATGCCGTTTTTAATATTATCCGTCTCCCCGTTGACTTCGATACGTAACGCCTGAAAGGTTTTTCTTGCAGGGTTTCCGCTGCGACGTTTAGCCGCCGGGTAGCAGGAGGCCACCAGCTCCGCCAGCTGCAGCGTGCTTTGAAGGGGCTGCCTTTCACGCTGCGCCACAATGGCGGAGGCGATGGCGGGGGCAAATGCCTCATCCCCGTAGTCGCGCAAAACACGGATCAATTCCTGTTTGCTGTAGCCGGCAAGGATGTCCGCCGCGGTGGGGCCGTTTCCGCCCATGCGCATGTCCAGCGGTGCGTCCTGCTTGTAGGAGAAGCCGCGCTCCCCCTCGTCCAGCTGATGGGAGGACACGCCAAGATCCAGCACCATGCCGTCCAGCCTGTCCACCCCCTGCCCGTCAAGCAGGCGGTCAAGGTCGGCATAGCTGCCGTGCAGCACGGTGGCGGGAAGGCCCGCAAGCCGGGCGGTGGCCGCCGCCACTGCGTCCGGGTCAATGTCCGTCGCGTACAGCCGGCCGGTTGTCAGCCGTTTGGCAATCAGTTCGCTGTGGCCGCCGCCGCCCGCCGTGCCGTCCAGATAAATCCCGTCCGGCCTGACATTCAGCGCGTCCACTGTCTCATAAAGAAGGACCGTCTCATGGGAAAAAGGCTGCATTGTCGCGTCCTCCTTTTTGTGTGTTTAGAATCCAAGTTCCTCCATGGCGGAGGCGATGTAGTCGGGGGTGAGATGCTCGGTGCTTTCTGTCCACTTGTCGGGATCCCAAATCTCCGCGCGCACCATGGCGCCCACCACCATCACGTCCTTTTTTAATCCTGCATACTCTCTGAGGGCGCTGGGGATGACAATGCGTCCCTGCTTGTCCGCCTCGGCAAGGGCCGCGCTGGAAAACAGGAAGCGCTGCAGTTCCCTTGCACGGGACATGGGCAGCTGCTTAATGCGCTCCTCAATGCGTCCCCACTCCTCCATGGAGTAGACATACAGGCATGGATCGGAAAAACCCTTGGTGAGGACAAACTGCTCCCCAAGGCTTTCCCGCAGCTTGGCCGGGAAAATCAGCCGTCCCTTGGTGTCAATGGTGTGTGCATATTCGCCGATGAGCATCTTGTCCCCCTCCTTTCCGGTTTTTCGTGGGCAAGTGAACCACTTTTCCCCACTTTCCACCACTTTTTAAACATTATACCCCGCACACAGGAAAAGCGCAATAGGGGGACAAGAACTTTCACAAAAAATTTTTTCCATACCCAGGCGTGGAAAGCCACTTTTTTGTATTCTGTGTACAAATTTAAGGTTCATTTATTGTGCACTATTCACAGTTTTTACTTTCCCCATTTCCAAATGGGCGTTATCGGAGGGGCGGACACTGTGAAGTGCAAAAAGTCTTTTTCTTTTTACTGAAGTACCTCCGGAACAGGGCCGGCTGTGAAAGCGCAGGCCAGATATCCGGGCCCGGCCGTGGCGCGGCGCCCTGCTTTTCGCTTCGGCGGGGTGCCGGCGGGCAGGGTTCCCTGCCGGGCGGCATGTGGCGGATGACTGACGGGGCCGGCAAGTATGCAACCGGGCACAAAAAAACAGCCCGGAACCTTTCGGTTCCGGGCTGTCTGCCGTTTTTAATAAATCAGGCTTTTGGAGGTTAAGAAGTCCTCGCCCAGCTTGTCGATAAACTCAAAGATGCGGCCGGTGCCAAGGCCCACACACTCCAGCGGCTTCTCCGCCACATGGACATCCGTTCCAATCTCCCTTGAGAGGTATTCGGCCAGGCCGCCCAGCAGCGCGCCGCCCCCCGTCATGGTGACGCCGTTGGTCTTGATGTCGCCCACCAGCTCAGGCGGCGTGCGCTCAATCACAGCCTTGATGGCATCCACAATGACGCGGATTTCCTCAATAATGGCGTCATACACGTCCTTGCTGTTCACCGTCAGCCTGCAGGGCAGGCCCTGCACCAGGTTGCGCCCCTTAATCTCCATGGTTCTTTTCTCATCCGGGTGGATGAGGTCGCACAGCTCAATCTTAATGCGCTCGGCCATTTTTTCACCGATAAGCACGCTGTATTTCTTGCGGATGAAGTTGACAATGGCCTCGTCCAGCTTTACGCCCGCCATTTTGACAGAATCGGCCGTAACGGTGCCGTTCAGCGAGATGACCGCAATGTCGGCCGTGCCGCCGCCGATGTCCACCACCATGTTGCCGCAGGGCTTGGAGATGTCAATTCCTGCGCCGATGGCCGCGGCGATAGGCTCCTCAATCAAATAAATTTTTCGTGCGCCCACGGCAAGCGCCGCGCTTTTGGTGGCGCGCTGCTCCACCTCGGTGGTCATGGCCGGGATACAGACGGCCACCCGGGGCTTGAAAAACAGGCTTTCCCCCACCCGTTTGATGTAATATTTCAGCATGGCCTCCGTCACGTCGTAGTCGGAAATGACGCCGTCCTTCATGGGCTGGATGGCCTGGATTTTGCTGGGGGTTTTCCCAATCATATCATAGGCCTGCTTGCCCACGGCAATGACGTCGTCCGTTTCAGTGTTGACCGCCACCACGGAAGGCTCCGTCATGACAATGCCTTTACCGGCCACATAGACAATAACGGAGGTGGTGCCGAGGTCGATTCCCACGTCTCTGGATTTCACGGCAATTCCTCTTTTCTCACAAAATTCGGCAAAAAATTTCCTCTGCCCAAATTATACAGAATGCGCAGTTATTTTGCAACCACTAATGCGGCAGTACACCCATAAACCGCTGCCGCCCCGGCAAGGGAAAGCATTTTGGCACACTCCCGCAGGGTGGCCCCGGTGGTGGAGATGTCGTCCACCAGAAGAATCGTCCGGCCTGCTGCGCGCTCCGGGTGGGGAACGCTGTACACCCCGAAAACGTTGGCGGCGCGGGCCGCACGGTCAAGCGTGTGCTGTTCCTGTTTGTCCCCTGTCAGCCGGAGAAGCCTTTCCTCACAGGGCAGGCCCAGTTCCTTCGCCAGCCCTTTTGCAAGCAGTGCAGCCTGGTTGTAGCCGCGGCGGCGCTGTTTTGCCCGCTCCATCGGGACAGGGACCACCGCTGAAATCGGCACGCCGCGCAGGCGTTCCGTCACGGTGCGCGCCATCTCCTTCGCAAGGGGCCGTGCGGCATAGGACGCCCCGGCATACTTGAAACGCTTCAGCGCATCCTCCACGCCGCCCTCATAATAAAACGGGGACACCACGCGGCGCAGCTCGCTTTTTCGTGCGCCGCAGGTGCAGCGGTCCGTGCCCCGTCCGCACAGGGTGCAGATGGGATTTTCCACCCGCGGCAGGGCCGCCTCGCACTTTATGTGCCTTTCCCCCTGCCGCAGCAGTTCCCCGCACCACGGGCAGACAGGCGGGAACAGGATGTCCATCAGCCGCTCGCCCAGGGCCCTCATTCCTCGGCCTCCGTGCCGTAGGCCCGCCGCAGCATGGTTTTTAACAGCGTGTAGCGCAGCGTCTTGCGGTCGTTGCGGACCATCTCGGCCACGCCCTCGCTTCTGCCCACCAGCACCAGCAGCTTTTTGGCGCGGGTGACGGCGGTGTACAGCAGGTTGCGGTAGTACAGCCGTCCGCCCTGCCTGCCCACCGGGATGACCACCGCTTCAAACTCGCACCCCTGGCTTTTATGCACCGTGATGGCATAAGCCAGGTCCAGCTCATACGCCATGGCAATGGGGTAGTCGCACAGCTTGTCGTCAAAGCGGATGCGGAAGTTGCCCGTGCCGCGGCTGATACTTTCAATCTGCCCGATATCACCGTTATATATACCGGCGCCCTGCTCCGTATCGGTCCGCCACACAAGATCGTAGTTGTTTTTTACCTGCATGACCTTGTCCCCCTGCCGGAACACGGTGCCGTTAAACGTTACCTCCTGCTTGTCCGGGCCGCCGGGGTTAAGCGCCTGCTGCAGCAGGCGGTTCAGGTTTTCCGTACCGATAACGCCCTTTTTGCCCGGACACAGCACCTGGATGTCCCACAGCGGGGAGTAGCCGTAGGCCTTTGGAAGCCTGCGGCCCAGCAGATCCGTGACGGTATCCGCCGTGTCGTCCTGGGAGGGGCTTTTCAAAAAGAAAAAGTCGCTGTCCGTCCGGTTCAGCACCGGCATGCGGCCGCTGACGATGGCGTGCGCCTCCGTAATAATCATGCTTTCAGCAGCCTGCCGGAAAATGGTGTCCAGCTCCACGCTGGCAAAGCAGCCGCTGCCCAGCAAATCGCCCAGCACATTGCCCGCGCCCACGGAGGGCAGCTGGTTGCGGTCCCCCACCAGCAGCAGCCGGCAGTGCAGCGGCATGGCCCGCAGAAGGCTTTCAAACAAAAAGCTGTCCACCATGCTCATCTCATCCACAATGATCATGTCCGCGCGCAGGGGGTTCCGCTCATTTTTTATAAAACGGTGACGGCCCTGCTCGGAAAAGTCCACCTCCAAAAGGCGGTGGATGGTCTTGGCCTCTCTGCCGGTGACCTCGCTTAGCCGTTTGGCCGAACGGCCGGTGGGGGCTGCCAGCAGCACCCGGTCGCCCTGCGCCTCCAGCAGTTCCAAAATGCCGCAGACCGTGGTGGTCTTTCCGGTGCCCGGCCCGCCGGTGAGGATAAACACCCCGTCGCACAGGGCGTGCAGCATGGCCTCACGCTGGCGCTGCTCGTACACGATGCCCCCCGACCTGCTTAACGCGTTCACCTTTTTTTCCGCCGCCTTGTCCACCGGGCGGGTATTCCGGCGCATAAGCAGAAGGCGGTCCACCAGATACTGCTGGCTTTGCCACACATCGGCAAGGAACAGAAACTCCCGCTCCCCCACTGTCTCCTTGACAAGGCGGCCATCCTCCGCCATTTCATCCAGGCAGCCTTCCACCTGCTCCGGCGGGATTTGCAGCAGCTGACAGGCGGCGCGCAGCAGCTTGTCCTTCGGCAGGCAGGTGTGCCCCCCCGACGCATTATAGTGAAGCACATAGAGGATGCCTGCAATCATGCGGTTTTCATCGGCAGTGTCGAAGCCGAGCCGGCCGCGCAGCTCGTCCGCTTTTAAAAAGGGCAGGTCGATTCCCCCTGCGCACAGCAGAAAGGGGTTGCTTTCAATCAGCTCCAGCGTCTCCGCCCCGTAGCGGCTGAAGGCCGCCACCGCCGTCTGCGCACGGATGCCGTACGGCTCCAGAAAGGCAATCAACTCTCTGAGGCCGAACATCCGCTTGACCTCTTCCCCCAGCATACGCGCCTTGTCGGCGGAGATACCCTTCACCGCCGTCAGCTGCTCCGGGCTTTTCAGGATGACCTCCAGCGTGTCTGAGCCGAAAAGCGCCACAATGCGTCCCGCCGTTTTGGGGCCGATGCCCTTAATCACGCCGGAGCTGAGATATGCCTTGATTGCGCCCGCCGTCTCCGGCAGTCTGCGCTCAAAATAGACTGCCTTCAGCTGTGTTCCAAAGGTGGGATGGGTCACAAAGTGCCCGCGCACCTCCAATTCCTCCCCCTCGTACACGTCGCCGAAGCTGCCCACCACCGTAATTAAATCCCTGCCGTCGTCCACCTCAAGGACGGCAAAGCTGCCGTCCTCATTCCGGTAGACGATGTGATCCACCCGGCCGGCCACACAGTCCAGTTGTTCCTCTTCTCTCATCACACGTCCCCGCTTTTTCAATCTACCGTTTATTATAACGAATTTGCAGCCCGTTTACAACGGGCCCAGCAGCGTTCCGGCATGCAGCTCCTCCTGCGGCACAATTTTATCCACCATGCCCTTCTTCACCAGCGTCTCCACAATGCGCCGTGTCTCCCCGTCCATGCCGGTGTCCGCCACCAGCACCCGGGCGTAGGACAGCTCACTGTAGAAGCTGGCGGAGGTATGAAAGCGCCGCACCAGCCATTCGGCCGTCTCCCGCTGCGCCGGCCCGATGGGGATAACCATGACACAGCGCCGGTCCTCATCCACGTCCTTTGTGCAAATAACGGCAAACCAGATGATGAACAGAACCGTGGCGGCCGCTGCGCCGAGAAGAATGGAAAGCATGATTGTAAGCATCGTTTTTCACCTCATTTCAGTATATGTTTTTTTGCAAAAATCGGTGAAAATGAAATTTTCCGCCTTTCAAAACGGCGGACGGCTCAGGGCAGTGCGCCGATGGGCGCGCCGTCCTGAGACGTCCGGTTAACTTGTATGGATGATACCGTTTCCCTATTCCGACAGTTCCTCCGTCAGCCGCAGGATTTCCGGGGCCAGCTGTTCCCGCCGTTTTTTCGTGATATACCGGTACAGCGGGTAGGCGGCTGCAATGCCCGCAAGGCCGATAAGCCCGATGACAATACCGGGCAGGAACAGGGCGTCCGCCCACACCATGGTGCAGCACATGCCGAATCCAAACACCAGGGTGCTGAGAATACCGACCGTCAGGGCTGCCACGGTGCCGGGCCGTGTGGCGCCCCGGTCCAGCCTGCGCAGCCGCTCCATCTTGCTTTCCTCCACAGGCAGGTACTTTTCCCGGATGCTTCTGACCTCCTCCTGCTGTGCTGAGGAGTAGGTATAGTGGAACGTTTCCTTCTTGTGTTCCATAACGGTTTCCCTCCTTCCGTCTCCGCTATCTCGGCTGCTTCAGGGGACAGGCCCCGGTTCCGGGCGCCCCGTGTTTCAGCCGGTTGAGTTCCTTTGTAGATTTCATAACCATATACACCGCCATGCCCAGCACTGCAAGGCACACGGCCGCCCCGGTGGCAGCCGTCATCACGTGCCGGAACGCCATGTCGTCCGCACCGCCGAACTGCGTCAGCATGGCCGTTTCCAGCGCCAGCATGGAGACCAGCGCCGCCGCAAGGCTGATGGTCTTTGCCGCCGACAGCACCGGGCTGCCGAGCTTTCTGTATTTTATCAGGTTAATGACGGCCGTGATGACCGCATAAAAGGCGTACAGCGCCATGACATAAATCAAATACCCGGCGTATTCAAAGCTGCGGTTCTGGCGGATGACAAGCACCGTCATCCCGCCCAGCGCAATGTTCATCAGAATCAAAAGCAGCCCGCACAGGCGGTTCCGCTTCCACTCGGACAGGAGGTTATTCCCCACCGTGTTCCGGTTCACATGGCGCAGCAACAGGAACCGCAGCACCGCCAAAAAGCCATAGTACACGGCCAGCGTGATGAACCAGACAGAACCGTAATAAATACCGGAAGCAAGTTTCAGCCCCGCATACAGGACATTGACCCCCAGCGACCCGTAAAGGGTAACCTTTGTCTTAAACGGAATGTCCGTCAAATACCGTCGGACATACCGGTTCTGTTTTACCAGCCCGCCGCCCCTGCCGACCGCCGGCAGCAGGCTGGTGCACACAACCGTCAGCGACCAGGCGGAAAAGGCATAGGCCAAATAGGCCACAGGGGTTTTGCTGCCGTCGGCCAGAAAGACATACAGCAGCAGCGCAGCGGCAACCGGCACGCTGCCCAGCGCCACCGCTGTGCCGGGAAACAGAAGCCTGCGCAAAATAAGCTTAAACCGCTTCACTTTCCTTCCTCCTGATTTTCACCGTAAACGTACTGCCCTTGCCGATTTCACTTTCAACGGAAATGTCTCCGCCCACAATGTCGATAACCCGCCTTACAAGGGCAAGCCCCAGCCCGTTTCCCTGGGTGGCGTGGGAGGCGTCCCCCTGATAAAATTTTTCAAAGATATGCTTTCCCACCTCCGGTGCGATTCCGCACCCGGTATCCGTAACCTGGACAACTGCCTGCGGCCCCTGTGTTTTCAGGCGCAGAAAAATGCTTCCTCCCGGGTCCGTGAATTTTATTGCATTGGAAAAAAGGTTGTTCCACACCAGTGTCATCAGTTCGGCGTCCGTTTCCACGTAGACCCCCTCTTGCAAATCCGTGTCAATTTGCAGCTGTTTTTCCTCCCACACGCCCTCAAACGCAAGCAGGCAGCCGCACAGCTGTTCCCCCAGGTTGTAGACCTGTTTCTGCGGAAAAATCTGCTGGTTTTCCAGCTTGTTCAGTTTCAGGATGTTTGAAATCAGGTCCGCCAGCCTGCCTGCGGCGTCTGACATCGCTTTTGCATATTCGAGGCGCTGCGCCTCCGGCAGGGAGGGCTGCTGAAGCATGACCCCGTAGTTCTTGATTACCGCCAGCGGTGTTTTCAGCTCGTGGGAGACATTGGCGATAAAGTCTGTTCTCAGCGTCTCCGTTCCTGAGAGCTCTTCCGCCATTTTATTGAAGCAGCTGATAATTTCATCAAAGCCGTCCTGGCCATCCGCCCCGTGCAGCGGCCGGATTCTAACAGAGAAGTCCCCTTTCATCATTTTATCGGCCGCCTGCACAATGCGCCTGACCGGCCGCTCCACCGTGAACTTTCTCTGCACGGCGTCAATCACCGTGCACACCAGGCTTAAAAACAGCACGTTGCCGAACGTGATCCACGCCGCATGCCGGATGCCCGTCTCTGTAAAAATCACTTCCCCCGTCCCTGCCATGTTGTGAAGAAACAGCAGCATGCAGCAGGTAATCACAAAGGACAGGGAGAAGAAGAAAAGAAGATACCGCCGGACGGCAAACAGCACCCGCGCGGCGCGCGGTTTTCCGTTATTCCTCATTTCAGCACCGCCTTGTAGCCGAGGCCGTGCACCGTAACAATTTCAAAATCCTTGCAGGAGGAAAATTTACTGCGCAGTTTTGTCATGTACACATCCACCGTGCGAAGTCCCGACAGGGAATCCCCGCCCCAAAACTCGTCCATCAGCTGGGTGCGGGTAAAGGTCTTTTTCGGGTAGGAGAGCAGCTTATACAAAAGGTTAAATTCCCGCACGGTCAGGGGGACTTCCTCGCCGTTCAGATATGCCGTGTGCTCGTCCGCGTCCAGGGTCAGCGCACCAATCTCCAGCTTTCGGCTGCTTGCAATTTTTGCCCGGCGCAGCAGCGCGCCGATGCGCAAAAGCAGCTCGTCCAAGTCAATGGGTTTCACCATATAATCATCGATGCCGGAGCGGAACCCCCGCTGTTTGGCGGCAAAATCATCCCTTGCCGTCATAAACAGAATGGGGATTTCCTGGTTCTGTTCCCTGATTGTCTTTGCAAATTCAAAACCGTCCGTCCCTGGCATCATGATGTCTGAAAGAATCAGGTCGAACAGGCCCTCGCTGAACAGCGCGTCATAGGCCTCGTCGGCACAATGACAGGCAACCGTCTCATATCCGTTTTGGTTTAAATAGGTGCAGACGGTCCGGTTCAGCTCCCTGTCATCCTCAACCACCAATATTTTAAACACCTCCGGCACCCCTCTCACGCTTTTTCTGCATGATAACACAGAGATGTTAACGTTTTGTTTACGTTTGCGGTTTTTATAAAATTTTTGGCCCGCACAGTGAAAACCGCACAGGCCGAAAACCATACTTTTTCTACTCTTCCTTCCGGCAGGCGGCATTTTCCGCCTGCACCGCGTCCAGCCGCCTGCAGGCCGCCGCAATTCTTTCATTGGCCCTGGCAAGCTGTTTTTCACGTTCTGCCTGTTCCTCCGCCTTACGGCGGGCCGGGCTTCGCGCCGCTTTCGCCTCCTCAAAATCCGCCTTTGCCTCGGCCCGGACGGCCTCGAAGTTTGCCTTGTCCACCTCGTGCTGTGCCTTGGCGCTTTCCGCCATGTCATGAAATGCCTTTTTGAAAAAACCGGACATTTTTGTACCCTCCTTCATGATAAGCTATTGTCTCTTTCTTCTACTTCAGGCCCTTGCAGATGGGAATCAGGCACAGCAGCAGAAGGATGCCGACAACCCCCACAAGGATGCCGGGAACCAGCATCGACCACACCATGACCATGCACATCCCCACGCCGAGTACCAGCGCGCCCACAACGCCAAGGGCCACCGTTCCAATCGCCTTTCCGTTCAGGGTGACGGCCGGTTTCCCCTCCATCCTGCGCCGGGTAATCAGCATGGCCAAAAGCACCACAGCGCCCACCGCAGCGATGGCGACGCCCTGGTTAAAAACGTTCCATTCCGGCAGCAGGCACATGCACATGCCGATGGCAAACAGGATGCCGCCCACCGTGCTGAGCACCAGAGTGATAAAATTTTTCTTTGACATGAATCGTTCCTCCATTCATTTTTATCATCTTGTTTCGAACCGTTGTCATTTTATCCCTCTGTTGTTTCAAAAATAATTGCGAGATGTTTTTGAAATGTTAAAAAACGCTGTGCAGCGGGAATTTCCTGCTGCACAGCGTTTCACTGCCTCATCGTCTGTTCATTCCGGGCCTTATTCCCCGGCGGCCTCCGCCACCGCGGCCTTCAGCTGCTGCACGCGGTCGGTTTTCTCCCACGCGACGTCCAAATCCTCCCGGCCCACATGGCCGTAGGCGGCAAGCTGCCGGTAGATGGGCTTTCTTAAATCCAGCATCTCAATAATGGCGGAGGGGCGCAGGTCAAACACCTTTCTGACCGCCTGCTCCAGCTGCTGCTGCGGGACGGCGCCCGTGCCGTAGGTGTTCACCATGACGGATACGGGGTGTGCCACACCGATGGCGTAGGCCAGCTGCACCTCGCACCGGCGGGCCAGCCCTGCGGCCACGATGTTTTTCGCCACATAGCGGGCTGCGTATGCGCCGCTGCGGTCCACCTTGGTGGGATCCTTGCCGGAGAAGGCGCCGCCGCCGTGGGGCGCCGCACCGCCGTAGGTGTCCACAATAATTTTCCGGCCGGTCAGGCCGCTGTCCCCCTGCGGGCCGCCCACCACAAAGCGGCCGGTGGGATTGATGTAAATTTTGGTCTGCTCGGTCAGCAGCCCCTCGTCCACCACGGGGCGGATCACCTGCTCCAGAATATCGCTTCTGAGCCTGTCCATCTCCACCTCAGGCGCGTGCTGGGAGGAGATGACGACAGCCTCCGCCCGCAGGGGCTTCCCATCCCGGTAGCGGATGGTCACCTGCGACTTGCCGTCCGGGCGCAGGTAGGGCAGCGTGCCGTCCTTGCGCACCTGTGTCAGGCGCTTCGCCAGACGGTGGGCAAGGGAGATGGGCAGCGGCATCAGTTCCGGCGTCTCATCACAGGCAAAGCCGAACATCATTCCCTGGTCCCCGGCGCCGGCTGTCCCGTCGTCCTCCGCATGGTTCACGCCCATGGCAATGTCAGGCGACTGCTCATCAATGGAGGTCAGCACTGCGCAGGTGTTCGCGTCGAAGCCGTACTTTGCGCGGGTGTAGCCGATGTCCTCAATCACACCGCGGGCAATTTTCGGAATATCCACATAGCAGGAGGTGGAGATCTCCCCCATAATCATAACCATGCCGGTGGTGCATGCCGTCTCACATGCCACGCGGGCCATGGGGTCCTCCTTTAAAATGGCGTCCAGAACCGCGTCGGAAATCTGGTCGCAGATCTTGTCCGGATGCCCCTCCGTGACGGACTCGGACGTAAACAGGTACTCACTCATGAATTGTTCTCTCCATTCTTTTCTTTTTCACTTTAAAAACCGGGTCCTTACAGAGTGGGCGCGTGGCCGCGGGGCGCAGAATCCGGGGCATAAAAAAGCACCCGGAGCCCTAACCCTCCGAGTGACGCGCTTTCCCTCATCTTTCGGATGCTCCGCTGGATTTGGCACCTTACAAACGCAGGTTGCCGGGCTTCACAGGGCCAGGTCCCTCAGCCGCTCTTGATAAAGGTTTTTAAATTGTGTCCTTATCATACCATACATGACACGCTTCGTCAAGCAGTGCGGCGGCAGGGATACGTCCGCCCGGGGCAGTGGGGCAAAAGCGGGAGGAAGCCGCTGCATTCCTCCCGCTTTTCACACTTTTTCTACGCCTTTTTTGCCTCAAGACAGAATTTACGGACCTTTTCCATGTCCTTCTTCAACGGGTTTCCTTCCTCCCCGTCCCGAAGGGTCACGTTGGTTTTCGTCATGCTGTCCACACCCCACGGCCGGACGGCGCGGACGGCCTCCGCCACATTGTCCGGGCCAAGGCCCCCTGCGATGATAACGGGGATATCCACCGCCTCCACAATCTGGCGGTCAATCTCCCTGTCGTGGGTGTTGCCGCTTGCACCCACGCCCACCGTCTGGTTCTGGCCGAGGGTATCCAGCAGCAGGTAGTCCGCAAAAGGCGCCACCTGCTTTGCAAATGCGACGGCCTGCGGCCCGCCCACCGGGACGGCCTGCATAATTTTCACCCCGGGCGCCGCCTTATTCAGCGCCGCACGGAATTCCGCGTTGGTGGAAAAGCCCTGCGAAGCGATATGGATGACCTCCGGATGGTACTTCACCGCCATATCGATGAAAAACTGCGGGTCGGTGTTCACGCTGAGCATCACCCGGACGGCCTTCCCCTGTGTCGCCTGCATGATGGCCCGTGCCGTTTCCTCCGACACCTCGTCGAACCTCGGGCCCTCCGGGCGGTGCTGCGGGGGAAGAAAGCCAAGGTAGTCCGCGCCCGCCTCAATACAGGCGAGGGCGTCCTCCACCGTTTGGATGGCATAAATCTGTGTAATCATGTGTCTGCGTCCTTTCTGCTTTTTCTCTATTATAAAAGACGGCGGCCCCTTCGGATAGGGCCGCTGTCTTTTCCATACACAAAAAAAGCGTTTCAATTTTGTGCAAATTCACCACGTCCCGTGGAAAAAAGTTCTTTACACAGGCGAAATACACGCGGCGCATCGGGTACATACAGCCGCTGCCCCTGTGCCTGGACAAGGCCCTTCTCCACAAGGGAATGCAGGGCGCGGTTACAGCTGCGCCGGGTTGCGGGGATGTCGTGAAACAGCTGCTCCTTCCAAATTTCATCAGGGCTGTTTTCCAGCGCGGCCGCAAGCTGTACAAGCAGGTTCTGCTCCACTGTGAGGGCCGTGCTTTTCGCCACCCTTCCGGACAGCTCCGACAGTCGGGTGGCCAGCAGCTTCATCACATGCAGAGCAAAGTCGCCGTCCTCCTTCACCCACTGGAGAAATGCGTCCGGCGGCAGTGCCAGCAGCGTGCTCGGCTGCGTGATTTCCACCATGTTGGGGGCGGTGTCGCCGGCAAGGAACTCCGTCTCGCCGATGGTCTGGCCGGGCGTAATCGTACTCAGGTTATAGCGGCGGCCGCTGGGCTGCAGGCGGTACACGCATGCCTGCCCGCTTTGCAGCACAAAGACATGCCGGTCGCGAAAGCCCTGCAGCAACAGGGTCTCCCCCTTTTCATACGTCCGCAGGATGCCCTGCCGGGCAATCTGTTTCGGACAGACGGGCCATTCCTCACTCTGCATATCCTTTTCCTCCTCAGTGGTTAGTCCGCCCCTTCAGCAAAGGGCTGATGTGCTTGTACAGCAGCAGCGTCAGCAGGGACACCAGCACGCCCTTCAGCAGGTTGAAGGGCGCCACTGCAAACAGCACAAACGTCCACAGCCCGTCAATGGCGGGGTTGATTTTTGTGCCCATGCCAATCAGCGCGTCCATGGGCAGCGGCAGCGCCGCAGAGTACACGGGAAGCAGCACAAAGTAGTTAATAAGGCTGCCCACCACCGTCATGGCCACAGTGCCCACCGCCATGCCCAGCACGGCATTTTTTTTCGTTTTGTGCCGCTTGTAAATCAGGGCCGCGGGGACAATCAGCCCGCAGCCGATGATAAAGTTTGCAAGTTCCCCCACGCCGGCGGTGATGGTGCCGTTGATTAGGAAATTCAAGAGGATTTTCAGCGCCTCGATAACCACGCCCGCCGCGGGTCCCATGGAGAATGCGCCGATAAGCACCGCCACCTCGCTGAAGTCCAGCTGGTAGAAGCTGGGTGCAAACCACAGCGGAAATTCGAACAGCATCAGCACGGTGGCCACTGCGGCCAGCATGCCAATCTGCACCATATTGCGGATTCGTCTGTTTTTCATTGTTGTCTGCTCCTTTACAAGTTACTTGCTTCGCCGGGGAGCGAGACAGCGCCTGCCGGGCGCAAAAAACGCCCTGCCTTTTACAAGGCAGGGCGCGGTGCACCGGGAACATACGGCGTCGCTCGTTCTTTCATCCGGACTGTACCGTCGGTGACAGAATCCCACTGTCTCGGCCTTTCGGCTCGCGGACTTGTCGCGTAAAGCGCATTACCGCCGGTGGGGAATTGCACCCCGCCCTGAACGTTTGCATTTTTATTATATGCCCATTTCCCCGCCCTGTCAACGGCGGAGAGCCGGGGGTGTTTTTTTCTTCCGCTTATAATACGGCCTAGCGGATAATCAGGCCCAGCAGCGCCGCAAGCTGCGCCGCCTGCACGCTGTCCACCACTGCGCCTGCAAGCTCATTCATCTTTACGGTGACGCCGGGGCCCGCAAGCTCACACGTGGTAAAATCCAGCCCCTTTAAAGGGGTGCGGTAAAAGGAGGTGCCGTAAAATTTGCTGCCCGAAAGGTGCAGGTTTTTCAGTTTGCAGTCGGACAGGTCCGCGCCTGACAGGTCGCTTTCCTCCAGGGCGGCGGCCGTCAGTTTGCTGTTCTGTACGGCGGCGTACTGCAGGTTGCAACGGACAAACCGCACGTCCTTAAAAAAACTGCCGGACAGGTTGGCGCCCACCATTTTGCATCCGTTAAATTCACACTGGCGGAATCCGCTGTCCGAAAAGTCGCATCCGGATAAATCGCAGTTCTGAAAACGTACGTCGGAAAAGCTGCCGCCCCGGAACACAGTGCCGGTCAAACGGCAGTGGTCAAACTCCACTTTGGAAAACACAATGTCCGACAGATCCCCCGCGGGCAGGATGCAGCCGGAAAACCGTGCAAGTTCCAGCGGCGCGGCGGCGCCCTGCGCCTCAGCAGCCAGTGCGGCAAGCCCCTCCACCGTGGCGAGGGATGCAGGTAAAACAGGTTTTCTTACGATCATACGCCCTCCTCCCCATTTTCCTGCGGCTCGGACAAATCCCGCTCCGGTTTTTCAAACTCCATATTGGGAAAGACCTGTTCCAGATACGCGTCGGTATACACCTGGTCGTAAATCTGGCCGAGAATGGTAGCTGGGGGTTTCCCCTCATGCCGGAAGGACTGGCGGAACAGAGCGGTGTAGGAGATGAACATATCGGTGCACATGAAAACCACCAGCACAGGCAGCATGCGCCTGCCGAACTGATAGGGTATTTTTTCAATCAGCATGGATAGCAGCGGGTACAGCCATTTCATAAACACAAGGCCCCCTAAGCCCCAAAACAGCATGAAGGGGATAGTGGTGCGGCCGCCGATGTTCAAGAAATAGCCTGTATAGTCCCACGATTTATTATGCAGCAGCGTCTCCTGCAAAAAGTTGAGGATGTATTCCGCCGCGCCGCCAATTAACGCGGAATACAGGTAGGTCAGGTACCACTTGCGCGTGTCGTTGTGCTTGCCGAGCAGAATGACAAACAGGGCAAAACCAAGCCCGTACACCGGGTTAAACGGGCCGTAAATGACCCCCCGGCGGGATACCCACTCGCCAAATTTAATCAGGTGCAGCGTTTCTTCATACCATGTACCCAGCAGGCAGCCAAGCACAAACACCATGAAAATTTTTGCGGCACACCAGCCGGCGGCGAACACCGGCTTCTGCTGCTCCCCGGTCGGCGTCCCCTGTTCCGGTGGGGCCGTCTTCCGTTTTGCAGACAGGCGCATGGGCGCCTTCCCCCTTTCCCTGTACACTGAGCCCCCCGCCGGATGCGGGCAGGCTACGGCTCCAGAATGGAAAGCAGGCGCGCAAAGGATGCGTCTGCCATCTCATCTGTGGAGTTGTGGTATAGAATCAGTCCGTCCCCGCTGTCCGATAGCTCCAGCGTTTTGGGAACAGAGAAATCCACCGTTTGGATATATTCCTCCCAGTTGGCCAGCTTCCACGTGTCCCGGTCGGAATTGCGCTTTAACATCCGCTGGTGGCACACCTCCGGGTCGGTGACAATCCACACCACCGTCAGCGTCGCGCCCACCTCCGCCAGCCGGGCCTTCAGGCCGGCTATATACTGCGCATCCCGGATTTCCCTTGTAAACGGCGCGTTAATAAGCACCGTGTCGTCGTACTTAAGCGCCTCCAGCCCGATATCCACGATCACCTCATACTCGTAATCCCGGATTTCTTTCTGAAAGAAGGCGGAGCTGCGGTTGTACGGTTCCCCCGCAACCTTGAAAATCTGCTTGGACAGCGGAATCAGGCTGTCCTTGTCGAGATAGACCACATGCCGGAGTGCAGTGGACAGCCTTCTTGACAGCCGTGTTTTGCCGCAGGCGGGAGGTGAGGTGACCAAAATTAACCGTTTTACTGCTTCCATTACTGTATGCCCCCATTCCCTTGGTGGTGCGGATTGCCGGGAAAGCGCCGGCGAGACTGGCCGTTGGCCCCGCTTTCCGGTTGTTTGTTTTTGATTATAGCAAAAAAAGGACATGGCCGCAACCGAAAAGCCGTGCACAAAAAAGAAAAAGAGCAGACCGGTAAAACGGTCTGCTCTTTCAGTCTGCTAAAAACTAGCCGTTGATCTTCGTAACAACGCCGGAACCGACGGTTCTGCCGCCCTCACGGATAGCGAAGCGGAGGCCCTCCTCAATAGCGATGGGGGTGATGAGCTCCACATCCATCTCGACGTTATCACCAGGCATGCACATCTCGGTGCCCTCAGGCAGCTTGACAATGCCGGTCACGTCGGTGGTTCTGAAGTAGAACTGGGGACGATAGTTGTTGAAGAACGGGGTGTGACGGCCGCCCTCTTCCTTCTTCAGGACGTAGACCTGGCCGTGGAACTTCGTGTGGGGGTTGACGGAACCGGGTTTCGCCAGAACCTGACCACGCTCGATGTCCTCACGCTGGATACCACGCAGCAGGGCGCCGATGTTGTCGCCGGCCTCAGCGTAATCCAGGGTCTTTCTGAACATCTCAACGCCGGTCACGACGCTCTTCGCACGCTCCTCGGTCAGACCGATGATCTCAACCTCGTCGCCGGTCTTGACCTGGCCACGCTCAACTCTACCGGTGGCAACGGTGCCGCGGCCGGTGATGGTGAACACGTCCTCAACAGGCATCA
>CAJFUF010000033.1 GCA_904420175.1 Candidatus Schneewindia gallinarum
AGAATCAACAAGAAAAAGAAAGATTTTTGTAGGTAATTAACAAAAAAGCAGGGGTAGAAAAATGGGGGAAAAGAAGTTTGTCGTCCCTGTTCGACACTTCGGGACTTTCTTGAAAACATGTCGGGGGCAGTGTATACTAGAAACAACAAAGAAAAGGGTGTGGAGGACGGGATGGAACGGCTGACAGACTTAAAAAATATTATGGCGCTGTGCGAGCGTTTTGGCTTTACATTTGACAAAGGCTACGGACAGAATTTTCTTGTTAACCCGTCCGTGTGTCCGCGGATTGCGCGGCACGCGGTACAGGGGAAGGACGCGGCGGTACTGGAGATTGGCCCCGGCTTTGGCGTGCTGACAAGGGAACTGTCCCGCCTTGCAGGGAAAGTGGTGGCGGTGGAGATTGACCGGCGCCTGCTGCCTGCGCTGGACGTGACGCTGAAGGGGTACGACAATGTGACGGTAGTGCAGGGCGACGTGATGAAGCTGGACCTTGCGGCGCTGTGCCGGGAGCAGTTTCCCGGAAAGCGGATATCGGTTGCGGCCAACCTGCCGTACAACATCACCTCCCCCATTCTGATGAAGCTGTTGGAGACGGGGCTGCCTGTGGACAGCCTGACTGTGATGGTCCAGAAGGAGGCGGCGCAGCGAATCTGCGCCGAGCCGGGCTCCCGTGCCTGCGGGGCCATCTCCCTTGCGGTGCGGTTCTTTTCCGATCCGGAGATCCTGTTCCCTGTGTCCCGCGGCAGCTTTTTCCCGGCCCCCAAGGTGGACTCTGCCGTGATTTCTTTAAAGGTAAAGCAGCCGCCGCTTGAAGGGGCGGCACGCGCCTGCTTCTTCCGGCTGGTGAAGGCAGGCTTCGCCCAGCGGCGCAAAACCCTGTCCAACGCCCTGTCCGCCGGAATGGGACGGACGCGGCCGGAGGTGGCGGCCGCCCTTGCAGCTGCGGGTATCAGCGAAAAAAAGCGTGCGGAGGCCCTTCAGCTTGAGGATTGGCTGCGGCTGGCGCAGTGCTTTGACAGCGCCGCCCCCAAACCGGACTAGCGGCGCATGAAAAAGAAATCGTTTCACACTGTATAATCCCCGTGCTTTTTGTAACACTAGTCACGGAGGTGCAAAACAGTATGAAAATGAAAACAATTGTGACCGCCCTGCTTGTCTGCGCGCTGGCTGCCACCGCCTTGACCGGCTGCGGCGAGAAAGAACCCAACTACAACGATTTCAGCAGGAATTTTGCCACGACCATCCTGAACCCTGCCAGCTACGGAGACAATCTGGACGAGCTGTACAAGACCGAGGCCCTGAAGAACTTCTTCGCCGAGACGGTGCATGAGGAGTCTGTAACGGAGGTGCTGCGCATCTACGGCGAGCGGTTTACCGCCATGGCGTCGCCCACGGTGGATGTAAAAAGCGTGGAGACGCAGAATGCATCCAAGGAAAAGGACGGCCAGTACAGCCTGGATATTGTGATGAAATACTCCATTAAGGAGGGTGACAAGACCACCGACCTGACCGATACCATCTCCGCTGTGCTGATGATGGACGGAACAGAGTGGAAAATTGTTTCTTTGACTCCCACCAACATGGGTATTGAGGACATGACCCTCGAGAAGGAGAACACCTAGAAACAGAAAGAACAGGCCGCCCCTTTTTGGGGCGGCCTGTTCTTTTCAGGTTTTCGGCAACTTTGTCCATTTTGCCGCGGCGGACGGGCACGGGGCCGGTCGCCGGCAAAAAGGTGACTTTTTGCCGGTAAATTTACATTGTTTCAGGTGCAGTGATTTTCAGCAGCGCCAGCGCGTTTTCCAGCACGGTTTTGGCGGCGTGGCACAGCTCCAGCCGGGCGCGGCACAACGCCATGTCGGGATCCTTGACGCGGCAGGCATTGTAAAACTTATGGAACGCGGACGCAAGGCTGATGGTGTAGCGGGTAATCCGCGCCGGGTCGAGGGCCCGTGCCGCCTCGCCGATTTCCACCGGGAAATTGGCCATAAGGCGGATAAGCTCTTCCTCCTCGGGGGCGCTTAACAGGCCGCTGCCAATGGGGCTGCTGTCGCGTGTGATACCCTCCGCCGCCAGGTTTTTAATGATGCTGCAAATACGCGCATGGGCGTACTGCACATAGAAAACAGGGTTGTCGCTGCTTTCCTTCACGGCTAAATCCAAATCGAACTCCAGGTGGCTTGCAGGCTCCCTTAAGTTGAAGAAGAACCGTGCGGCATCCAGCGGGATTTCCTCCAGCAGGTCGCTGAGGGTGACGGCCTTGCCGGTACGCTTGCTCATACGCACCACCTCGCCGCCGCGCATGAGGCGCACCAGCTGCATCAGCACGATATCCAGCTTGTCCCCGTCAAGGCCCACTGCGTCCATGGCGCCCTTCAAGCGCGCCACGTGGCCGTGGTGATCCGCGCCCCACACGTCGATGACCCAGTCGAAGCCGCGGGTCACAAACTTGTTGTAATGGTAGGCAATGTCCGCTGCAAAGTAGGTGGGGTAGCCGTTGGCGCGCACCAGCACGTCGTCCTTAAGGCCCAGCTTCTCAATCTGCTCCGGCGTTTTGCCCTCCTTTTGCAGCTTGTCCGCCAGCACCTGTGCGTTTTTGTACCACAGCGCGCCGTCCTTCTCGTATGTCAGGCCCTTTTCCTTCAAAATATTCACCACATCGTCAATGGCGCCGTGGTGCAGGGTGCTTTCAAGGAACCAGTTGTCGAACGTAATCCGGTAGGCGGCAAGATCGGTTTTCAGCGCCTCGATATTTTTCGGCAGGGCGAAGGCCACAAGGGCGTCCCTGCGCTCCTGCGGGGTTACATTCAGCAGCTTGTCCCCGTAAAGGGCGATGTACTGCGCAGCCCGCTCCTTAATATCGTCCCCATGGTAGCCGTCCTCCGGGAACTCCACGGCGTCCTCGCCCTTCAGCGCCTGCAGATAGCGCGCCTCAAGGGAGAGGCCGAACTTTTCAATCTGGTTGCCTGCGTCGTTGACGTAAAACTCCTTCGTTACGTCGTAGCCCGCCGCGTCCAGCACAGCCGCCAGACAGTCCCCAAGGGAGCCGCCGCGGGCGTTGCCCATGTGCATGGGGCCGGTGGGGTTGGCGGACACAAATTCCACCATGGTCTTGCGCCCGGCGCCAAGATCGGTGCGGCCGTAGGACGTGCCCTGCGTCATGACGGCGGCAACCACCTCGTCAAACCAGCGGGGGGACAGGTAGAAATTTAAAAAGCCGGGCCCAGCCACATCAATTTTGTCAAAATAGGTGCCGGAAAGCTGCGCATATTTCGCCACAAGCTCCGCAATGGCGCGGGGCGCCTTGTGAAACGCCCGTGCAGACACCATGGCCGCGTTGGACGAAAAGTCGCCGTTTTTACGGTCGGCCGGCACCTCCACCCCAAAAGCGGGGATGGGCTCTGCGGGAAGCTCTCCGCCGGCAACGGCGTCCCCGAAGGCGTTCAAAATAATCTCCTTTACTTCCTCCATGGCGCTGTTAACAAGACAGTTCATGGGTTCCACTCTCCTTTACCGTGATGGATACTTCGTTTTCACTTAACAGTGCGCCGTCGATGCTGAGGCTGTAAAAAAACCGCAGCGCGCCCGTTCCTTCCTTTAATGTGCTGTGCACCGCCCTGCCGGTGATGCCGAGCATGGCCTGGCCGTAGCCCGTGTCGTAGGTGCACAGGTTTGTCTCCCCCTCTTTAATCAGCAGCAGGGAGTCGGTTTTTCCGCTGCGCCGCACGGACACGGTGCCGTCCCCCTCAAGGCGGACGGTGGTGGTGTTGCCCTCAAGGCCGGTGGCCTGCGTCTCCTCATACCGGATTTCATGGCAGGGCCCGTCCGAGAGATAGGTAGCGGCAGTGGTCAGTTCCATCTGCTCACTTTCGCCGTCCACATGCTGCGTACTGTTAATGGTTACTAGGACCTTTTTTTCCAAACTTTCACTCCCTCAAACTGTTCGATGTCGATTTCGTGTACCGTGCCGTCCACCGGCGCGCCGAGAAACAGGCCGGCGTTGCGCACAAAGCTGTCCATATCGTCGCTGACGAAATAGGTGCTTTCCCCCTTGCCGTCGCCGGACAGGCCCAGCGCAGCAATGTCGCCCACAGCGGTGTCCACCGCCTGCCTGCCGGAATCAATCAGCAGCACCTGCCCTTCAAAAAACTCGTCAATCAGCGGGGCAAGAAGGGGGTAGTGGGTGCAGCCAAGAATCAGCGTGTCGATTTTTTGCTGCTTCAAAGGGGCAAGGTACATCTCCACCGTCAGCCTTGTGATTTCACAGTCCTTTTGGAACAGCCCCTGCTCCACCAGCGGGACGAACAGCGGGCAGGCCTTGGGCAGCACCTGCAGGGACGGGTCGATGGCGGCAAGCGCCCGGTCGTATGCACCGGAGCGGATGGAGGCCGCTGTGGCGATAAGGCCAATGCGGCCGGTTTTTGTGCCCTTCGCCGCCGCAAGGGAGGCGGGGCCGATGACATCGCAGAACGGGACGTCCAGATGGGCGCGGAACGTCTCGTCCACATGGGAGCTGACGGTGCCGCAGGCCGCAATCAGGTATTTGATGTTCTGCTCCATTAAAAAGCAGGCGTCCTGCCATGCATATTTTAAAATGGTTTCCGGCCCGCGGGAGCCATAGGGCACCCGGGCCGTGTCGCCGAAATAGACAATATTCTCCTGCGGGGCGATTCGCCTCAGCTCCTTCACGGCGGTCAGCCCGCCCAGGCCGGAGTCGAACACGCCGATGGCGCGCTTATCCATTGCGCTGCTCCGCCCGCTCGATGGCAAGCTCAATCAGCCGCTGCAGCAGCTCTCCGTAGGGAAGGCCGCAGTGCCCCCACAGCTTTGGATACATGCTGATGGAGGTAAAGCCGGGCAGGGTGTTCAGCTCGTTCAGGTAGATGGTGCCGGTGGGCTTATCCAGCAGGAAATCCACACGGGCCATCCCGGCGCAGCCGAGGGCGTGGTATGCCTTCAGCGCGGTGGAGCGGATAAAGTCCGACTGCTGGTCGCTCAGTTCCGCAGGGATGGCAAGCCGGCTGGTGCCGGACAGGTATTTGGCCTCATAATCGTAAAACTCGGCCGAGGGCAGGATTTCGCCCACGCAGCTGACCTCGGCACGGTCATTGCCCAGCACCGCACACTCCAGCTCGCGGCAGTCCACCGCCTTTTCGCACAATACCTTGTAGTCATGGGTGAACGCGAGAGTGACGGCTTTTTTCAGCTCTTCCGGGCCGTTTACCTTTGTCACGCCCACCGAGCTGCCCGCTGCAGAGGGCTTGACAAACATGGGGTAGCCGATTTCCGCCTCCAGCATGCGCTGCGTGTCCTCAAAGCGGTCCATGTCCTCCATTCGCAGCGTCCGCCACGGTACCACGGGCACACCCGCCTTTTCAAGCAGGATTTTGCTGGAGTCCTTATCCATGCACAGCGCACTGGCGGTCATGTCGCAGCCCACGTAGGGCACGCCGGCAAGCATGCACAGGCCCTGTACCGTGCCATCCTCCCCATTTTTGCCGTGCAGCACCGGGAACACCGCGTCCACCTTAGTGATGGTGCTGTCCCCGTCCGGGGTGATTTTCACAATGCCGGCGTGGGCCCGGTCGGGGCTGAGGATGCAGGGCACACAGTCGGGGTTCTGCTCCCACGTGCCGTTTTCAATGTCGGACACGTCGCCGGGGAAGAACAGCCACCGGCCCTTTTTGGTGATGCCGATTTTAATAATTTCAATGTCCTCCGGCATGTTGCGGATAACACTGGACGCGCTGAGCAGCGACACGTCGTGTTCGCTGGAGACGCCGCCGAACAGCAGCGCGATACGTAATTTGGCCATGGGAACACCTTCCTGCTATCAGATTGGCGGGGCGTGCCGCCCCGTCTGCCGCCCGACGGCGGAATTGCATGATGACATGTATAATCTATTTTAGCACGTCCTGCACCCGGTTGCAATTCTTTCCGGGAAGAATTGCGGGAAGGAACGGATTTTCCCGATTTCCTTCCTATTATAAAAGGTATGATATCCTAAGGCCCTTTATACAGGCAGGCAGACACAGAAAAGCATGTTTTCATGTTGACAAGCCGGGGCCGCTGTGCTATAGTTAGTAGTACCTCGGAAAGAAGGTTTATTTTTTGTGCGCATTTTTCTCCAGGCGTATGGAAAAAACGTCTTTCTTCAGGGAGGCAAAAAAATCCGTTATATCAGGAGGTGCCGTTCATGAGGGTGAAAATCACTCTTGCCTGCACAGAGTGCAAGCAGCGCAACTACAACACATCAAAAAACAAGAAGAATGACCCAGACAGACTGGAGATGAACAAGTATTGCCGGTTCTGTCGCAAACACACTGTCCACAAGGAGACAAAGTAACGGAAGGCGGTTGACGATGGCTGACAAAAAAACAGGCGAGAAAAAAGGCTTTTTCCGCAGAATCCCCCGTTACTTTAAGGACGTGGCAGGCGAGTTCAAGAAGATCGCATGGCCGACCAAAAAGACCGCGCTGAACAACACACTTGTTGTGCTTGGCTTCTGCGTGGTTGTCGGTTTGTTCATCTGGGGCGTCGATCTGCTGCTGACCCTCATTGTCAATCTGTTGTTAAGGGGCGCTTAGGTGGCGCCGCGTGGAGGATGAATATGGCAGAAACAGCAAGATGGTATGTGGTGCACACCTATTCCGGGTATGAGAACAAGGTGGCCAGCAACATTGAAAAGGTTGTGGAAAACCGAAAACTCCACGATTTGATTGAGGAGGTGCGGGTTCCCACGGAAACCGTAACCGAGATCAAGGACAACAAGAAGCGTGAGGTGGAACGCAAGATATTCCCCGGCTACGTACTGGTGAAGATGGTCATGACAGACGACAGCTGGTATGTGGTGCGGAATACGCGCGGTGTGACCGGGTTCGTAGGACCCGGAAGCAAGCCCGTACCCCTGACAGAGCAGGAAGTGCTCGCCCTTGGGGTGGAGAAACGGGCGGAACCCGAGGCCAGCTATGCCGTCGGCGATACGGTCAAAATCGTTGACGGGCCGCTGGAGGGCTTTATCGGCACGGTGGAGTTCCTTGATACCGCAAAGGATCAGGTGCGCGTCATCGTGTCCATGTTCGGCAGGGAGACCCCTGTTGAACTGCAGGTCGCTCAGGCGGTGGCCGTACAGTAAAGACCACACGAAACAATGCGGATGCGTAAGCGTTCGCGTGGGAGGGAGGGTCCGAAGGCCGTCCCGCCACAACCACGAACATGGAGGTGCAAACACACAATGGCTCAGAAAGTAAAAGGCTATATTAAACTGCAGATTCCCGCAGGGAAGGCGACTCCGGCACCGCCGGTAGGACCCGCCCTCGGCCAGCACGGCGTCAACATCATGGCGTTCACGAAGGAATTCAACGAGCGCACCAAGAATGACGTCGGCATGGTTATTCCGGTTGTTATCACCGTTTTCCAGGACAATTCGTTCACCTTTGTCACCAAGACCCCGCCGGCAGCGGTCCTTATCAAGAAGGCCTGCGGCATCGACAAGGCGTCCGGTGTGCCCAACAAGACGAAGGTTGCCAAAATAACCAAGGAGCAGGTTAAAGCGATAGCGGAGCAGAAAATGCCCGACCTGAACGCCGCCAACATCGAAAGTGCCATGAGCATGATCGCCGGTACGGCCAGAAGCATGGGCATTGAGGTTGTCGACTAGTTATCACTTAGAAATGTTTCCGGGTGGGAGGAACCATTCCGCCAATACCACTCTAGAGGAGGAACCGAAATTGAAACACGGTAAAAAGTATGTGGAAAGCGCCAAACTCATCGACAAGTCCAAGCTGTACGATGCGGAAGAGGCGCTGGATCTGGTCTGCAAGACCGGGAAGGCAAAATTTGATGAGACCGTCGAGATCCATGTGCGTCTTGGCGTTGACTCGCGCCATGCGGATCAGCAGGTCCGCGGCGCCATTGTGCTGCCCAACGGCACCGGCAAGAAGGTGCGCGTTTGCGTGTTCGCCAAGGGCGACAATGTGAAGGCCGCTGAGGAGGCAGGTGCAGAGTATGTGGGCGGCGAGGAGCTGGCTGCCAAGATTCAGGGCGAAGGCTGGATGGACTTCGACGTGGTCATCGCCACCCCCGACATGATGGGCGTGGTCGGCCGCCTTGGTAAGATCCTCGGCCCCCGTGGCCTGATGCCGAACCCCAAGGCCGGTACCGTTACCCCCGATGTGGCGCGCGCCGTTACGGAGGCCAAGACCGGTAAGATTGAGTACCGCCTTGACAAGACGAACATCATCCACTGCCCCATCGGCAAGGTGTCCTTTGGGCCGGAGAAACTGTCCGAGAACTTTGACGCGCTGATGGGCGCCATCATGAAGGCAAAGCCCGCCGCGGCCAAGGGCCAGTATGTCAAGTCCTGTGTGCTGAGCGCCACCATGGGCCCCGGCGTGAAATTAAGCACTGCGAAATTCCAGTAAACCGCTTGACAACAGGCGGACGGTCTGGTAAACTGAATACGTTGTTTTTCTAAAGACAGCAGGTCAGTCCGGAGGACTGGTAAGGCTGCGCGCCGCCTGCCGAGGAGAAACCCCGGAAAACGATTGTGTTTTTTTGCGGCTCTTCGGCGTGTGCGGAAGGGCCGCTTTTATTTTGGTCTTCCGTTATGATGAATCCGATTTTCGGAGGTGAAAAGAAAATGCCAAGTGCAAAGGTTTTAGAGACGAAAAAAGGTATTGTGGCGGACCTGAAAGCGAAGCTGCAGAACAGCACCGCCGGCGTTCTTGTGGATTACAAGGGCATCAGTGTGGCTGACGACACCAAGCTGCGCAAACAGCTGCGTGAGGCGGGCGTCGAGTACTTTGTCGTAAAGAACACCCTGCTGCGCTTCGCCGCCAAGGAGGTTGGCTTTGACGCGCTGGAGGATGTGCTGGAGGGCACCACGGCCATGGCCGTATCTGCCGACGATCCCATCGCCGCCGCCAAAATCCTGGTGGAGTATGCGGATAAGAGCAAGGGCGCCTTCTCCTTAAAGGCCGGTTTCTTAGACGGAGCCGTCATCGGTGTCGACACCGTGAACGAGTTGGGCCATCTGCCCAGCAAGGAGCAGCTGCTGACCCAGCTGTTAAGCGTGCTGAACGGCAACATCCGCGGCCTTGCCTGCGCCTTAAACGCCATCGCCGAGAAGAGCGAGGCCCCTGCGGAGGCGTAAGACCCCTTTTGCATCGAACCACACAAATTTATTAGGAGGTAAAGAAAATGGCTTCTGAGAAGATTACAAAATTTGTAGAAGAAATCAAAACTCTGACCGTGTTAGAGTTAAACGAGCTGGTAAAGGCAATCGAGGAGGAGTTCGGCGTTTCCGCTGCTGCCCCCGTTATGGTTGCTGGCCCCGCTGCCGGTGGCGCTGCTGCCGCTGAGGAGGAGAAGAGCGAGTTCGACGTCATCCTGGCTGAGGTTGGCGCCAACAAGATGGCTGTCATCAAGATCGTCAAGGACGTGACGGGCCTGGGCCTCAAGGAGTCCAAGGAGATCGTGGACAACGCTCCGAAGCCCCTGAAGGAGGGCGTCTCCAAGGCCGATGCCGACGAGATCAAGGCCAAGCTGGAAGAGGCTGGCGCAAAGGTCGAGCTGAAGTAACAACCGACTTGTTCCGGACGGAAGCCGCATGGCTTCCGTCCTTTTTTTGCCTGTGCGTGCTTGTAAACAGAAGCGCTATCGCATATAATAGAAGTTGTATCTTAGGGTGAAGGAGCGGGGCGACATGGACCAGATCAGGGCGTTTTTTGAGGGGTTAAAAGGGAAAAAGGTGGCGCTTATCGGCTTTGGCGTCAGCCATCGGGAGCTGACAAAGCTGTTGGCGAAGAAGGGCGCGCAGGTGTATCTGTGCGATAAGAAGGAGCGCAGTGCCTTTTCGGACGATTTGTCCGAGTACGAGCGGCTCGGTGTCCACCTTCAGTTCGGCGAGCACTATGCCGACAACATCGCGGAGATGGACATGGTGTTCCGCACCCCCGGCCTGCCCATGACATCCCCGGTGCTGAAACGCGCGGCGGAGGCGGGCGTCCACATCACCAGCGAGATGGAGGAGTTTTTGCGCCTGTGCCCCTGCGACACCATCGGCATCACCGGAAGCGACGGAAAGACCACCACCACTACGGTCATCAAGGAACTGCTGACAGCGGCAGGCCGCAAGGTGTGGTTCGGCGGAAACATGGGGATCGCCCTGCTGTACCAGATTGAGCAGGTGCAGCCCACCGACGTGGCGGTGATGGAGCTGTCCAGCTTCCAGCTGATCTCCATGGACGTGTCGCCGCGGATCGGCGTGGTGACCAACCTGTCGCCCAACCACCTGGATGTGCACAAGGACCTGGCGGAATATTACGGGGCGAAAAAGAACCTGATTGCCCACGGGGATGAGCACAGCATTGCGGTGCTGAACAGGGACAACATCGTCTACGAGCAGTTCCGGCCCGCTGTGCCCGGCACACTGCGGCTGTTCAGCCGTCGGGAACGGGTGGAAAACGGCGCGTATTGCGACGAGAAAGGGGATCTTATCCTCATGCGGGACGGCCGCCCCACGGTGGTGATGAACAAAAAGGAAATCCGCATCCCCGGCGAGCACAACGTGGAAAATTACCTTGCCGCATTTGCCGCAGTGGACGGCCTTGTCAGCCCGGACATCATGCGGCAGGTGGCGAAGGGGTTCGGCGGCGTGGAGCACCGTATTGAGTTTGTCAGGGAGCTTGACGGCGTCCGCTACTACAACGACAGCATCGCCACCAGCCCCACCCGGATGATTTCCGCCCTCAAGGCATTTCATGAGCCGGTGGTGCTGATTGCGTGCGGGGTCAACAAAAACCTTGATTTATCCCCGGTTTTGCCCTATCTGTATGAGCATTGCCGTGTGGTGGTCCGCATGGGTGACATCGGCGAAAAGCTGACTGCCGCTGTGGCCGCGGACAGCTCTGAGAAAAAAACAGCCCTCACCTTTATCGACGCGGAGAAGATGGACGACGCGGTGGAAAAGGCCAGGCAGGCCGCCCGTCCCGGGGAGGTGGTGGTGCTGTCCCCCGGGGGCACCAGCTTTGACCACTACACCCAGTACAGCGTCAGAGGAAGACACTTTAAGACCCTGGTCAACGATTTAAAATAGCATGGAGCTGTCACGCCCTTCTCTTTTTTAAGAGAGGGGCGTGACGCGGAAAGGAAGAGACGCAATGGACACACAGCGTTTTTTGGAGCTGTTAAGCACGGCGGCCCCCTCCGGGGCGGAGCAGGGGATGGCCGCGCTGCTAAGCCGGTTGCTGCCGGAGTACGAGGTAAAGTCCGACGCCCTCGGCAGCGTGCTTGTCACAGTAAAAGCGGAGGGCGAGCGGCACCTGCTGCTGGAGGCCCACATGGATCAGGTGGGCTTTGTGGTGACTCAGGTTATGCCGGAGGGCTTCGTCCGGCTGGCCCCGGTGGGAGGAATTGACCCGCGGCTGATGCCAGGCACCCGCCTGCGCTTTTTGGACGGGGACGGGACCGGCGTTGTGTGTGCTGTGCCGCCGCATTTGAAGCAGGGGGAGAAGGACAAGGTCCAGCCGGTGACGGACTGCCTTGTGGATGTGGGCCCTGCGGCGGCGAAGCGGATTCCGGTGGGGGGACGCGCTGTCTACGCCGGAAAGCCGGTCCGTTTTGCGGACGGGACCATTACGTCTCCGGCGCTGGACAACCGGGCAGGGATGGCGGTGCTGCTGGAGACCATCGACCGCCTGCGGAAGGACAGCGGCCCCTACGCCGTCAGCGCCCTGTTTGCCGTCAGGGAAGAGGTTGGAAACGCAGGCGGCGCAGTGACGGGCAGCGCCGCCCTGTCCCCTGACCTGTGTGTGGCGGTGGACGTCTCCTTCGGTATGCAGCCCGGCGTGCAGGCGCATAAATGCGGAAAGATGGGCGGCGGCCCCATGATTGGCTTTGCCCCCGCGCTGGACACGCAGCTGTGCCGCGCACTGGTAAACACGGCGCAGCAGGAGGGGCTGCCCTTCCAAAGGGAGATTATGGCAGGGGACACCTCCACCGATGCGGACGGCATTCTCAGCGTGGGCTGCGGCGTACGCACCGCCCTGCTCAGCGTGCCCATCCGCAACATGCACGGCCCGCTGGAGACGGTGTGCGTGCAGGACATTGACAGCACGGCGGCACTGCTTGCCGCCGCTGTCAGGAAGGGGGCGCTGGAATGATGCTGGATGAAAAAATGCTTGCACAGCTGTGCCTGCTGCCCGGCGTGTCCGGGGACGAGGGCGCAGTGCGCGATTTTCTGATAAAGGAGCTGGAGGGCCACTGCGACGAGCTGACGGTAGATGCCCTCGGGAACCTGATTGCCTTCAAAAAAGGCGCGTGGCAGGGCGGCCGCCTCATGCTGTCCGCCCACATGGACGAGGTGGGCTTTGTGGTCACCTCGGTGGAGGAGGACGGAAGCGTCCGCTTTGACACGGTGGGCGGTATCAGCACGGAGATTTTGCCCGGCAAGCTGGTGCGGCATGCGCAGGGCGCAGTGGGCGTGCTGATGACAAAGCCGGTGCATTTGTTAAGCCCGGCCGACCGGGAAAAGCCGGTGGAAAAGACAGAGCTGCGCATCGACTTTGGCACAAATGCTGCGGAGTTCCTTCAGCCCGGGGACACCCTGTGCTTTGATGCGCCTTTTGAAAAGCAGGAGGAGCACCGGATTCTCAGCAAGGCGCTGGACGACCGGGCAGGCTGCCTGTTGCTGCTGGAGATGTTGAAGGAACCGCTTTCCTACGACGTGTACGCAGTGTTCACCGTGTTGGAGGAGGTGGGCGGCCGCGGCGCGCTGACGGCGGCCAACCGGATCCGCCCCGATTACTTTATCGCAGTGGAAACCACCACTGCGGCCGATCTGCCGGGTGCGGAGGGCGCACAGCAGGTATGCGCCCTGGGCCGCGGCGCAGTGGTCCCGTTTATGGACAGGGGCACCATCTATGATAAGGAGCTGTACCGCCTGGCCTTCCGGCTGGCGGAGGAAAACGGCGTGCGCCTGCAGACCAAGACCATGATCGCCGGGGGCAACGACGCAGGCACGGTACACCGCTCCGGCACCGGGGTAAAAAGTCTTGCGCTGGCGCTGCCCTGCCGCTACCTGCATACGGCGGGCAGCATCATTGACACGGCGGACTATGACAGTGCGGCGGCCATGCTGCGGCTGCTGTGCGCGGCGGTGCCGGGACTGTGATCCGCCCCTGTGAGGATTGGCGGGCGCTGGCAGGCGGGCTTCGGACCTACGGGGCGTTCGGCGTGAAGGCGGCGTGTACCCTTGCAGCCTACGGCGGTCCTGCACCGTTTTTGCAGGCCTTTGAGACAGAGGGCGGCGCTGCCCTTGTGTTTGAGGGGGAGCTGATTTTGTGCGGGGATACAGAGGAACTGCGGCAGTTCGCAGTGCTGTGCCCCGGCGTGCACACAGTGCTGTGTGAGGAGCGCACGGCGGCCCTTTTGCCGTTTCCCACCGTACGTACCGGTGTGGTGATGACGGCGCAGGGCGGCGGCGAGGGCTTTCCACCCCCGCCCCAGCTTGACAGCCTGTACGGCATGATAACAGAGCTGTTCGGCATATCCGACCCGGACAAGGCGCTGTATGTGGATTTGTCCCACCGGCTGCGTCATGGCGCCAGCAGTGCACTGTGCCGTGACGGGGGCTGTGCTGTGGTTCATCACGGTCCTGCGGGCAGCCTGCTGACCGCCATGGGTGTTTTGGAGCACCTGCGGCGCCGCGGCGTGGGAGGCAGCCTTGCTGCGGAGGCGCTGCGCCGCACGGCAGGGCCGCTGTGGCTGTTTTGTGCGGATGAACGCGCCCGGCGGCTGTACGGGCGGTGCGGCTGGAAGGAGCAGGGGCGCTACGCCCTGTTGACAAGAAAGGATTAGGAAATGAGCAGTTTTTTTACGTTTGATAAGCGGGTGCAGCATGCGGCGGCAGAGGCGGAACGCCTGTGCGGCCCCTACTTTGCCCGCATTGAGGATACATATGAATACAATCAGGGCAAGGTGCTGGACGCGTTTCGGAAGGGCCGTGTGGCGGAAAGCCACTTCGTCCCATCCACTGGGTACGGTTATTCCGACCGGGGCAGGGAGGTGCTGGACGAGGTGTTCGCTGCCGCGCTGGGGGCAGAGTGTGCGCTGGTGCGGCACAACTTTGTCAGCGGTACCCACACCCTTGCCACCGCCCTGTTCGGCGTCCTGCGTCCCGGGGACACGATGGTGTCCGTGACGGGACTGCCCTACGACACCATTCACAGCGTTATCGGCCTGCGGGGCGAGGGGCAGGGCTCCTTAAAGGACTTCGGCATCCACTACCGTCAGGTGGATTTGGATGCACAGGGCAGGCCGGACCTTGCGGCCATTGCCGAGGGGGTGAAGGGCGCGAAAATGGCGTACATCCAGCGTTCCCGCGGGTACAGCCTGCGGCCCTCCCTGTCGGTGGAGGACATCCGCGCCATTGTGCGCACCGTCAAGGCGGTGGATGAACAGATCCTTGTGTTTGTGGACAACTGCTACGGCGAGTTTGTGGAAAAAACGGAGCCGCTGTCTGTAGGCGCGGATCTGATGGCGGGCTCGCTCATTAAAAACCCCGGCGGCGGCATTGCGGAGACCGGCGGCTACATCGCCGGCAGGAAGGATCTGGTGGAGCTGTGTGCCTACCGGCTGACCTGTCCCGGCATCGGCGCGGAGGTGGGGTGTACGCTGGGCCACACAAAAAGCATGTTTATGGGCCTGTTTGCCGCCCCGCGGGTGACGGCAAGCGCCGTAAAGCTGTCGGTGTTCGGCTCTGCGTTCTTCTCCCTGCTCGGGTACGACACGCTGCCCGACTACCGCGAGCCGCGTGCGGACATCATCACCACCGTCACCCTCGGGAGCGAGCAGGGGATGCTGGCCTTTTGTCGGGGCATCCAGTCAGGCTCCCCCATCGACAGCTTTGTCACGCCGGAGGGGTGGGACATGCCCGGCTATGACGATCCGGTGGTCATGGCGGCGGGCGCGTTTGTGTCCGGATCCTCCATCGAGCTGTCTGCAGACGGGCCGATTAAGCCGCCCTACAGCGTCTATATGCAGGGCGGACTCGATTACTACAGCGGCAAGGCAGGCATGATGATGGCAGCGGAAAATTTGCTGCAACTGAAATAACAAACGGGCGGGGAACTTTCCCCGCCCTTTTGTTAACCGTAGCTTTTCAGTGCACGAAAAAAATTGTCTGCAAACCGGTCCCGGTCGGCGGTCTTTAAAAAGTAGACGGTCTTTTCCTCCCTCGGCTTGTGCAGACGGTCCTCATAATCGACAACGGTCATGCCGCAGGTCAGCTCGCCCTTACACTCCACATCGACAAAGTACCAGTCGCCGGTAAACATCCCCGGGTCGGTCAGGTACATCATGGTGCACAGGTCGTGGATATTTAACCCCCTGGGGTTCTGTCCGCCGGTGGTGGCGTAGTAGGCCTTCAGCACCTCGTCCGCCATGGCTGCGGCGGGCCCGCCCACCCCGCGTACCTTTGCAAGCTCCGCTTTTGTCAGATAGGCCCCGCGGGAGCAGTTGAGGCTGCACATCACAACCGGAATGCCGGAGGCGATGACGGCACGCGCCGCCTCCGGATCGTACCAGACGTTGGCGGTGGCCACCGGGGTGGGGTTCCCGGTGGCGATGGAGCCGCCCATGAACAGGATTTTGTCAATGCGTTCCTTGCAGGCGGGATATTTTTCCAGCAGCACGGCAATGTTGGTCAGCGGCGCCAACGCCACCAGCGTGACTTTGTCGGGGCAGGCGGCCAAAAGGTCGCGGACAAATTCGGGCGCAGCACGGTGGTCGGGCGTGCGTTTGGCAGCCGGGAAGCGGTACCCGCCCACGCCGTTGGCGCCGTGAATGCTGCCCTGAGCCAGCACATTGCGGTACAGGGGCCGGTCCCGCCCCACGGCAACGGGAATGTCCGGCCGGCCGAGGAACTCCAGCGCGTCGAGGGTGTTCCTTGTGGTGTTTTCAATGGTCTGGTTTCCGGCGGTGGTCGTTGCGCCGAGAATGTCCAGCAGAGGGGACTGCACGGCCAGCAGAAGGGCGAGCAGGTCGTCAATGCCGGTATCACAGTCAATGATGATGGGGATTTTCTTTTCCGGGTACACGGGTGGCCACCTCTTTCTCAGGAGAATTGTGTTGCTTTCATGCTAGCACAAAATAAAAGGGCTGTCCAGCACCGGAAATTGACTGAAAAGGGCGGGTATGGTATAATAAATGAAATTATGCGGGCGTGGCGGAATTGGCAGACGCGCCAGACTTAGGATCTGGTGGTACTCCCGTGCAGGTTCAAGTCCTGTCGCCCGCACCAGTAGCACGCCCCGTAAACCTAGTAATCATGCGGGTTTATGGGGCGCCTTTCTTTTTGCGTGTCGGCTTTTGGTCTTTATTTGGTC
>CAJFUF010000034.1 GCA_904420175.1 Candidatus Schneewindia gallinarum
AGGCACGTCCGAGTGCATTAAGTCCTTAAGCATCAGGGCGTTTTTCGTGGCGTTTTCAAGGGTGGTGTTGCCCGCCACGGTGGTAATACCCACAAGGTCGATGGCGGGGTTCCCCTCCGCCAGCAGGATAGCCATGGCGTCGTCATGGCCGGGATCACCGTCGTAAATCACTTTTTTCTGTTCCATAGAAGTCCTCCAAAGTAAAATGACAGTTCAGCGAGCACTCTGCTTGACTATTATTATATTTTAAAGTATCCTATAAAAAGTAAGACATATGTCAGGGTTTTGGAGGGAAATTTATTATGAAACGCTTCCCAGTCGGTCCGGGCAACCCGCTTCCGCCCCTGTGGGAAAACTATTCCTTTCAGTCGGTTTTTGTCGCGGTGTTTGAAAAGGGGGAATTTTTGTGCATACAGGATCAGCCCCTTGAGTATATATTTCTGCTCCAATCCGGAAAGGTAAGGGCCTGCATTCTCGGGCCGGACGGGAAAAACCTGCTGATTAACTTTTACTCCAAGGGAAGCTTAATTGGGGATGTGGAGGCGATTTTGCTTCAGCCGGAAGCGGTGGTCAGCATCCAGGCGATAAACAGGGTGACCTGCTACGCCGTACCGATAGAGGAGTTTGTCAAAACGGCGGAAGTTATGCCGGAACTGATGAACCATATGGCCATTTTACTGGCGGGACGGGCGAAAAGAAGCATCCGGAACACCTCGGTGAATATTTTAAGCACGTTGGAAACGCGCCTTTGCGCATATATCAGCCAGACGCAGCATGACGGCTTTTTTAAGGAGAACCTCGCCGCTCTAAGCGAGCTGCTGGGAACCAGCTACCGGCATTTGTTCCGAACCCTGCGAAGCCTTTGCGAAAAGGGTATTTTGCAAAAAAACGGGCATAGCTATCAAATATTGGACATGGAGGCGCTGTCCAAAGCGGCAGGCGGTATGTACCGTATTGCACCATAAAGGCAAAAAACAGGAGCAGCGGTCAAAAACCGCTGCTCCTGTTTAAAAATCACCTAGGGCCTGAAGGTGTTTGCAAATTCCTGCTGTTCCTCCAGCGTATGGCCAAAGGCAGTGCCGACCGTGACTTTGCCGGAGGCGACGTCCTCCTTCACCTGTGCATACTCTTCCAACAGGCTTTCATCCAGCTCAAGGAACGCGCCGGATTCCGCCGGGCCCACCGCGTCCTCAGAGATGCCGAGGGTGACATTGGTGCCCCACTCCAGGGTGCCTTCCACCTCTTTGTCATAGGCCCACACCAAGGAGTTACCAACGTTTTTAATCATGGAGGTCAGGATAATACCGGCGATTTCCGACTTTCCAGCCGCCTCATACTCAGCATATTGGTCGGAGTCGACGCCAATGCCCCATACCTTGCCGCCGCCGTTTTCGGCGATGGCCTCAAACATCCCGGCGCCCGCACCGCCGGCGATGTGGAACAGGATATCTGCCCCCTGGCTCATGGCGTCATTGGCCAGCTCCTTGGCCTTGGCCACATTTTCACCGTCCCCAATAAAGGAAGTAATCACCCGGATATCATCCCGTGCGGCTTTGGCCCCCTCCAGATAGCCGTAGATGAAATCCCAGATTACGTCAATTTCCGACATGCCCAGCTGGGCAAGAATGCCGGTTTTTGTAATTTTACCGGAAAGCCAGCCGACCAGATAGGAACCCTCGTTCTGCTTATACTGGATGGAGAACGCATTGGCGTACGGGCCGTTTCCCCCGTCCTGGATGGACGCGTCATAATGGATAAACTTCTGATTTGGGAACGCCTCAATCACGGCCTGCGCATTTTCTACATTGTTGTATGTGCCGGAGACAATAAGACCGTATTTGCCGGACTCGGCAAACTCGGTCAGGGCCGGGATTCCTTTTGTCAAATCCTGCTTCATTTCAAAATAAGTAATGTCCACGCCGTATTTCTCTTTTATTTCGTTCAGCCCTCTCCAGCAGGAGTCGTCGAAGGACTTGTCGCCAAGTGCAGTGGTGAGCAAAGTTGCCACATTACCGGCATTGCCCGTATTTCCGGAAGTAGAATCCGAACTGGAGCTGGTTCCGCCGTCTCCGCCGCCGCATCCGGCAAGGACGATGGACGTTAGAATTACGGTGCAGAGAAGAAGCGCCAAAATCTTTTTCGTCATAAACTTTTACCTCCTTTTAATCTGCTGTCCCGTGCGGGGCAGTTGATCACGGGCCCGCCTGCGCGGCCCTGTGTCCGGACGGGACGCTTGCTTGACTATTATTATATTTTTAAAGTATCCTATAAAGTAGGAGATCTATCATAGTTTTGGAGGAAAATTTCGGTGGAACGATTTTCGCTAGGGAAAAAGGAGGCGGGCCCGCCGCAATGGGAAAGCTACCGCTTTGAATCCCTGTTTATTGCAAAGTTTAAAAAAGGGGAATTTTTATTTGTAGAAGGTCAGCCGATAGAGAATGTGTTTCTTATTAAATCCGGGAAAACAAAAGTATTCCTCACCGGAGTGGAGGGAAGAACCCTGCTGGTCTGTTTCCGCGCAGAAAATTCCCTGCTGGGCGAGGTGGAGATGATTCTTCATTCCAGCGCCATGTCCAGTATTCAGGCGGTGACGGAGGTGGTCTGCTATGCCGTCTCTAAAGAGGAGTTTTTGAAAACAGCCATGCGCAGGTCGGAGCTGATGGGCCAGATTGCATGGCAGCTGGCCGAACGGACCAGGACGAACACCTACAACATGTCCGCCAATATTTTGTATGGTTTGGAAATGCGTCTTTGCGCCTATATCGAGCAGACACAGAACGAAGGCCTTTTTGTGGATAATCTTTCTGCGCTGAGCGACCTGCTGGGCACCAGTTACCGGCATCTCCATCATACCCTTCACCTTCTCTGTGAAAAGGGGATTTTACAAAAACATGAAAAAGGCTACCGCATTTTGGACATGGAGGCGCTGTCCAAAGCGGCAGGCGGCATGTACCGGCTGTAAAACAAACCGGCAGTCTGCGGACGAGAGTCCGCAGACTGCCGGTCTCTATTTCAGCAGCGCCGCGCGCCGCAGCCCCCGGCTGTCGGTAATGAAATCGTGCTGGCCGGATTTTTTTAACAGCCCCCGGCGGCGCAATTCCCCCATCAGCGCAGCCACCCGTCGTTTGCTGGCCCCCAAATAGGCGGCCGCCTCACTGTCGGGACAGCGGTACAGGCCGTCTGTTTCAGTTTCAAGGATATACTCTGCAAGGCGCGCGGCCAGCGGGACGGTTTGCATCCGCATCAGCTTCCGGGACAACAGCACCGTTCTTTCGGAGAGGTACCGGCACAGGAATTGCAGGAACTGCAAATCCTGCCTAAGGCAAAGCCGGATTTCCTCTGTATGAAAGCAGTAGCCGAAGCAGTCTGTAAAGGCGGTTACTTCACTTGCCACAGGCTGGACGGACAGCAGTTCAAGTTCGCCAAAAAAGGCGGGCGCGGGAAGAATGCAGAACACTGCATGCCGCCCCTCCAGCCCGTTTGCACCGAGTGCGGCGCGCCCCTGCGCGATATAGTAGCAGCGATCCGGCTCGCGGCCTTCCCAATAGATCAGTTCCCCTTTTTGGAAGCGCACTGGCTCTGCCTGCGGGACACCGCCAGAAAACAGCCTGCTTAGGCCTTCGTCGAGGCACCTGTTTTTTTCCGACATTGGTTCCACCCACCTTTTTAAAAGATGAAATAGTTCCTTTTATTGTACCGCGGCTTTCTGTAAAATACAATCACCGGGCGGTGCAGAGCCGTGGCTTCGGTAATTTGATGAACAGGATGGGTTGGAGAAATATGATTACACAGGTTTTTGCCATGCAAAATGCAGAGGAAGCCCTGAAAACCATTGAGGCGGGCGCGGATTATATCGGCTTTGCCCCTATTTTACAGGGGGAGGGACGGCCCGATCACAAGACGGAGATTCCCGACAGCGTCGCACGGGAAATTATGAGGGCGACCGAGGGGAAAGCGGTGCGGATTGCCCTTTCCGTCGGGGACAATGGGGAGGAGTTCCTTGAACTTGCCCGCCGGTACCGTCCGGAGATTGTGCACATCTCCGGTTCCGGATTTGAGACCAGCCGGGAATTTTATCAGCGGTTTAAGTCGCTGTTTCCGGAAATCCGGCTTTTGCAGGCCATTCAGGTGGACGGCTGGCAGGCGGTGGAACGGGCGCAGCGGCTGGCCCAGTATGCAGATATGCTGATTCTCGACTCCGCCGCGCCGGGGAATGGGCGGGTTATCGGGGCCAGCGGGCTGGTTCACGACCGCGCTGTTGACAGGGAAATTGTCAGGACGGTACCCATACCGGTTGTTGTGGCGGGAGGACTTGATGAAACCAATGTGGAACAGGTCGTCCGGGAGGTTCGGCCTTTTGGCGTGGACACGCTCAGCAAAACCAACCGCTGGGAAAATGGCTGTAAAACAAATTTTAAGGATTTTGAAAAGGTGCGCCTGTTCTGCCAGCGGGCCAAAAGCGCCGCGGCACAATTGTAGCCGGATAGGCAGAAAACCGCCTGTGTTTACAGTTTATTTAAGTTTCCCCTAAAAAGCTGTGGTATACTAGATACAAAACCATGGACGGGAAAGGCGGTGAGGCAGTTGGACGAGCAGGAAATTTTTGAAAGCGGTTCCCGGAATGAGCGGGACATGGTGCTGGGGGACGATGCGGACTATGCGTTTTCTCCCCAAATGGGCTTTTTAAAAATTGATAGACAGCGAATGGAGCGGGAGCGGATTATGCGCCTTGGCGACGTGCTGGGGATGTTTCTGCTTGTGTACCTGCTTCTGCGCATGTTCAGCGGCGGCAGCTTCCAACTGTTTCAGAACCTGCTAAGCCGGATTGCAGGGGGTAATATGCCCGCGGAGGTGCAGTACGTCCTGTCCTGGCTGTTTTACATGGTCCTGACAAGCGGGGTGCTGCTGATCCCGTTTTTTGTCTATGCGGCCTATCTGCGGATGCCGGCCAGGGTGGCGGTGCCGCTGCGGCGGCCGCGCATTTCACTGACGGTGCTGGGCGCGCTGGTGACTGCCAGTGTGTCCTTTATGGTGTCGCTGGCAGTCAGCCTGATGACCGGTGCGCTGAAACAGTGGACGGGTGTTGTCGTCAGCATTCCGTCTGTTACACTGGGCAGCGACCCTGTCTACTTTTTGCTGCACATCCTGCAGCTTGTGGTTGTGCCCGCCGTCACGGAGGAACTGGTGTTCCGCGGCGTGATTATGCAGTCGCTGCGCCAGTTCTCCGACTGGTTTGCGCTGCTGGTCTCCTCCATGCTGTTTGCGCTGATTCATCCAAGTGTGGCAAACCTCCCGCATGCCTTTATTTCCGGTATGCTTATCGGCTATTTTGTGCTGCGCACCGGCTCCATTTTTACCGGCATGTTCATTCACGGCTTCTATAATCTACTGAGTGTGCTGCTGGAGCTGCTGCTGAGAAATGTCTCCGGCAGCCTCAGCACCGTGGCCTATTTCGGGGTGCTTGTGCTGCTGATGATCCTCGGCCTTGCCGCGCTGGTGACACTGGCCAAAAATTATGACGACCTGTTTGTACTGAACCGGCGGAAGGGCGCGCAGCTCAGCACCTCCGCCCAGTTCCTGACCCTGTTGAAAAGCCCGCCGTTTTTCCTTGCATGCGGCACCCTGCTGTGCACCATGCTCAGCTATGTTCATCTGGTTTAAGGGGGACGGCGTATGAAATGGACACAGGAACAGTTTATGCGCCTTGCCCTTGAGGAAGCGGCGCTGGCGGCGGCCGAGGGGGAGATTCCCGTGGGCGCCGTGGTGGAGAAGGACGGAGAAGTAGTGGGCCGCGGGCACAACCGCAGGGAGCGGGACTGCGACCCCACTGCGCACGCGGAAATTGACGCCATGCGGGACGCGGCGAAAAATTTAGGCGATTGGCGGCTGACAGGCTGCACGCTGTATGTCACGCTGGAGCCGTGCGCCATGTGCACGGGGGCGGCAATCGGCGCGCGCATAGCAAAAATTGTGTATGGCGCGGCGGATGCGGAGCGGGGCACCTGCGGCTCTGTTGCAAACCTGTGCCACATGCCCTTTGGCGGGCAGGCGCCGCTGGTACAGGCCGGGGTGGAGGAACAGGCCTGCCGCCGGATGCTGCAGGCGTTTTTTGAAAAGCTCAGAACATAGGAACAGGCCTGAAGCCGATGGCTTCGGGCCTGTTTTATTGCCTTTTTTCTTTTGGCGGCTTCATGGTGAGGGAGATGCGCTTTTTTGCCACATCCACCCCCAACACATACACGGTTACAACATCGCCCACCTTGACCACCTCGGACGGGTGCTTAATGTAGCGGTCGGTCATCTGGCTGATGTGCACCAGCCCGTCCTGATGCACGCCGATGTCCACGAACACGCCGAAATCCACCGCATTGCGCACAGTGCCGCGCAGCTGCATCCCTTCTTTCAGATCCTTCATGTCCAGGATGTCGTCCCGCAGCACCGGGGCGGGGGCGTCGTCGCGGATGTCGCGGCCCGGTTTGCACAGCTCTGCCGCCATGTCGGTAAGGGTGGGCACGCCCACACCGCAGTGCTGTGCCACCGTCGCCTCCCCTTTGGCGCGGATGAGGGAGGGCAGCGCGCTAAGCGCATTTGTGCCGATGTCCTTCTCTGTGAAGCCAAACAGCGTCAGCAGGCGCTGCGCCGCTTCATAGCTTTCCGGGTGAACCGCAGTGTTGTCAAAGGGGGAGCGGCCGCCCGGGATCCGGACAAAGCCCGCGCACTGCTCGAAGGCCTTGGGCCCGATTCCGGCCACTTTTTTCAGCTGCTCCTTACCGGTAAACGCTCCGTTTTCCTCCCGGTAGGCCACCACGTTTTTGGCCGTGGCGGGCCCCAGCCCTGCAATATGGGACAACAGGGCGGGGGAAGCGGTGTTTAAATCCGCTCCCACCCGGTTGACGCAGTCCTCCACCACGCCGTCCAGCGTCTCGTTCAGGCGCTTCTCCGGCATGTCGTGCTGGTACTGGCCCACACCGATGGATTTGGGATCAATTTTCACAAGCTCTGCCAGCGGATCCTGTAACCTGCGGGCAATGGATACGGCGCTGCGCAGGGACACATCGAAGTCGGGAAACTCCTGCGCGCCCAGCTTGCTTGCGGAGTAGACAGAGGCGCCCGCCTCGTTGACCATGGCATATTGAACCCGTCGGGGCAGCGTTTTAAGCAGCCCGGCGATGAAAATTTCCGACTCCTTGGAGGCGGTACCGTTTCCAATGGCGATGAGGTCGATCCGGTACTGCTCCACCAGCTTCCGAATGGTCCCGGCAGCCTCCTCCTTGCGGTTTTGCGGCGGCGTGGGGTAGACAACGCCGGTGTACAACACCCGGCCGTTTTCATCCACCACCGCAAGCTTGCACCCGGTACGGTAGGCCGGGTCGAAGCCCAGCACCACCTTCCCCTTGACGGGCGGGGACATCAGCAGGCTTTGCAGGTTGACGCCGAACACCTGAATGGCCTGTTCTGCGGCGCGGGCAGTCAGCTGCGCACGCACCTCCCGCTCAAGGGAGGGGAACAGCAGCCTGTCGTAGGCGTCGTCCACTGCCAGACGTACCTGTGCGGCGGATGCGCTTTCATTTTTCACAAACAGGGGGTACAGCAGACGTTCCGCCGCCTGCGGCGGAACCTGAAGCGTGATCTTCAGCAGGCCGTCCTTCTCGCCCCGGTCAATGGCGAGAATACGGTGGCTCGGCATGTTCTTCACCGGTTCGCTATAATCATAGTACATCCGGTAGACCGAGTCATCCTCCGTGGCGGCCACAGTGCACAGCACCCCGCTGTCCAAAAACAGGCGGCGAAGCCTGTCGCGCGCAGCGGCGCTGTCGGACACCTGCTCTGCCAGAATGTCGCGCGCACCCGCGAGGGCGTCGTCCGCCGTGGGCACGCCTTTTTCCTCATCAACAAACGCTGCGGCCAGCTGCTCCGGGATATCGGACTGCACCTGCTTCCGCAGCTGTTCCGCCAGCGGTTCCAGCCCCTTTTCCTTTGCCATGGTGGCGCGGGTGCGCCGCTTCTGCTTGTACGGACGGTAAATGTCCTCCAGGCGGGAAAGGGTGTCTGCGGCAAGAATCTGCTGCTCCAGTTCTTCCGTCAGCTTGTCCTGCTCCTTTAAGGAGGCCAGGATGGCCTGCGCACGTTTTTCCAACCCCCGCAGGTAGTCCAGCCTGTCCGCCAGCTCCCTAAGCACCTGGTCGTCGCAGGAACCCGTCTGCTCCTTGCGGTAGCGGGCAATAAAGGGGATGGTGTTGCCCGCGTCCAGCAGGGAGATGATGTTGTCCAGATGGTCCGCCCGCAGGTGGAACTCCTTTTTTAAAATGTCGGTAATATCCAAGTCCGCTACCGCTCCTCCTCCATAAATCTTAAAACGGTCTCCCTGTCCGTCACACCTGCCTTCGGGCCATAGATGGTGACGGCGCGCCCGGCAGCCGCGCAGGCAAAGCGTGCGGCCTGTTCCGGGGTGGCCCCGTTTATCAGCTCATGCAGAAAAGAGCTGTTGAAGGTGTCGCCCGCACCGGTGGTGTCCACCGGCGTCACCCTCATGGCCGGCACCTGGACGGTGGTGTCGGGCGTTTTTACCATGCAGCCCTTGCTGCCAAGGGTGATGACCAGCATGCCGACCCCATAGGAAAACAACCGGTCGAACAACGCCTCTTCGCTGTCCTGCCCGCGCAGGTTGTCCACCCCGTCGTCGTTGAGGAACAGCAGATCCGCATTTCGCACCAGCCACATGCGGTCCTCATCCAGCTTGTGCGCCTCAATATCCATGCACAGCTTGGCGCCTGCGCTGCGGGCGCTGCTCAGCACGGAGCGAAAGTCCTGAATGCGCACAAGGTCGTCCGGAATGCTGTAGATGTAGGCAGCGCCGTCAAGCAGCGCCTTGTGCCGCCCCTCAATGACCATGGGCGGCTTGCCCGCGTCGATGACCATGATGGTACGCTCCCCCTCAGCCTGAAAGATGAGGCACTTTGCGTCCGGGATGGTGGGGTCGCGGAAAATATAGCTGGTGTCCAGATGGTATTCCTCCAGCATACGCAGGGCCAGCGCAGAGTTCTCGCTTTCATTCATGGTGTCCAGCAGGTAGGTCTTTTGGCCGTATCCGGCCATCACACAGGCGGCGTTGCTGATCATGCCGCCCAGCTCGTTGCTTTTAAATTTAAAGTTGCACTTGCTGCCGTTTTTGGGCCACGGCCGGTCAGTTTCGTAATATTCATCAATGTCGGTGGCGCCGATAAAAACCACATAAGGCTTATCCATGAAAAGATCCCCTCTCCTGAAAAATCGTTGTATTCATTATACTTCTTCCACCCGGCTGCTGCAAGAAGAAAAGGTGTTGAAAACTTTGTGGAAAAAGTTGAAACCTGAAATAAACCACCGGAATATTACAAACAGTTTACAGAGCTTGCATCCACATAATGGGAGAGAAAATTTATACAAAATGGAAAACTGCAAAGCAAAGGCCCCGGGCCGGGGATAAATTCCCTTTGGCCCGGGGCCTAAAACGGCTTTGTTCTGTTTAAGACAGGCCTTCGTCAAAGCCCCATCCGCCGGAGAGACTCTCCGCACCGTCCTGCGCCCAGTATTTTTTGATTCGCTCAAAAAACTTTTCAAGGGTCATGGGCTCGTCAAACAGGTGGCCGTAGTCCTGATAGCCTGTGTCATCCGTGCGGCCGCAGCCGGGAAGCACATACTCTGCCCCGTCTTTTTCCGCCACCAGATAATAGCTGTGAAAGTAGTAAAGAAAATACTTTAAAGTATAGCCTTCCGCCTCAAACTGGGCCACGTTCAGGGCTGTGTCAGCAAGTGCGGAGGTCAATATTTCTTCCCCTCCGGGTTGCTCTGCAAAGATGGGGACATCTTCGTCCGGGTCGAACAACTCTGTAATATCGGCGGAAAACAGCCCGTTTTTGAAGGTCAGTGTTCCTGCGGGTTCTGATACCACCGGGTTTTGACCAGGGCCCTCCACCCGCCTTAACGGCAGGGACAGCCCCTCGATGTCGGCCGGCTTATACGGGTAGTCCGGCACGGAGTAGCTGGGGGCAGGAGAACTACTGCAGGCGCACAGCAACAGCCCAAGCAGAAGCAAGGCCAAAATACCTGCAAGCAAAGCGGCTTGTTTCCTTGTCATAACCAGTCCCTCCTTAATGAAAATGGTTTTATAACGGTTAGGATAAATAGTAGACGTGCTTTTTGAACAGGCGGGCGCCGCATTCGTATAAGAGATAGCCCTGTTGTTTTGTCCCCAGGGGTTCACGTAAATTGTGTAGACGGCAAAGGAAGCGCTGGGATACTGCACCTTCCAGCCGTGTACCGCCTGTACATGGCCGCCGTCATCTGACACGAAGGAACAAGGCAGCCCTTTACCCGTTCGTAGGGGTTACAAAACCATGGGAAACACCTCTTTCCTCTATCTGACTCTATTCTATCAGAAAGCATATGGAATAGAAAGATGTTTTTGCGCGATTTTGAGAGAAACATACACAAAAAAGGACCGCCCGCAGGCGGTCCTTTTTTAAAATGTTTGCTTATTTCTGCTTCAGTGCAGCCTGTGCAGCAGCAAGGCGCGCAATCGGCACACGGAAGGGAGAGCAGGAGACATAATCCAGCCCGATGTTGTGGCAGAACTCCACAGAGCTGGGGTCGCCGCCGTGCTCGCCGCAGATACCAAGCTTCAGGTCGGGGCGGGTCTCGCGGCCCAGCTTGGCAGCCAGAGCAACCAGCTTGCCAACGCCGTCCTGATCCAGCTTCGCAAAGGGATCAGACTCGTAGATCTTGGCATCGTAGTAGGCGTCGAGGAACTTGCCCGCGTCGTCACGGCTGAAGCCAAAGGTCATCTGGGTCAGGTCGTTGGTGCCGAAGCTGAAGAACTCGGCCTCCTTGGCGATCTCGTCCGCAGTAATGGCCGCACGCGGAATCTCAATCATGGTACCGACCTTGTAGTGCATGTCGATGCCGGACTCGGCAATCAGCTTGTCGGCGGTGGCCACGACGAAGTTCTTGACGTATTTCAGCTCCTTGACTTCGCCAACCAGCGGAATCATGATCTCGGGAACGATCTCCCAGTCAGGATGCTTTTTCTTGGTGTTGATAGCCGCGGTGATGACCGCAGTGGTCTGCATCTCGGCGATCTCCGGATAGGTGACGGCCAGACGGCAGCCACGGTGACCCATCATGGGGTTGAACTCATGCAGGGAGGCGATAACAGCCTTCAGCTCATCCACGGAGATGTTCAGCTCGGCCGCGATCTCGGCAATGTCCTCCTCCTTGGTGGGCAGGAACTCGTGCAGCGGCGGGTCGAGGTAACGGATGGTCATGGGACGGCCCTCCAGCGCCTCGTACATGGCCTCGAAGTCACCCTGCTGGTAGGGCAGGATCTTGGCCAGCGCCTTCTTGCGGGACTCGGCGTCCTTGGCGACGATCATCTCACGCATGGCCTTAATTCTGTCGGCCTCGAAGAACATGTGCTCGGTACGGCACAGGCCGATACCCTCGGCGCCGAACTGAACCGCCTGCTTGGTGTCGCGGGGGTTATCCGCGTTGGTTCTGACTTTCAGGGTGCGTCTTGCGTCGGCCCATGCCATGAACCGGCCAAAGTCGCCGCTGATGGAAGCGGGAGCGGTGGGAACCGCCTCGCCATAGATGTTACCAGTGGAACCGTCGAGGGAGATGTAGTCACCCTCCTTGTAGGTCTTACCGGAAAGCTCGAAGCACTTGGCTTCCTCGTTCATCTTGATGTCGCCGCAGCCGGAGACACAGCAGGTGCCCATACCACGTGCGACAACCGCCGCGTGGGAGGTCATACCGCCGCGGACGGTAAGGATACCCTCGGCAGCAGTCATACCCTCGATATCCTCAGGGGAGGTCTCAAGACGGACCAGGACGACCTTCTCGCCCCGCTCGGCCCAGGCCTTCGCATCCTCAGCAGTGAAGACGATGCGGCCGCAGGCAGCGCCGGGGGAGGCGGCCAGACCCTTGCCGATGACGGTGGCGGCCTTCAGGGCCTTGGCGTCAAAGGTGGGGTGCAGCAGGGAATCCAGCTGCTTGGGCTCTACACGCATGACAGCCTCGTCCTCGGTGATCATGCCCTCGTCCACGAGGTCGACGGCGATCTTCAGGGCGGCGGCAGCGGTGCGCTTGCCGTTTCTGGTCTGCAGCATGTACAGCTTGCCATTCTCAATGGTGAACTCCATGTCCTGCATGTCCTTGTAGTGCTTCTCCAGCTTGTCGGCAATGGCCACGAACTGGTCGTACACCTCAGGCATTTCCTCATGCAGCTTGGAGATGTGGCTGGGGGTACGGATACCGGCCACAACATCCTCGCCCTGGGCGTTGATCAAATACTCGCCGAACAGGGCCTTCTCGCCGGTGGCGGGGTCGCGGGTGAACGCAACGCCGGTACCGGACTTCTCGTTCAGGTTGCCGAATACCATGGGCTGGACGTTGACGGCGGTGCCCCAGCTGTAGGGGATGTCGTTCATCCGGCGGTAGACATTGGCGCGGGGGTTGTCCCAGGAACGGAACACGGCCTTGACAGCGGCCATCAGCTGCTCCTTCGGGTCGACGGGGAAATCCTCGCCCTTCTCTTTCTTGTAATGCTCTTTGAACAGACGGACAAGCTCCTTCATGTCCGCAGCGTCCAGATCGATGTCGTTCTTGACGCCCTTCTTCTCCTTGACCTCATCGATGATGACCTCAAAGGTCTTTTTGGGCAGCTCCATAACGACGTCGGAGAACATCTGGATGAAGCGGCGGTAGCTGTCGTAGATGAAACGCTCGAACTTGGGGTCGCTGTTCTGCTTCAGCATACCCTCCACAACCTCGTCGTTTAAACCGAGGTTCAGGATGGTGTCCATCATACCGGGCATGGAAGCGCGCGCGCCGGAACGGACGGAGACCAGCAGGGGGTTGACTTTATCACCGAACTTTTTGCCGTTGATTTCCTCGATTTTAGCGAGGGCGTCGTAAATCTGCGCCTCAATCTCGGAATTGATGTTTCTGCCATCCTCGTAGTACTTGGTGCAGGCTTCCGTGCTGACGGTGAAGCCCTGGGGAACGGGCATGCCGAGAACGGTCATTTCCGCTAAGTTGGCGCCCTTTCCGCCGAGCAGCTCTCTCATTGAGCCGTTACCCTCGGAAAAAAGGTATACATACTTATTTCCCAAATAAATCTACCTCCTAAATTTTTTAGACGAAGTTAATTTTACTCCGGGGCATGCGAAACACAGGCGGATCCGGAGTAATCCTTCCCTATTATAGCAAATGAATTTTCGGATTTCCACTGCCCGGGCGAAAATTTTTGCTAATTTTTTCGCCGTTTTTTTGGCGAATGGGCGATTTTTTTAAATTTGGCCCCTTTCGCTTGCTTTTTGCAGGGAAAGTTGCAATAATATATACAGAGAGGTGCGCCCGTCGGGCGTGCGAAACTTGTGGATTGGGGTGGAGCTATGAACGGGCAGACAGCTGCCGTGATTCTTGCCGCGGGCGAGGGCACCAGAATGAAGGCCGGAACGGCCAAGGTGCTGTGTGAGGTTGCGACGAAGCCGATGATAGACTGGGTGGTGGACAGCGCGCTTCAGGCCGGGGTAAGCCGGGTGTGCGTCATCACCGGCGCCCATGCGGAGGAGGTGGAAAACCACCTGTCGGTCCGGTATGGGGACCGGGTGGTGTTTGCCAGACAGCTGGAGCGTCTCGGCACCGGGCACGCGGTGCGGTATGCGGAACCGTTTCTAAAGCAGTTCCAGCCGGAAAATGTGGCAGTTCTGTGCGGCGATGCGCCGTTTGTCAGCAGTGCGGTGCTGCAGGACAGCCTGGCGGAGCATATGGCAAAGGCAAACGCCATGACGCTTTTGACTGCCGCACTGGATGACCCCTTTGGGTACGGCCGTGTGGTGGGTACGGACGGGGCGCTTTCCATTGTGGAGGAGAAGGACGCCACCGACGCGCAGCGCGCCGTGAAGGATGTGAACTCCGGCGCCTACTGGTTTGAGACGAAGGCCCTGCTTGCGGCCCTGCCGGAAATCGGCAACGACAACGCCAAAGGGGAGTATTATCTCACGGACGCGGCGGGAATCCTTACAGCCGCCGGGCGGCGCGTGGGCGCGTTCCGCACCGCTGACAGCGACTGTGTGAAAGGCGCCAACGACCGGCTGGGCCTGCTGACACTGAATGAGCTGTACATCCGCCGCCGTGTGGACGCCCTTGCAAGGGACGGGGTGGAGTTTGTACTGCGCGACGGCATTGTCATCTCCCCCGACGCAGTGGTGGAGCCGGGGGCCCATATCCTGCCGGGTACCATCATCAGGGGGCGCAGCGTTGTAAAGGCGGGCGCGGTCATTGGCCCGAATTCGATCCTTGACAATACGGTCATCGGCGAAAATGCCGTGATAGAATCGACAAAATGCACCGACTCCACCGTGGGGCCGGGCGCAAAAATCGGCCCCTTCTCCCAGCTGCGGCCAAACAGCCATGTGGGGGCCGGGGTAAAAATCGGCGATTTTGTGGAGGTCAAAAATTCCACCATCGGCGACAGGACCAGCGTGGCGCATCTGACCTACGTGGGGGACTCCGACGTGGGCGGCGGCGTCAACTTCGGCTGCGGCGTGGTCACCGTCAACTACGACGGGAAGCAGAAAGCCCGCTGCAAAATCGGCGACAATGCATTTATCGGCTGCAATACAAACCTTATCGCCCCGGTCTCGGTGGGCGAGGGGGCGTACACTGCGGCAGGCACAACCATCACGGAGGATGTGCCGGACGGCGCGCTGGCCATCGGCCGTGCGCGGCAGACGGTAAAGGAAAACTGGGCTAACGAGCATATCGGGTTCAAAAGGAAGTAAGAGGCATTCCTATCACATAAAATAAAGGAGAAACGGTTATGAATCTGCATGGTAAGGACATAAGAATTTTTACAGGGAACTCCAACCCGGCCGTGGCGGCCAAAATTGCGGAGTGTCTGGGGCTGGCCGTCGGGAAAAGCGACGTGGTCAAATTTTCCGACGGGGAGACATCCGTCTCCATTCACGAGTCCATCCGCGGCTCCGACGTGTTTGTGGTGCAGTCCACGTCCAATCCGGTCAACGACCATCTGATGGAACTGCTGATTACGATGGATGCGCTGAAGCGTGCCTCTGCCGGGCGCATCACCGCTGTTATCCCCTATTTCGGCTATGCAAGACAGGACCGTAAATCCAAGGCAAGGGACCCCATCTCCGCCAAGCTGGTGGCGGACCTTATCACCACGGCCGGCGCGGACCGCGTGCTGACCATGGACCTGCACGCGCCCCAGCTGCAGGGCTTTTTCAACATCCCGGTGGATCACCTGCTGGGGGTGCCGCTGCTGGCCCCGTATTTTGAGCAGAAATTCGGACACGACCGCGACGATGTCATTGTGGTGTCCCCAGACCTGGGCTCCGTGACCCGCGCCCGCAATTTTGCCGAGCGACTGGAGCTGCCGCTGGCCATTGTGGATAAGCGCCGCCCGCGGGCGAACGTGTCCAAGGTGATGAACATCATCGGCGAGGTAGAGGGGAAAAAGGTCATTCTTGTGGACGATATGATTGACACTGCCGGCACCCTGTGCGGCGCGGCGGCTGCACTGAAAAACGCCGGTGCCGCCGAGATTTATACCTGCGCCACCCACGGCGTGCTGTCCGGCCCCGCGGTGGAGCGTATCCGCGACAGCGACATCAAGGAAGTGGTGCTGCTTGACACCATCGCCATCCCGCAGGAGAAGATTGACGCACTGGACGGCAAGCTGACCCTGTTGCCCATCGCCCCGGTGTTTGCAGAGGCGATTGAGCGCGTGTATGAGGACAAACCGGTGTCCGTGCTGTTTAAGTAATGGGCCTGTTTCGCAGACATGACGGGAACCTGTGGCTGATTGTGGGCCTCGGCAATCCGGGGCTGCAGTATGAGCGGACACGCCACAACGCTGGCTTTCTTGCAGTGGATACGCTGCCCCCGTCCCCCGGGCCGGACCGCCTTAAGTTTGAAGGCAGCTACCGCGAGCTGCGGGCGGACGGGGAAAAACGGTACATCATCAAACCCATGACCTATATGAACAACAGTGGCCGCTGCGTGACCGCCTTTATGAAATACTTCGGCGTCCCGGCGGAGCGCACGGTCATCCTGTTTGACGACATCAGCCTGCCGGTGGGCAAGCTGCGCCTGCGGCGCAGCGGCAGCCACGGCGGGCACAATGGCATGCGCGATATTATCGAACTTGCCGGAACGGACGCTTTCCCAAGGGTGAAAATCGGCATTGGGAACAAGCCCCGTCCGGAGATGGATCTTGCGGACCATGTGCTGAGCCGCTTCCGCCCGGAGGAATGGGAACTGCTGGAACCGGCGCTGAAGCGCGCGGGGGAGGCGGCGCTGATGATTGCCTCCGGGCAGATGGACCGCGCCATGAACCTGTACAACGGATAAAGACGGTGAAAGCATGAATTGTTTTGTACAGCGCCTGGCGGCGCTTCCCGGCTTTGAGGAGCTGAGAAAGGCGTCGGAGTCCGGGCGCCTTCCCGCCCTTGTCACCGGCGTTTCGGATGTGACAAGGGCCCACTTTGCGCTGGCCCTCGCACTGGAGACGGAAAAGCCGGTGCTGCTGCTAAGCAACGACGACAATAAAGCAATGCGGATGTGCGACGATATAAACACCCTTGCGGGGGCGGATATCGCCGCCTTTTTTCCTGCCCGCGATTTCCAGATGCGGGAGGCGGAGGGCGTCTCCCGCGAGACGGAGCAGGTGCGCATCTCGGTGCTGGGCAGGCTTCTCTCCGGCGGGGTGAAGGTGGTAACGGCCCCGGCGGATGCGGCCGTCAGCGCCACCATGCCCGCCCCGGTTTTGAAAAGAAGCACGTTCCGGCTGCAGGCCGGGCAGGAACTGCCCCAGCGGGAGATTGTGGGCGCCCTTCAGCGCGCGGGCTACGTCCGGCGTGACTTTGTGGAGGGGATCTGCCAGTACAGCGTGCGCGGCGGCATTATCGACTTTTACTCCCCGCAGCTGAGCATGCCTGTGCGGGTGGAGCTGTGGGGCGACACCATCGACACCATCTCCACCTTCGACATTGTCAGCCAGCGGCGGCAGGACACAATGAAAGCCGTGGAGATCCTGCCTGCGGCGGAGGTGCTGGCAGAGGATCCGCAGCGCCTTGCGGACACGTTGGAGGCGCTGCTGGAAAAAGAAAAAAATGAGGCGAAGGCGGATACCATCCGCCGGGATCTGGATGCGCTGCGCACCGACCGGGAGCCGCCCTGCCCCGACCGGCTGCTGCCGCTTGTGTACGGTGCGCCCACCGTGCTGTACGACTACTTTGCGGACGGCCTTGTGTGCCTGTGCGATTTCACCGCCTGCAAAGAGCGCATGGAGGGCTTTTGCGACCTGCTTAAAGAGGACATGGTCTCCCTGCTGGAGGAGGGGACGCTGTATGCGCCCCATGCGGAATACGCCCGCAGCGTCCCCCGCTTTATCGAGGATTTCCACCGCAACGGCGTGGTGTTTGAAAGTTTTCCGCGCAGCCTGCATGAATTGCGGCTTGGGACGCTGGCGGATGTCCATGCCGCCACCAACTCCGGCTGGAGCGGGAAGCTCAGCGCCCTGACGGAGGAGCTGGACAACTACCGGGACGGCGGCTATGCGACGGTGCTGTTTGCGGGCACGGCCAAGACGGCGAAGGTGCTGACGCAGGACCTTGTCAGGGAAGGGTTTGACGCCGTTTTCCAGGAAACACGGTCGGGGACGCTGGAGCCCCGATCCATCACGGTGTTTGCAGGCACCCTGTCCGGCGGGTTCGAATACCCGGACATCGGCCTTGGCGTCATCAGCTACCGCAGCACGGTCAGGGGAAAACTCAGCGGGCGCAAGCACAGGAAAAATGAGGAGAAAATCCGCAGCCTTGAGGATCTGAAGCGCGGGGATTACCTTGTGCACATCTCCCATGGTATCGGCGTGTTTGACGGCATCCGTAAAATGGAGCTGTCCGGCGGTGTGGTAAAGGACTACTTGAAAATCCGCTATCAGGGAAGCGACGTGCTGTATGTACCCGTCACCCAGCTGGACCTGGTCAGCAAGTACATCGGTGTCACGGATGAGGGGCACGTGCGGCTGAACAAGCTGTCGGGCGACGCGTGGCAGAACACCAAGGCCCGGGTCAAGGCGGCCGCCAGCGACATGGCGAAGGAACTGCTGCAGATGTATGCCAAGCGGGAGGCGGCAAAAGGCTTCGCCTTCTCGGAGGATGACGACATGATGCGCGACTTTGAGGGGCGCTTCCCCTACGAGGAGACGGAGGATCAGCTGCGCTGCATAGAGGAGATTAAGCGCGACATGCAGCGCCCGCACCCCATGGACCGGCTGCTGTGCGGCGATGTGGGCTTCGGCAAGACGGAGGTGGCGCTGCGCGCCGCCTTCAAGGCGGTGGAGGACGGCAAGCAGGTGGCCATCCTTGTACCCACCACCATCCTGGCATGGCAGCACTACAACACCCTGCTGGAGCGGTTCGAGGGGTTCCCCGTCAACATCGAGCTGCTCAGCCGTTTCCGTACAAAGGCGCAGCAGGCCAAAATTTTAAAGCAGCTGGCGGACGGGCGCCTGGACATTGTGGTGGGTACCCACCGCCTGGTGCAGAAGGATGTGAAGTTTAAGGATCTGGGCCTTGTCATCGTGGATGAGGAGCAGCGCTTCGGCGTGGCCCATAAGGAGCGGTTCAAGTCGAATTTTGAGGGGGTGGACGTGCTGACGCTGTCCGCCACCCCTATCCCCCGGACGCTGAACATGGCCATGTCCGGTATCCGGGACATGTCTGTCCTGGAACAGCCGCCCATGGACCGGCTGCCGGTGCAGACGTATGTGATGGAGTACTCCGAGGGGGTGGTGTGCGACGCCATCCGGAAGGAGCTGAGGCGCGGCGGCCAGGTGTACTATCTGCACAACCGGGTGGAAAGCATCTCCGCCACAGCTGCCATGCTGCAGCGGCGTTTCCCCGACTACACCGTGGGGATCGGCCACGGCAAGATGAATGAGGAGGAGCTCAGCGAGGTGTGGGAGCAGGTCCTGAACCACGAGGTGGATATCCTTGTGTGCACCTCCATTATTGAGACGGGTATCGACGTGCCCAACTGCAACACCCTGATTGTGGAGGATGCGGACCGCCTCGGCCTTGCGCAGCTGTATCAGCTGCGGGGCCGGGTGGGCAGAAGCTCAAGAAGGGCCTACGCCTATCTGACTTTCCGCCGGGGCCGCACCGTCAGTGAGGTGGCGGCCAAGCGGCTCAACGCCATTAAGGAGTTTACAAAATTCGGTTCCGGCTTTAAAATTGCCATGCGGGACCTTGAAATCCGCGGCGCGGGCAACATTCTCGGCGCAAGCCAGCACGGCCACATGGCCTGTGTGGGGTATGATTTGTACCTTCGCCTGCTGTCCGAGGCGGTAAGCGAACTGCAGGGCGGCGCGCCGGATACCTCCGCCACGTTGGAATGCCTTGTGGACATCCAGATTGACGCCCACATCCCGGAGAGCTATATCGACTCCAACGCCGCCCGCATCGAGATCTACCGCCGGATCGCCTCCATTAAAACGGAGGAGGATATGGAGGACGTCTATGACGAGTTAATCGACCGCTTCGGCGACCCGCCGCCCTCGGTGGAGGGCCTTGTGAAGGTGGCGCTGCTGAGAAACATTGCCGCCGGGCACGGCATCTATGAAATCGGCCAAAGTGTGGATAAGCTGCTGTTCCATCTTGACACGGTGGATATGGACGCCATGAGTTATCTTGCGGGCCAGCTGAAGGGCAGCTTCATGCTCAGCGCGGGCGGAAAACCGTATTTTTCCGTGCGCATTGGGAAGGGGGAAAACGCCCTTTCCGTTATGGAGCGCACCATCCGCCTGCTTGGCGGACGGCCCAAAGCATAGACGGTTTTGCAAAACGGGGCATGGTATGCTATAATGTTTCCCATGCGGAAGGGCCTGCGGCCCTGTAAGGAGGACGAACAAACACATGAAGGCTTTCAAGAAAGTACTGGCGCTGGCTTTGGCAGCGCTGTTCCTTGTTTCTGTCGCCAGCTGTTCTGCGGGCGACGTCAGTTATGTGGTGAGGACGCAGGATGGCGCAGAGGTAACTCCCGGCATGTACGTGGGCTATCTGATGGACGCCTATATGGAGTCGCTCAGCCTTGTGGAGGACACCAGTTCCTCCCCCATCGGACAGACCATCGACGGCACGGACGGCGGCACGTGGATAAACAACCGCGCCCTGCAAAATGCCAAGCGGTATCTTGCCGTGTCGAAAAAGTTTGATGAGATGGGCCTTGCGTTCGACGCAGCTGCAGAAGAGACGGCCAAGTCGCTGGCGGATAACGTCTGGAACACCTACGGCAGCCTGTATGAGGAGAACGGCTGCTCCTACAACTCCCTGCTTCTCGTGGCGGAGGGTACCACGAAATCCAACATGATTTTTGAAAAATTATATGGCAAAGACGGGGAACGGGAGATCCCGGAAAGCGATATCATCGCCCAGTTCGAAGAGGACTATGTGGAGGTACGGGGCCTTGTGGCCACGCTGACAAACAGTTCTGGTGCTGCCCTTGAAGGCGAGGAGCGGCAGGAGTATATCGACAAGCTGGGCGAGTGTGCGCAGCGGCTCCAGAACGGGGAGGATTTTGATACGGTCAGCAAGGAATACCAGAAGTGGTATGCGGAGAAGAAGGGCTATACCTTTGATGAAAGCGCGTACAGCAGTGAGGAACAGTACACGCTGTTAAACAAGACCGGATCCAGCCTGTCCACCTCCATGGTGGACGACATCTTCGCCGCCAATGTGGGCGATGTCAAGCTGATTAGCGACGCATCCATGGCCATGGTATATGTCAAAAACGATGTGCACCGGGACCCGGCTCAGCTGGAAAGCGTGCGGCTGAACGTGATGCACACATTGAAAAATGACGAGTATCTGAGCCTGACCGACACCTGGGCGGAGGAAATGAACCTGACGGTGAATGAAAACGCTTTCGGCTACTACACGGCACAGAAGATTCATTAAGGGTGAAAAAAGCGCGGCGAAACCCTTCGCCGCGCTTTTATTTTTTTGTGCCGTGCAGTATAATAAAACACAGTGAAAAAGGGGTGAGCCTTACTTTGGAAAGAATTAAACGAACCTGGGCGGAAATCAGTCTGGACGCCCTGAGGCACAACGTGGAAGAATATCAGCGCATCGCGGACGGAACGCCGCTGATGGGCATTATCAAGGCGGACGGTTACGGCCACGGCGATGTGATGACGGCGGGCGCCCTGCATGAGGCGGGCGTGCGGTTTTTCGGCGTGTCCGGCCTGGCCGAGGCCATCTGTTTAAGAAACGGCGGCGTGGGCGGGGATATCCTTATTCTCGGCTACACCCCGCCGGAACAGGCGGAGCTGTTAAGCAGGTACGACATCACCCAGACCGTGTACGAGCAGGCCTATGGGGAGCGGCTGTCCCGCGCGGCGCAGGCCGCCGGTGTGGAGGTAAAGTGCCATGTCAAAATTGACACGGGCATGAACCGGATCGGGTTCGTGCCGCAGGTGCAGGCTGTCCTGCCTGTGTACCGGCTGCCCCGGCTTCGTTTCACCGGGATTTTCACCCATTTCTGCTGTGCGGACGAGGACACCCCCAAGGGCGTACAGTTCACAAAGACGCAGTTTGCACGCTTTGCATCGGTTATCGACGGACTGGTGCAGGAGGGTATCGACGTGGGCGTCCGGCACTGCTGCAACACGGCGGCTGCCCTGCGTTTTCCGGAGATGCGCATGGATCTTGTCCGGGTGGGAATCGGCCTGTACGGCCTGTCGCCGGAGCAGGACGCGGAGAACAATCCGTTTCTGCAGCCTGCCATGACCATGAAATCGGTGGTGTCCATGTTAAAAACTGTCCAGCCGGGTGAATACATCGGCTACGGCGCCACCTACCAAGTGCAGACGCCCATGCGGGTGGCAACAGTCCCGGTGGGCTATGCCGACGGATACCCGCGCCTGCTGTCCAACAAGGGCAGGATGCGTGTCGGCGGCGCCTTTGCCCCGGTGGTGGGGCGGGTGTGCATGGATCAACTGATGCTGGACGTCACCGGCCTGCCCGTTAAAGAGGGGGACGAGGTGGTGGTGTTCGGCGCAGGCGGCCCCTCGGCAGACGAACTGGCGCGGGAGACGGGCACCATCAATTATGAAATCGTGTGCGGCGTCAGCCGCCGGGTCCCGAGGGAGTACCGGCAGGGCGGCCGGATTGTGTGCTATAAGGATTACACCCTTTAACAGGCGGGAGAAGCATGGAAAAGAACGAACAGATGCGCGCGGTGCTGGCGGCGGTGGACACCGGCGAATATGACTGCGACATGTCCGTAAAGGAACTGGACGGCCTGTGCAAGACGGCGGGGTTGGCTGTGTGCGGCGCCGTGGTGCAGGAGAAGAAAACACCGGATGCCGCCACGTTTCTGGGCCGCGGCAAGCTGGAGGAACTGGCGCAGGCCGCCGACCGCATGGACGCGGGCCTTCTTGTGTTTGACGGGGAACTGTCCGGCTCCCAAATCCGCAATATTGAGGAGCTGACCCAGCTTGCCGTGCTGGACAGAACCACCCTGATCCTCGACATCTTTGCCAAAAATGCCCTGACAAAGGAGGGAGCCATCCAGGTGGAGCTGGCACAGCTGCGCTACCGGCTGCCCCGGCTTGCAGGCATGGGAAAGAACCTGTCCCGGCTGGGGGCGGGTATCGGAACGCGCGGACCGGGCGAATCCAAGCTGGAAAGCGACCGTCGGCACATTGCCCGGCGGATTGCGGCCCTGCAGCGGCAGCTGAAGGAGATTGAGCGCCGGCGCGGCCTGGCGGAAAGCCGGCGGCAGAAAAACGGGGTAAAGACTGTTGCGCTGGCAGGATACACCAACGTGGGAAAGTCCACACTGCTTAACACCCTGACGGGCTCCGGCGTACTGACGGAGAACAAGCTGTTTGCAACCCTTGACCCCACGGCGCGTCAGCTTCGGCTGCCGGACGGCGGCCAGGCGGTGCTGATTGACACCGTGGGCTTTATCAGCCGCCTGCCCCACCACCTGGTGGAGGCATTCCGCTCCACCCTTGGCCATATTGGCGGGGCGGATCTCATCCTAAATGTGTGCGATGTCACCTCGCCCTATTATGAAAAGCAGGACGAGGTGACCCGTCAGGTGCTGAACGACCTGCACTGCGGGCACATTCCGGTACTCAGTGTATTAAACAAAATGGACGCGGCGGGCGGCCCGGTGCTGCTTCCACGCAGGGAGGCGGTATGTATCTCTGCGAAAACGGGCCTCGGCCTGCCGGAACTGCTGCACCGGATTGAGCGGGAGCTGTACGGCCCCGCCCGGGTGTTCACCTTTCTGGTGCCCTACAGCGACGGGGGCGCAGCGGCAGCCATCCGAAACGGCAGCCGCCTGCTGGAGGAGACGTATACAGACAGCGGCCAGCGGCTGGTCGTGCGCTGCGGCACACATTTTGCCGGGCAGTGGCGGCAGTATTTACAGGTGACGCGCCCGGAACCGGTGAAGTAGACGCCGCGCCCTGCAGGAGGGGAACAATGCGAGAGGTTGTTTTATACATCGGGATGAGCCTTGACGGGTTTATCGCGGACCCTGCCGGCGGCGTGGACTGGATGCAGGGGGACGGAAGCGAGCCGGGGCATCCCGGCAGCTACCCCGAATTTTTCCGTACGGTGGACACCGTGCTGCTCGGCTACCGTACCTACCGGCAAATCACGACAGAGCTTTCGCCGGACACATGGGCCTACAGCGGGAAGAAAACCTATGTGCTGACCCACCGGACGCTGCCGCCGCAGGAAGAAATTGTCTTTACCGACCTGCCGGCGGGGGAACTGCTGAAGAAACTGAAACAGCAGGACGGGGAAAGAATCTGGGCCTGCGGCGGCGCCTGCGTCGCCCGGCAGCTGCGGCTTCATTCCGTCCGCCGGTACAACGGGATTGTGGACCTGCAGTATCTTCGCGCATAAGGCGGGAAAACGGCCGAAACCCGGCCGTATACATAAGAAAGTTATCCTGTCTTGCAGGGCCGCATGGCATTTTGCCATGCGGCCCTGTTTTTTCTTTACCGGCCCCCTGCTAAGCCCCGTTTGAATGCCCTTCGAAGGCGGCCGCGGGCCTTGCCCAGCCGGGAAAGGAACATTTGTTTTGATGCGGATAAGCGTGATTAAACGGGGGCTCTGCCATGATACGGCTTTTAAGGCGCTGAGACGTTGCAGGAAGCGCGCCCCGTGAAAACGAAGAAAGTTTCGCCGTGTCAAGCGGACAGAAAAATGGGGCGGGAAGCCGTTTGGCTTTCCGCCCCATTTTGCCGCTGCCAATGTGGCAGCGGCTTCGTCCGTCTGATTTTTCCTGTTTTCACCGGCAGTCGGCTTTTTCACTTACTTTGTGTATACGCCGGTAATTTCCCCGATATAAACTTCGTGATAGTCCTTCAGGGGGTAGTTCTTTTCCAGCTCCTCCGACAGGAATTTTTCCGGGGAAAAAGTACTTTCATACAGTTTTTTGCAGCACAGGATCAGCTTTGCCTCCTCAAAGGCGCTGACCCCGTCGAAGGCGGCTCGGGTCAGCCCGGTGGCGGCAAACTTGTCAATCTCACGGCCCGACTTGGTCCCGCACAGGCTCAGCGCGTCGCGGTACTGCCCGTCAAAGAAGCTTAAAGAAAACCGGTCGGACGCGTCGATAAACTCCTTGGTGTAGCGGCCCGGGCGCACAAAGATAAAGGCCACGGGCTTCCCCCACAGCACGCCGACACCGCCCCAGCTGACGGTCATCATGTTGCAGCTGCCGTCCGGCTTGTCGGCGGCAAGCAGCGCCCAGTCCTTCCCGATTAGCCGGAAGGGGTTTTCGTTTATTTCTTCAGGGGAAATCTTTTTCAAATTGTTCATATTGCCTGTCCTTTCCTGTGATATAATATCCATGTTACAACGTATGCTGCGGCTAGCACCATCATACTATTTTGCCAGAAAAATTTCAATAAGCGAAAGGATGACCCGTATTGTCAAAGGTACCCGCCCCGGAGTATGAGGGGACACTGCGTAAATTCATGCTGATGGTTCCGGAGGAGATTGAGCGCTGCTCCGGCATTAAAATATTCGGCAAGCTGATAAAGTCCATCGTTTTCACAACAGACGTGTCCACCATCCGCAACGTCAACGCAGATGCGGCCATTGCCGTCTACCCCTATACCCCGCAGCCCATCATTAACCAGGCGTTTATGCTGGCGGCGGATATCCCGGTGTTCTGCGGCATCGGCGGTGGGCTGACCAGCGGGAAGCGGGTGGTCAACCTGGCCCTTCATGCGGAGTTTCAGGGCGCCATCGGCGTGGTGCTGAACGCGCCGACGCCGGATGAAATCGTGCAGAAGGTGGCCCACACGGTGGATGTGCCGGTGGTGGTGACCGTTGTGTCCGATCGGGACGATATCGAGGCCCGCCTGAAAAGCGGAACCAGTATTTTTAATGTTTCCGCTGCAAAAAACACGGCGGAGCTTGTAAGAAAAATCAAGCGTGCCCATCCGGAGGTGCCGGTCATTGCAACAGGCGGCCCCACGAAGGAGACCATTCTTGAAACCATTGCCGCCGGGGCCAACGCCATCACGTGGACACCCCCGTCCCCGGGCGAAGTGTTTGCCGGTGTCATGCAGACCTACCGGGAGGGGAAGCCGCATCCGTAAAAAAGAAAAAGCAGGCGGAGGGACTCTCCGCCTGCTTTTTTACAGCAGTGTTTCCGGGTGCGCAAAGTAGTCGCAGATGCGGTCGAAATAGGCGCCCATGTGAATGCCGTCCATCAGCGCATGGTGGACCAGCAGGTTGACAGGAATCCACTTTTTTCCGTCCCGTTCCACAATTTTGCCAAGGGCGAACCGCGGGTCGGAGTGATACTTTGCAATGACGGGGTGGGTCATGTGCTGAAAGTGCACCCACGGCACAAGGGAGATGGTCACCCCGTCCCCGTCCTGCCACGGCTTGGAGGAAAAATCCGCCGTGCGCTGTGCCGCGGCGATATCGGCTGCACAGTCCGCTGTAAACTGCAAAAAGTCGGTATCATACTCCGTGTAGGTGCAGTTGTAGACGCCGCCACCGCCCATCACAAAATATCCGGCCACCGGGGCCGTCAGCTCGTAAATCTGTCTGGTGGCGGGGTCAATACGCAGCCGGAACTCCGGCACCTCGTTGGCGCACCGGGCGGTAAGGCAGATAAGCCCCGCACCGATGGGGATCCCTTCACGCTTGCAGAAATGGTAAAAGGCGGTCATATCCGCCTCGATGGTCAGCCCCACATGCGGGTCGGCGCAACTGTCGTAAAACCCCCACTGCCCCTTCCGCGGGAACTGTTCCCACGGGACAGGGATGCGCTTTCTTTCAGGCTTCACCTGCTCAGCCCCTTTCCATTCTCTTTTTTACCAGTATAGCACGTCCCGGCCCGGTTGTACAACGGCCGGATTTGTGCTAGGATACGGGAGGAAGGAAAGGAGGAAACGCCTGTGGAGAATTTCGGCTGCACATTGTGCCCGCGGCGGTGCGGCGCAGACAGGACCCGGGAAACCGGCCGGTGCGGCGGCGGGGCCAGGGCAAAGGTGGCCCGTGCCGCGCTGCACTTCTGGGAGGAGCCGCCCATCAGCGGCACGCGGGGCTCAGGCGCGGTGTTTTTCTCCGGCTGTCCGCTGGGCTGCGTGTACTGCCAAAACCGGGAAATAAGCCAAGGCGGAAAGGGCCTGCCGGTAGATACGGCGCAGCTTGCCAACATTTTTTTGGATCTTCAGCGGCAGGGCGCGCATAACCTCAACCTGGTGACCGCCACCCATTACGCCCCGCAGGTAATCGCCGCGCTGGAGATGGCGGGGGACAGGCTGCACATCCCGGTGGTGTGCAACACCGGCGGCTATGAAACGGTGGAGACGGTGCGGCTGCTTGCCCCGTATGTGGATATCTGGCTGCCGGATTTCAAGTATTACAGCAGTGTGCTGTCCGGGAAATACAGCGGCGCGCCGGACTACTTCCCCGTGGCCTGTAAGGCCGTGAAGGAGATGGTGCGCCTTGCGGGCCCGCCGGTGTTTGACAAACAGGGGCTGATGAAAAGCGGCGTGTGCCTTCGGCATCTGGTGCTGCCCGGCTGCCGGAAAGACTCCCTGCAAATTATGGATTTTGTGGGGGATACCTTCCCGCGGGATGCGCTGGCCGTCAGCCTGATGCGGCAGTTTACCCCCACAGAGGCATGCAGCGCCTTTCCGGAGCTGAACCGCCGCTTGACCACCTTCGAGTACGAAAGTGTGGAGGACCGCCTGCGGGAGCTTAATTTTCGCTGGTGCTTCGTACAGGAAAAAGGAAGCGCCGGGAAGGAGTACATCCCGTGCTTTGACTACACCGGCGTTTTATAAACAATCCGTATGCAGGGAGGGGGCGCGGACGCGCCCCCTCCCTGCTGTGCGGTTGACAGGGCAGGTGCTGCGTGCTATACTCATTTAGTAATTTAGTAAATTAGTAAAAGGAGAAACACAATGGACATTCCAACCACATTGAAACACAAACCGGTTATCGTGGTGGATAACTACGAAAATGTTGACGGGCGCAACGCCTACAGCAGTGATGCCAAGGGCCTGTCGCTGGGCCTTGCCCAGTGGAACGACCGGGGAAAGGTGGACATTTCGGCCAAGGTCTGGCGCCACACGGGGGAGAAGTGGTCCCGCCAGTCGGAGGAGCTGCCGCTGTACCGCGTGTTGGATCTGGCAATTCTTATTGCCCGCGCGCGGCTGTACTTTAAGGAGGACGCATACCGGCACGAAGGCCTGCACGACAGGCAGCACCCCCTGATTGACCGGGTGCCCCTGCAGGGGGACGCGATGAGCGTCGCCGTGTGTGAGTCGAACGAGCACATCGACGAGGACATCGCCCTGTTTTACGAGGCGCTTGCCCGGGATGACGAGCTGCTGGGCGAGCGGTTTCACGCCCTGGCGGACATTCTGGAAAAGCTTCGCTGACAGGTGACCGAAAGGACAAAATAGAGAAGCTGGAACAAAGGGCCTTCCCAGGGGAGGCCCTTTGTTTTGAAAATACCACCGTGACGATATGGAAAATAGACAGCGGGTATGCTATACTACTAGTAATACTGGGAGAGAAGGCGCTGCGCGCCGTATCATAAGGAGGGACAGCCCATGAAACGAAAGCTTGCGGCACTGGCCGTGTGCCTGTGCGTTTTGCTGTGTGGCTGCGACTCGCTCTCTTTAAACAGCACCAACCTGATGCATCCGCCCAAGCTCAGCGGGGAGGAGCAGGAAATCTACGCCGCACTGACTGCCGTCACCGGGCAGAATGTGCGTTTACGCTATCCGGCGGAGGGGAAATACCGCACGGCCATCGTCAAGTATGACCTGGACGACGACAGCCAGAAGGAGGCGGTGGTATTCTACCAGGGTACGGATACCGCGTCCCTTGTGCGGATTAATATTTTGGAGCAGTCGGAGGACGGCTGGGTCAGTGTGCAGGATGTTTCCACCGGACAAAGCCAGCTTCAGGGCGTCAACATTGCCCGCGTGTTTGAGGCGGGCGTCCCCGCGCTGCTGGTCAGCGTCCGGGACAGTACCACGCCGGAGACGAGCACGCTGCTTGCCTACCAGTACCGGGACGGGCGGCTGGAAAACCGGATGGAACAGGCCTACGTTGCCTACACCACCGGCGTATTGTCGCAGGACGGCGTACCGGAATTGTTTCTTATCTGTGCCGGACAGGACGGGACATTTACGCTGGAGTGCTTCCGCAGCAGGAATTTCACCCTGATAAACTATCGAAGCGCGCGGCTTGCGTCCATGACCTATACGGGCATCCAGCTGGGCGGCATGGGCGACGGGCGTCAGGCCTTATTCATTGACGGGCGCATGGACGGGGGAATGGCCACCCAGGTGGTGTATGAGCAGGACGGCAGCCTTGTCAACCCGCTGTACGCGCAGGACAACTTATCCCTTGCCTGGCGTGCAAGAGAAATTACCTGCATGGAAAGCGACGACGGCACACAGATTTTAATCCCCACCCTGACGGCGCTGCCCGGTTATGAGGGATACAAACCGGAGGAACAGCTGTTCCTCACCAGCTGGAACAGCTATGGGGAAAGCGGGCTGAGCGTACAGAAGACCCAGCTTGTCAGCACCTATCTCGGCGTCAGCGTGGACATCCCGGAGCGGTGGATGGGCACGGTCAGTGCGAAATATCTGTATGATACGAACGAAGTAAAGTTCTTTTACTACGACGGGGACCTGAAAAACGACGGGCAGGAGTACCTGCGGGTTCGTCTGTTCACCAAAAACGACGGACAGCCGGAGGAGAGCTACACCCCGCTGTTTTCCAAGGGCCTGCTGGAATACCGGATGCTGGTTTCCGGCAGCACGGACGACCCGCTGGCCCTGTCCGGCGGGGAGGCAAAATCCCTGGTGCACCCCTACAACCAAAGCTACTAAGTAAGGAGACGTGGGTATGGCAACAAAAAAACGTATTTTGGTCGTGGAAGATGAGGACGCCATCCGCGAGTTTGTGGTCATCAACCTGACCCGCGCCGGCTATGAGGTGACCGATGTAGCCAGCGGGGAGCAGGCGCTGGAAGTATACGACAGCGCCGACCAGAATTTTTCCATCGCCCTGCTGGACATCATGATGCCCGGCATGGACGGCTTTGCCCTGTGCAAGGAGCTGCGCAAGCGCAGCACGGAACTTGGCATCATTATGCTGACGGCAAAGGCACAGGAGATGGACAAGGTCAACGGCTTCATGCTGGGTGCGGACGACTATGTGGTAAAGCCGTTCAGCCCGTCCGAGCTGGTGGCCCGGGTGGACGCCATGTACCGCAGGGTGGCCATGTCGCGTACGGCGGGCATTTCCATGACCCCGCAGAACATTGAGCAGGGCCCGTTTTTAATCAACACGAAAAGCCGCACCGCGTTTAAAAACGGGGTGCAGATCGACCTGACGCAGGTGGAGTTCCAGCTGCTAAACATGCTGATGAGCAACCCAGGCGTCGCATTTTCCCGCAGGGAAATTTTAAGCAAAATCTGGGGGCGTTCCGGCGAAAATGAGGAGAAAATCGTGGATGTCAACGTCCGCCGGGTCCGCCTGAAAATCGAGGACGACCCCTCCAACCCGAAATACCTTGTAACGGTGTGGGGTTACGGTTACCGCTGGGATGCGTAGGGCCATGGCGGAAAAACGCAAAAAAAAGGGCCGCTTTGCCTTTAAAAACTCCATTGCCATGCGGTGGATGTTCAACTCCCTAAGCATTATCGGCATCACGCTGGTGGCAGTGTTCATCTGCCTTGTGCTGGCCGTGCAGTCGCTGTACTACGGCGGGGTGCGCCAGCAGATCCGCTCCACCTCCAGCATTCTGAACGAGCGGATTTTGCAGATTAGCGATCCGAACACCACCCTGCCCGCCCAGCTGCGCAGCATGGTGGAGAACTTCTCGGACCGCGACCTGATGGAGCTGTCCGCCATTGACGCGTCGGGCCAGGCGGTGTTCACCTCCTCCGGCTTTACGCCGGAAACAGCGGCGGAGATGCCCGATTACCTGGCCGCCATGAGCTCGGAGACGGGCGAAGGCGAGTTTGTGGGTACCATCGGCGGGGAGAAGATTATGGCCATCAGTGTGCTGCTGCCTGTGGCCAACCCCAACTTTACGGCGCTGCGCTATGTGGTGTCGCTCAGCAGTGTGGACGGGCAGATTGCCGCCATGGCGGCAGCCTTCGGTGTAATCTGCGCGCTGATTTTCCTGCTGATTTTCCTGTCCGGCTCCTACTTTGTCCGCAGCATCGTGCGCCCCGTGCGGCAGATTTCGGCCACGGCGCGCAGCATGGCCGGCGGCGACTTCAACGTCCGGCTCGAGAAGCAGCACAACGATGAAATCGGCGAGCTGTGTGAGGCGGTCAACGACATGGCCGCAGAGCTGGCGACAACAGAAAATATGAAAAACGAGTTTATCAGCAGCGTCTCGCATGAGCTGCGCACGCCGCTGACCGCCATTAAAGGCTGGGGGGAGACGCTGATGCAGTCCGCGGCGGAGGATGCGGACACAAGGCGCAGGGGCCTGAAAATCATCATCGGGGAGACCGAGCGCCTGTCCGAGATGGTGGAGGAGCTTCTGGACTTCTCCCGCATGCAGTCCGGCCGCTTTACCCTGCTGACCGCACCGGTGGACCTGGTGGCAGAACTGACGGACAGCGTGCTGATGTTTGCCGAGCGCGCCAAGCGCGAAGGGATCGCCCTCGATTACCAGGAACCGGCATTTGTCGCCGTGGTGGAGGGGGACCGCAACCGTCTCAGGCAGGTGTTCATCAACATCCTTGACAACGCCATAAAATATTCCGACGCGCCGGGCCGGGTGCAGGTTGCCATCGCCCTTGAGGCGGGGACGGCGGTTATCACGGTGAAGGACAGCGGAATCGGCATTGCGCCGGAGGATCTCGACAAGGTAAAAACGAAGTTTTACAAGGGGAATTCCACCCGCAGGGGTTCGGGAATCGGCCTTGCTGTGGCGGACGAAATTGTCATGCTGCACGGCGGCAGCCTGACCCTTGACAGCACGCAGGGGGAGGGGACCACCGTGACCATCAGCCTGCCGCTGAAACCGCAGAATGAGGAGGAAACGGAGCAAATTCATGAGTAAAAAACAAGCAAACTGTACGCTGAAACGCACATCCATCGGCGGGCAGGCCCTGATTGAGGGGGTCATGATGCGCGGTGTGTCGGAATACGCGGTGGCTGTCCGGCAGAAGGACGGCACCATCCATGTGGAGACGCACCCCAACAAGCCTGTGCGCTGGTACAATAAGATGCCTGTAGTCCGCGGCATGGTGAACATGTTCCAGTCGCTGATACTGGGCTACCGCTGCCTGTCCCTGTCCATCGACCTGTCCGGCTTTGTGGACGAGGACGAGCCGGAGACAGTGCAGGCGCCTGCCGCACAGACAACGGGGCAGCAGACGGACCCCGGCCCCGCCGAGGCACCGCAGCAGGCCGCTTCGGCCCCTCAAAGCTTTCCGGAGCAGGCCGCCCCCGACACAGACACACCCGCATCTGCGGGGCAGCCGTCCGGTAGCCCCGCCCCTGTGCAGGCACAGCCGGAGGAGAGCGGGGACGAAAAGGACGGAAACGGCCTGCTTATGGGTATTGCCGGCGTCCTGGGCGCCTGTCTGTCCCTGTTCCTGTTCCTGTTTTTACCCACCTTCCTTGTGGATCTGCTGGGGGAGATAAGGCCTCTCGGCTGGACGCGCATCCTGTTTGAGACGATAGTCAAGGTGGGCATTTTCCTGCTGTTTTTGTGGCTGACGGGCAAGCAGTCAGACATCAAGCGGCTGTACCGCTACCACGGGGCGGAGCACAAGTCCATCGCCTGTTATGAGGCGGGGGAGGAGCTGACGCCGGAAAACGCCATGCGTTTCCGCCGGTTCCACCCGCGCTGCGGCACCTCGTTTCTGTTTCTGGCCATCATCATCTCCATCATTGTCAACGCCTTTGTCCGGGTGGATGGGCTGTGGCTGCGCACCGGCATTAAGCTGCTGCTTCTGCCGCTGGTGGTGGGCCTGACTTATGAGGTTATTAAGTTTGCCGGCCGCCACGACAACCCGGTGACACGGGTGCTGTCTGCGCCGGGCCTTGCTTTGCAGCGGCTGACCACGCAGGAGCCGGATGAGGAAATTCTGGAGGTTGCCATCGCCTCCTTAAAGGCTGTGCTGCCAAAAGATGGCGAGGACGACACATGGTAAACACGGCAGAGCGGCTGCGCCTTGGCGGCGTGGAGGACTGGCGCTTTGAGGCGCGGCAGCTGGAAACGGCGTTCCCGGACGAGGGGGCGCTGCAGGATGCGCTCCGCCGCCGCCTTGCGGGGGAGCCCCTGCAATACATCCTTGGCACCTGGGATTTTTATGACCTGACGCTGAAGGTGGGCCCGGGGGTGCTGATCCCCCGCCCGGACACCGAGACGGTGTGTGATCTGGCCCTGGAGGAGTTAAAGCGGCAGCGTCAGCCCGTGGTGGCCGATTTGTGCGCAGGATCCGGCTGTATCGGTGCGGTGCTGCTGCGCCACCACTACACGGCGAAGGTGTTCAGCGTCGAGAATTCACCGGAGGCGCTGCCCTATCTAAAGGAGAACCTCGCCCCCTACGGCGCACGCGCACAGGTGGTGGAGGGGGATGTGCTGCGGCCGGACAGCCTGCTGCTGCCGCCGCTGACGGGCATTGTGTGCAACCCCCCTTATTTAACAGAGGAGGAATATGCCTGCGTGCAGCGGGAGCTGTATTATGAGCCGAAGTCTGCCCTTGTGGCGCCGGAGGAGGGCCTGCTTTTTTACCGCGCTGTGGCGGAGGGCTACCGCTCCCTGCTTCAGAAGGACGGGTTCTTAATTTTTGAAATCGGCTACCGGCAAAGCGGCGCAGTGCGCAAAATTCTGGAAGAGGCCGGATACAGCGAAATAAAGTGCTTTAAGGACTACGGCAACAACTGGCGCGCAGTGAGCGCCGTCAAGCGGGACGGGACCCTTTAAATGTCCAAATAATGGGACAGTGAATGCACAGAAAACCATTGCTTCCCATAGGAAAATCATGTAGAATAGACACAGACGAAAGAACGGAGTGATGAAGGTGCTGGACAAACAGAAGGCGTTGGAAACCGCCATTGCACAGATTGAAAAGCAGTGGGGCAAGGGCTCCATCATGATGCTTGGTGAAAATAAGGCCCTGAATGTGGAGGCCATCCCCACCGGATCGCTGGCGCTGGACATGGCGCTGGGAATCGGCGGCGTGCCCCGCGGCAGAATTGTGGAGATTTACGGACCGGAAAGCTCCGGTAAAACCACGGTGGCGCTGTCCGTCGTGGCGGAGGCGCAGAAGGCGGGCGGCGTGGCCGCGTTTATCGATGTGGAGCACGCGCTGGACCCCGTGTATGCGGCGAACCTTGGCGTGGATATCGACCAGCTGCTGGTGTCCCAGCCGGACACGGGCGAGCAGGCCTGCGAAATCGCGGAAGCGCTGGTGCGCTCCGGCGCAGTGGATGTGGTGGTTCTGGACTCGGTTGCGGCTATGGTGCCCCGGGCCGAGGTGGAGGGCCTGATGGGCGACAGCCATGTGGGCCTGCAGGCCCGGCTGATGAGCCAGGCGCTGAGAAAGCTGACTGCGGTTATCAGCAAAACAAAGTGTGTCGCCATCTTTATCAACCAGCTGCGTGAAAAGGTGGGCGTGGTGTACGGCAACCCGGAGGTTACGCCCGGCGGCCGTGCGCTGAAGTTCTACTCCTCCGTGCGGATGGAGGTGCGCCGCAGCGAGACGCTGAAAAACGGCTCGGAGATGATCGGCAACCGCACCAAGGTCAAGGTGGTAAAAAACAAGGTGGCCCCGCCCTTCAAAGTGGCGGAGTTCGACATCATGTACGGAACCGGCATCAGCAAGTCGGGGGAGATCCTCGATCTTGCGGTGAAGCTGGGCATCGTCAAAAAATCCGGCGCGTGGTTCTATTATAAGGAGGAGCGCCTCGGCCAGGGCCGCGACAATGTGAAGGAGTACCTTCAGGACAACCCCGCCCTGATGGAGGAGCTCAGCACCCTTATTATGGAGAATAAGGACAAGCTGATGGAGACGCCCGGAAGCAAGAAGGCGGCCGCCAAAAAAGCAGCGGCAGCCCCCGCACCGGAGGAGAAGGCGGCCCCGGCCGCCCCGGCGGCGGACATCGCCATTGAAGTGGGCGACGACGAAGACCTGTAATGGTTATTACAGACATCACTGTGACAAAGCGCGGCCGCTACAGCCTGTTTGTGGACGGGGATTTCCTGTTTTCCGTGGATGGGCAGACCGTGCTGGAATACGGCCTGAAGAAGGGCCTTGAGGTGGACTGCGGCTTTTTGGACGAGCTGCAGTCCGCTTGCCTTGAAAAGAAGGCCCGCGACAAGGCCATGGACCTGCTGTCCCGCCGCCCCTATGGGGAGCGGGAGCTGATAGACCGGCTGGCGAAGGATTTTCCACGACCCCTGTGCGCCGCCCTGTGCGCCACCCTGCGGGACGCAGGCCTCATTGACGACCGAGCTTTTGCCGGGCAGCTGTGTGAGGAGTACGGCCAGCTTCGCGGGTACTCCGCCCGGCGCATTAAGCAGGAGCTGTACAAGCGTGGCTTTGACCGGGAGCTGATTGAGGAGCTGTGCGCCCCCGACGAAGAGGAGGAGGTGGCCCGCGCCCGGCGGTTGATTGAAAAAAGCTACCTGCGTAAGCTTGGAATGGAGGGCGGACCCGACAAGGTGCGGGCCGCGCTGAGCCGTCAGGGCTTCTCCTACGGGACCATCCGGGAGGCCATGCGGGAATACATAACGGAAGAGGACTAAGACCATGGGAATTCACATAGGATTTGTATCGCTGGGGTGCCCCAAAAATCAGGTGGACGGCGAAATTATGCTTAACAGCCTTCAGCGTGCAGGGATGACGGTGGAAACACAGCCGGAGCAGTGCGATGCCGTTATTATCAATACCTGCGGCTTCATTGAAAGCGCCAAGCAGGAGGCCATCGACACCATTCTGGAGTTTGCCGCCAAGAAGGGGCAGGGCCGGCTCAAAAAGCTGATTGTCACCGGCTGCCTTGCCGAGCGGTATTTTGACGATATCCGCAGCGAAATGCCCGAGGTGGACGCCGTGGTGGGCCTGACGGGGGACAGGGACATTGTCTCCATTGTGGAGGGCGTGCTTGCAGGCAGGGACACCAGCGTGCACGAGCCGTTCCGTTCCTTCTGCCTGACGGGGGAGCGCACCCTGTTTACCCCGCCCTACACCGCCTATCTGAAAATTGCAGACGGGTGCGATAACCGGTGCGCCTACTGCGCCATTCCCATGATTCGCGGCCGTTTTGTCAGCCGCCCCATGGAGGACATCGTGGCGGAGGCGGAAGCGCTGGTAAAAGGCGGCGTAAAGGAACTGATTGTGGTGGCGCAGGACACCACCCGTTACGGCCTGGATTTATACAAAAAGTTGAAACTTCCTGAGTTATTACAAAAATTGGATGCGATTCCTGGGGTTCGCTGGGTCCGGGTGCTGTACTGCTATCCGGAACTGATTACGGATGAACTGATTGATACCATCAAAAACGGAAAGCACCTGTGCCACTATCTGGACATCCCCATGCAGCACAGCAGTGAAAAGGTGATTCGGGCCATGAACCGGAAGTTTGCGGGGCCGCAGCTGCTGAAGCTGATTGAAAAGCTGCGCGAAGCAATCCCGGACATTACGCTGCGGACCACCCTGCTGACGGGCTTCCCCGGGGAGACGCAGGAGGACTTTGAAAACCTGACGGCGTTTGTAAAGGCGGCACAGATTGACCGGCTGGGCTGTTTTGCGTTTTCAGCGGAGGAGGGGACGAAGGCCTTCTCCATGCCGGATCAGCTGCCGGAGGAAGTGAAGCAGCACCGGGCGGAAATTGTGGGCCTGCTGGCCACAGAGGTATCGGAACGGCTTGCCGCTGCGCGGGTGGGCCGCGTAATCGAGTGCGTGTGTGAGGGCACGGACGACAGCGGCCGGACGGTTCTGCGCAGCTGCTACGACGCGCCGGATATTGACACCTGCGTCTATTTGGAGGATAATGAGTCTGTCCCTGTGGGGACGTTTCTGCCGGTAACCGTCACCGGCACAATGGGGATGGACCTGCTGGGCCGCCCTGTAAACGCAACAGACAGTGAGGGGACGCCATGAACACACCGAACAAACTGACCATGCTGCGCATTGCCATGATTCCGCTGGTGGTGCTGTGCCTATTGTGGGATTTTCCGTACCATTATCTCGTCTCGCTCATAGTATTTAGTATTGCGGCGCTTACGGATTTCTTCGACGGCAACCTTGCACGGAAAAACGGGATTGTCACCACCTTTGGCAAATTCCTTGACCCGCTGGCGGATAAGCTGCTGATTGCGTCGGTTTTCATCTGCTTTGTGGAGCTGGATATGCTCAGTGCGGCGGTGGTGGTGCTGGTCATCGCCAGGGAGTTCCTTGTTACCTCTGTGCGGCTGATTGCCGCGGACAAGGGAAAGGTCATTGCTGCGGGGGTCTGGGGCAAGGCGAAAACCGTCTCGCAGATTGTGGTGTGCATTTACATCCTGCTGTTTTTAATTGTGCCGGAGGTTATTGTTTCTGGGCCCATGGCCGTGGTGTACGAGGTGTTCTACTATGTGTTTGTCATTGCAATGGTGGCGCTGACCCTTCTCTCCGGCTGGTTTTACCTGTACGATAACCGGGAGTTCATCTGGAACGACCGCTAGGTCTTGACTTTTTCCTGACCGGTATGGTATGATTTTACTACAATGCGACGAACGGGAAGAGTAGGCTCCGGCCTTTCCTGAAAGAGAACGGGCGTCACCGGCTGAAAGCGCCCGAAGGAAAGCGGAACTGAAGTGCACCCGGGAGCAGCGGCGGACAACGGGCTTTTATCCCCTGTATCTGCCGACGGCCGCCCGCCGTTACCGGGATTTTAAGTGAGAAATGCGAAGTGGAACCGCGGAAGACCGCCTTCGCCCGGAGTACCGGGCGAAGGCGTTTACTTTTTTATGGCGGCATGGCGCCGCCTTTCGGAAAGGAGAGGACAATGGTTATCTGGGACGACATCAAGGCTGTGAAGGAGCGGGACCCCGCCGCCCGGAACATCCTTGAGGTGATTATTCTTTACAATGGGTTTCATGCGGTGTTCTGGCACCGGGTGGCGCACCTGTTCTGGCGAATCCATCTGAAATTTATCGCCCGGCTTATCTCGCAGCTGACGAAATTTTTTACCGGGATTGAAATTCACCCGGCGGCCAAAATCGGCCGCGGGCTGTTTATCGACCACGGCACCGGCGTGGTCATCGGCGAAACGGCGGAGGTGGGAGACAACTGCACGCTGTACCAGGGCGTAACCCTGGGTGGAACCGGGAAGGATAAGGGAAAGCGCCATCCCACCCTCGGCAACAATGTGATGGTGGGCTGCGGCGCCAAAGTGCTGGGCCCCTTCAAAATCGGCAACAATGTGAAAATTGCCGCCAATGCTGTGGTGCTGGAGGAAATTCCGGACGACTGCACCGCCGTGGGCGTGCCCGCAAGGATTGCCCGGGTGGGCGGCAAAAAGGTGGAGCGGGATATGGATCAGGTGCACATGCCGGATCCGGTGTCGCTTGAAATGTGCAAGCTGCTTGTGAAAATCGACAAGCTGGAAAAACGTATCAAAGAGCTGGAGGGAACGGACAATGCAGATTTATAACACCCTGACAAGAAAAAAGGAGGAGCTGGTGCCCCTCGTCCCCGGCGAGTATAAAATTTACGCCTGCGGCCCCACGGTATACAATTTCATCCACATCGGCAACGCGCGCCCCATCTGTGTGTTTGACGTGCTGCGCCGGTATCTGGAATACCGCGGGAACAAGGTCACGTTTGTACAGAACTTCACGGACATCGACGACAAGCTGATCCGCCGCGCGAAGGAGGAAAACTCCACCGTGCCGGAGATCGCCGCCAAATATATTAAGGAGTACTGGACGGATGCGAAGGGCCTCGGCGTCCGGCCCGCCACGGTGCACCCCCTTGCAACGGAGAGCATGGACATGATTATCGGCATCATCTCCGCCCTGCTTGACAAGGGATACGCCTACACGGCGGGGGGCGACGTCTACTTCCGCACCCGCAAGTTTAAGGACTACGGCAAGCTGTCCGGCGTGCCGCTGGATGAATTGGAGGCGGGGGCCCGCGTGGAACAGGGCGACGTGAAGGAGGACCCCATGGACTTCGCGCTGTGGAAGGGCTATAAGGAGGGGGAGCCCTTCTGGGATGCGCCCTTCGGCAAGGGCCGGCCCGGCTGGCACATCGAGTGCTCGGCCATGGCGAAGAATTATCTGGGGGACACCATCGACATCCACTGCGGCGGAAACGACCTGATTTTCCCGCACCATGAAAACGAAATCGCCCAGAGTGAGTGCGCCAATGGCTGTGAATTCGCCCGGTATTTCATGCACAATGGTTTTATCAATGTGGATAACCGGAAGATGTCCAAATCCCTTGGTAACTTCTTTACCGTGCGCGACGTGGCGGAACGCTTCGGGTATGAACCCATCCGCTATATGATGATTTCCGCCCACTACCGCAGCCCCATCAACTACAGCCTTGAGATTATCGAGCAGTGCTCTGCCGCCCTGCAGCGGCTGTATACCTGCCGGGACAACCTGGACTTCCTGCTGCCCTCCGCGCCGGAGGGGGAGGGCCCCGGCCGTGCACAGCAGATGGCAGAGACCCGCCGTGCCCAGTTTATCGCCGCCATGGACGACGATTTGAACACGGCGGACGGCATTGCCGCCCTGTTTGAGCTGGTCCGGGACATCAACACCCTGTGCGCAGAGAACCCCACCAAGGGGGAACTGGCCGCCATGGCAGAAATTTTTGACGAGCTGTGCGGGGTGCTGGGACTGTGCTACAACCGGAAAAAGGAGGTGCTGGACGCCGAGGTGGAAGCGTTGATTGAAGCCCGGCAGCAGGCCAGAAAGGACCGCAATTTTGCGGAGGCCGACCGTATCCGGGATGAACTGAAGGAGAAGGGAATCCTTCTTGAGGACACGAAGGAAGGCGTCAAGTGGCACCGGGCATAAAAGAACAGAAAGAGGGCCGAAGCCAAAAGGCTTCGGCCCTCTCCTTATTTGTCCTAATCCTGCAACCAGCGGGATTTCTACTGGGTTTTAAAGCAGCGCGGCCTGTTTAACATGGAAGCCGTTCTGCCCTCAGCCGAAAAGCAGCGGCCCAGGGGAAAAGAGCCCCCGTTCTGTGTAAAGGCCGATGGACGAGCGGAAGGGGTAGCGGTCCTCCACAAAGTTTTCCGGGAAAAACTCATACTGGGGCTCGTCGAAATCCGGCGCAAGGAAGGTTACGCAGCATAAACGCATCTCCCCGTTAAAGGGCATGGGCTCGCCGTAGTCGTACTTCGTCTCCCCC
>CAJFUF010000035.1 GCA_904420175.1 Candidatus Schneewindia gallinarum
CATGCGCCGTGTGGACATTGAGACAAAGGGCGAATTTACCTACGGCATGACCTGCATCGATGTGTACCGGATGAACTCTGGGAAGGAGCTGCTGCCCCCCAACGTGCTGGTTGGGGAGACGCTGGATTACGACCTGTTCTGGGAGATGATGGTTGACGCCATCGCCTCCTTTCGGTAGCAGAAAAAACGTTTCTACCCCATCATCATTGTAATCCGGCCCGGAAGGGCTGATATAAAAGGAGGTAAGACCCAATGAAAAAGATACTGGCCATTCTTCTCTGTATTGCGATGGTCGCGGCCATCGCCCTCACCGGATGCGGCGGCGGGGACGGCGGATCCAACTCCGGCTCCGGCTCGGATTCTGCGTCTGAGACGAAGAAAAATGCCGGGAACATCGCAACGCTGCTGAGCACGGCACTCGGCGACAAGTCCTTCGACGACTCCTGCTGGAAGGGGCTTCAGGAAATTCAGGAAAAGTACGGTATTGAAGTCGACTACTTCGAGGGAAAGCAGGACACAACGAAGGCGATCCCGGCCCTGACCGAGTTTGCCGAATCCGGCAAATACGGCATTATCATCAGCGGCGGGCCCACCATGTATGAAAGCGCCCAGGCAGTGGTTGAGGCGTTCCCCAACCAGAAGTTCATCCACTATGATAAGAACATCCACGACAGTGATAACGGCCCATACGCCAACGCGTTCTCCATCCAGTACAAGCAGAACGAGGGTTCCTACCTGGTGGGCTGGCTGGCAGGAAAGCTGACCAACACCGGTACTGTCGCCGCCTTCGGCGCCTCGGAGTCCGATGTTATCTGGGATTTTATCTACGGCTATCTGGCGGGAAGCAAGGCGGCAAGGGACGACATTAAAGTCCTCACCACCTTCATCGGCAGCCGCGAGGATGTGGCCAAGGCGAAAGATTTGGCACTTGACGCCATGAACCAGGATGCCGACATCCTGTTCCATGTGGCAGGCGGTGCAGGTGCCGGCATGTTTGAGGCCATCGCCGAAAGCGGCGGCGGCAAGGTATGGGGCATCGGCGTCGACTCCGACCAGTATTCTGAATACGAGGCGGACGGCAACATGGATATTGCCAATATCATCCTGACTTCCATGGTTAAAAATGTGGGCAACTCCTTAGTGTGGGCCTATGACAAAGAAGTGGAAGGCACCCTGGAGTGGGGCACCAACGTTACCCTCGGTATCTCGGAGGATGCGGTGGGTCCGGCAGAGTCCGGCGCATTTCTTGAGCTGGATGAAAGCCTGCTGGATGAATATGAGCAGGTGAAGGAGGACGTTGCCGCCGGTAAGGTCACTGTTCCCACCTCTTTCGGAAAAACCACGCAGGAGTACTGGGAATTTGCAAATTCCTTCAGATAAAAACAGCCCGGTTAAATAGTAAAAAGGAAGGGGCAGCGGCTTTCGCCGCTGCCCCTTCTTCTGTCCCACAGGCCTTAGCCGGCCGTTAAATCCGGTACATGCCGCCCGCTCCGGCGGACAGCGCATCCATGTCCAATATCTGGTACCCATGCCCGGCTTTCATCAAAACCCCCTTTTTGCAAAGGGTGTGTAGGGTCCGGTGTAGATGCCGGTAGCTGGTTCCCAGCAACTCGCTGAGGGTTGACAGGTTATCTTCAAAAAAGCCACCGTTCTGCATCTGTTCAATGTATGCACACAGGCGCATTTCCAGATTGCTTAATATGTTAATGGTGGCGTTGTGCTCGCTTTGCTGAATCCGCTCTGCCAGGAGGACCGCCATGTGGTTCATAAACTCCGGATTATCGCGGGCAACCTTTAAAAACTCCTCAATCGGGATGGCATAGCAGGTCACTTTCGTTGCCGCCTGTACGCTGTTAATCGAGTTGGACTGAAGCAGCAGGGGCACATGGCCGATTAAACTGCCCGGCGTGGAAAAGCTGATTAACAGGTTTTTCCCCTCGGGGCTGGTGGTACACACCTTTACTTTGCCGGATTTTATGAGAAAAAGGTTTTCCACCGGCTGATCCTGCACGCACAAAAATTCCCCTTTTTCAAAGGCCGCGATGAACAGCGGCCGAAAAGGATAATTTTTCCACAGGGGCGGCACCGGGCTTTCCGGACTCAAGGGATACCGTTTCATTGCAGAATTTCCTCCAAACTATGACAGGTGTCCTATTCTATAGGATACTTTAGAAGTATAATGATAGTCAAGTAGAATTCTTGTTTGGTAAATCGTTTTATGAAGATTTTGTCAGTTTCTGTTTTCCAGGTATTCTCCGCTTAGGAAAAAGGGGCGGAGTGCATTTTCTTTCCCTGCCAGGGCGGTGTGTGGGCCCTGCGGCAGTTTCTTGGACCGGTAAAGCTGAAGCCGCTGCCTCGGCCTCCTCTGCCGGGTGGCGCAGGGAAATCTGCCTGCCGTTTCGGCAGGCCCCGCAGGTTCGTAAGTTAGCCTTTATGCAGGCTAAGGAATATAAGGAGGTAAATGTTTCAATGAAAAAGGTACTGGCAATTCTTCTCTGTGTGGCGATGGTCACAGCCATTGCCCTCACCGGATGCGGCGGTGGGGACGGCGGCTCCAGCTCCGACTCCGGATCGGGCTCCGCAAGCACCGCCAAGGAAAACGCGGGCAATGTGGCTGCGGTTCTGAACCCGGCGCTGGGCGACAAGTCGTTCTGTGACTCCTGCTGGGCAGGATTAAACGAAATTAAGGACAAATACGGCGTGGACGTCGACTACTTTGAGGCAAAGGATGATCAGACCAAGATTATCCCCGCCCTGACGGAATACGCCGAATCCGGAAATTACGGCATTATCGTTGCCGGCGGTAACCGCAATGTGGAGCCGACGCAGGCCGTAATTGAGGCGTTCCCCAACCAGAAGTTCTTCTATTACGACGCCTCCATTCAGGACAGCGAGAACGGCCCGTATTCCAATGCCTTCTCCATGGTGTACAAACAGAACGAGGGCTCCTACCTGGTGGGCTGGCTGGCAGGAAAGCTGACCCAGTCCGGCACAATCGCCACCTTCGGCGCCGCTGAAAACGACGTTATCTGGGATTTCATTTACGGCTACCTCGAGGGGGCCCAGGCCGCAAGGGATGACATTAAAGTCATCACCACCTTTGTCGGCGACTGGTCCAACGTAACCAAAGCGAAGGATCTGGCCAACGATGCCATGAGCCAGGGCGCCGACGTCCTGTTCCATGTGGCAGGCGGTGCAGGTGCAGGTATGTTTGAGGCCATCGCGGAAAACGGCGACGGCAAGGTGTGGGGCATCGGCGTCGACTCCGACCAGTATGCCGAATATGCGGAGGACAAACCGGAGATTGCAAGCCGGATTCTGACCTCCATGATTAAAAACGTGGGCAACTCCCTGGTGTGGGCTTATGACAAAGTGGTAGAAGGCAGCCTGGAGTGGGGCGAGAACGTCTCCCTCGGTATTGCGGAAGATGCAGTGGGTCCGGCGGAGTCCGGTCCGTTCCTTGAGCTGGATCAGAGCCTGCTGGACGAATACGAGCAGGTGAAGGAAGATGTTGCTTCCGGCAAGATCACCGTGGGAACCGCGTACGGTAAAACCTCTGAAGAGCAGCAGGCATTCGCCAACTCCTTTAGGCCATAATAACCCGGTTAAAAGAATGACGGAAAAAGGGCAGCGGCTTTGTCGCTGCCCTTTTCCTTTGTCCTGTCAAAAAGCAACGAGGATACCGCTTCCATGGGGCAAGCACTTCGGCAAGGAAAAAGCCCCGCGCGCACAGGGCGCACCGAGGCTTCCGACATGGCACCCCCAGCAGGAATCGAACCTGCAACGAACCCTTAGGAGGGGTTTGTTATATCCATTTAACTATGGGGGCGTATGCTGTCGCCTCTCTATTATAACTTAGGAGAAAGGAAAAAGCAAATCCCTTTTCATTTTTCCTTTATTTGCGATTGCAAATAAAGGCCATTCATGCTATAGTAGCAATGGCATGAAGAACCCTGCCGGGAAGCAGGGCGTGTGTATAGAAAGTTCTTGGAAAATTTGGGAAAGAAGGCTTTGTTACCATGATACGAGAGAAAAAAAGAGGTTCTTTTCTCTTCCATTCACCAACAAAAACCATCTGCCTAAGCTTTGCGTTGGTCATTCTGGTGGGCACTCTTCTGCTGATGCTGCCCATCAGCGCCAGAAACGGACAAGCGACAGAGCCGGTTACGGCCCTGTTCACGGCCACCACCGCCACCTGCGTTACGGGGCTGGTTATGGTGGACACATTCCTCCACTGGTCCCTGTTCGGTCAGACTGTTATCCTGTTGCTGATTCAAATCGGTGGTCTTGGGCTGGTGACCTTCGCGTCCTTTTTCGGGGTGGTTATTCATAAAAAGCTGCGTCTGAAAAGCCTGCAGCTTGCCATGGAGTCCATCAGCGCCACCAGCATTTCGGACGTCCGCAGGCTGGTAAAATTTGTTATCCGCACTGTTTTCGGCGTCGAGCTAATCGGCGCGCTGGCGCTTTCCTTTACATTTGTTCCCAGCCTCGGCTTTTGGGAGGGGCTTTATACCTCGGTCTTTCTTGCCGTGTCCGCATTCTGCAACGCAGGGCTCGACATTTTAAATAAAGTGGTCCCCTGCTCCAGCCTGACGGAATTTTCTTCCAACCCCGCGGTGCTGATTCCCATTATGCTGCTTATCATTTTCGGCGGGCTTGGCTTCCTTGTATGGAGCGACCTGTTCTCCTTCCATAAAACAAGAAAAATGTCCTTTTATTCCAAGCTGGTACTGGTTATGACCGCCACCCTGATTGTGGCCGGAACCTTCGGTATCCTCACCATGGAGTGGAGCAATCCCGCCACCCTTGGAGGCATGCCCTTCGGACAAAAGCTGCTGAATTCCATGTTTCAGTCCGTCTCCTGCAGAACGGCCGGATTTGAAAGCATTGCAAACGCGTCCATGACCTCCGGTGGAAAAATTGTCTCCATCATTCTCATGTTTATCGGCGCGGCGCCCAGCTCCACAGGCGGCGGTATCAAGGTGGTTACCTTCGCCGTGCTGATCATGACGGTGGCAAGTGTGTTCCGCGGACGGGACGAGACTGTCATCGCACACCGGCTGGTTCCCCAGCGCACCGTCTACAAGTCGCTGGCCATCATGGTCTCCGGCGCGATGGTGGTCATTTTGACCAGTATGGTCATCAACTACACCAACCCGGCGGCCAACATCGGTATTGTGGACTCGGTCTTTGAGTCGGTCTCCGCATTTGCAACGGTGGGCCTTACCTCCGGTGTGTCCGGGACCGTTAACGTCATTTCCCATCTTGCGCTGATTATGACCATGTTCATCGGCCGTGTTGGGCCGGTCTCCTTTGCGCTGACGCTGGCCATGCGCGGCGGCCACAGGGGGGACAGCGAGGTCCTGCCGACTGCCAATCTGCTGGTTGGCTAATCAAAGGAGGTTTTCCATGGCTTTTGAGCTTTCGGTTACAAAAACCCCGCCGAAGTGGGACACCCTGCCTGTGTACCTTCTCCGGCACTACCCCTACACCTCCAGCAGCTACAAACCGCTGTGCGAGGTACGGGGCGCCCTTTACGAAGGCGCCCTGTATTTCAGGCTTACCGCCTACGAGTGGCGCTTTCTTCCCGACACGGCGTCCGGGCAGGGCAGCTGTATCCAGCTGTTTTTGGACGGGCCGCTGGGGACGCTTGTTCTCACGGTGGAGCATGGCCGCCCGGTAAACGCGGTGTTTATGAAAGGGGCGCAGGAGCAGACGGTTTCCTGTCCCAATCCGGCACAGTACAGCGGGGAGGATAACACAGGGGATTTTTGGGGCGTCAACCTGACGGTCCCGTGTGAGCTGCTGGCCCTGGCAGGCCTTGACAAGCTGCAGGCCGGGGACACCCTGAGCATGAATGTTACAAAGGTACAGTGGGACTCCCGCGCCTTTCACTACGGCTCCCTTGGGAAGCCCGTTTCCCCCACACCCGTCCCTTTCGACAGGGGCGCGCTGGTGCGGTTTACCATCGCAGATTACTAGGAGAACACTATGTGGTTAAAACGGCTTGCAATTATTTTTCTATGCATCAGCCTGCTGGCGTCCAGCGTATTCGCCGTCAGTGAAATTAATATGATTTTATCTGCCGACGGCGGTGTCATCCTCTCGGATGACAATGAAAGCTCCTCCTCAGACAGCACGCTGGGGGATGCGCAGACAAGCAGCGGGCAGGAGGAGTCCTCCAGCAGTTCGGACAGCAGTGAAAGTTCCTCCAGTTCTTCCGACAGCTCCAGCTCCTCTGCTTCCTCCAGTGGAAAGGGGAACGGCACCTCCTCCACAGGCTCTTCTTCAGGGGGCGGTACCTCCTCCGGCGGGGGCTCCGGCTCTTCCGGCGGTTCCTCCTCAGGGGGAAGCTCCGGCGGGGGCAGTGTCTCCGGCGAAGTGCGTGCCGTCTGGCTGACCTACATCAACATTGCCAACATCCAGCGCGGAAAGACGGAAAGCCAATTCCGCAGCGCGCTTGCCAATTATTTTTCCCAGTGCAAGGACCTTGGCCTGAACACGGTGTATTTTCATGTGCGTGCCTTTGGCGATGCGCTGTACCAGTCCAGCCTGTTCCCATGGTCCTACCTGTCCAATGCCGCCGGGGTGGAGGGCCGTTCGCCCGGATATGACCCCGCCGCCATTATCATTGAGGTGGGCCATCAGTACGGCCTGTCCATGCATGCGTGGTTCAACCCCTACCGTGGGCCGCTGACCTCCCAGACGCTGGCGGACAGCAACAAGCTGAAACAGTGGTACGGGGACGAGACCAAGGTGGTTACCTACGGCGGGCGCTACTACTACAACCCCGCCTCGGCAGAGGTGCAGCAGCACATCATCAACGGCGTGCTGGAGGTGGTGCGCGGCTACAACATTGACGGCGTGCATCTGGACGACTACTTCTACCCCACACGGGACGCCAGCTTTGACGCCGTCTCCTACAACGCCTATAAGGCGGGCGGCGGTACCCTCGGCCTTATCGCATGGCGGCAGAACAACGTCAACAACCTTGTACGCAACCTCTACAGCAGTGTAAAAAGCGTGAAGAACATCCCGGTCAGCATCAGCCCCCAGGGCAACATGGACAACAACATCAACACCCAGTGCGCCAATATCCCCCTGTGGGTGTCAAGTTCCGGCTATGTGGATTATATCATCCCGCAGTTGTACTGGGGGTATACCCACGCCACAGCCGGCTACAGCAAAATGATTGCCCAGTGGACAAGCTTAACCTACCATCCGTCCGTCAAGCTGGTGGTAGGCCTCGGCATCTACCGCCTTGGCGAAAACGGGGGTTACTCCGACTGGACAAGCTCGGACGGAACCTATCTTGTCCGGATGATTCAGGATGCAAAGGCCTCCAGCCACTACAAGGGCTTCGCCATCTATGAGATGAACTATCTGTTCCAGCCGGTGGCAGCCACAGAGCGCGCCAACTTGAAGGCGTACCTCCATTCATAAAACAGCAAAAAGCACCCTGCGGATTGCCTTACTCCGCCGGGTGCTTTTCTTTTTCTCGTCTTTTTTGCCGCCCCCTACAGGGCTGTCCCCTTCGTTGGGACGAACAGCGCCGACAGATCCACCCCCTCCAGGCTGAGCAGCCGCCGCTTTTTTTCAATCCCTCCGGCATAGCCTGTCAGGCTTCCGCCGGTACCCACCACCCTGTGGCAGGGTACAATTAAGGAAACCGGGTTATGTCCCACTGCGCCTCCCACAGCCTGCGCAGACATGTGGGCCAGTCCCCTTTGCTTTGCAAGGGTGCGTGCAATTTCACCATAGGTCATGGTTTTTCCATAGGGAATGGTTAAAAGAACCTGCCATACCGCCTCGCGAAAGGGGGTTGCCCGCATTTGCAGCGGCGGGGTAAAATCCGGTTCCCTTCCGCTGAAGTAACAGTGAAGCCAGCGCCGCGTCATTTCAAAAACGGGCAGATCCCGCTGCTCACACTGCCGCCCCAGCGTGTCGCCAAAATATTTCTGCCCGTCAAACCACAGGCCTGTCAGCGCCGTTCCATCACTTGCGGCCGTCATGCCGCCCAGCGGGGTGGTGTAATGGGTTATACAGGTCATTTTTCTCCCTCCGCAAAAAGTTATCGTCCGTCTGCCTTACCTTTCCCCTTCGGTTTTCCTTTTCCGGGCGCGTAGTCCTTCATGCCGGGGATCGCCCCGCCTGCAACAGCCCAGAGATACAGGCTGGCAACGCTGCAGCAGGGGCTGAAGCGCCGGCGGTACTTTTCAAACAGCTCCCGGCTGATGGCGCGGTGGTGGTAGACCATCCGAAGACCCCTTAAAATCGCCAGATCCCCAAAGCTGAAAATGTCGGGCCGCTGCATGCAGAACAGCAAAATCATCTCCGCAGTCCACACGCCGATTCCCTTCAGCGTCACAAGCTCCTGGATGGCATCCTCATCGGATTTCTCCCAAATCCCCTTCAAATCAAATGTGCCGTCCTTCACCCGTGTGGCAAAGTCGGTGATGTACTCCGCCTTGCGGAAGGTAATTCCGAAGGACTGAAGCCTGTCTGCTCCGGCATGAAGAACACTGTCGGCATCGACCGTGCCGAGCCCCTCTCGTATTCTTTGCCATATTGTCTCCTGCGCCCTGGTGGAAATCTGCTGGCCGACAATGTGGTGCACCACGGCGGAAAACAGGTCCGTGTCAACCGGCCGCTTAATTTGTCCCACGGCGTCAATGACCTCGCCCAGCCGTTTGTCCCTCTTTTTTAAATATGCGGTCTGCTCCTCCCCATAGACAAAAAACATGCAATTCCCCGTTTCCTGCTGTTGTTGCTTCTATCCTAACACAATTTTCGTAAAGATGCCACGAAAAAAACGCCGGCAGTCTTCGTTATAATCAGCCGGCCATCTCCACGCGGCCGCATGCCGAAACCCCGCAATGAAGCCTGCAGCCGTGCCCCGCCCCGAAAACATAAGGAGCCGGGACAAATCGTCCCGGCTCCCCTTCCCTTATTTCAGATACTCAAGATAGCTTTTGTTCACATCGATGGCAAGATGGGGCTGCCCCTCCCGGTCCTGTTCCGGCGGCGGGGTCATGTAATCGCCGAAGCACCATGTTAAGTACTCCTCCGCCTTCTCCGGCACGGGCGCCGTACGGTCTGCAAACGGGATGAAGCGGGGCGTTCCATAAAAGGACGCGGGCATAAACCGCTCTTTCCAGTTGTCGCCGATGTTGCAATACACCGTCCCGGTGGCTTTCCCATTCCACCGCTGCAGCTTTTTTTCATAGTGCCGGACAGCACGCGCCTTCGGCACCACCGTCAGCAGCAACTTCACCTTCCACGAGGGGGAAACCTCGTTTGCAAGGATCCGGTTCAGCTTTAAAAAGGCGCCGTGCTGCTTTCTCTGCCCCTTTTCGTCATCCGGGGCCATGTCCAGCGGGCAGATGTCAATGCTGATGCCGTGAACCATGTCTACGCGCCGGAACTGCTTATAAATCAGCGTTGTGGCGGGATCCGTCACCTTGCAGAACTGAAAGGGGTAGTGGGGCGACAGGCGGTAGTCCTGCAAAACCAGGCCCTGCGGCAGCAGGGAGGGCGCCTGTTTCACAAAGCGCTCGTAATCCTTCCGCCACATCACCAGGTCGATGTCCTCGTCCCACGGGATAATCCCCTGTTCCCTGATGGCGCCGAGGGCGGAACCATAGCACAGGTAGTACGGGATGTCTAACTGCCCGCAGATGCTGCCGACGGCGTCCAGCATGGTCAGCAGCCGTTCGTGCACCGCCGGGTCAATTGTGTATGCCATGCGTCCTCCTTATTTGCACCAGTCGAGAATCATTTCCGCGTACACAAGGATGGCCTCCAGGAAGTCGTCCACCGGCACAAACTCGTTAATAATGTGGCAGCCGCCCAGGTCGCCCGGGCCGAAGTGCAGGGTGTTACAGCCCGCAATGTTCTGCCACACGCGGGAGTCGTTGCCGCCGGTAACGCCGGCCATAACGGCCTTCTCCCCCGTCGCCTCCTCAAAGGCGTTGCAGAAGGCCTTTACAAAGTCGCTGTCGCGATCCACCTCAAACGCGCCGCCCGCCTGATAAATGCTGACCTTGGGCTGATGCTCGCACAGCCACGGGTCGGCCTGCGCCACGCGATTGATGCAGTCGGTGTACTCCTTCACAATCTGGTCGCGGGTCTGTCCCGGCATGTAGTGCACACAGGTCTGGAAGCAGCAGTAGTTCGCCACGGTGGAGCCGGCGGTGCCGCCCTCAATTACGCCCACGTTGCCGTTCGGCGCGGGCTGGTAGGGATGGTGGTACTTAAGCAGCCACTCATGCTCCAGCTCGTCAAGGGCATGGATAATCTTAATCGCCTTCTCAATGGCGGAGACACCCTCCCACTTGGAGCCGGAGTGGCAGGCAAGGCCCTCCACCTCCACCTTAAAGAAGATGAAGCCGCTGTGCGCCGTGCGCACCAGCCTGGTGGACGGCTCGCACACGACCACGCCGTCCGCCTTTAGGCCGCGCATGGCCGCCTGGATGGAGCCGTTTCCACCGCCCTCCTCATCGCAGACGGAGGTGATGGTCACGTCGCCGGGCACCGTCAGGCCCGCATCCTTCAGCAGTTTGACTGCGCAGATGCTGGCCATAAGGCCCGCCTTCATGTCGCAGGCGCCCACGCCGTACATCTTTCCGTCGATAATGGTGGCTTTCAACGGGTCTGTGTTCCACAGGGCCTTGTCGCCGTAGGGCATGGTGTCCACATGGCCGTTAAACAGAAGGGATTTCCCCGTCCTCGTCCCCTTAAACGTGGCGTATAAATTGTAGCGCCCGTCATAGTTGTGGCCGGGGTTCCCCTCCTGATACTGTTCAATGGCCTTCTGAATGACTGCCTCGTCCATCTGGTCCTTCTCAATGCTGTCGGCGTCCATCTCACGCAGCAGCCGCTCCACCACTTTCTGGCCGTTTTCCTCATGGCCACCTTTAATTCCGTGGCCGATGACCTGCGTCTCCGCATTGACAAGTTCCACCAGATAATCCACATAGGTCTGCCCGTTTTTCTTTAGTGTTTCTTTTAAAAGACCCGTATACTCGCTCATGTTATAACTCCTTTCTTGCGCCGAAAGCCTGCATGAACTCCCGGACGGCCGCCTCACTTGCCGCGCCTGCGCGCGGATCCATGATGGTGATGCAGCGCGCCGCGGCCGCAGCCGCAAACGTGCCCGCATCCCGCAGCGTGTCGCCCCTGAGCAGCCGGTGCAGAAACGCCCCGTTAAACGTGTCCCCTGCGCCGGTGGTGTCTACCACATCCACAGGGAACGCGGGAATTTCCACGCGCTCGTTTCGTGTCCTTATTATACACCCTTTCGCCCCCTGTGTCATCAGGACGATTTTATCGCTTTGCCCGATGAACCGGGCCACCGCCTCCTCAGCGGCGGGGCCGGTTTTCCCGGTGAACTTTTCAAGGGAGAAGTCGTTGAAGGACAAAACGTCCGCCGCGTCGAAGAAGAGCCGCTCGCTCTCATAGCTGTCGAAGGTGGAGCTCTCCGCGTCCATCATGATTTTAATTTTCTTTTCACGCAGATGGGACAGCAGGGCCTCGTACCCTTTTACACGCTTTAAATCCACGATGTTCGTGTACACGCAGTCGGCCGCTTCCAGCAGCTTCATACACTCCGGCGTGCAGTCAAAAGGAAACTCATCCTCAAAGACGGGGACGATAATCATCCTCTCGCTGCCCACCATCATAATGGGCAGCTTCAGCGTGCGCGCCTTTTTGCTGACATGGACGCAGTCCGTCTTTACGTGCCCGTCATGCAGGGTGTCCAGCAGCAGCTCGGTATAATCGTCGTCGCCCAGATTGCACAGAATTTGGCAGTCGTTTCCAAGCGATCCAATCACGGCAGCCGCATTGGCCATAATGCCGCCCGGCACCGCCTTGATAAAATAGGAGTTGATTTTGTCCCCCAGCTTGGGGTAGTGGTCCCAGCGGTAATACTCGTCAATGCAGGGGCCCCCGACAACAACCACCTTTGCCATGGCGGCTACCTCTTGGCCGCGTCGATGGAAAGCGCCAAAGCGGTCAGATCATAGCCGTTGACCTTTTCAATCTTGTTGCGGTGTTCCTCACTGTATGCCTCATACCCATGCAGCGCGCCCACAATGCCGCCGATCATGGTGGCAACCGTGTCGGTGTCGTGCCCGGCGTTGACGCCCATCAGCACACTGTCCACCGCGTCGCCGCCGCAGGCCGCAATCATGCCGAACGCGGCGGGAACCGCCTCCACCGCGGGCAGGCCCGTGCCGATAATGTCCGCAATGGCGTTCATGGCCTTGTCAAAATCATAGGAGTATTTTAAGCCCAGCTCAATAGCGAACTGAATGCGCCGTTCCATGCTGGGGCCCGCACAGGGCTTGCATACCTCGTCCGCGCGCTTGCGGCCGTTGACCGCGCCGTACAGCCCCGCCTCGAAAATATCGTCGATGGTGGCGTTCTCATCGTCCACCGCCTTGCCTGCCGCACAGGCAATGGCCGCCGCACCAGCGGCCGCCAGCGGGTTGTTGTGGGTGGGCTTCGTGATGATAATGACATCCTCGATGGTCTTGTCATAATCCGTGCCGTTTAAGTAGCCGATGGGGGCAGCCTTCATGGCGCCGCCGTTGGTACCCGTGCTGTTTTCACAGGTCAGGTGATCCCGGGAGTGATCCTCATACAGGCCCATCAGTTTGTAAATGGCGTTTTTGCTTGTGGGGCCCGCATAGGGGTCAAAGAAGCGGAACATCTTCTGCCAGCGCAGCAGGGCGTTTTTCGCCACCTCATCCGTGACAATGCCGCCGTTTTTCAGAATTTCCTCAATGGTTACCACCGCAAGGGAGAAGTCATCCGTTACCTGTCCGGCAGGCTGCCCCTTTGCAAAGGTGTCGAAGGGCGGCTCAATCAGGTCGTCCACAAAGCCCCATTTCTCCTTAATTAAGTACGCGGGCCGCGTCTCCGTCACGGCGCCCATGGCGTCGCCGATGGCCGCGCCGAACAGGCCGCCCAGAATTCTTTCCTGTCTGCTGGTCATTAGAAATACCTCCTTGCATGCTGTACCTTTCCTTCGGTAATCAGCGCATCCATGTCCTTCGCGGCCTTTTTCAGGTCGAAGGGGTTCATTTTGTCAATCAGCTCGCGGTGGTGGGCCGGGATGCTGTCCACACCGTTCAGCGCACCCACAATGGAACCCGCCATGCACGCCACGGTGTCCGTGTCGTCGCCGGCGTTGACGCCCATGTAGATGGTCTCCATCGTATCCCCCTTGCAGGCGGCGATCATACCGAACACGGCGGGAATCGCCTCGTTGGAGGGCAGGCCCGTGCCGATAATATCCTCGATTTCGCGCATGGCCTTCTCAAAGTCGTTCTGATATCTTAAGCCGATTTCAATGGCCACTTCCATCTTGCGCGCCACGCTGGGGCTGGCCACAGGCCGGGCAAAGGGCAGCGTCCGCTCGAAGCCCTCCTCCGCGCCGTACAGGCCCGCGCGCAGTACATCGCTGACGCAGGCGCCGTCCACCATGGCCGCCGCTGCCGCTGCGGAAATTGCCGCTGCCGCGGACAGTGCCACCGTGTTGTTATGGGTCACCATACCGATGACCACTGCGTTGTCCACCGCCGCGTCCAGATCGCCGGGAGTCAGCAGGCCGATGGGGCCCATCTTCATGCCCGCGCCGTTGCTGGCCTTGCTGTTGATGCACAGGTTGGTGTCATATTTGGAGACGGGCGTCTCCTCCCCCTTCAGGCGCGCAATGGTCACACGGGTGGTCGGGCCCGCGCACTTGGCATACTGGGGGTAGCTGGACCAATCCAGCAACGCCTCCTCCACCACGTTCTGGTTGATTTCCCCGCCGTGGTTGATAATGGCCTTTAAGGTCATATACGCCATGGAGAAGTCATCCGTAACCTCGCCCGCCTTGCTTCCGGCGGCATAGCAGTCCATCGGCGGCGTAAGAATTTCCGTAACGCGCCCTCCGAAGGTTTCTTTAATCAGTTCCAGGCTTCTTGTCTCGGTGGCTGCGCCCATGGCATCGCCCAGCGCGCTTCCGTACAGTCCGCCCAGCAATTTCTGCTGTCTGTCCATTTTATCGTGCGTCTCCTTCCTGCCGAATGGCATGTAATTCGGGTTGCCCCATATACAGTCATTATATATCATTATATATGCGAAGTAAAGGGAATCCTCTGAAATTTAATAGGAAAAACCCGTGGTTTTTCTGTTGATTTTTTCATGTCCGTTTGGTATACTTACTAGTATTGGATAAGATGGAGAGGTATCGAAGTGGTCATAACGGGGCTGACTCGAAATCCTGCGGGGAGCTGTCCGTTTCGTCCACCAAAAACCTTGTAGCCATGCGGGTTTTACCCGGTTCGAAAAACTGA
>CAJFUF010000036.1 GCA_904420175.1 Candidatus Schneewindia gallinarum
CGCAGGCGGACTTTGCCGCAGAGATGATTGAGCACCGGGTGGAAGTGCACAACGCAGACGGGCAAATGGGAGGTGCAAAAAACCTTGCGCCCATTCACGACGCCGTGGTGGTGTGCGCGGCCATCGACCCCTCCGTGCTGACGGACGTGCGCTTCATGCGGGTGGATGTGGACTGCAGCGGCGGTTACGCCGACGGGCAGACCCTGTGCGACACAAGGGCCCTTCCTACCAAGCCCTGCAACTGCCATGTGGCCCTTAACGCCGACCCCAAAAAGTTTGGGCAGATGCTGCTGGAGCGCCTTCGGTAAAAAACTTCCCTTTTTGGACATGTGTCCTTACCGCGCTGCCCTTCGCCATGCTACAATGGCCTTAAATCCAATGGAGAAAGGATGCGGACAAATGGACAACAGACGAAAAGTCATTCTGGATGTGGACACCGGCAGCGACGACGCCGTTGCCATTATGGCAGCAGTGTGCGCGCCGGAGCTGGAGGTGCTGGGTATCTGCTCCGTCGCAGGTAACCTGCCCATTGACAACACCACGGAGAACACCCTGCGGGTGGTGCAGATGCTGGGCGCGGACGTCCCTGTGTACCGCGGCGCTTCCGGCCCGCTGGTGGCACAGCTGAACCCCCTGCGGCAGGACATGGCGCCCCGGAAAAAGCCGGTTTTTGTGGAGTCCCGCGGCAGGATGGTGCGCGTACATAACGAGTATCTGGATTTGCCTGCGGCCACCATCAAAACGCAGGATCTGCCCGCCGCCATGTTCATTGTGGATACGGTAAGAAAATCGAAGGAGAAAGTCACCCTGCTGCCGGTGGGCCCGCTGACCAACATCGCCCTGGCGCTGAAGCTGGACCCCACCATTGTAAACAACATCGACGAAATTATCATCATGGGCGGAGGACACGCGGTGTTTAACACCACCTCCGCTGCGGAGTTCAACATCTGGTTCGACCCGGAGGCGGCGGAGATTGTGCTGCAGTCTGGCGCCAACATCACGCTGCTGCCGCTGGACGCTACCCACGCCGCCAGCCTGTCCTTAGACGACGCAAAGGCCCTGCGCGGGCTTGGCACCAAGACCGGCACCTTCGCGGCAGAACTGCTGGAGCACCGCATTGAGGTATTTTCCGCCATGAAGCAGGCCCTTCGGGACGATATCGCCCCGGTGCACGACGCGCTGGTGGTGTGCGCGGCCATCGACCCCTCCGTGCTGACGGACGTGCGCTTTATGCGGGTGGATGTGGACTGCGGCGGCGGTTACGCCGACGGGCAGACCCTGTGCGACACAAGGGCACTTCCTACCAAGCCCCGCAACTGCCATGTGGCCCTTGACGCCGACCCGCAAAAATTTGCGTCGATGCTATTAAAGTACTTTTCCAAATCATAAAGGAGGAACATAGTGATGAGTGATAAAATAAAGGTAATCCTGGACTGTGATACCGGCAGTGACGACGCCGTCGCCATCTGCACCGCCCTGCTCTCCCCGGAGAAGCTGGATGTGCTGGGAATCTGCACCGTCAACGGCAACCGCCCGGTGCCCAACACCACGGAGAACACCCTGCGCGTCAAGGATCTGCTGGGCAGCGATGTGCCCGTCATCCGCGGCTGCTACTGCCCGATGGTGAAAAGCCTCGATCCCAGGCGGGAGGTGTTGGAGACGGCGCACTCCGCCAAGGGGGAGGACGGCAAGGAGATCACCTACCATGCAGAGTACCTCGACTGCCTGCCCCCCTCCCACTCCAAGCCCCTGCCCATGCACGCGGTGACCTGGCTTATTGACACGCTGATGAACAGCGAGGAAAAAATCACCGTTGTGCCGGTGGGCCCCCTGACCAACATCGCCATGGCACTTAGACTGGAGCCGAGGATTGCCGAGCATATCGAGCAGTTCGTCATCATGGGCGGCGGCCACCTGGAGCGCAACTCCACCGCGGCAGCGGAGTTCAACATCTGGGTTGACCCGGAGGCGGCGCAGATTGTGTTTGAAAGCGGCGTTAAAATTGTCCTGATGCCGCTGGACGCCACCCACCGCGCCTACCTGACCCCGGAGGACAGCAAGTACTTCCGCAGCCTGGGCACCAAGCTGGGCGACTTCATCGCGCAGGAGATTGACGACCGGGTGGAGGCGTACAACCTGCTTCAGCCGCTGCACATCCCGGACATCGCCCCCATGCACGATGCGCTGTGCGTGGCCTACCTGTTGGATCCCTCCGTCATCACGGATATCCGGCACGTCCGCGTGGACGTGGACTTCTCCGGCGGCCTGTGCGACGGGGAGACGGTGGTGGACACCCGCCTGATTCCTCCGGTCAAGCCGAAGAACTGCTATCTTTGCATGAACACCGACTCGGACAAATTTGCGTCCATGCTGCGTGACATCCTGTCCCGCGCCAAAAACTAGATTTCTTCACTGTCCCTCTTACAAAAGGCAGGGGAATGCTTCTCGCATTCCCCTGCCTTTTCCGTTCCCCCGTATACCTTCGCGGAAGTTATACAAAATGTAGTGGTTTTCTCTCTTGACTTTCCCACCTATGGGGGATACAATAAGAAAGGTTCCACAACATCTTGTGGTTCCATCCAATAACTGTCAACTGCTAACCATAGATGTTGAGGAATGAGAGGACACCATGATTCAGACGATTGTGAAGCGGGACGGACGTACCGTTCCCTATGACCGCGGCAGGATCGAGCGGGCCATTTTTAAGGCGGCTGCGGCCCTTGGCGGCACGGACGAGTCCATTGCTGCGTCCCTTGCCGTTAAGGTGGAGGAGTACCTTACGGACAACCTGCACAACACCAAACCCTCTGTAGAGCAGATTCAGGATGCGGTGGAGAAGGTGCTGATTGAGGAAGGACACGCCCGCACCGCTAAAGAGTACATCCTGTACCGCGCCGGGCGCACCCGCGTACGTGAGATGAACACCGGGCTGATGAAAACCTACGAGGATTTGACGTTTAAGGCCGCGGTGGACAACGACGTAAAGCGGGAAAACGCCAATATTGACGGCGACACTGCCATGGGCACCATGCTGAAATACGGCTCCGAGGGGGCCAAGCAGTTTGTGGAGATGTTCATGCTGGATCCGAAGCACGCCGAGGCGCACAAGTCGGGCGACATCCATATCCACGACATGGACTTCTACACCCTGACCACCACCTGCTGCCAGATTGACATTGACAAGCTGTTTACCGGCGGCTTCTGCACCGGTCACGGTTTCCTGCGGGAACCGGGCAGCATCCAGACCTATGCCGCGCTGGCCTGCATTGCCATCCAGTCCAACCAGAACGACCAGCACGGCGGGCAGAGCATTCCGAACTTCGACTACGCGCTGGCGAAGGGCGTGAAAAAGACCTACCGCAAGCTGTACGTGAAAAACCTTGCCAAGGCACTGGAGGCATATGCCGACCTGGAGGACGCGGAGGACAAGGTCAAGGCGCTGGCCGCCGCCGTGAAGGAGCGGACAGGCGCAGTGCCCGCCTACCTCAACCAGGCGCCTTTTGATGAGGCGGCAAAGGAGGAGCTGGCGGCGCTTGGCCTCAGCGAGGATACCATAAAACGCGCACAGGCCTTCGCCCTAAGGCACACGGAGAAGGAGACGGAGCGCGACACCTACCAGGCCATGGAGGCGCTGGTGCACAATCTGAACACCATGCACTCCCGCGCGGGCGCGCAGATTCCCTTCAGCTCCATCAACTACGGCACCGACACCTCTCCGGAGGGGCGGCTGGTAATCCGCAGTGTGCTGCTGGCCACGGACGCGGGCCTCGGCAATGGGGAGACGCCCATCTTCCCCATCCACATCTTTAAAATCAAGGAAGGGGTCAACTACAACCCGGAGGATCCCAACTACGACCTGTTTAAGCTGGCGTGCCGGGTGTCCGCCAAACGGCTGTTCCCCAACTTCAGCTTTTTGGACAGCCCCTTTAACGCCCAGTACTATAAGCCGGGCGACCCCAACAGCGAGGTTGCCTACATGGGCTGCCGCACCAGGGTCATGGCCAACGTGTACGACCCCAGCAGGGAGCAGACCTTCGGCCGCGGCAACCTGAGCTTCACCTCCATCAACCTGCCCCGTCTTGCGCTGAAAAGCCACCACAACGTGGACTTTTTCTTTGAGCTGCTGGCCAATGAAATCGACCTTGTGTTTGACCAGCTGTACGCGCGCTTCAAAATTCAGGCGGCCAAGCATGTGTACAACTACCCCTTCCTGATGGGACAGGGCATCTGGCTCGACTCCGACAAGCTGGGCCCCACCGACACCCTGGAGGAGGTGCTGAAGCACGGCACCCTGACGGTGGGCTTCATCGGCCTTGCAGAGTGCCTGACGGCGCTTATCGGTGTTCACCACGGCCAGAGCGAGCAGGCGCAGAATCTCGGTCTCGATATCATCGGATACATGCGCAAGCGCTGTGACGAGAAGGCGAAGGAGACAAAGATGAACTACTCCCTCATCGCCACCCCGGCGGAGGGACTGTCCGGCCGCTTTGTCCGGCTGGACAAAAAAAAGTACGGCATCATCCCCGGCGTGACGGATAAGGAGTACTACACCAACTCCTTCCACATCCCGGTGGGGTTTGAAATCAGCGCGTACGACAAGATTCGACTGGAGGCGCCCTACCATGCGCTGACCAACGGCGGCCACATCTCCTATGTGGAGCTGGACGGCGACCCGCTGCAAAATCTGGACGCGTTTGAAAGCATTGTCCGCTGCATGAAGGAGTGCGGCATCGGCTACGGCTCCATCAACCACCCCGTCGACCGCGACCCGGTGTGCGGCTATGTGGGCATTATTGGCGACACCTGCCCGCGCTGCGGCCGGCACGAGGGGGAGGCTGTCAGCATTGAAAAGCTGAGGGAGCTGAAAAAGACCTATCCCGGCATGCCCGACTACGAATGCTATATCCACTAACAACCACTTACAGAAAGAAAGGACTGTTTTGCCATGACTGCTAAGAAAAACGTAGAAACTGTTGGAGAGAATGTCGGCTTTGAGCGGATCCGCCGCATCACCGGCTATCTTGTGGGGACCATGGACCGCTGGAACAATGCTAAGCGCGCGGAAGAGCATGACCGTGTGAAGCACAGCACTAGCACCATGGAGCAGCTGTGAGCACCATCCGAATTGCAGGCGTGGTCCGGGAATCCATCACCGATGGGCCCGGGCTTCGTTTTACCGTGTTTACGCAGGGCTGCCCCCACCACTGCCCCGGCTGCCACAACCCGGAGACCCACGACCCCTGCGGCGGCAAACCGGTGGAGCATGAGACCATCCTTGCAGAAATCGACAAAAACCCGCTGCTGGCAGGCGTCACCCTGTCGGGCGGCGACCCGGTGTGCCAGGCGGCCGCGCTGCTGCCCCTGGCCCGCGCCATAAAGGAGCGGGGGCTGTCCCTGTGGATGTACACCGGCTACACCTTTGAACAGCTGATGGAACAGGACGAAAATGTAAAGGCCCTTACCGCACTGTGCGACTGTGTTGTGGACGGGCCGTTCCTGCTTGCACAGCGCTCACTGGAGCTGCGCTTTCGCGGCAGCAGCAACCAGCGGCTGATTGACGTGGCCCGCACGCTGAAAGAGGGCCGCGTGGTGACAATGGAATAAACAAAAAGGAGGCGCCCCCATGACAGAGGCTGAAAAATGCAGGCATGCCTGCCCTACGATTCCTTGGATCCCACTATGCAGGATCTGTTCCACCGCACCCAGCAGCTGCTGGAGCAGTTTAACGGGCTTTCCTGCCGTCAGGATGCACGGCGAGCCGCGCTGCTGGAACAGCTGCTTGGCTCTGTGGGGAAGGGTGCGTTTATCAAGGGCCGTTTCATCTGCACCTACGGCAAGCATATCTCCCTTGGGGACGGCGTGTTCATTAACGACGATGCCAATTTCATGGACGACAATCTTATCACCATCTGGAAAAATGTGTTAATTGGCCCCGGCAGCCTGTTGATTACCGCCAACCATCCCCTTGTGTATGAGCAGCGGGTCTTTACCGATGAGGCAGGACAGCGGCATGCCATGTCCTATTCCGCGCCCATCACCATTGAGGAGGGCGCGTGGCTTGCCGCCAGGGTCACCGTGTGCCCCGGCGTGACCATCGGCAAGGGGGCCGTCATTGGCACAGGCAGTGTGGTGACAAAGGACATCCCTGCCGGGATGCTGGCTGTCGGTACGCCCTGCAAGCCCCTGCGGCCGGTAAAATAAATCTCGAAAAAAACAGGCGACGGAAAATTTCCGTCGCCTGTTTTTTCTTTTTAAAAAGCAATCAGTGCCTTGGCAATGTTAAAATAAATCACCAGGGCAAAGGCATCCACAATGGTAGTAATCAGCGGGGAGGCCATAATGGCCGGGTCAAAGTGGCATATCTTGGCAAGAATGGGCAGCACACCGCCCACTGCCTTTGCCAGGATTACCGTCAGCAGCACGCTGATGGATACCGTCAGGGCCACCATCTCCTGCCCGGGGTAGGTAAGAATCAGCCGTATATAGTTGACCCCGGCCAGCGCCACGCCCACCAGCAGCGCCACGCGGACTTCCTTCCACAGGATGCGCAGCAGATCAGAGGTGCTAATCTCCCCAAGCGCCATACCGCGGATCACCATGGTTGCGGACTGGCTGCCTGCGTTTCCGCCTGTGTCCGTCAGCATGGGAATGAAGGACACCAGCAGCGGCATGGTGGCAATAGCAGCTTCAAACCCTTCCAAAATCCCGCCTGTAATCATGGCGGAAATCATCAGCACCAGCAGCCAGCCAATGCGGTTTTTGGCAAGGGTAAAAACCCCTGTTTTCAGGTATGGCCGCTCAGACGGGTGCATGGCAGCCATTTTCTCAAAGTCCTCCGTGGCCTCTTCCTCCATCACATCCACTGCGTCGTCCACGGTGACAATGCCCACCAGCCGCTTCTCCTTGTCCACCACCGGCAAGGACAGCAGGTTGTACTTGGAGAACAGACGGGCAGCCTCCTCCCGGTCGTCCGTGGTGACAACGGAAATCACATCGTCATCCATAATGTCGGCGATGCGCCGGTCGTCGCTGTTCAGCAGAAGGTCCTTGACGGACACCACCCCTTCCAGCACGCGACGCTCCCCCAGGACGTAGCAGGTGTAGACCGTCTCCCTGTCCTCACCGGTGCGGCGGATGTGGTCGATGGCATCCGCCACGGTCATATCCTTGCGCAGGTCGGTAAACTCCGCCGTCATGACGCTTCCGGCAGAATTTTCCGGATACTGCAAAAACTGGTTAATCAGGCTGCGGGTGGCGGGAGTCGCATTTTTCAGCACCCGCTTGACCACGTTGGCGGGCAGTTCCTCCAGCATGTCCACCGCGTCGTCCACGTACAGGTCCTCCACAATAAAGGACAGCTCCTTGTCGGTACTGGCCATCACAAGGTTTTCCTGTACCTCCCCGGATAATTCGGAGAAGACATCCGCCGCCATCTCCTTGGGCAGCATGCGGAACACCACCGGCTGCTTCTCCTCCGGCAGCTCCTCCTCAATGAACTGGGCCACATCCACCTCATTCATGTCGGCCAGCGCCGCACGCAGCTGGTGGTACTGTTTTTGCTCGATAAAACCGAGCAGGGTTTCAAATTTCCTTTCTTCCATCTCTTTTTGCTCCTTTCCAGTGGAATTCGGCAAGCAGAAACAGACAAAAACCGTGCAAATTGCACCCGGTATCCGGGCACAGCTCTGCACGGCGATTAAAAAAGGCGGCGCTTCATGGCCGGGCGCTGCCCAGCCTGAAAAAGCCAATATAACCGGGATTCCCCCGGGCACGAAGCGGCACACACCGCCCCGTCAGTTTTATTTTCGCACGAAAAGAACGGACGCCGCTCCCTCGTGCTGCCGCCCCCAGTAATCGCTGTCAGCTTTTCTACTTCGGTCGTAAGCGTCCACTCTTTTCACCTCGCAACATAAATGTCGGGCAAATGCCCGCATTGTCCAGTATAGACCTCCGGCCCGAATTTTGCAAGCCCCACAGGGCGCAAAATTTCGTAAAAAAACAGGGCGCGGACAGGCGCCTTATTTATTCAAAATGTCCTTTTGGGCGACAAAATACCGGGGCCGGTTAGGGAATACCGCACGCTTTCCCCCGCCGCTGTCAAAAATTGTCTATTTTTGTGGTAGCATGTTTCATTTTATGCTATACTGGTGGTGTAAAAGGCAAATGCCTTTTACCGAAAACGGCCCGAATCATTGATCAGTGAAGGAGGGAGCACCATGTTACCACAGGATCACAAGCCAAACACGGAAGAACGGTTTGACGAAGCGCTGAACTACGGCGAGGCGTACGAGTTCCTTTGTGCAAAGGCGGAAGAACTTGCCGCCTGCATGCAGGACGTTCTTCTAAAAACAGAGGATCTTGCCATCAAGGACAGGACAAGCCCCATCACTGCACGGGAGAGCGGCATTGTTCCATCCTATCTCTATCTGTACAATAAGCTGAGCAGGCTGAACTCTCAGCTGCGTTTCTCCCTGTCGGCAGTAGCGGGGCAAACACCGCTTCCAGGCAAAGAGGGGCAGGGCAAAGAATAAAAAAGAGGCCGCGGCTGTCGCCGCGGCCTCTGCTTATAATACTGTTATGCCGGATCCTCGGTATACTGTTTTGCCCGTTCAAACTCCTCCTCAATCTCCTTTGCAGGCGGAGCCGTCAGCAGGGACACCGCCACAATGGCGATGGAGCTGAGCAGGAAGGCAGGCAGCAGCTCATAAATCGTGAACACGCCGCCCAAGGGGTTGAGAACCAGCTTCCACACAAACACCGTGATACCGCCGGTGAGCATTCCAGCAATGGCGCCCGCACGGTTTGTGCGCTTCCAGAACAGGGAGAACAGCATGATGGGGCCGAAGGTGGCGCCGAAGCCGGCCCACGCAAAGGACACCACATTGAAAATAATGCTGTTTTCATCCCACGCAATCACCATACCAATGAGGGCGATGACAATCAGGGCGATACGGGACACCCACATAATGGTCTTGTCGTCCGCGTCCTTTTTAAACAGGCCCTGGTACAGGTTCTTGGACACTGCGGAGGATGCAATCAACAGATACGAGTCGGAGGAACTGATGGTGGCCGCAAGAATTCCGGCGGTCACCAGGCCCGCCAGCAGGGCGGGCATCAGCACGTGCGCCATGTTGACAAACACATTCTCCGCGCCGCTCGCACTCAGCAGTTCGGGATCGGTGGGCAGCATGGCACGGCCGATAACACCGATGCAGACTGCAGCAAGCAGGGAGATGACGCACCACACCGTGGCAATCCGGCGGGAGCGCTTAATTTCGCCCACCTTGCGGATGGCCATGAAGCGCAGCAGGACCTGCGGCACGCCGAAATAGCCAAGACCCCACGAAAGGGTGGACAGGATGGTTAAAAAGCCGTAGCCGGAAGCGGCGCCGAACACAGGCGCGCCGTTTACCACCTGCTGAACCCCCGCCGCGTCCGTCACCGGGGAGGCAAGGGAGGTTAAGGACAGATAACCGGGAATATTCTTAACATTGTCAATAACGGCGCCGATGCCGCCCACGTTGATGGTTCCCATTATTAAAACAACGCTTAATGAGATAATCATCACAAAGGCCTGCATGGTGTCGGACACGCTTTCCGCAAGAAATCCGCCCAAGAAGGTGTAGATAACAACGAAGACCGCGCCCACCAGCATCATGCTGTGGTAGGAGAAGCCGAACAGGCCGCTGAACAGCTTGCCGCAGGTAACAAAGCAGCTGGCAGCGTACACGGTGAAGAACACGAAAATAAACACGGCGGCGATGCCCATCAGAAGTTTTTTCTTCTCATGGAAGCGGTTGCTGAAAAACTCCGGGATGGTGATGGCGTTGCCGGACACGGTGGAGTACTGCCGCAGCCGCTTTGCCACAATGCGCCAGTTCACATAGGTGCCCACCGCAAGGCCGATTGCCGTCCAGGCGGCATCCGCAATGCCGCACCAGTAGGCAAGGCCCGGCAGGCCCATCAGCAGCCAGCCGCTCATGTCGGAGGCCTCCGCGCTCATGGCGGCGACCCACGGGCCAAGGCTGCGCCCACCCAAGAAGAAATTCTCCGTACTTTTGTTTGCGCGCCGCGCAAAGTAAATGCCAATGCCAATAACAATCAGCATGTAGGCGGTCATTGCAAGAAAGACCTGCAAATTTGCACTCATAAAAATACCCCCGATTCCATTGATAATCCGTTCCCCGGCGGCACCGCACAGGGCGTGCCGTCCCGCAACCCCGGAAAACACTATTCTTCTATTTTAAACGAAACCGCCCTGAATGTAAAGGGTTCCGCTTCACATGTCGGCCACGCGGATCTGCTCGCGCTCCGGCAGGGATGCCTGGAACATCTCCATGGGGTGGAAGCCGAACAGCCGCCCGACAAGCCCGCTGGGGAACCCCTGCGCCAGGGTGTTCAGCTCCCGCACGGTGCCGTTGAAATACCGTCTGGCCATGGCCAGGTCATCCTCCGTGCGCACCAGCTCCTCCTGGAGTTTCACGAAGGCAGCGCTGGCCTGCAGCTGGGGGTATTGCTCCACTGTGGCAAAAAAGGTGCCCAGGCTGGCGGACAGGCGGTTTTCCTCCTGCACGCGGCCCTGCGTGTCCGCGGCCTGCCGCGCAAAGGTTCGCGCCTGTGTCAGCGCCTCCAGCGTGTGCGATTCATACCCGGCGGCCTGCCGTGCCGCCTCCACCAGATTGGGGATGAGGTCATACCGTTTTTTTAAGTACACATCCATGGCGGAAAACGCCTCATTCACACGGGTGCGGCGTTTAACAAAGCGATTATAGGTCACAATAAAGTAAACTGCCAGCAGCAAAACCAGCGCCCCGATGCCGGTAAGGGCAAGCGTGGTTGGGGAAAAATTCATTCCTTCCACATTCCTTTCCCGTTTTTTTCTATCATACCATACCGGGGCCCGCAAGGAAAAGATAAAAAAAGCGGTTTTTTCATTGAAAAAGGCAGCCGTTTATATTACAATAGGAGCATCGGATTTTACCGGGGGATTCCCCCGGGGAACAAAGGAGTTATACTATGAAGAAAAAATGGTTGGCGCTGCTGCTTGCAGCGGCGCTTTGTCTCGGCCTGCTGGCCGCCTGCGGGTCGGAAAGTTCTGCCGGTGGCAGCGACAGCGGCACAAACAGCGAAAGTTCCGGCAGCAGCTCCCAGAGTGAAAGCCAGTCCGGCTCCTCCTCTGGTTCCTCTTCCAGCTCTTCCCAGCAGACGGGCTCGTCCGGCAGCACCGCCGGAAACGAAGTGGACGCCTTCTTTCAGAATTCCGTGTTCATCGGCGACTCGGTCATGATGGGCTTCCGCAATTACATTGCCAAGAAGGAAAGCGGCTTTTTAGGCGGCCCGAACTTCCTTGTCTCCGGCAGCTACGGCGCGGCCAACGCCGTCGCCCCGGTGTCCGACACCTCCATCCACCCCATTTATGAGGGGCAGCAGCGGCAGGTGCAGGACTCCATTGCCCTGATGGGGGCAAAAAAGGTATTTATCTGCTTTGGTATAAACGACATTGCCCTGTACGGGGTGGACGGCACGGTCAAAAACTTCGGCACCCTGTTTGAGCGTATCCGTGCCAAAAGCCCGGACGTCCAGCTTTATATCCTGTCCGCAACCCCCATGGTCAGCGGAAGCGAGCAGAAAAACCTGAACAACGCGAACCTGCGCAAACTTAACGAGGCGCTTAAGACCTTCGCAGCTGAAAACAACGCGGAGTTCATTGACATCTATTCCGCTGTTGCCGACACGGACGGCTGCTTAAAAGCCGAATATTGCAGCGACGGATTTATCCACCAGACCCCTGCGGCATACGACCAGTGGGTGAACACCCTGCGGGCCTTTGCCGCCACCAAAATGTAAAAAGTGAAAGGAAGGAATTGTGTTATGAAAAAAGTACTGTCTGTTCTTATGGTATGTGCGCTTGCACTTTGCCTGTTTACGGCCTGCAGCGGCGGAACCACGGAAGCGAAGCCTGTTGCCGACATTTACAAGCAGATTGAGGAAACGGTCACCCTGCCTGAGCTGATTGATTCCGACAGCAACTATATCAAAAATTACTATGCACTGGACACCGCTGATTTTGAGGAGTATGTTTTCAAAAGCTCTGCCGACATGATGAAGGCGGATACCATCATCCTCATCAAGGCCAAGGACACCGACACGGTCAAAAAGGTGGAGGAGCAGCTGGGCCTCATCCTGGAGCAGCTGAAAAAGGAAAATGAAAACTACAACCCCTCCGAGTATGAGATTATCAACAAGGGTCAGCTTGCCTCAAAGGGCAACTACGTCTATCTGGTGATTTCCCCGGACGTGGATGCCATTGTCAATGTGATTAACCAGAACATCTAACCGGGTTCAGATGAAAAAACGCCCCGAAGCCAAAGGTTTCGGGGCGTTTTTCTGTTTCTTTCTCTGCTTTCGCCCAGTCCGCAAGGGGCTCCAGCGCGGCCCTGTCCCTCCAGCCGCCGCGGTTTTTCCCGCAGGCCACCATGGCCTGCTCCCACTCGGTCCGCTCCGCCTCCGGCTTCTTTTCAAAGGAGCGCTGAAGCATGCTGCACAGCAGCCTGTCCACCGGTTTCATCACGCTGTGGTCGTAGGCACCCTGCAGGTAGAACAGGGGCCGGTCAATATTATGGCTGCGCACCGTCTCCGTCACCTTGTCCGACGGGGGCTTGGCGCCCACGGCAAAAACGGCCAGCCGCTTGCCCGTCAAGAAAAAAGGTCTGCAAAGCCAATGGCTTTGCAGACCTTTTGTTATTCCGTCTGCGCCGGCGGCTCCGGCAGTGGCTGACGGTCAAAGCGCCGCGTCAGCACCAGGCTGACCGAACCCACCAGTACCAGAAGCGCACCGGACAGCACGAACCAGCCGTCAACCCCGATCAGTTCAGAGCCGGGGCCAGCCGCCAGCAGGCCGATGGGCATGGCAAGGCCCATCAGGCTGACCCCAAGGGAAATCACCTTTCCCAGCACGGCGGGATCCACCGTCCGCTGGATAAAGGCCATATACGGTGTGGAAAAGGAGGTACCCATGCAGCCCATGATGAATGCCAGTCCTGCAAACACAAAGAACCATCCAGGCGGAAGCAGGCCGCCCAGCAGCACCGTGGCGCCAAGCCCAACCAGCGACAGGGAGATAAGCAGGAACTGCCTGCGGTTTTTCCCGAAAACGCCCAGCACGACAGAAGCGGTAAGCAGGCCCAGGGCAAACAGCAGTTCCGCCAGGCTGGTGTGCCACTCTGTCCCGCCAAAGTGGGAACTTACCAGCAGGGGGAACAGCGCATTCAGGGGCATGTACATTACACAGGAGATCAACACCGGGATGCTGACCATAATCAACGGTTTGTTGCCGGCAATGGCGCGCAGGCCCTGCTTGATATCCCCCAGCATGTGCAGCTTTTCCGTGCGGTTCGGCACATCCGGAATTTTCACAAACAGCAAAGTGGTAATGGCCATGGCCGCGCCGAAAATATCCACCAGCATAATTCCCGCCAGGGAGAAAATGCCCATCATCGCGGCCCCCAGAACCGGGCCCGCCATGTTGCAGCCGGAGTTGATAAACTGGCCCCAGCCGTTGGCCTTGACCAGCTGGCCCTCCGGTACCAGCATGGGGATGGCGGCCTGCATGGCCGGGCTGTGAAAGGTCCCGCCAAGGCCGCGCATAAACAGCACCACATAGATGAATTCCACCGACGGGGTGCCGAACAGGAATGTCAGCGCAAGCGCGGCGCTGGACAGCGCCACAAACCCATCCGCAAGCATCATAATCAGCTTGCGGTTATAGCGGTCAATCCACACACCGGCAAAAGGGCCCACCAAAATGTTCGGCAGATAGCCGACGACCGCCGCTGTTGTCAGCGTCATGGCGGAGCCGGTGTTCACCGTCAGCCACCAGATAATGGAAAACTGTACAGCGCTGGAGCCCACCAGTGAGAACACCTGTCCGGTATAGATTAGAATGAATATTTTTTTCCAATGCTCAAGCGGTTTCTTCATACTGCTTCTTCCCTTTCGGTACTTTTCACGATAAGCCTTTATACAATACAGCATTTGAAGAAAAAATGCAAGGGCCCGCCTGCAAAATTTTTTCGGCTGCGGCCGCCAAGGGAAATGCCAGGGCATAAAAGACGGGTGCCGCTCAGCGGTCAGCCACCCCGTAAAAGCAGGCGGGCTGTGCCCCTACTTTTTCAGCGCCCGGGAAAGAATTTCCTCCACCACGGCGCTTTTGGCATCCGCATAGTGCTGTACATGCCGCCACGTTTTTGCAGCAAGGCGGCGCTTCTCCCGCTCGTACAGCAGCCGGTCCTGCTCCTGTTCGCGCAGCCAGTCGCGGAAGCGCAGCATGCGCGTAATTTCCGGCGCACAGGGGCTGAACACATGCAGGTTGATGTCGGTGTCCGGGCCCTTCAGCATGCGGTGCTCATACCAGTCCGGTTCCCTGATGCGCAGGGTATAGCCCGCACGGCGCAGGGCGGGCAGATAATCCGTCTCCTTTGCGGAGTCGGGCACCACCAGCAGGATGTCAAGAATGGGTTTTGCACACAGCCCGGGTACAGAGGTGGAGCCCACATGCTCCACAAGCAGGGCCTGCGGCCCCAGCGCCGCTTTGATTCTCCGTGCCTCCCGCTCGAACAGCACGGGCCAGGCCCGGTTATATTCTGCGAGGAAAATGGTCCCGTTATGCGGCTTCCGCTCGCCCACCGTAACGCGGGCCAGTTCTTCGTCGCTGACCAATTTTGGCCTTGACGGCCCCCGGTTATCCTTCTTTATGTTCTGTCTCCTTTCTCTGCGCCCCTCCCCTTTCTCCGGGCGCTGTGTTGCCATTGGCCGCAAAGCAGCCCCGCGCCGTCCCCCGCAATGTTCGGCCGTCCGGGCGGCCTGGTGCAAAAAACCCCGACCACAAGGCTGGGGCTTGCAGCTGTCAGCGGAACGGGTTCCGGCGCCTTGTTAACGCATAAAGTGCAGCGTTAAATTTTCACAGAAGTCCATGGCGGCTGTAGTGCGTTTCTACCCGCAGGGTCCAGACATCCGGGTGTGACTTGCCGCAAAAGGAGAGGCAAAGCAGACTTTGCTTCGGCGTGTCAACAGGTGGCAAAAAGATAAGTTCCCAACGCGAGTATCCAAATTCCGGCAAAAAGAAAATCGGAGCAAAGCGTACTTTGTTCCGATGTGTCAACAGTAGCAAAAGAGATGCCTAAGTAAAATTTTAAAGTGGAGTTGGACCCGCAAAAAATTGGTGGCGCCGCGGAGGCGTTGTGAGGGCGTTTACAAGCGAGCAGCCGTAGCAAGCGGGACTTTTTGCGGAAAGGAGGAGCGACGGCGTGAATGAGCAGATGACTTTTTAAAAGAAAAGTCGTCGCGAACGATACATAGTCCGCGACGACGTGGAGCGAATCAGATACAAGTTACGAACTTTGTTCTCTTTCTGTTAAAATTATATATTAAAACTTATAAGATTTCAATATTTAAATA
>CAJFUF010000037.1 GCA_904420175.1 Candidatus Schneewindia gallinarum
ACCTCTGGTGCACCAGTTGTCACGCCAGTGGCACAGCTGGGCAGCTATGTGCGGATCGGATAAACGCTGAAGGCATCTAAGCGTGAAACCGGCCACAAGATGAGATATCCCACTGAGTAATCAGGTAAGACCCCATGTAGACTACATGGTTGATAGGTCTGAGGTGTAAGTGTCGTGAGGCATTTAGCTTGCAGATACTAATCGGTCGAGGGCTTGACCTAAAAATACTTCTTTTCTTTCCTCTATTTTGTTTCCAAGGTACCTTCGGGGTATCTGAACCCAACACATGACGATGGCCCGTTGGTCAAGCGGTTAAGACACCGGCCTCTCACGCCGGTAACGGGGGTTCGATTCCCCCACGGGTCACCAAAGTCGGTGATAATAACGCTGAGGTCCCACCCGTTCCCATTCCGAACACGGTCGTTAAGCTCAGCAGTGCCGAAGATACTTGGCGGGTGACTGCCCGGGAAAATAGGTCGTTGCCGACACAAAAAGGGTAAGCAAAAAATTGCTTACCCTCATATTCCTCAATAGCTCAGTCGGTAGAGCATGCGGCTGTTAACCGCAGGGTCGTTGGTTCGAGTCCAACTTGGGGAGCCACACCGGAGCAAGCGATAAAAAGCTTGCTCCGTTTTTTTATTTCTGCATAAAAACAGCTGTTTACTCCGCAACCGTTTCTTTTTGGAAAGGCCACGTTTGGCCACAAGGATCCTGCAGCGGTTTGTTACCGTCACCAGCTTTTTTGCTGGTGTTGAACCCATTATAACTTTCGGAGGCATCTCTTTTGCCGCCTGTTACCGGAAAAAGCCTGTAAACTTTCTTGTTTACAGGCTTTTTGCTTTTGGATGTGTCCACTTGTCTTCCGGGAAACACTGCCACGGTATTATGAGGATAGGATTACCCCGAAATTTGCAGCCTTTGCCTCTTTCACAGGCAATTAAGATAATTTGGGCTTCGGTTCCCAAATTTTCGTGGATTATTTTGCCTCTCCGGTACAATGAGAAAAAGGGAAAAATATCGTACCGGAGGGAAACAAAATGAAATATCGAAAAATACAGGAAAGCATGATAAAACCTTACGAAACGTCTCTCGTGGAAGCGGAGAAAAGCGCGGCCACCATCGAGAAATACCTGCACCATGTCCGGCAGTTCGTTGCCCGTTATGCAGGGCGGCGGATCGACAAGGCGCTGGTGTTGGAATACAAAACGGAGCTGGGGGAAACTTACGCCCCGTCCAGCGCCAACGCTGCGCTGGCGGCAATCAACGGGTTTCTCCGTTTTTGGGGATTTGACGATTGCTGCGTCAAGCCCTTCAAGGTGCAGCGCAAAATCTACTGCCCGGAGGAAAAGGAACTGACCCGCGCCGAATATGTCCGGCTGGTGCAGGCAGCCAAAGAAAAAAGCAGCGAGCGCCTTGCGCTGCTGCTGGAAACCATCTGCGCCACCGGAATCCGGGTGAGTGAGCTGCAATATATCACGGCGGAAGCTGTCGCACAGGGCGAGGCAGTAGTTCGCTGCAAGGGAAAGACGCGGACAATCTTTTTGCCCACCGCTTTATGTAAGAAGCTGCGGCGGTATGCCGGGAAACAGCAGCTCCGCACCGGCCCGGTATTCGTCACCCGGACGGGCAAGCCCATGAACCGGAGCAACATCTGGAGGGAAATGAAAGCGTTATGCACACGGGCACAGGTGGCTCCAAGCAAGGTGTTCCCCCACAGCCTGCGCCACCTGTTCGCCCGGTGCTTTTACGCCATTGACCATGATGTGGCGAAGCTGGCGGATATTCTGGGGCACAGCAATATCAACACCACCAGAATCTATATCATCACCACGGGTGCAGAGCACCGGCGCAAAATGGAGACTATGCGGCTGGTGATTTGAAAAAAGGCAAAAAAAATACCAGCGCCGAAAACGCCGGTTTCCCATTGACTACAGAAGAACGATTCTGTTGCAAAAAGACAGAAAAATAGAGATAAACATATATATATAACATAGCATGAACCGGTCTTAAAGTCAATAGTTCGACCTGTTTGGGCGCAGCAAGAGAACCTTTTCAGCAAAGTTTGTTGAAAAGGTTTCTTTGCCGCGCCTTTTTATGCCTTTTACTGAATTTTAACGCTTCTCGGCGACCTGTCGGCTCGAATAATGACGACAGAATCGTTCTTCTGTTGTAGTTGCCAAAGGAAGCTGCGTTATGAAAAAAACACCGTCTACTACGAATAAAAGCCCGCCGCAGGACGACCCCCGAATCGACGCACTGGTTCGGGGGTATGCCCGTTTATCTGAACAGGTAGAAGCGCTGACAGAACAAATCAAGGAACAGCAGAGCCAGCCGGACAAGCCACACAAAGGTTTGACGGTGGACGACATTCTGGCCGAGCTTCACGGAAAACAGAAAGATTCCACACCCTCCCCGGTATCACAGGGGCGTGACCCGCCGGAGCAAACTGAGGAAAAGATGGACAGCTCACCTGTGGCAGTGAAAGAAGCAGGCCTTCCGGAGCAGAAGCGAAAGAAACCTGCACAGGTACGAGCGCCTGCCAAAAGGGAAAAACTGCAAAAACGGGCAGTGGAAGAACCGCCGAGCCGAAAGAAGCAAATTCTCAAAACGACTGGAAGCATCGTTTTTTACTGCTTCCTCGTGTTTCTGGTTATCGCCGCCCTGTTTATCCGCGCCACCAGCAGCGGCAGCCCCCGAAGCCTTGCCGGTTTTACCGGCATGATTGTCCTCTCCGGCTCCATGCAATCGGAAATCCCCAAAGGGTCGCTGGTGATTGCCCAGCAGGTAGACCCGGAAACGCTGGAGATCGGGGACGACATCACTTTTATGGCAAACCAGACCACCACCGTCACTCACCGGATTATCGGGATCATCGAGGACTATGAAGGCACCGGCCAGAGGGCGTTTGAGACACAGGGCATTATGAATGACGAGCCGGACGCACAGCCCGTCCCCGCCGTCAACGTGGTGGGCAAGGTCATTTTCCACAGCCTTGTGCTGGGATATATCGCCAGCTTTATTGGGAACTACTGGCCGTTCCTGCTGTTTGCGCTGGCGGTGGTAATCGGGCTGATAATCGCCTTAAAGCGCATTTACAAGAAAGAGCCGAAACAGACGGCTCGGTACTGACATGGTGCAAAGAAGGACAATCCTTCTTTACATATACAAAAAACAGTGAAAGGAAGATCACAAATGACAGCAGAAAAAATGAAAAAACACAAGCTGGTATCTGCCATTACTGCTGTATCGGTGGCGGCGGCAATCCTGCTGACCGGCACCTTCGCATGGCAGTCTATCAGCCAACAGGCACTCAACGAAACCATGAGCGCCGTCAACCCCGGCGCACGCCTGCACGACGATTTCGACGGCAGGAACAAAGACGTGTATGTGGAAAACTTCACCGACCCGGACGACGGCGGCGTGCCTGTTTATGCGCGGGTACGGCTGGACGAGTATATGGAAATCGGCCCCGGAGCCGGTGAGCAGGACGGCAACACCGCCACTTCTTTGGTCGAGGGCGGCGAGCTGAATGACGTCGCCACATGGAAAACCCATATCCCCGGCGACACCATTGAGAGCGGCGCAGAGGATGACCCATTCCATGAATACTGGAGCTGGCGTACCGGCGGCAGCACCATCTACATGCCCACCTTCAATAAGAATAAGGACAGCCTGAAGGCGGACGTCAACGGTACATACGAGGGCACCACGCCAGACGATGATACCCACTACGACGATTATCATGCCTACACCCTTGACGAACAGAAAACCGACGACGCGGTGTATGACAATGACGACAATACGGTGGACGAAGGCGACGGCGCGGTAGACCCGGACAATATCACGACGGTAGAAGAAACCCACACTGCCGCCAACACCCTGACCGGCACCACCATCACCATGCAGCAGTGGCTGGATATGGGCGCGCCGGTTGGCCCGTTCTGGGTGTACGACACGGACGGCTGGGCATACTGGGCGCAGCCCATTCAGCCCGGCACGGCAACCGGCCTGCTGCTGGACGGAATCACCCTGCAAAAAGAGCCGGACGAGGACTGGTACTACGGGATTAACGTAGTCGGCCAGTTTGCCACGGTTGGCGACTGGGGCAGCGAAGCAGGCAGCGACGGCTTCTTTGGCGACAATGCCGGTGAAGCGCCCAGCGACAACGCCCTGTTCCTCTTAAATCAGGCGGCTGGTCTTGAAACCGTTGTCACCGTGACAGCTAATGCGGACGCCACAACCGTGCAGGCGGGCGGCACCCTGCAATTTAGCGCGGCGATCACTCTGGGCGGCGCAGACCACATCAATCAGAAAGTGAGCTGGGAAGTATCCGGCAATACCTCTGTTGATACCACGATCAGCGAAAGCGGCGAATTGACCGTTGGAGCAGATGAAACCGCAGGCGGCACGCTGACCGTTAAGGCTGTTTCTAAAGCAGACGGCAAAGCGGCGGGCGTGTACATGGTCACGGTAACTGAAGCAGGGGCGTAATCAGGAGAAATACAAGGAAAGGAGTAAGCGCAAATGCCATTCAAAACAAAAAAGCGCAAAATCGCCGCGTCTATCGGCGCGGTGGCGATGGCGGCGGCAATCCTGCTGACGGGCACCTTCGCGTGGCAGTCTATCAGCCAACAGGCGCTCAACGAAACCATGAGCGCCGTCAACCCCGGCGGAAGATTGCACGACGACTTCGACGGCAGGAACAAAGACGTATACGTCGAAAACTTCGGGGATACCCCCATTTTCGCGAGGGTTCGTCTGGACGAGTATATGGAGCTGGGACAGGACGCCGGGAAGAACCTGGAGGCGGAAGACCGCAACGCAACGCCGCTGGCGGCGGGAAGCTCGATCAACGACAAGACGACGTGGAAACCCCATATCCCGAACGCGGAGGACGACCCGTTCCACGAGCACTGGACATGGACGATGGGCGGCAAGACGGTCTATATGCCCACCTTCAACAAGAACAAGGATTCGCTCAAAGCCGACATTAACGGTACATACGAGGGAACAACGCCGGACGATAACGTGCACTTCGACGATTATGTGACCTATACCGACGGCCAGGAAAAAACGGCGGACGCGGTGTATGACATTGACACCAACGACGTGGACGAGGGCGACAGCGCCGTCGAGGGGACGAATATCGAAACCATAGAGGAAACGCACACCGCCAGGGAAACCCAAACGGCGCAGGTAATGACGATGGCGGAGTGGAAGGAAAAAGGCTCTCCGCTTGGGAAATACTGGGTGTATGACACGGACGGCTGGGCGTACTGGGCGGAGCTGCTCCAGCCGGGCGAGGCGACCGGGCTTTTGCTGGACGGCATCCGCATGACCAGTATTCAGGACGATAACTGGTACTATGCCATCAATGTCACCGGCCAGTTTGTCACGCCGGACGACGTAGGAAATGCGGACGACGACACGGGCCTGTTCGGGCCGGACGCGGGCGGCGCTCCTTCGGCTGACGCGATGGATCTGATCAATCAGGCCGTTGAAACGGAACTGATCGAGGAAGGCGGCAAAACCTATATGTCCTATGGGGACAACACCTATAAGGAAGTACAGGCGGACGGCACGGCAGGCGATTTGTTCTGCGGCGGCGCGGACGGAAAGCCGGGTGGCGGAGATGACCGGACAGACGTGGTTGTGCTGGAACCCGCCGACGAAACCTATGGGGATAAGTTCCTCGGCCCCGACGGGAGCGACAGCAGCTATCTGGCCAAAGGGCCGGACGGCAAGCTGGGGACGTCCGACGATATCAAGGTATGGGGCAACCCGACGCTGGAAGATGAAATTGTGGCGAAAAACCCGGTGGATACCGTGACAATCTCCGCGGCGGGCAGCGCGACAAAGGTGACCGCAGGCGCAACCCTGCAATTTACCGCCAGCGTGACGGGAAATGGGACGCCGGCGGCGAATCAGGCCGTGACCTGGAGCGTGAGCGGCAATAGCTCCGCCAGCACAACCATCAGTTCCGGCGGCCTTTTGACGGTGGGCGCGGACGAGACGGCTTCCAGCCTGACGGTCAAAGCGGTGTCGCAGCAGAATACCGCGGTCAGCGGCACAAAAAGCGTCGCCGTAAGTCCCCTGTTTGTCGGCCAGATCGGCAACATCACTCCTGGCAGCGCTGATACCGTAACCATTGACAGCATAGAATTTTATGTGCTGGCCAAGGAAGATACCAAAGCCATGCTGATAACCAAGGATATTCAGGAAAAAAAGGTATTTGATGCAGATTCCCCAAGATGGCAAGATAGCGATCTGCGCACTTACCTCAACGGTACATGGCTCAATAGCAAGCCCACCCTGCAAAAGTACGCGGTGAGCACAACCATCAAGACCCGTTCCACCTATGATGGGTCGGACTTTGATACAACCAACGACAAAGTGTTCCTGCTCAGCGAGGCAGACGTAAACGGTACTCATAATAATTCAGTGGCACAGGCGGACGATTACACCTATAACGGCCAAAAACTGCCCGCACCGGATGGTAGCTGGACAGTAGACTTTTCTAGCGCGAGTTGGTATTGGCTCCGTTCGCCGTTCAGCTTTACGAATAGCGTGGCCTGCATCAATTCCTTAGGTAGGCCCACCAACTACAATCAGAATAATCCAGGCGGCGTACGCCCCGCTTTGTGGATTGATTTGTCAAAGTAAAATCGCATTCCATTTATCAGGCAGCAAACCCTGTCCGTCTTGCACGGCGGGCAGGCGGCGCTGCTGCCTGCTGCGGGCTTTCCCAAAGCGGAAAACCCACAGCAGACGGCAGTGTGTCGTATATTCACAGAACACAACCCCGCGGGGAATTTTGGGAAACGAAAGGAGGCTTTGCCATGCGGTCAGCAGCATACCGGGCCGTCAGCCTGATTCTGGCGGCGGTGTTTGTCCTGTCCGGCCTTATATCCGGCACGCTGGGCTGGCAAAGCCTCAGCCAGCAGGCCAAAAACGAAACGCAAAGCAAGCTTGTGCAGGACGTGGAGCTGTTAAAGCTCCAAAAACTGCCCGACGGAACCGAAACCCAAATTCCCGTCCCCGGCGCGGTGTTCTACCTGTTCACGGCGGATGGGGTGCAGATCGGCGGGCGGTACGTTACCGACAACGAGGGAAAAATCCCCGTCCGTTTGGAGCCGGGCGACTACTATTTCGAGGAATTTTCCCCCGCCCCCGGCTTCACCTTTGACACCGGCTCGGACGGCAGCCGCATCACCCGGTATCCCTTCACCGTCACCGGAAACGAAACCGATCCGGTGGTTGTCACCGCCTGCAACGTCCGGCGGCAAGGGGCGCTCACCATTGAAAAAACCGTCCGCAACATGGACGGCTCCCCCTTGACCGAAGCGCAGAAGCAGCAGGAATTTACTTTTACGGTGGTGTTTTCCGACAGCGGCACCTATACATACCGCATTGACGGCGGAGAATCCCAGCAAATCGCCAGCGGCGGCACGCTGGTATTAAAGCACGGCCAGCAGGCGGTGTTTGAGCAAATCCCGGTGGGCGTCACCTATACCGTCACCGAACAGCCCAGCCCCGGCTATGTCCTGTCCGCTACCGGCCACACCGGAACCATCACCGAAACCGGCAGCACGGCCCACTTTGTCAACACCTATGCCCCGGAGAAAACCGGAAGCTTAACCGTCTCCAAAGAAGTGACAGGCGACGGCGCGAATCTCAATAAAGAATTCACCTTTACCGCCGTCGTGGGCGGCAAGGAGCTTTCGTTCTCCCTCAAACACGGCGAGAGCCATACTATCCCCGATTTGCCGGTGGGCACACGGTACACCGTCACCGAAACCGATTACACCGACGACGGGTATACCGCCAGCGTCAAGACCTACACCGGTACCATCACCGGGACGGAAACGCTGCTCCTGCCCTTTGTCAATGCCTACCAGCCGGAGGCAGAGCCGGGCAGCCTGACGGTGGAAAAAGAGGTCGTGGGCGAAAACCCCGACCCGGACAAAGAATTTACCTTTGAAGTAACCTTCTCCGATGGCGGCACCTATACCTACCGAATTGACGGCGGCGAACCGCAGGAGCTTCAAAGCGGCGGAACGCTGGTTTTGAAGCACGGCCAGCAGGCGGTATTTGACAGCCTGCCGCACGGCGTTACCTACATCGTGCGGGAAACCGACGCGGGCGGGTATCTGCCTGCGGTGGAGGAAATCTTCGGCACCATTGTCGGCGGCGAAAATGCCCTTGCCCGGTTCCAGAACCGGGTGCCGGAGCAAGCGGCAAAACTGGTTGTCACCAAGCAGCTTGCGGGCGAATATCCGGAAGCGGACAAAGACAAGGAGTTCCATTTCACCCTCACCATCGACGGCGTGGAGCAGGAGTTTACCCTAAAGCCCGGCGAACGCAAAGAGTTTACCATTCCCGCAGACACTTCCTATGATGTGCGGGAGGATAACTACTTCCAGGACGGCTATGCCCTCACCATAGAAAACGGTACCGGCACCGCCCTTCCCGGTGGGACAATTACCGTCACCGCTACCAACACCTATATAGGCCAAGTGCAGACGGAGATTGCGGGCGAAAAGACATGGGAGTTGGACGGCCATACAGTAGCCCTGCCTGAATCCATCACCGTACAGCTTAAAAACGGGGAGGTTGTGGTGGAGGAAATCACCGTCACCCCGGACGAAAACGGGGAGTGGCACTACTCCTTCACCGCGCCCAAATATGACGCGGACGGAAACGAAATCCAATACACCATAGAAGAACTGCCCGTCCAGGGCTTTGAACCCACCTACAACGGCTATGACATTGTAAACACCTATATCCCGCCGGTAGAAATTGACCCGCCCATCATCGAAAAGGTGGTGGAGGGCGAGAACCCGCCGGAAACCGAGTTCACCTTCCTGCTGCGGGGCGAAAGCGGCGCGCCCATGCCGGAGGGCAGCACCGGCAGCACCAAGACCCTCACCCTCAACGGCAGCGGCGAGGTGGAAATCGGTACTTTCACCTTTGCGGAACCCGGTATTTACACCTATACCGTGTCTGAGCTGAACACCGGGGCGGACGGCTGGACGTATGACAACACCGTTTACACCCTGACCTTTACCGTCACGCTGGAGGACGGCGCGCTCCACGCGGCCCACACTTTGACAAAAGACGGGGAAGCGGCGGAAAAGGCTCTCTTTGTGAACCGCTATACGCCGGTGGAACCGGACACTGTGGAAATCTCCGGCACCAAGACGTGGGACCACGGGGACAACCCGAACCCGCCGGATTCCATTATTGTGTATGTCTATGCAGATGGGGAGCTTGCCGCCCAGCGTCTGGTGACAGAGAAAGATAACTGGCAGTATGCTTTCACCCTGCCCCGGTATGCGCAGGACGGGCATGAAATCACCTATACCGTAGGCGAGGTAGAAGTGCCCGGCTACACCGCCGAAATCCATGGGTATGACATTCACAACACCTACACCGGCGCCACGCCGGAGCCGCCTGACCCCGGCACACCGCCCGGAGGAGGTACAGACGGCCCGCATACCGGCGACCACCTCGTCCTCTGGCCGTGGGTGATGGCAATGGTTCTCAGCCTGCTGGGTATCCTTGTGACCCTAAGCATGGAGCATCACAGCAGGCGCAGAGGAAAACACCCCAGACGCTGGTAGGGCATTCCCAAAAATGGCAAGGATGGGAAAGCATCGTGCAGAAAATGGGGGGTTGAAGAAAATAATAAGCCCAACAGCAAGCCGGCTTGCCTGAAAGCACAGGCTTTCATCCGGGTATATTGAAAAAGCCCCGCACGCAGATGTGTGCGGGGCTTTTTCATGAAATTTTGCAGGAATGCGGATGGAGTGTTTCCGCCTCCCTTCTTTTACGCCGCCGAAAGTTTTGGATTATTACATTAAACAAGGTAAAATATCAAATTTTTATGAAAATACCCAAAATATGGAATTTATAATTTTACATAAAACAAGCTTGACTTTCCGGATCTGCTGATATATACTATATACCGCATTACGGCAGACAGCGTTTTAGGAGGAAGACAGGCCGATGGTCTTTTGGACAAGGAAAACGACAGCCGTGTCATTCTCCCGCTTCGGTGCCTGCTGAGGTCCGGAACGGAATGCTCCGGATCAATCTTTATGTATCAGGAGTATCAAGGTTATGCAAATGAAAAATGAATTTGATGTTGGGGCGGTGGACGCCAAAGACAACATACTGTACGTCAGTCCCGTGGAAGCGTGCCGGCTTGCAAAGTCGGACATGCGCGGCCTTTCAGAAGAGGAAGCAGCCCGGCGGCTGGCGTATTACGGCAAAAATGAACTGGAGCAGAAGAAGCAGAAAAGCTTATGGAAAAAACTGCTTGCCAACTTTACAAGCCTGATGGCGCTGCTTTTATGGGGCGGCGGCGCCATGGCAATTCTTTCAGGCGCGCCAGAGTTGGGTATTTCAATTTTTTGTGTTAATTTAATTAACGGATTCTTTTCTTTTTTTCAGGAATTTAAGGCGGAAAAGGCAACGGATGCTTTGCAGAAGATGCTGCCCGCCTATGCCCGGGTGATTCGTGGGGGCCAGGAGATGAAGATTTTGGCCTCTGAGATTGTTCCCGGAGATATAATGCTGCTGGAGGAGGGGGACCGGATCAGCGCGGACGCAAGAATTTTGCAGAGCAATGACTTCCGTGCCGACCAGTCCACCCTGACAGGGGAAAGCAACCCCATCCGCAAAAGCGGGGAGGCCCTTCAACAGCAGTGCAGCTATCTGGAAGCGGAAAACATGGTTTTTTCCGGCACTACCGCTGCGGCAGGTTCCTGCCGGACGCTGGTGGTTGCGACCGGTATGAACAGCGAGTTTGGAAAAATTGCCGGCCTGACCCAAAACACGGAAAAAAGCCTTTCCCCGCTTCAGAAGGAATTAAATGTGCTGACAAAGCAAATTGCAGTGCTTTCGTTCAGCATCGGCCTTGTCTTTTTTCTGATTGCGGCGTTTCTGGTACAGGATCCGCTGATGGACTCCTTCCTGTTCGCACTGGGTATGGTCGTCGCATTTATTCCGGAGGGCCTGCTTCCCGCAGTGACCCTGTCGCTGGCGCTGGCAGTTCAGAAGATGGCGAAAGAACACGCGCTGGTCAAAAAACTTTCAGCGGTGGAGACGCTTGGCTGTACCAATGTCATCTGTTCCGATAAAACCGGAACACTGACGCAGAATGAGATGACGGTCAACCACCTTTGGACACCCCGCGCGGAGATGACAGTCAGCGGAGAAGGCTATGCCCCCGAGGGGGAGGTCCGGGACGGCGACACCGTGGTAACGGCCCGGAAAAGCAGGGCGCTGGAGCTGCTGCTGGGCGGCGCGGCGCTGTGCGCCAACGCAAAACTTCTTCCCCCGGAGGAGGGGAAGGAACGCTACACCGTTCTGGGCGATCCGACAGAGGCCTGCCTTGGCGTGGCGGCAGCAAAAGCGGGAATTGATATGGCGCAGATGAACCAGTTTTACCCGCGTGTTATGGAATTGCCTTTTGACTCTGTCCGTAAGCGGATGACAACCATCCACCAGACCCGTATCCCCTTCGAGGGAAGCAGCCGGTTGGCCTTTGTAAAGGGCGCGCCGAAAGAAATTATGGAGCTGTGCACACGCTGCTTTGACGGTTCTGCCTCCCGGCCAATTACACCGGAGGACAGGAAGCGCATTATGCAGGCAAACGATCGGTACGCCAGAGAGGGACTGCGTGTTCTCGCTGTGGCATACCGGCCTTTACGCAAGGAGGATGAGACGCTGCCCTCCGCCATTCATGAATATGCCCCTGCGAATGTGGAACGGGATCTGACGTTTGTCGGCCTGGTGGCAATGCAGGACCCGCCCCGCAGCGAAGTGAAGGAGGCGGTACGTCTTTGCCGCAGCGCCGGAATCAAAATTATTATGATTACCGGAGACTACGGCCTGACCGCGGAGAGCATTGCACGAAAAATTGGTATCATACAAAGTGCAGACGCGCAGGTAATTTCCGGAAATGAACTGGCGGAAATGGACGATGCCGCCCTGAAAAAAGCCCTTGAGGGCGAGGTGGTGTTCGCCCGGATGGCGCCGGAGCAGAAATACAGAATTGTCTGTGCGCTGCAGGAGATGGGCAACATTGTTGCAGTAACCGGTGACGGCGTAAACGATTCCCCGGCCCTGAAGAAAGCGGACATCGGAATTGCCATGGGCATTACCGGCACCGATGTGGCCAAAGAGGCGGCGGACATGATTTTAAGCGACGACAATTTCGCCACCATTGTCCGCGCCATTGAGGAAGGACGAAGCGTCTACAACAATATCCGCAAATTCCTGCGTTACATCTTCGACAGCAACACGCCGGAGGCGGCCGCGCCGGCACTTTACCTTGTTTCCGGCGGCCTTATCCCGCTGCCGCTGACCATTATGCAGATTTTAACCATTGATATCGGAACGGACATGGTACCGGCACTGGGCCTTGGGGCAGAGGCGGCTGAAGACAGCGTGATGCAAAAGCCTCCGCGTTCCGTCAAGGAGCGGCTGCTCAACCGGAACGTTATTCTTGTGGGCTTCATCTGGTACGGGCTGCTGGGGACGCTGTTTGCGCTGGGCGGCTATTTCCTGGCCAACATCCTTGCGGGCTGGCCGGGTGTCCCGCTGGCAGCAGAAGGAACGCGCACCTATGCACAGGCCACAACCATGATGCTGGCCGGCGTTGTTTTCTCACAGATGGGTATGGTGCTCAACAACCGGACGGACACGGAATCGGTGTTCCGCCGGGGGCTTTTCAGCAACCGCTATATTAACATTGGCCTGATAGTTGAAGTCCTGCTTTTGCTGGCGTTGATCTATGTCCCCTTCTTAAACGGGGTGTTCGGCACGGCGCCGATTTCCCTGGTGGAGTGGCTGTATTTGATCTTTATCCCGTTCATTGTGTTCGGAATTGAAGAAGGGCGAAAGAAACTGCTGCGGAAACTGCGGGCGAAAAGGAGTGTAGAAAAATGAAAGTGCTGATTATCGGCTGCGGTAAGTTCGGCGTCAGGGTATCGGAATGCCTGACGAGGACAAACCACGATGTGACCATCATTGACAACGATCCGGAGGCATTCCTTGCACTGGGGGAGGGCTTTACCGGCCGCACCCTCTGCGGTGTCGGATACGACCGGCAGGTGCTGGAGCAGGCGGGAATTGCCGCGGCGGATGTTGTCATCAGCTGCGCCAGCAGTGATTCGCTGAATGCTGTGGTGGCGCACATTGCAAAAAATATTTTTCATACCCCCACTGTGATAGCGCGGATGTACGACCCGGTGCGGGCAAGGCTGTTTGAATCCATGGGGATTTATACCGTCTCCATCACCCGCCTTGGGGTGGACAACGTTATGGGGTATCTGGAGGCTAACAAAAGCTGGCGGGTTGTACAAAAGCTGGGGAATGAGGATGTGCAGCTTGTTAAGGTACGGGTGCCCGCCGCACTGAGTGGAACAAAGCTTGCCGACCTGGAGGTAGAAGGCCGAATGAAGCCGGTGGCGCTGGAGCGGCAGGGGCATTCCCTGCTGCCGGAGGCAGAGACCCAATGTGAATATAATGATTTGCTGTATCTCGCGGTGCAGAAGGATTATCTGAAGCAGGCCAGAGATCAGCTGCAGCTGTAGGCAGAAAGGAGAGGGCTGCAAATGAAAGTGATTATTGTCGGCGGCGGCCAGGTCGGCAGCTACATTGCCAACCTGCTGGTGGCAAACGGCAACGATGTTGTTGTTATTGAAAACAAGGAAAAGGCCCTTCAGGCGCTGAGAAGCAGCGGCCTGAAGGAAGAGTGCGTCCTCAGCGGGGACGGAACAGATGCGGTGCTTTTGGAAAAAGCCGGGGTGCGAAGCTGCCACGCGCTGGTTTGTGCAACGGGTATGGATGAAGTGAACCTGACGGCCGCAATGTTAGCAAAGTTTGAATATGACGTGCCTAAGGTCGTGGCCAGGGTGAACAACCCCAAAAATGCCTGGCTGTTTAACGGGGGCATGGGGGTGGACGTGAAGATCAATCAGGCGGATCTCATCGGACACATGATTGCCGACGAGATGAACTACCACTCCATTATGACGCTGCTTCGCCTGTCCAAGGGCGCCTACTCCATTGTACGGGTGCGGGTGGACTACCGCTCCCCCAATGTGGATAAGCCCATTGCCCAGATCAAGCTGCCGGCACAGGCTTTGCTGATTGCCGTCTATGAGGACGATATGCTGATTATTCCGCACGGGGAAACGGTTATCCGGGCAGGGCAGTATATTCTGGCCTTTGCCGATGAGGACTCCATGGAAGAACTGAACCGGATATTCGGCTCTGACACAGCGGAATGATTCGGCTTTGATCGCTATCTTTTTAGAGGAGAAAAACACAACAGTATAGATTTAAATGCAGGGAGAACCGCTGTTCCATTCTGAAACGGCGGTTCTCCCTGCTTATTTAAAATTATCAATTCCGAAACGGTAATAGGGGCGCAGCGGCACGAAAAAGCCGGCGCGATTTTATCGCGCCGGCCCCTCTTTGTAGAATACGTTTCCTTCCTTGTGAGACCCCCTTTGCAGGGGCCTTTTTGCCTGTTTTGACTTTCTAAAAACCTTGCTCAGGTGCTTTGGACAGCGGGTTTAACATTTTTTCCGCTTGGCATAGACAAAGGCTCCTGCTAAGGCGCATCCGGAAAGCGTCAGCGCAAGAACCCACAGCACCATATCGCTGCGCTCGCCGGTCTGGGGAGCGTTGCCATCGCTGGGAGCGCCGCAGACCGTGCAGACTCCGTTTTTGTAGTTGTGCGCAAGCATCGGGATGGTCTTGCCCTTTTCGAATACTTCACCGCAGTTCTCACAGACCTTATCCCCGGTATATCCTTCAGCGGTGCAGGTGGCGGCCCTGGCCCCGGATGTGATCACATTGTGGCCAAGGGCTGTGCCGTACTCCCTGCCGCAGTCGCGGCATACCGCCTTACTGGTGCAGGTGGCAGTCCCGCCTGCATGGATATGCTCGCCAATATGGACGTATCGGTAGGAACTAAGCTGATTCATTTCATCCGTGTCAAAATTGACCGCCGCGTCATAGGGCGATTCTGTCCCCTCATTGAAATGAGCAGCGGCAGATCCGTCCCAGTTGTTTTTATCCACCTTGAATTCAGCCGTTTTTCCCGCGCCGGGCGTGATGCTGAAGGAAATGTTGTCATCAAGCCCGCTACTATAGTTAAATAATTGGATACCACCCTTTGCGGTCACATCGGACGCCGTGATGTGAAGACCCTCTGCGACAATCGCCGGAATATAAATATCATCGGGGGAGCCCGAAGCGGTCAGCTTTGCGTTATTAACATTCAATGTTCCAACCACAACCATCCCTTCGTTGGTTGTACCGGAGGCGGTTACGGTGCTTCCGTCTATCGTCATATTCCCGTCTGTATAAACACCCCGCATGCCACGGCTTTCAGCCGTTACAGTACTGTTGTTTTCAACGGTGATGTCCCCGTAGGCATAGATGGCGGGCAAAGCATACTCCGACGTATCGGTCGCCTTTACTACGGAATCATTGATAACAATGTCACCGTCAGAGTAGAAGGTGTTGCTTTCAAAACCGGTTGCCGTTACATTGCTTTTATTTGTAATTTCGATAGCGGTTGCCGCCCACAAAACCGGATAGGTAGTGGATTCGGCCTTTACCGTTACGGTGGAGTTATCTGTTTTGATGGCGCCGTCTTCAACCCAGATGGCGTTGGTGCTGGTGCCGTTCGTCGTTGCAGTGACGGTGCTGTTAATGATATTCAGATCGATGTCGTCCAAATCCGGATCATTCAGGGTTTGTAGTGCGATTGCGATGTGATTAGCAGAGTTAATTTCCACATTTGTGTCTTTAATCGTCACATCATTATAGGTGGCTATCCCGGCATTGTTGCCGGCTAAAGCGTTTATTTTCAGCGTGCCGTCCCCCGTAATGACAAGGCTGTCCTGATCATAGTCCGGGCCTGCGGATGTTGTCGCATATAAATTGATGGCGTTGAATTTAGGCGAATTGATAATGCATTCGCCTATCACTTTGATGGTCAGGACTTTGCTGTCCATGCCGTAAGTATAAATGCCCGCCAGTTTGGCGTTGTTCAGTGTCAGGGTACATGTGTCCGGGTCGTATGACACGGTGCCGTCCCCCAGTACGTCTGAGGCATTTTCGCTGGTAACTCGTGTTCCTACGCTTTCATTGCCAAGATAAAGATACAGATCGTAATTTTCCACTGCAAACGCAGTGATTGGAAACAGCATCAGCATCATGCTAAAACTTAATATTGCCGCTGCCAATCGTTTTTTCATCCTTGTCATCCTCCTTTGTTGGCTGCACCTTATCAGTACTAGAAATATGGCGCTTTTGCTGATGTCCACAGACACCAATCAGCGTGCCCGGCATTTGCCGGTAAAAGCGGCAGGCTCCGCAGTCGATACACGGCGTACCGCCTGGCGATTCCCCGTATTCACAGGCATCCTCCCCTGTAAACAGGACGGGACAACCCTCCGGAGTATAGACCGGATTCTCAATAAAATCCGGAATGATTTCAATCTCCTTCCCGGTAAGCTCGTCATAGTGCAGAGGGATCTCCAACTGCACGCCTTCTATGCTGTACCGCCGTGTCTTTTTCATTCTTTCCCTCCTTCCCTTATGCCCTTAGCATCGGTTTGCTTGTTTGCCTACAGAATAACAGAAAAGGCCGGCTTTGCCATCACCCGTTTCAAAGGAAAAAACGGGTAGGGTCAAAACCGGCCTTTCGCTGGATTTGGCTATTTCAGCATGTATTTTTTCAGCTCCTGCCGCTGGTGGATCCCCAACTTTTGCGGAACGGTGGAGATATATCGTTTCACAGTGTGCGCGGATATGTTCATGTGCTGCGCAATTTCCTGATTTGTCCATCCCCGTGCTGCCAGCATGGCGGCTGCAAATTCAGTGGTTGTTAAATCGTCCGCCACATCGTGCCCGGTGATTGGATTATGAACTCTACGCCATCCGGAAGAGAAACGATAAGTGATGTCGATAATCCTTTTAAAATCTTCCGGCCATTTTGGCTTGATAACCGCCTCCAGCATGGCCCCCAAAAGTCCGTGATGCTCTCCAAACCCCTCTATCAGATCGTCGGGACGGGCAATGCCCCATGCCGTCAGAAGATGCTTTTTTGCCCGGTCGGGCTGTTTTAAGCTCATGTAATCCATCACGGCCACCAGGTGCAGGTATATGGCGGGAATGGGGTAACGTGACGCATCCATTGCAAGGGCGGCCTCCACAATCCCGGCGCTGTAGGCATACTCCTCCTTCAGATAGAGGTAGTGCGCCTGCACATACAGGGCAAAGGCCCGAAGCCCCGGTGGAAGAAGCGGCAGAAAACTTGAGGCTTCCGGCATTTCCTCCGGCAGCGGCAGATGAAGCAGCACCGCCCCCGTCGATGCGATAAAAGCTGATGCCGCTTGAAACTGGGGCGATTGTCCGCCTGCGGCGGCGAGGGAGGACTTCAGTTCATTCAGGGCAAATTTGGCCCGCGGTATCTGCCCGATGGAGAGATTGGAATAAGCATAGACAAGGCAGGCGGAGAGCCGCGCGCTAATGTCAGGGCTGGAGAGATAGGGCTCCACCTCTTTGGCCGCCTCCTCTGGACGGCCGCTGAAATAGTGGTACTCGGCAAGTGCGATATCCCGCTGGGGGCCGGCGGCCATGGCTTCCACCGCCTCCCGGCAGCGGCCTGGGGTGAAGGCCGTGTTCATCAGCGGCATCAGGTTGGCGTGGTCAAGCACGGCGCCGGCGGCCGTCTGCGTCGGGGCGGATTCCGGCCGTTGGCGTGACCGGCGCGGGTCACCGGGCTTCTCCGCATCGACGGGGATGGCCCATGACTTTCCAAACCGCTGCGCCCCGGGAATACGCCCTTCGGAACAGTATTGGTTGATTCTCCGTTCTGACACGCCCCATTTTTTCGCCGCATCCCGGCTGGACTGATAATTCTGCATTCTGACACCGCCTTTTAAAGGGTCATACCTGCTGCCAGGTTCCTTCCTCAGATATCATTTTAGAATATACGATGATTCGTAGATTTTCAAGCCGCCTTCCAACCGGAAGATAATGAAAGCACAACTGTGTCTAGCAGGCTTGAGCGGATTTCGCCGGCCAAAACCGGCCGGGGGGGACTCGTCCTCTGAAAACATCTTCAGGCCCGACGCGAAAGGCGGCGGGCACAGAGCTTTTTTTGTCCATTTGCCACGGACTGGCGTTTTTACTGCTTTTTTGCCGAGGAACTTCTTTTTTATCGGCAGGGGCGCTGCCCGGCCTGTGCCGGGGAACTCGACGAGCGGCCGTCCAGGGCGGAGAGGCACAGCGTACCGCCGATGACCAACGCCCGTGAATCCGGCTCGTGCCCAATCTGCATGGTTTTTGCCACAGGCAGCGACGGGTTGCCGACGGCTTCCAGCAACAAGGACGTGATGTCCGGCTGAAGCCCCTCCCGCTCCATCTGGGAGAAGGTGCCGAGAAGCACCCCCTTGACCTGATGGAAGGCGCCTATCTGCCGCAGCTGGCTAAGCAGCGACGCCAGCACGGCCGGCGTCCCGCCGTAACTTTCAAGAAACAGGATTTTTCCGGACAGCTCCGGGAAGTAGGGCGTACCCGCCAGCTTTAACAGACAGCGGATGTTGCCGCCGACAACCGTACCCTCCACAGGGGCCCCCTGAAGCAGACGGCAGGAGAAGTGAAAAAGCCCGTCGTCCCCGTCGTCCATCAGGCTGCTGCAAAACCGCTGAAGCTGTCCCTGCGCGTCCTTCCCCAGCAGGTTTTTGGGCTGCCACAGCACACAGGGAAGCCCGGCGCACCGGTACAGGGCATTTAACAGCACAGTCAGGTCGCTGTATCCGAAAAAGGGCTTTGGATGGGAGCGGATCAGGGTAAAATCAAGATGCTCAAGAATCTGGTTCGCCAGATCGCCGCCGGATATATCAAAGATGGCGCGGACACGGTCATCGGAAAAAAGCTCCATCAGGGCGTCTGCCCGCTGCTTGGCAGAGGAGGCGAAGGGGCCGTTAAAGCGCAGGGCGCTGCCGTAGACCGGCTGCAGTCCGACGGAGCGCAGCAGCCGGCACAATGCTTCGACCGGTTCCCGCCCCCGCTCGTCCGGGCCGTTGGAACAGGCGGTAATCCCCACCCGGTCCCCCTGTTTCAGCTTCATGGCCGTCCTCTCCTTTCCGGGCGCGGTCAGTCCACGCCCAAAAACTGCTTCAGTTCGGCAAGGCGGGCCAGCGTGTCCATTTTGCCGTCCAAATACAGCGATTTCAGTTTGCTTTCATTTTTCTCCAACCGGGAAATGGTCACCGGCTTGCGCGGCCTGATAACAAAAAAGTCACCCGCCTGCTCCCGCCGGTCAATTTCGTCCATCAACTGATTGTAGTGCTCCGGCATGCGCAGAAGGGCGTGTAAAAATTCGGGCTTGTCCCGAAAGGTGCGCCTGTACAGCCTGCGGACACCGCTGCCCAGCGGCTTTTTGCGGTATCCCTTATGGCGCGTCAGCACCAGCACCTGCTTGTGGAAGCCGTCCTCCTCCGCCTTTTCAAAGGCAATGGGCATGGCGACACCGCCGTCCAGATAATCACGGCCCAGCAATTTCTTCGGCGGGGCAAACAGGGGCATACTGGAGGATGCAACCGCCGCGTCAAAAATGGTCTCATCCCGGCCCGGCTTTTTTTCATAATAAAAGGGACGGCCGGTTTCGCAGTCGGTGGCAACAGCCACGAAGCGGATAGGGGACGCAAAGAAGGCATCATAATCGAAGGGAAGCAGGTCGTGGGACAGCTCCCCAAACATAAAGTCGAAGTTGAAAATGCTGCGCTTTTGGACAAGGTTTTTCAGCCCGAGGTACCGCGGGTCCCTGGCATATTCGATGTTGCTTCGCCCGGAGCGGCCAATCTGCCTTGACAGGTAGCCGAAGGCGTTTAATGAACCGGCGGACACCCCGATGACATAGGGCAGATACAAATCCTGCTCCATCAGCACATCCAGCGCCCCGGAGGTAAACACACCGCGCAGCGCGCCGCCCTCCAAAACCAGTGCACAGTCTTTCATCCATAAACCTTCCTTTCCTGAGAACTGCTATGTTCAAGTATAGCCCAATTGGGGGCATGCCGCAACTGTTTTCGTTGAAACCCGCTGCTGTTTATGCTATGATAGACGTGCTGTCGAAATACGGAAAGGGGGAGACGCCATGCTGGCCGTCGCAGAAAAGCTGAAAAAAATATACGGCGGGGAAGTGCTGTTTTCCGGCGTCTCTTTTACCATTGAGGAGAAGGACCGTATCGGCCTTGTCGGCGCCAACGGAGCCGGGAAATCCACCCTGCTGAACCTTCTGACCGGCAGGGAGACACCGGACGAGGGAACCGTCAGCCTGAAAAGCGGCCTGCGGTACGGCTTTTTGCAGCAGAACGCAGGACTGACCGGCGGTAACACCATCGAGGAGGAGATGCGCAGCGTATTCCAGCCCCTGCTGGACATGAAGGCGGAGCTGGACGTGCTGGCCGGAAGGATGGAGGCAGAGCCGGAAAACACAAAGCTGTCGTCGCGGTACGCCCAGCTTTTAACCGCCTTTGAGGCGGGGGAGGGGTACCTCATCGATGTAAAGATAGCCACGGTACTGGGCGGTATGGGCTTTGCAGACAAGCGCAGGGACACGGTAATCGACACCCTGTCCGGCGGAGAGCGCACCCGGCTTGCGGTGTGCAAGCTGCTGCTGGAGGAGCCGGAGCTGCTTCTTTTGGACGAGCCCACCAACCACTTGGATTTTAAGACGCTCGGCTGGCTGGAGGACTATCTTTTAAGCTACCGCGGCGCGGTGCTGATCGTGTCCCACGACCGGTACTTTCTGGATAAATGCGTCACCAAAATTTTTGACATGGAACTGGGCAGCATGCAGGTGTACAAGGGCAATTATTCCAAATACACCGTCCTGAAGGAGGAGCAGTTCGAGCGCCGCCGGAAGGAATACGAAGCGCAGCAGAAACAGATTGCCGCCATGAGGGAGTATGCGGAGAAGAACATCACCCGCGCGTCCACCTCCGGCATGGCCAAAAGCCGGCTGAAGGCGCTGGACCGCATGGAGGTACTGGATCGGCCCATGACGGACCGCCGGACAGCGGGCATCCGTTTTACCTACCGGACGGAACCCGTCAAGGAGGTACTGGCCATTGAAGGGCTGGAACTGGCCGTGGGGGAGGGCAGCCGAAGAAAAGTGCTGCTGGAAAACCTGGATTTAACGGTGCTGCGCGGGGAAAAAATCGGCATTATCGGTGAGAACGGGGTGGGAAAGTCCACCCTGCTGAAGATGATTCTGGGCAGGCTGCCCCATGAAAAAGGAAAAATCCGCGTCGGCGGCGGGGTTCAGTTCGGCTATTTCGACCAGCATGGAGAACAGCTGAACCCCCGCAACACCGCCCTGGAGGAGCTGTGGGGCCGTTTCCCCCGCATGAGTGAGACGGAAGTGCGCACGGCCCTGGGCCGAATGCTGCTGACCGGCGACGATGTGTATAAGCAGGTCGGCGTGCTCAGCGGCGGGGAGCGGGCAAAGCTCAGCTTCGCGATTTTGTCCTTACAGCAGCCAAATGTCATGCTGCTGGACGAGCCCACCAACCATCTGGATCTGCGCAGCAAGGAGGTGCTGGAGCAGGCGCTGTGCGCCTTTACCGGCACCCTGCTGATGGTCACGCACGACCGGTATCTGCTTAACCGTGTCCCTACTGCCATTCTGGAACTGGAGCGGGACGGCGCCTGCCTGTACAAGGGGAACTACGACCGGTATGCAGCGCAGCGGGTGAAGCCGGACAAACCGGCCGCGGCAGAACAGCGGCAGACGAAGCCCTCCACCGGAGGCAACTACCGCTCGAAGGAGGAGCGGCGCAGGCAGGTTCAGCTGCGGCAGCAGCTGGCGGAGCTGGAACGCAGCGTGGCGGAGGCAGAGCAGGCCGCCGCCCTTGTGGAGCAGGAGCTGCTGGATCCGAAGGTCTACAGTGACTACACCCTGCTGGAGGAGAAAACACGGGAATTGGAGCGGCACAGGGCACAGGCGGAGGAATTGTTCGCCCAGTGGGCGCAGCTTAGCGAACAGATATAAACAAAAGAAAAAAAGGAAAGTTATTGACAAGAACTGCCCCTTGTGGTATGATAATTAAGCTGTTTAGCAATTGGGACTCAGCGCGGGCCTTTAGCTCAGTTGGTTAGAGCAACCGGCTCATAACCGGTCGGTCCGGGGTTCGAGACCCTGAAGGCCCACCATATAGGGGTATAGCTCAGTTGGTAGAGCAGTGGTCTCCAAAACCACGTGCCGAGGGTTCAAGTCCTTCTGCCCCTGCCACTGACAGAACGTTTCTGTCATGCTGCTATGGCTCAGTCGGCAGAGCGCGTCCTTGGTAAGGACGAGGTCGGCGGTTCGAATCCGCCTAGCAGCTCCAAAAAGACGGTGTGTTTTACACACCGTCTTTTTTATTTCTTGCAAAATAATGACAGTTTGACGCTATGAATAAATCCAGCGCCATGTTTTTGGCAGTTCCTACGAAATTCTGTATTTTGCGAGAAGAAGCCTTGATTATGATTGACGAAATATGTCGAACTGGATATAATGATACTAAGAAGTGGTGCTTTTGTCCGCCTTTGCAGGCGCGGGGGAAACAACCATGAAGCAAGGAAAAATTGGAGAATAAAAAGCCGTATGCGACGGCTGCCTTTCCGGCAGTCCTGTCCCGTGCGGCTTTTTTGTTTGCCAGGGGACACAGGGCCCCGGAAGAAATGGACGGACATCCCGTCTGCCATGGCAGCGCCTTTCCATGTAAAGGGGGTGTTAAAATGAAGCGTATCAAAGTATTTTTTGGAGAGCTTGTTTTCCAAAAAGGACCGGAACATACGCTCCGTATCATCTTTGTCGGATGCATTGCCCTGTCGGTTGCAGCCGTCCTTCTCGGGCTGTTTATGCTTCTGCCGCCCGCTGCTGTGCAGGCGGAGGACACTCCGTCCGCCACGGTGGATGAAAATCCACAGCAGGGAAGCGAGGCGCCTCGGTCTGAAAGCGGGCTGGGCCAGTCTCACCCGGTGCCCGGCGAACCTAGGTCAGAATCCGAAGTAACCTCCTTCCAGGGCCCACAGCCTGCTGTGGGCCAGCTTCCGGAGCCCGCCGGCGGACAGCCGGAGGGGCCCTCGTCAGGCGTGGAGGAACGGGGACAGTTAAAAAAGTTGATGGATGGCGGAATGAACAGGGCGCAGGCCGGGCAGTTTCTTGCCGGGAAAGAACAGCTGGCAATGGACAGCAGTGCAATTATCTCCTGCGTCTGGAGGGAGGAACAGGGCGACTACTATGTCACTACGGACGCCTTGCGCAGTTTTGGGATGAAAAACGGCGGCATGGAACTGGACGCAGTGCAGGCCTATACCGTCCGTTTCAACGGGGACAAAATTATGGAGATGACGGACTACAATCATTTGGCGGTCTATCATCAGGGTGCGCGTGTTGCTGGATACCGTCCGTTCGATTTAAAGGCTGTTGAGGCGGCGGCTGGGCTTTTACAGCCTGCGCTGGACGAGGTGTTTTCAAAACAGATGTGGGTTCCTTCCGTACCGGCCGGGGAACAGCTTGAGGGACGCCTTGTGGAAGGGACGGATCGGATGGAACATCAAAACCACGCCGAAGTGTCCATTCTGGATCGGTGTCTGGTTTTAAACGGCTTTTTTGTGTTGATCCGCCCGGATGCCCCTGCGGAGGGGCAAGGCCAGATGGAGGCCCTGCCCTTTGAAATGCACTTTCATGAGTCGTTGTTGCAGCCGGACGGAACCGTGAATGCACCGGCACTGTGCTGTGTGAAAATTGGTGGGGAGACGGTATTTATTGACGCACAACTTTGCCCGCACGGAACAGAAGGAGAAACAAAATGAAAAAGTTTTTTAAAAAGTATCGGGCGCAGCTGCTTGCCGGGGCGGTCAGCATGCTGCTGGTGGTGCTGCTTGTGTTCCTTGTAATGCTGCCGAAGGACGGCGGAGGGCAGTCTCAAAGCAGTGATTTGGCAGTAGGGTCTTTCGCTCAGGAGGACCCGCCTGAAAGCAATGCGTCCGAACAGCCGGCCGGCAGCGAAAGCCCCTCTGTGCCGGAGGAAGAAGTGGAAGAAATTGTGTTCCCTGACGAACTGGAGCCGCCCAGCACGGAATCGGAGAACGAAAACAAAAAGGTCATGAACTTTGACAGCGGCGAGTCCCCATTTGAAGGGGAGCCTGCGACAGAGCGGACGGAGCAAATCAAAAAGCTGATTGAGGGCGGAATGAATAATGCGCAGGCCAACCTGTTTTTAACAAGGAAAGAGCAGCTGGCGAAGGACAGTAGCGGGATTATTTCCTGCTCGTGGAGGGAACAGAGAAACGATTACCTGATCGTGACAGACGCCAAACGGAAATATAAAATTAAAAACGGGAATAATTGGCTGGAGCAGACACAGACCTACACAATAGGGTTTAAAGGAAACCAAATCAATAATATGACAGACTACAATGGTGTTTCCGTTTATGAAAATATGGAACGAAAAAAGGGCTATGTTCCATTGACCCCTGAAATGATTGAAGCCGGGACAGAATATATGGCTCAGCAGGTATGCGAGAAGGATAAAAATTGGTTTTCTGCGGCGGATCCTTACAGCTTTCATTATTCCGGCAGGATTACAATCGAGTTTGCAACGGATGAACTGCATCAAGGCTACAACAGCAACGATGAAATTCAATTTGTTGATGTCCTTTTAAAAGATGGAAAACTTTATCTTTCGGGCAGTGTGTATGTATCGTTTCCGGACGATCCCAAATTCCATGAAGAAGTTTCAGCTTACAACGACCGGGGGATCCGAACCCTTATTTTAGCGGTTTTTCAGCAAAATACTATTCTGAAAAATGGCGCTTTTAATCCCAATTCATTGATAGAACTAAGGGTTTATGAGTACGTTGAAGGGTTGTTTTAACTCCTGACGGGAAGAAGCGGCTTTCCGAAAAAGATAAAGCAGGGTGAAAAGACAGTTAAGAGGTTCAGAATCTCTTGACCTGCCGGGGCGGTCAGCGTGCTGCTGGTGGTGCTTACGCGCCATCCGTACCGCCGAAGGACAGCGGAGGCGGGGGTCTGTATTCGACGCTGTTATTCCGTATGAATGACAACGGGTTCACAGCGGACTTTGTGTGACAGGAAACGAAAAGAGGGGCGCGCCGT
>CAJFUF010000038.1 GCA_904420175.1 Candidatus Schneewindia gallinarum
ACTTTTAAGCCACACAAAGCCCTAAAAACCTTGATTTCATGCAGTTTTCAGCCTCTTTACTTACTTAACTGGCTTCATTGTGGGGAAAAGCAGTACATCACGGATGGAGGCGCTGTCCGTCAGCAGCATGACCAGCCGGTCGATGCCGATGCCAAGGCCGCCCGTCGGGGGCATGCCGTAGGACAGGGCGTTGATAAAGTCCTCGTCCAGGGGGGTGGCCTCCTCGTCGCCCGCAGCCTTCAGCTCGGCCTGCCGCTCAAACCGCTGGCGCTGGTCGATGGGATCGTTCAGTTCGGAGAAGGCGTTGGCATGCTCGCGTCCCACTGCGAACAGCTCGAACCGCTCGGTGTACTGGGGGTCGGCAGGGTTTTTCTTTGCAAGGGGGGAAATCTCCACCGGATGGCCCATGATGAAGGTGGGCTGGATCAGCTTGTCCTCCACAAACTCCTCAAACAGCATGTTGAGGATGTCGCCCTTTAAAAAGTGCTTTTCCGGCTTTAAGCCCTTGCTTTCCGCCGCAGCACGCGCCTGCTCCAGGGTGGAAATTTCCGCCCAGTCGATTCCCGTGTACTGCTTGACCGCGTCTGCCATGGTCAGCCGTGCGAAAGGCTTGTTCATGTCGATTTCCACATCGCCGTAGGTGATAACGTCCTTGCCGCACACCTGCTTGGCGCAGTATTTAATCAGTTCCTCCGTCAGGTCCATCATGCCGTTGTAATCGGTGTAGGCCTGATACAGCTCCAGCAAGGTAAACTCCGGGTTGTGGCGCACGTCGATACCCTCATTGCGGAATACCCGGCCGATTTCAAACACCCGGTCAAAGCCGCCCACAATCAGCCGCTTTAAGTGCAGTTCCAGCGCAATGCGCAAATACAAATCCATGTCCAGCGCATTGTGGTGGGTGATAAAGGGCCGGGCGGATGCGCCGCCCTGAATGGTGTGCAGGGTGGGGGTCTCCACCTCTAAGAAGCCCTTGTCCTCCAGGAAGCGGCGGATGGCGCTGATGATTTTGGAACGCATGACAAACGTCTGCTTAACCTCCGGGTTGACAATTAAATCCACGTACCGCTGGCGGTAGCGCAGATCGGTGTCCTTTAAGCCGTGCCACTTCTCAGGCAGCGGGTTTAGGGACTTGCTTAACAGCTTCATCTCCTTGACGTGGATGGAAATTTCACCCCGCCGGGTGCGGAACACAAAGCCCTTGACCCAGATGATGTCGCCGATGTCGAAATATTTCAGGCCTTTGTATACCTCCTCGCCCACATCGTCAATGCGGACGTACAGCTGGATTTTCCCCTCGCTGTCCTGAAGGTCCATGAAGCTGGCCTTGCCCATGTCCCGCCAGCTCATCAGCCGGCCTGCAAGGCAGTAGGTTTCATTCTCGGTGGTGTCGAAGTTGTCAATCAGCGTTTTGGAGTGACCGGTTACCTCCGCCGTGGTAATCTGGAAGGGGTCCTTCCCGGCCTGCTGCAGCTCCTTCAGCTTGTCCCGCCTGACGCGCAGCACCTCGGAAAGATCCTGCTCCGCGGCGGCCTCGGGGGTCCTGTTCATTTCACTCATGTTTCTCTCTCCTTCGTTTTTAGGAGTTTAAGAAAGCGGGCCTGCGGCCCGCCTCTCCTTTACTTGGAAATTCCCTTGATGATGAACACCAGCATCCCGCCGGGGGTTTCCACTTCCACCGTGTCGCCCACCCGGTGGCCCACAAGGCCCTTGCCGATGGGGGACTCGTCGGAAATGCGGTTGTTCATGGGATCCGTCTCGGTAGAGCCCACAATCTGGTACTCCGTCTCCTCGTCAAATTCGAGGTCCAGCACCTTCACTTTGGCGCCGACGCTGACCACGTCGGTGTTGATATCGTCGTCGTCGATGACCTTGGCGTTTTTTAACATCGCCTCAATCTGGGCGATGCGCGCCTCCACCATGGCCTGCTCGTTTTTGGCCTCGTCATACTCGCTGTTTTCAGACAGGTCGCCGAAGGACAGCGCAACCTTAATTTTTTCCGCAATCTCTTTGCGCTTCACTGTTTTCAGAGACTCCAGCTCCTCCTCCAGCTTTTTTAAACCCTCGTCCGTCAGTATTACCTGTTTACCCGTCAATGCTACCTCTTCCTTTCGCTGGAGTCCGAAAACTCCACAATAGTAATATTATAATGATCCCCCTCGGCGGTGTCAACCCCTGAAGGGCAGGCATAAAGTTCCCCCCTTCGCAAAGTTTATGCAAAAGGGGGAACACAGTATGTCCTTTTTTGTTTTTATTCTTTTTCTTCGCCCATGCGCTCCTTCGCCTTTTCGATGACGCCGGCGCTTAATGCCTCGGGCAGCGGCTCGTACCGGGCAAATTCATAGTCGAAGTAGCCCCGTCCCTGCGTTAAGGAACGGATGAAGGTGGTAAAGTCGCCCATCTCGCTCATGGGTACCTCCGCCACAACCTCCTGGATTTTGTCGCCCTCCACCGGGTTCATGCCCAGCACCCGGCCGCGGCGTTTGTTTAGCTCGCCCATCAAATCGCCTGTGTTGGCGTCGGGGACGTAGGCCTTCAGGGTGCCGATGGGTTCCAGCAAAATGGGCTTCGCCTGCGGAATGCCCGCCTTGTAGGCCAGCTGTGCCGCAATTTTAAACGCCATCTCGGAGGAGTCCACCGGATGATAGGAGCCGTCTAACAGCGTTGCCTTCAGGCCCACCACAGGGTAGCCCGCCAGCACGCCGTGCTTCACACTCTCCTGCAGGCCCTTCTCCACCGCAGGGAAGTAGTTCTTGGGCACTGCGCCGCCGAACACGCTTTCGTTGAAGCTCAGCTCCTCCCCGTCGTAGGGTTCAAACTCAATCCACACGTGGCCGTACTGGCCGTGGCCGCCGGACTGTTTCTTGTGCTTGCCCTCCACCTTCACTTTGCCGCGGATGGTCTCACGGTAGGGAATGATCTGCGGTTCCAGCTTGACCTCCACGCCAAACTTGCTTTTCAGCTTGCTGACAATCACGTCCAGGTGCTGGTCGCCAAGGCCGGAGATAACCTGCTGGCGCGTCTCGCTGTTGTTAACAAAGCTTAAGGCCGGATCCTCCTCCCCAAGGCGGGCCAGGCTGGAGGCAATCTTGCTCTCGTCCCCTTTGGCCACCGGCCGGATGCCGAGGCTCATGCTGGGTTTCGGGTATTTCACCGGGGCAAAGTGCAGCATCCGCGCCGGGTCGCACAGGCTGTCGCCCGTCAGCGCGCCGGACAGCTTGACCGCCGCACCGATGTCGCCCGCACCGATGGCCTTGACCTCCTCCTGTTTCTTGCCGCGCACAAACACCAGCTTGCCCAGCTTCTCCGGTGCGCCCGTGCGCTCATTCACCACGGGCACGTCGGCGCGCAGGGTGCCGGAAACCACCTTAATGAAGGACAGCTTGCCCACAAAGGGGTCCGCCACGGTCTTGAACACGAAGGCGGACAGCGGGTCCGCGCTGCTGCACGGCACGAACACCTCGTTCCCGTCCTTGTCCTTGGCGTTCTGGCCCGCGCCCTCCGCAGCGGAGGGAAGCACGCTGACCATGTAGTCAAGCAGCTGCTGCACACCCATCAGGGTGTAGGCGGACACGCCGATTACCGGGTAGAAGTCGCCCGCGCGGGTCGCCTTTTTAATGCCGGCGCGCAGCTCCGCATCGGTGAACTGCTCGCCCGCGAAGAATTTGTCCATCATCTCATCATCCGTCTCGGCAACCGCCTCGGTGATGATGCCGGTCAGTTCCGCCACCGTGTCCGCCATGTCGGCGGGAACGTCGGTCTTGGTGGGGTTGCCCTTGTCGTCGTAAATGTATGCCGTGCCGTTAATCACGTTGATAAAGCCCTTCAGCTGGCCGCCCTCTTTAAAGGGGATGATGATGGGGCATACCCGCTTGCCGAACTCATTCCTCAGGCCGTCCAGCACCTTGAAGAAATCGGCATGCTCGCTGTCTAGTTTGGTGACAACGAAAATGCGGCTCATATCCACCCGGGCGGAGGCCTTAAACGCCTTCATGGTGCCCACCTGGGAGCCGGACTTGCCCGACACGCAGATAAGCGAGGTTTCCACCGCGCGGATCCCCTCGTACATGCCGCCGGCAAAGTCAAACAGGCCGGGGGTGTCGATGATGTTCAGTTTCACATCTTTATGTTCAATCGGAGCAATGCTGGAAGAAATGGATACCTTGCGCTTGATCTCCTCCGGATCAAAGTCGCACACGGTATTCCCCTCGGAACTTTTCCCGAGACGGTCTGTCAGGCCTGCACGGTACAGCATGGCCTCCACAAGGTCGGTCTTGCCGCACCGTCCATGTCCCACAATGGCGACATTTTTGATGTTTTCTGCCGTATATTCTTTCAAAGCTGCTACGCCCCTTTCAAATTGTTCTGCCGGAAAAATGCCGCTGCTGTCGCAGCAGGCCGTCTTTTGTTGAAAACTTCCTATTCCGGCGCACATTATAAGTGAATTTTATCATGGGAGCACAACTTTTACAAGGAACATAGGCAAAAAAAGCCCCGCAGTCATGGAGAAAACTGCGGGGTTTCTTTGTACAATTTCCACAAAAACACACATTTCAGGGGCGGCACGCGCCTTTTTCCATTACACCCTCAGGCGTTGCAGCAGCATAATCACCACAAGGAACATGCCCTGATACAGCAGCATGGACAGCGGCGTAATCCCGGCCAGCGTACTGACAATGGTGAAAAACGCCACAAGGCCAAGGCCCAGCAGCGAGCCCATGGTCTGCAGCACGGCGCCCAGCAGCAGCGTCCAGCGCAGCTTGATGATGCTGGTCAGGCCGTAGGCCAGCGACTCGATAGAGCCCTTGTGCACAAAGCCGGAGTCCGCGCTTTCTGCGCTGCGGCACTCCTTGTCCACCATCTGTCCCACCATAACGGGCAGCACGTCCACATATTCCCGGCTGATGTCGAACAGTTCGGACAGCATAAAGCTGTTGACGTTGGGGTCGGTGGTTTTCACCAGCAGCATGACGCCGCTTTTCGCCAGCTTTTTCACCGCGCGGACAATCTCATCCCGCGGTTTGTAGCTGATGACGAACATGGCCGCCGTCTCGGAGCTGACCGCCATGTAGAACGCCACCCGGCCCGGCTTCAGGTACTTGTTCTCATAGTCCTTGCTGGGCACGGTGATGTCATGGCTCTGCATATACTCCCTTGAGCCGATGTGGATGCGCCGGCCGCCGACCCACGCCTCCACGCCGCCGAGGTCGCTGGCGTTGACGGACTCCACGCTCATCAGCAGCTTGGTATTGCCCTGGATAACCAGGCTGAACACGTCGGACAGGGAGTTGTTTAAGTAGCTCATAATGCTGGCGGCATAGATAATCAAATCGTCCGGCTTGTGGCCGCCGAAGGGCTTGAAGCCGTGCAGGGCCACCGTCCCGGCGGGCAGCACATCGCGGTCCTCCGCCACCACCACATCTACCTGCTCCAGCTCCTCCACCACGTTGTATCCGGTGATGATGGCGCCCCAGCGCCGAAGCACCTTGCTTAAGCGCGCCAGCGGCCAGTTGGAGATAAGCAGTGCCGTAAAGGGCGCGGTGATGGCTGTGGCCGCCGCCAGGGTGGCAAGCGCCGCGCCGATATCCCTGCTCATAAAGAAGCTGTAGCCGGCCAGCGCCACGCTCAGCCAGAAAAACACCTGCGTCCATTTGACGCTGATTTTGTCGCAGTAGTCGGTGGCGTAGGAGTTGCCGAGGAAGTGCTTGATGAAGCCGGTGCGGTACTGGGCGTAGGCATTCACATCCTCAATGCCCGTGTGTTCCGCAATCAGCTCGCTCGCCTTGTCGCTGAGCTTAATGCAGCCGAACTTCTCGTCCTTCTTCGCCACGAAGGAGAAATTGCGCTTAATGCGGCGCACCATGAAAAACTTGCCGATGGTGTTGAACAGCAGCGCAAACACCACCACGCCGGAGAACACCGGCAGACTTCCGTCCGCCACCCGGTCCAGCTGGTAGAACAGGTAGGCGTTGTACACAAGCGTACACATCGCCGCAAGGCTGACCATGCTGTCGCCGTTGGCCTTCAGGCGGAAAAAGCTGCCGAGGCCGCTTAAAATCGTAAACAGGCTGACCGCGCAGGAAAAGCCCAGCATGGCCAGGTTCAGAAAGGCATAGACCGCCGGTTCCTCCGGCGTAAAGTAGTTGCCGAAGGGCAGGGTAAACTGCCCAGCCAGCATGCTGTACAAGCACACGGCGGACGGAATCAGCAGCAGCAGAATGCGCACAAACAGCTTGGCGGTGGTGGCAGCCATGTCGTTTTTGATGGCGTCCACCTGGTCATAACTTTCAAACTCGGTGATTTCGATGGCCTCCGGCTCCTCCTGCTTGTCCGGGGCGTCGTCCACATTGAAGTCCTCCTCCCCGTCCTCCACGTCGGGCGTCAGGATGAAGTCCATAATGCGCTTTTTGCGCCGCTGCTCCGCCTCTTCCTCCTCGTCCTTCTGTTCGAGGAAGCTCAGCTGCGCCTCATCCTCCGGCGGGGGGGCCGCCTGCTCCGGCTCCGTCGGCTGCTGCACGGCTGCCGCCGGTTCCGCTTCGGCCTGCGGTGCAGGGGCGGCTTGCGCTTCAGGCTGTTCCTCCGCAGGCTGCTCCGGCTCCTCCGGGGGGGAGAACACTGCCGTGTCCTCCTTCTTTTTGCGGCCGAACCGCCGTTTTTTCTTCAGCGGTTCCTCCGGCTCCTCCTGTTCCTCGGGGAACAGCGGTTCCTGCTTGACCACATTGATGGGAACCGTGCGCTGGAAACTGCGACCGGGGATACTCTCCTCCTCAGGCTCCTCGTCCTCCGTGCCAAGGGCGCCGCCCGGCGCAGCGGCCGGCTGGCTGCTGCGCTTTAAAAATGCCTCAATAAACGCCTTGGACCGCTCGTTGTCCGGCACGGCTTTCGGGTCCTTGCGCACCTGCTTGTGGACGTAGGGCTTCTCCTCCCGTTGTAAAAGCTCCTTCAGTTCATCCTTTTCCGGCTCCTTGCCGGAGGGGGTTACCGGCACATCCTCCGGCAGCGGCTCCTTCGCCGCCTCCACCCCGTGGGCGGCACGCGCCTGCTTGATGGGCTGGGCGGGGCTCTCCGGCGCCTGCTGCGTCTTTTCAGCGGACGTCTGGCCCTGCCTGCCGCGTTTTAAGTCCTCTAAAATTTCTTCTACCATCCAATCGCGGTCGTTCATACTTCCTGTTCCCTCCCACAGCCTTCCATGGCATAGATTAGAATCCCCGCCGCTACCGATGCGTTTAAAGAGCCCACCTGTCCTCTCATGGGCAGGGACACAATGGTGTCGCAATGTTCTTTCACAAGCCGGGACAGGCCCTTCCCCTCGCTTCCGACCACGAGGCACACATCGCCTGAAAAATCAATTTTCCTGAAGTTGGTCCCGTCCATATCCGCCCCGTAGACGAATACACCCGCCTGCTTCAGCTCCTCCAGTGCCCGGCTCAGGTTTTTGACCCGGATAATCGGCAGGTGCGCCGTGGCCCCGGCAGAGGATTTTACCACCGTGCCCGTGACGGACACGCTGCGCCGTTCACCGATAATGACACCGGAGGCGCCCGCACACTCCGCCGTGCGGATAATGGCGCCGAGGTTGTGCGGATCCTCCAGCCCGTCGCACAGCACATAGAACAGCCTGCGGCCCTGCCGGCGCTGCTCCTCAATGGAGGAGGTCAAGTCCGCATAGACGAAGTCGCCTGTAAACGCGGCCATGCCCTGGTGGGCGCCGTCCGTCAGCCTGTTCAGCCTGTCCGGCGCAACCTCCTTCAGCACCACGCCCCGCTCCCTGCACAGCGCGCGCAGCTTGTGGTAGGCACCGTCCGTCCTTTTCAGGCTGCACAGTACGCTGTCCACCGGCCTGTCGCTGCGCAGCAGTTCAAACACTGCATTTTTCCCGTAAATCAGGTTGTCGTTTCCCTGTGTTTTCATCTGTGTCATAAGCACCCTCAGGCAGGCCCCTGCCGGAAAGCAGGCGGCCCGCCGCATTTTCTGTCTAATCAGGTTACATTATAGCATATCCGCCCCCCAAAAAACAGGGGCTTTTTCCCAGGCGGCCCTTGTGAAGTTACACAAAAAACGGGCCCTCCCTTTTTCCATGCAGGGATACCGGCGCGCCGTTTTCCCGCAAAATCCCCCTTTTCCTTCATTTTTCTCCGTTTTTCACCCACGGACAGGGCCTTTCTGTCCTGTTGTCAGCCCCGGGAGATTTTTCACAGGCTTCAACGGGTTTTCCACCGCCCCGGCCGCTTTTACCAAAACCTTCCTGCCTTATACACGGTAATATTCACATAGTTTTCATAAAATCCCTGTAAAATCGGGCTTTTCGGGCGGTGCGGCCCTCTTTTTTTATACAGGAATGTTGAAAACCCCGTTGAAAATGTTTAATGATACCCCGCTAAAGCCGCTTGCCTACAGGGCCAGCGGGCGTTGAAACAGGATCCGCCGTGCGTTTTCCCGATTTTTCTGCTATCATAAAGGGCAGAGGAAAGGAGGCGGTTTGATGTCCCCCATCTACAGGGCCGAAAAGGACAGGATTGTCGTGGAACAGCTCGGCCCCTTCTCACTGGATGAAATTTTGGACTGTGGGCAGTGCTTCCGCTGGAAAAAGACGCCGGACGGGCTGTGGGAGGGCGTTGTGCAGGGCGTGCTGCTGCGGGTAAGGCAGCAGCAGGACCGGCTGCTGTTTTACGGCCTGGATGGGCAGACGTTTCTGCAGGTGGCATTCCCCTATTTCGACTTTGGCACCGATTACGCCGCCATCAACCGGCAGATTTTAAAGGACCCGGTATTGCGCCCTGCGCGGGACTACGCGCCGGGCATCCGGATTTTAAGGCAGGATCCCTTCGAGTGCCTATGCACCTTTATCATCTCCCAGAACAACAACATCCCGCGCATCTGCGGCATTGTGGACCGGCTGTGCACGCTGTACGGCGCCCCGGCGAAGGGCGGCGGGCACGCCTTCCCCACCCCGGAGGTGTTCGCCACAATGACGGAGGAACAGTTTGCCCCGCTGCGCTGCGGCTTCCGCCAGAAGTATCTGCGGGATATGGGACGCAAGCTGTGCGACGGAACCGTGCAGCTTGCGGCCGTGCAGGCGCTGCCCCTGCCGGAGGCCAGGGAGCATCTGATGCAGATTATGGGGGTTGGCCCCAAGGTGGCGGACTGTGTGCTGCTGTTCGGCTTTCACCGGCTGGAGGCGTTCCCCATGGACGTGTGGATGAAGCGGGCGGTCGCCCGCCTGTATCCGGACGGCCTGCCGAAGGTTTTCGGCCCCTATGCCGGGGTGGCGCAGCAGTACATCTTCCACTACGCCCGGCACCATAAGGAGCTGTTTCTGTAAAAAGGCCCGCGGGTGTGTTCCCGCGGGCCTTTTCGGTATTTATGCCTTGTCGAGGTAGAAGGCTGCAATGGTGATGTCGTCTTTTCCGGCGCCGGGCACACTGCACACCGTGTTCATCAGCCGGGCCGTCAGCGCGTCCGGCTGTTTTTCCGTGCCGATTCGCAGCGCCTCCTCCACCACGTCGTCCTCCGGCAGTGCCCCGTCTGTGGTCATGACCACCACGTCACCGGCCTTCAGCTGGATTCCCGTCTTGCCGAAGGGCGCCGGGGACAAAATGCCGATGGGCAGCGCCTCAGTGTCCACCCGGATCACCCGGTCCCCCCGCTTGATATACGTGGGGGCAGCGCCCGATTTGTATAGCGTGGCCTTTCCCGTATACAGGTCAATCAGCAGCAGGTCGACGGTGGAGGTGCTCTCCTCCTCGCTTTTTAAAAACAGGGCGGCGTTGACAAAGCCCACGGCCGATTGGGGGCTGAAGCCCGCCTTCATCAAATCCGCCATCAGGCCCGCCGCCATCTTTCCGTCCACGGCGGCCATGCCGCCCCGCCCCATACCGTCGCATAGGAGGGTGACGGAAAAGCCGTTGTCCAGCAGGAACGTCTCAAACCCGTCGCCGCAGAACTTTTCCTGCTCCGCCGTCTGCTGTTTCATGTCATAGCGCACACTGTACAGCGCCTCCTCCAAAAGGCGCACGGTAATCAGCCGGTCCCGGCGGTGCGTCTCCGGCGGAAGAAACCGCCTGCCGCACACCTCCCCCAGGGCACCCGCCAAATAGGGAAGCCGCTTCTGGTCAAAGCGCTCCGCCGTGAACTGCAGGCTCAGCCTGCCGTAGGCGTCGCAGGTGCACTCCGTCTCACGCACCGGCACATCCTCGTTCTTTAGAAATTCCCGCACCTTGAAGGTGAGATGCCGGTCCGTCTCCCTCGTCTCCTCCAGCCGGTCGGAAAGCTCCTCCAAAAAGCCGGCCAGCGCCGTGTACTGCTCAATCACCGCCTGCCGCAAATCCTCCACGCTGTGCCCCATGCTGCGGCTGGCCGCCAGCAGCCGGTACCCGTTGTTCAGCTCCGCCAGCAGCTCGTCCGGATTTTTACACCGAACGTATAAAAACTGCGGCATATTCCTTTTTGTAATTTTCTCTCCCTGCCTCAGCAATGCCTGCATCTCGTGAAAGGCGGTCATGGTCTCGTCGTACAGCCGCTCGTGGCACAGCAGCTTGCGGTCGCAGTTTTTGCATACGGTGTCCACCGCCTCGTCAAACAGCTGCTCCTCTGTTTTTACCCGTGCGCCCGTCAGCTTTTCGCTGACCTCCGTCACAAGCCCGCCGATCCGCTCAAGGCCTGCCGCCGCCGTCTGCAGGCGGGTGCACAGGCTCTCCCGCTGCTCCTCCTCCCTGCGCAGGGCCACGGTGTTGTTTTTCTGAAACGTGCTGAGCACCCGCTCCGGAATCAGCAGAAACAGGGCGGCGGACAGCAGTAGCGCCGCAATAACGGGCGGGGACGTCTCCTTCAGCAGGGCCGCCGCCACAACGGAGGCGCCAAGGAAAAAGGCGGTGGACACGCTGAGGCGCGACAGGGGCGAAAACACCCCTGCCACCAGGCCCGCCACAGCAAACAGGGCGAAGTAGTGTATGCCCCCGCCCGGCAGCAGCAGAAAGGCCAGCCCTGCCGCCGTGCCCATCAGCGCGCCGCCCCCCTCCTTAAACAGCCACGCCGCAGTCAGAACCAGCGCCCCTGCGAAAACCGCCGACAGCGGCAGGCCAAAGGGATGGTATCGCTGAAGGCCCACGACCACCATCAGGGCCAGCAGCACACTGGCGGCCGCCTCAATGCTTTTCATGGCGCTCAGGCTTTTGCCGCCCGCCAGCGCCCCCACCGAGGTTATCAGAAAAAACGCCGCACCGGTGCCCAGCAGCGTCTCACTCAGCGTCAGCAGCAGGGCATAGGGCGTCCTGTCCCACACGACCCCCACCAGCACCCCGGTACACCCGAGGGACAGCGCTGCAATCAGCGACGCCACATAGGGGTAGTAGGAGGCATTCCTGCGGAACAGCCCCAGCCAGCTGATGGAGGCGGCAATGATGCACGCCGCGATGTAGCGCAGGTTGTCGGCCGTCACCCCCATACTGAGATAGCCGAGCATGCTGCCCGCCGTCGTGGCCACCAGTCCCCCGGAGGGCACCCCGACAATTGCCGAGATACCAAGGGGGGCAATCAGCCCGAACAGCTTGGCCCCGGCCAGCAGAAAGCCCAAGCCGAAATAAACAACCTGCCGGGCCGCCATGGCAGCCAGCTGCCGCGGCAGCGCCCGGCCGTCCCGTTCCATTACCTGTGTGCGTCTCAACCTGTCATCGCTCCTTTTTCTACGTCCTTCGGGCAGGGCTTGTCCGATAGGGTTTCCTTGTAAAAGTGTAGCAAACCACAGGCGGCTTTCTTGTCGGAAACGGGCAGGCGGGCAGAAAAAGGCTGAGGGGACGCAGAAAAAATTCTCTGCATCCCCTCAGCAAAGTGAGACAAACAGGCGGCAAAGCCCTAAGGAACGCCGGCCGGCTCCTTTCCGAAGAACTGCATTTCTTCTACCGTCCGGCGGCTCTGCCTGAACTATATTGTGACTGTGTTCACAATATCAATCCAGGGCTATTATACCCTCTGCCCGCCGCACCGTCAAGAAAAAAATCCCCGCCCGGGCAAATTTGTGCTATACTGGTGGCAGAAAGGCGGCGTGTGGCGCTTTAAGCCGCCGCTGTTCCGTTTCGGGGCGGGCTCTCCGCCGGGTGCCGGAGGGGCTGCGCTGAAAAGAAAGGAGGGGCGTGCGTGAACAAAAAGATGGTTTATCTGAATGTGGGGCTTGTGGCCCTGTCCCTTGTGCTGGCACTGGCGGCGCTTCCCTTCCTGCCATCGGAAATCACGGTGCAGTGGGATTTCAGCGGCCAGCCGTCCAATGTTCTCGGAAGCTGGGCGGTGCTTCTGTTCCCGCTGGCTGCCGCTGTCAGCTCTATTATCATACCGAATTGTTTTCAGAACCGAATGAAGATAAGCAAGGGCTCCCCGTTTATTGCAGCGGTTGTCAGTGCTGTGATGCTTGCCTGCCAGCTGTTCATCACCGGTTCTGCCCTGGCATGGTGGTAACGGCAGGGCCGGTCACCAAAAAACAAAAGGCCGGAAGGCGGGCACAAAGACCCGCCTTCCGGCCTTTTTGCGGCACGCCTTAGGGCTGTGCCGGGGCCTGTCAAATGCTACAGTGTCGCGTTCGACAGGATATAAAACTCCTCCTGGCTTGCCTGGTGCTTTTTCTCCATCGGCTCAAAACCGCTGTCAAAGCGCTGGGCAGCCTGTTCGTCAATCTGCATGACCGGGCTGTAGCGGTAGACGTACTTCCGCCCGTCCAACACCCCCGGCCTTAACTCCTTCACCAGCAGGGCCGCCGGAAAGGTTCCGTCCTCAAGGCAGATATGATGTTTCTTACAGCTTTGAAAGCCGCAGGTCACATAGTTGGACGGGCTGCCGGTTATCACAATCACCTCATAGCCGAGCTGCGCCGCCCGCTTAAATGATTCCTCCATCAGCAGTTTCCCAATGCCCATTCTCTGGTATTCCGGCAAAACGCTGATGGGGCCGAAGGTCAAAATCTGCCGCTCCTCCCCGTCCGGGCCGGTCAGCACCGCCTTGGTATACATGATGTTCCCAACCACGCGGCCGTCCAGCTCGGCCACCAGGTCCAGCTGCGGCAGAAAGTCCGGGTGGCTGCGCATCACGTGCACCAGATAGTGTTCCGTGCATCCCGGGACGTACAGGTTGTAAAAGGCCCTTCTCGTCATCTCCTCCACCTGTCGGTAGTCCTCCGGCCGCTCGTTGCGGATGTGCAGCCTTCCGTCCTTTTGCAGGTCGTGTGTCCTATGCTTCATGTTGCTCCCTCCTGGCTGAAGGTTTTCTGCGTTTTCGGGAACCCTTTGCTTCCCCGGTCGGCGCGCACCCTCTGAGGGGATGCTTTTTCGTGCAGCGTCTGCCGTCTGTTTTCCCGCCGTGCAGCGTAAAAATTCTATCATAAAGCCGCACGCAGCGCAAGCGGAACGCGCCTTCGGGCCACGCTGCCCGCCCCCTTACTTCCTCTTCTGCGCCGCGGGACGGCAGAAAAAAACGGCACAGCTTTCCGCTGTGCCGTTTTCCCGTTTTTCAGCCGAACTCCCTATTTGGACGGCCCGTTTTCCTTCTCTCCATCGTCCGAGCGGTTCGTCTCTTTCCCGGACAGAACAGCATTGACGATAATGCCGAGAATCAGCGCCACCGCCACATTGGTGATGGTGATTTCTCCAAAGCTGATGGTCAGCCCGCCGATTCCTGCAATGAGGATGGCGGAGACGACAAAGAGGTTGCGGTTCTCGTTTAAGTCCACTGTCTGCACCATTTTCAGGCCGCTGACCGCAATGAAGCCGTACAGCGCCATGCACACCCCGCCCATGACGCAGGACGGAATGGAGTTGACAAACGCCACAAAGGGGGAGACGAAGGAGATGATAATGGCGCCCACCGCCGCCGCAATAATGGTATATACGGAGGCGTTGCGGGTGATGGCCACACAGGCGATGGACTCGCCATAGGTGGTGTTGGGACAACCGCCGAAGAACGCCCCCACCATGGAGCCCACGCCGTCACCCAGCAGGGTGCGGGACAGGCCGGGGTCCTCCAGCAGGTCCTTCTCGATAATCGAGGAGATGTTCTTGTGGTCCGCAATGTGCTCTGCAAACACGACGAAGGCCACCGGGACATAGGCCACCGCCAGGGTGCCGATGTAGGCGGCGTCAATTCCACTGAAGCCGCCGAGGGCGGTGAAGAACGTGAAGTCCGGCAGGGTGAAGAAGGTGGAGAGGTTCACGCCCTCGGACACCAGCCCGGTCAGCGGGCTGAAATCGGTGATTTTCAGCGCGTCGCAGCCGGTGGCAAAGCCCATGCCGGTGAAAATGGCCGCCAACGCATAGCCGGACAGAATCCCAATGATGAAGGGGATCAGCCGCGCGGTTTTTCCCCCGTAGGTGGAGCACACCATGGTGACAATCAATGCCGCCAGGCCGCACAGGATGGCGATATAGACCGAGCCGCCCGCATTGGCCTTCTGCAAATCCCCCACCGCATTGCCCGCAAGCGACAGGCCGATGATGGACACGGTAGGGCCGACCACGACGGCAGGCATCAGTTTATTTAACCATTTTACGCCCACCAGCTTGACCACCGCTGCGATGGCCACGTACACAAGCCCTGCGAACACCGCGCCGATAATCAGGCCGAGGTAGCCCACCGCCACGCTGGCCGCGCCTGCAAACGCCGCGCTCATAGAACCGATAAACGCAAAGGACGAGCCGAGAAACACCGGGCTGCGCCGCTTGGTGAACAGCACATAGACCAGCGTGCCCACGCCGGCCCCAAACAGGGCGGCGGCTGTGCTCATGGCGTCCGGCCCGGTCAGGCCTGCGCCGCTGTTGACGATGACCGGTACCACCAGCGTGGCCGCCATAATGGCAAGCAGCTGCTGGACGGCAAAGGCCACCAGGCGTCCGGCTTTGGGCCGGTCGCTTACTCCATAGATCATTTTCATGCTTTCCCTATCCTCCACTTTTCCTCAAATTTGCCCCACAGGTCGATTCCCGTGGGGCTGTATGTTCACGCCACGCAGGGCTGCGGGGCGAAAACGGCATGCAAATGCGCGGCCTCAAAACAGGAGGCCGCGCACAGACGGCGCGACAGGCGTCTATTCGTTTTTCAGCTTTTCAATGGCGGCTTTCACCCGGCTTACTGTCTCCTGCTTGCCGAGAATGGCCGCAAGGTCGGTGCCGCCGCCGGGGGTAAACGCCTTGCCCGACAGGGCGGTGCGCAGCGGCCACAGCAGCCAGCCGTTTTTGACGCCGAGGCGTTCCACCAGCGCGCCCATGGCGGCGTGTACGCCTTCAGCGCTGTAGTCGTCAAGCTCCTCCAGCACGGGCAGGGCCGCCTCCAGTGCCTCAAGGGAGGACTCCGCCGTGGTTTTCATTTTCTTGTGCACATACAGGCCCACATCGTATTCCGGCACCGCGTCAACAAAGTCGATCTGCTCCGGAATGTCGCTGAGCACCTCGGTACGCTTTTGCAGCACGCTGCACAGAAGGCCGAAATCGATATCGTCCCGCTTGACCGCGCCCTTAATCACAGGCGTGGCCACCTGCGCAAACTGCTCCGCCGTCATGGCGCGCAGGTATTCCCCGTTGATATACCGCAGCTTCTGGGTATCGAAAATGGCGGGGGATTTGGAGATGCCGGACACGTCGAACGCCTCCGTCAGCTCCTGCAGGGAAAAGATTTCATTCTCCCCCTTGGGGCTCCACCCCAGCAGGGCGATGTAGTTGATGATGGCCTCCGGCAGGTACCCCTTCGCCACCAGATCCTGATAGGAGGCGTCGCCGTTGCGCTTGCTGAGCTTCTCCGTCTGGTTCTTCATAATGGGGGAGCAGTGCACGTACACCGGAATGGGCCAGCCGAACGCCTCGTACAACAGGTTGTACTTGGGGGCGCTGGACAGATACTCGCTGCCGCGCACCACGTGGGTGATGCCCATCAGGTGGTCGTCCACCACGTTTGCAAAGTTGTAGGTGGGCATCCCGTCCGTCTTAATTAAAATCTGGTCATCCAGCGAGTTGTTCTCCACCGTGATGTCGCCGAACACCTCGTCATGGAAGGTGGTGGTGCCCTCCTCCGGCATTTTCTGGCGGATGACAAAGGGCAGCCCTGCGTCCAGGTTGGCCTGCACCTCCTCCTTCGTCAGGTTCCGGCAGCGGCCGTCGTACTTGGTGGGCATGCCTGCGGCGGCCTGTACCTCCTTCAGCTCGGTCAGCCGCTCCTTATCACAGAAGCAGTAGTAGGCGGCGCCTTTGTCCACCAGCTGCTTCGCGTAGTCCATATAAAGGCCCATCCGCTCGCTCTGGACATAGGGGCCGTAGTCGCCGCCCACATCCGGGCCCTCGTCCCAGTTGAGGCCCGCGGCGCGCAGCGTGTCGTAAATCACGTCCACCGCGCCCTCCACATACCGCTCCTGATCCGTGTCCTCAATCCGCAGGATAAACGTGCCGCCGTCCTTCTTCGCCAAAAGGTAGGCGTACAGTGCGGTGCGCAGGTTGCCCACATGCATGTAACCGGTGGGGCTGGGCGCAAATCTGGTTCTTACCTTCCCGTTCATTCACTCTCTCTCCTTTTTGCGTCATTCCTACCCTACATAGTACCCTGCGCAGGGCGGTTTGTCAATAAAATACGAGGCCGCCGCTTTCCTTTTTCTGCTGTATGTGGTAAACTATATTTAATTTGATTTTTTTGCGAAAAGAGGAAGCGTTATGAAGTTTGCAGTTTCTAACAAGATGGCCGGGATGAAGCCCAGCGCCGTCCGCGAAATTTTAAAGCTGACGGCAGACCCCGCCTTTATCCCCTTCTCCGCGGGCAACCCCAGCACGGAGGCCTTCCCGGAGGAGCAGATTAAGGCCTTTACCGAAGAAATCCTGACGGAGAACCCCATTGCCGCCTTACAGTACAGCGTGTCGGAGGGGTATCCCCCCCTGCGGGAGGTGCTGCGGGATTTCTGCGACAGACGCTACCATGTGGTGACCGACCAGGATGAGGTGTTGATTATGTCGGGCGCCCAGCAGGGGATCGAGCTGACCTGCAAGTGCCTGTGCAACGAGGGGGACGTGGTCGTGTGTGAGGAGCCGTCCTTTGTCGGCGCGCTGAACTCCTTCCGCTCCTGCGGGGCCAAGCTTGCGGGCGTACCCATGGATGAGGACGGCATTAACATAGACAAGCTGGAGCAGGTGCTGAAAACCACGCCCAACGCCAAGCTGCTGTACCTTATCCCCAACTTCCAGAATCCCTCCGGCATCACCATGAGCCTTGAAAAACGCAAGGCCGTGCTGGCGCTTGCCAAGAAGTACGACGTGGTCATCCTGGAGGACAATCCCTACGGCGACCTGCGCTTCACCGGGGAGCCGGTTCCCGCCATTAAAAGCCTGGACACGGAGGGGCGGGTCATCTACTGCGGCAGCTTCTCCAAGGTGCTAAGTCCCGGCCTGCGGGTGGGCTACCTTGTGTGCCATAAGGACATTGCCTCCAAAATCGTCATCGGCAAGCAGTGCAGCGACGTGCACACCGCCATTCTCAACCAGATGATCTGCCACAAATTTTTAACCGAAATGGACTATGACCAGCACATCGCCCGGCTGCAGGGAATCTACCGCGAGCGGGCGCAGCTTATGCTTCGCCTGTGCGACGAATACTTCCCGCAGGGCGTCACCCACACCGTGCCGGAGGGCGGCCTGTTCGTATGGGTCACCCTGCCGAACGACATGGACTGCATGGAGCTTGTGCTTGCAGCCAAGGACCGCATGGTGGCAGTGGTGCCCGGCAACAGCTTTTTGTGCGACGACACGAGGAAATGCTCCAGCGTGCGCATGAACTACTCCACCCCCAGCAAGCAGAGAATCGAGGAGGGGATGAAAATCCTCGGCGAGGTTCTCCATGACATCGTAAAGTAAGGAGCCGCCGTTATGCCTGTGACAGAAAAGAAGAAAGTCATCCTCAGCGGAATCCAGCCCACCGGGGTATTCACCCTTGGCAACTACCTGGGCGCAGTGAAAAACTGGGCCGGGCTTCAGGACGAGTTCCAGTGCGCCTACATGATTGCCGATTTGCACGCCATTACGGTCCGGCAGGAGCCGGCAGAGCTGCGCAAGCGCACGCTGGATGCGTTCGCCCTGCTGCTGGCCGCCGGCATCGACCCCCAAAAAAGCCTGACTTTTATCCAAAGCCACGTGGATCTGCACGCGAAACTGAGCTGGGTGCTCAGCTGCTTTACCCAGTTCGGCGAGATGTCCCGCATGACCCAGTTTAAGGACAAAAGCCAGAAGCACCCCGACAACGTCAACGTGGGCCTGTTCACCTACCCGGTGCTGATGGCCGCGGACATCCTGCTGTATCAGGCGGATTTTGTGCCTGTGGGCGCGGACCAGAAGCAGCATCTGGAGGTGACCCGCGACATTGCCGCGCGTTTCAACGGCATCTACGGCGACGTGTTCACCATTCCGGAGCCGTATATCCCGAAGGCAGGTGCCCGGGTCATGTCCCTTCAGGACCCCACCAAAAAGATGTCCAAGTCGGACACGAACCCCAACGGCTACATTACCATTCTTGACACGAAAGAGCAGATTATCAACAAGTGCAAGCGCGCCGTTACCGACAGCGACCGCGAAGTGGTCTACCGGGAGGGGAAGGACGGCATCAACAACCTGTTAAACATCTACTCCTCCATCACGGGCAAGACCATCCCGGAGTGCGAGAGGGAGTTTGAGGGCAAAGGCTACGGCGAATTCAAGACCGCCGTGGGCGAGACGGTTGCCGACGAATTACGTCCCATCCGGGAGAATTTCGCCAGGCTGCGTGCGGATACCGCCTATTTGAAAGAGTGCTACACTGCCGGCGCCCAGATGGCCTATCGGGCCGGTCGACGGACGGTCGAAAAAGTGTATAAAAAAGTCGGATTTTTGCTTCCGTAGCCTTCCATACGCTTGACAAAAACACGTCTCACGGGCTATAATGCAGTTAAGAAAGGGGCGTGCAGTTATGAAATCCACAGGAATCGTCAGGCAAATCGATACCCTCGGCCGCATCGTCCTTCCTATTGAATTACGCCGGACGCTCGGCATTGCGGAGGGAGACCCGCTGGAGATTTTTGTCGAGGACGGACGGATTATCCTTTCCAGGTACCAAAACACCTGTATCTTCTGCGGCGAAAAAGAGGGTCTTGTTCAGTTTAAGGATCACTACGTTTGCAGCAAGTGTATTGAAGAACTGAAATAAATCTCTGTTCATGACGAAAAAAGGGAGGCGGCGCCAAAAAGCGCCGCCTCCCTTTTTCTGTTTTTTCAGCTTTTTTCCTGCTCCTGCTGCGGGTTCATCAGCCGGTTCGCCTGGCATCCAAGCGTCACCGACAGGTAGGGAAGCACATACAGAGTGGGAAGCAGCAGCATGCAGCACAACAGCGCCGGCACAAAGTGCAGGTACAGCACCGCGGTGTTCAGCCGCTGCCCCCTCATCCGCTCGGCCGACTCGTGCAGCAGCTCCCGGCACGGCCGGGCCTTCCTTGCCGCCAAATAGTACACAAGGAAATATTTCCTGCTGTAAACGAACGCCACGCCGGCCCCATATGCCGTAAGGAACAGTCCCAGCAGACGGGTGCCCAGCAGCAACAGCCGGGGAAGGCCCGCCGACAAGCTGAAGCTGGCCCCCAGCACGACGGCACCCGGCGCAATACCCAACAGCAGCATTGCCAGCTTGCGCAGCTCCACATTCAGTACAAGCCACAGGGTGCTGCGGTAGCACGCTACCGTTTCAAACCGGCAAAAAATCTGCCGGACCGGCAGGCGCTTTCCCCGCGCCAGCAGAAGGAACCACCGGTAACAGCCCACCCCGATGGGCGCCAGCAGAAGGAACAACGCCACACTGACAGGGATAAAAACCGCCGCATGGCCGAGCAGTACGCCGGGCACTGCCTTCGCCTTCACGCCGCCGGTAACCACCCGGACAAAATCCGGCAGGACAAACACCATCTGAAGCAGCACCGCCAGAAGGCTGAACAGTACGATTAAAATCACCGGAAACAGCAGCACGCCAAGCGCCGCGCCCACGTTGCCGCACAGCGCCTTCCTTCCCTGTTCCTTCATCTGTTTAACCACCGCTTGTCCTCCCCTTCCGCTAGTATTCGATCCCTTTTCTGGCCTGCAGGCCCTTCGTCACATAGGGGTGCCTGTGCATAACCACTTCGCTGACATAATCGGCCGCTTCCATCAGCCTGTCTGTGGCGCCCCGGCCGGTGAATACAAGCTCTCTGTCCTGTCCCTGCTGCGCTGCAAGGGAAAGCAGCCGCTCCTCCGGGACAAGCCCCATGCCGGCAGCCACCAGCACCTCGTCAAGCACCACAAGGTCATACTGCTGCGCCTGCTGCACGCTCTCCTCCAACAGGGCCGTCTGGTTTTCACGCAGCCGCTCCATCCCTGCGGAATCCGACGGGTCGGCAAAGCCGGGGAACGGCCGCCCCAGTGGCACCGTAACGCCCAGTTTTTTCAGGCCGTCCAGCTCCGAGGAGGTTCCGCTTTTTAAAAACTGTACAAACAGTACCCGCAGCCCGGCAGACGCCGCGCGTACGCACAGGCCCACTGCTGCAGTGGTCTTTCCCTTCCCGTCCCCGGTGTAGATCTGTACCATGCCGCTCACTCTCCAAAATAAATTTTCTTAAAGTCCACATCGTCCGACAGCTGGTAGGGGATCCGCTCCGCCGCCTCCAGCACCCGGTCGTTCATCCACAGCTGGGGATTCAGCAGCAGGGTGTAGCCGCAGCCGCTGTCCACCATCCAACGGAACATGTCGTCGCCGTGGCCGCGGGTAAACTGCATAATGACGCTCAGCAACGCAGAGCCGGAACAGATGACCGCGCAGGAGAACGCCCTTCTGCGGAACAGGTCCTCCATCACGGCGGTAAAGCCCGCCGCAATTCGTGCGGCAAACTGCTTCCCGTCCTCTCCTCCGGGCGGCGCGCCGGTCATGCCTCCCTGCGCCCATTGCAAAAATGCTTCGTTCTGTTTTAGTTCCTCGGGGCTTTTCCCCTCAAACACGCCGAAGGACATTTCGCACAGCTCGGGCACGGCCACCCGTTCCAGCCCCGGATAGAGGATTTCCGCCGTCTGCACAGCGCGGGTGTGCGCCGCTGTGTAGACCAATTCCGCCGAAGGGTAATGGCACTGCTCTGCCAGCGTGCGCAGCTGCTCCCGTCCGGCCCCGCTCAGGGGCAGATCGGTGGCGCCGATGAAACGGCCCTGCCTGTTTCCTGCCGTCCGGCCGTGCCGGATAAGATGTATCTGATAATTCCGCATGGTACCTCCTAATACTACTTTCAGTATATTTCACCAAAAATTTAAGGCTTTTTTCGTCAAAATGCCTTTTTTTGAGACAGAACTTTACAAACTGTAATCATTGTATTATAATCATAACCATCCATGTTTTAATTTTTCTGAAAGGCGGGGAAACAATGGGCTCGGATTTTTCAAGGCGGCTGGTGTTGCTGCGTAAGGAGAAAGGAATCAGCCAAAAGGCTGCCGCAGGCGAGCTTCAGATTTCCCAGGCACTGCTGTCCCACTATGAAAAGGGGATTCGGGAGTGCGGTTTGGATTTTCTTGTCCGCTGTGCGGATTTCTACGGCGTGTCCTGCGACTATCTGCTGGGGCGTTCGCCGGTTCCGGACGGCCAGACCCTCAGCCTTGAAGACCTGCCGGAAAGCGACACGCGGGGGGACGGCGCCTCCGGCCTTGGGATTGTGTCCGCCCTTTCCAAAAAGCTGATTTTCAATTCCCTCAACATCGTGTTCGACCTGCTGAGCAAAACGAAAAACAAAACCCTGATTAACGAGGCGTCCGGTTATCTCATGCTGTCGGTGTACCGGGTGTTCCGGCGGCTGCACAGCGCCAACCCCAAAAACCAGAAGGAGCTGTTCAAAATTCCCGCCCCAATGGAGGAGAATATCACCTCCGCCGCCATGCAGGTCAGCCTGTCCAAAATCGACGGGGCGCTGTCCGGCGAGAAAATCAAGGGAATTGCACCGCTGAAGGCGGAAGATGCGCCCAGCATCACCACCGAGCGCCTGCGGGAGGGTTACCCGCTGTACGCCACCTCACTGCTTAATCTTGTGCAGAACGCAGAGGATAACATTAAGAAAAACCTGTAATATATTGTATCAAATTTTACTATAGAACACAAGAAGGCCGGGACAAAAGTCCCGGCCTTTTCTGCTGTTAATTGATAAATTTCTGCTGCCGAAGCAGCCAGCCCCCTATAAAATGGACTTGTACAGCTCCTTATATTTTGCGGCGCTGACACTCCAACTGAAGTCCTCGTTCAGGGCCTTTTTCACCAGCCGGTTCCATGCCTCCCGGTCGCCGTAGTACAGCCCTTGTGCGCGCAGGATGGCTCCCAGCATGTCGTGGGCGTTGTAGGTGGCAAACGTAAAGCCGTTGCCCTCCCCCTCGCCATAGTCGGTGATAGAGTCCTTCAGCCCGCCGGTCTTGCGGACCACGGGGATGGTGCCGTAGCGCAGCGCCACCATCTGGGCCAGGCCGCACGGTTCTGTCTTGCTGGGCATCAGGAAGATATCCGCACCCGCGTAGATCCGTTTCGCAATATCCGGGCGGAAGCCGGTAATGACCGCCACATCGTCCGGGTACTGGGCCTTCATGCTCCACAAAAAGTCCTCATACTCCTTGTCGCCGGAGCCGAGGGCGATGAACTGCATGCCTGCGCCGATCATTTCATGGAACACATACTCGATTAAATCAATGCCCTTCTGGGACGTCAGCCGGCTGACAAAGCCAATCAGCGGCTTATCCCCCTCCGCACTCAGGTGATATTCCTCCAAAAGGCCGCGCTTGTTGATGTGCTTGCCCTCCGGAGCGGCGGCGGAAAAGTTGGCGTAAATGGCCTTGTCCGTCTGCGGGTTGTACTCCACCGTGTCGATTCCGTTGAGGATGCCGGACAGCTTGTACTGCCGTTCCCGCAAAAACCGGTCCATCCCGAAGGAGTACCACGGATCCAGAATCTCCTCCGCGTAGGTGGGGCTGACCGTGTTCACCCGGTCGGCCGACTCAATGGCGCCCTTCATGAAGTTGACACAACCGTCATACTCCACCACATTGTTCATGTAGTCGGGAATCCCCAGCACGTCGCCCGCCAGATCCAGCCCGTACTTGCCCTGGAACTGGATATTGTGGATGGTAAAGACAGTTTTCAGGTTTTTAAACTTGTCCCCGGCCCGGTAATAGGCGTTCAGATACACGGGAATCAGCGCTGTCTGCCAGTCGTTACAGTGGATGATGTCCGGCGCATAGTCCATGTAAAGCACCGCCTCCAGCACCGCCTTGGAGAAGTAGGCGAACCGCTCCGCATCGTCGTAGTAGCCGTACAGGTTGTCGCGGTAAAAATAATACTCGTTATCGATGAAGTAGTAGTGGACGCCGTCCACCACCGCCTCAAACAGGCCGCAGTGCTGCCTGCGCCAGCCCAGGTCCACACCGAAGGAGGTGATAAACTGGATCTGGCTGCGCAAATCCGGGCTGATGGTTTTGTACAGCGGCATAATGACCCTGCAGCCCACCATCCTGCTGCGAAGGGCCTTCGGCAGGCCGCCGGATACGTCGGCCAGGCCGCCGGAGGCCGCAAAGGGCCGCGCCTCGCTGGTTGCGAACAATACTTTCATTTCTCTGTGCCTCCTTCAATGCTTGCTTCTGTTATGTCAGACCTTGCTGCCCTTGCTGATGTAGACGGGGAACGACTCGTACCCCACCATCAGCCGTCCGTCGGATATTTCCACATCCTTATCCGTGATGACGTAGCCCAGCTCCGCCTCTTTACCGATGACTGTGCCCTGCATAATAATGCTGTTTTTCACCTTTGCCCCTTTGCCGATTTTCACGCCGCGGAAGATAATGCTGTCCTCCACCTCGCCCTCAATAACGGCACCGTCCGCAATTAAGGAGTTGATCACCTTCGCCTCCAGCCCGTACTTGGCAGGCGCCTCGTCCCGGACCTTCGTCAGGATCTGGCGATCCTTCTGGAACAGCTCGTTTTTAATTTTCGGGTTCAGCATCTCCATATTGGCGTCGAAGTAGTCCTTCAGGCTGTAGATGGGCCGTACAAGGCCCTTGTAGTTGTAGGTGATGATGTTTAAGTCAAAGGGGTTGCGCTGCAAAATGTCCCGCTTAAAGCTGGTCAAATTGGCGCTTTTGGCCCGGTCCACAATGTTAATCAGCAGCTTGCGGCTGATGATCAGCACGCCCAGATACAGGTTGCTGGGCGGATTGTCCGAGGGGGAGAACATGATGTCGGACACACGGCCCGCACGCTGGTTGAACAGCATGATGTTCTCGTTGTCCGGGTACTTCTCCTTGACAAAATTGTATTTGCAGGACAGCAGGGTGATGTCCGCATTTTTGCTTTCGTGGTATTCCAGCAACTCGGTATAATCCATGTTATAAACAAGGTTTGCGTCCGCCAGCACCACATAGTCCGCCTTGCTGTGCAGCAGCGATCCCTCAATGGCGTACAGCGCCTCCAGATTGGTCTGGTACACCCCCTCGCCGCTCGCGCGGTAGCCCAGCGGAGGCAGGATAAACAGCCCGTCGCGCTTGCGGTCCAAATCCCAGGGGCGGCCTGCGCCCAGATGGTCCATTAAGGAGTGATACTTCTCCTTCGTGATGACGCCCACCTCGCTGATGCCGGCCTGTACCATCCCGGACAGGGTAAAGTCAATCAGCCGGTAGCGGCCCGCGAAAGGCACGGAGGCCATGGCGCGCTTCTCCGTCAACTCCCTGAGCACCTCGTCATGGCTGCTGGAGAAAATTATACCCATCATTTTACCGTTTGCCATCGCTTAGCCCACCTTTCCCGTTGTTTTGCTGTCCAACAGCTGTTTCGGCTTCACTACGCTGCCCGGATCCAGCACGCTGTCCGAGCCGACCACAGCCACGCCCCACTCGTCCAGATTCTCCATGTCCTCCGGGCGGCGGCCGATGACGCAGTCCTCGCCAATTACGCAGTTCTCTGCCACGATGCTGTATTCCACCCGGGCGCCCGCCTTAATGACGCAGCCCGGCATGACAATGCTGTCCTTGACAACAGCGCCCTTTTCCACCGTAACGCCGGAGAACAGTACGGAAAAGTCCACCGTGCCCCAGATTTCGCAGCCCTCGGTAATCATGGAGTTCTGCACATCTGCGCCCTTCGCCACAAAGTGGGGCGGCAGGCCGGGGTTGCGGGCGTAAATTTTCCACTCGCTGTCATAGAGGTTCAGCGGCACATTGGGGTTCAGCAGGTCCATGTTGGCCTCCCACAGGCTGTCGATGGTACCCACATCCTTCCAGTATCCGTCGAAGGGATAGGCCATCATCTTCTCCCCCGCGTCCAGCATGTTGGGGATGATGTTTTTGCCGAAGTCCTTGCTGGACTTGGGATCCTCCTCATCCTCAATCAGATACCGGCGCAGCTTATCCCACGAGAAGATGTAGATACCCATGGAGGCGAGGTTGCTTTTCGGGACCTTGGGCTTCTCCTCAAACTCGAAAATCTGCCCGTTCTCATCCGCGTTCATGATGCCGAAGCGGGATGCCTCCTCCTTGCTGACCTCCAGCACGGCGATGGTGCAGTCCGCCCCGTTCTTTTTGTGGAAGTCCAGCATTTTGGAGTAGTCCATCTTGTAGATATGGTCGCCGGACAGCACCAGCACGTAGTCGGGATCGTACCGGTCGATAAAGTTGATGTTCTGGTAGATGGCGTTGGCGGTACCCTTGTACCAGTCCGCGCCCTTGCTTTTCTGATAGGGGGGAAGAATATGTACGCCGCCGCTGGACACATCCAGATCCCACGGCTCACCATTTCCGATGTAGTCGTTAAGGACCAGCGGCTGGTACTGGGTCAGCACGCCCACGGTGTTAATGCCGGAGTTAATGCAGTTGCTAAGCGGGAAATCGATAATGCGGTACTTCCCACCGAAGGGAACGGCCGGCTTGGCCAGGTCCTTCGTCAGGGTGTACAGCCGGCTGCCCTGGCCGCCTGCCAGCAGCATGGCCACGCATTCTTTTTTTCGGAACATGGTTTGTTACTCCCCCTTTGTTTTTTTGGCTGTGCCGGCGCTTGGAACGCGTCCGGCTGTTTTTTTCGAAGCGCCGGCTGTTTTTTTCGCCGCCGCACCCGATCCATTTTTGGCAGTTTTTGCGGAGGCGGCCGCCGTTTTTTTCACAGCCTTCCCCGTTTTCGGGGCCGCTTCCTTTTTCGCCGCGCGCCTTTTGGGCGCCGCGCGTCCTTTTAAATACAGCACTGACAGCGGCGGAAGTGTCAGGGAGATGGAGCGGTCCATGCTGTTGCACGGCACCTTCTCGCTTTTCAGCCACCCCTCGTTTTTCACGCCGGTTCCGCCGAAGCGGATTTCATCGCTGTTGAATACCTCCTTATAGGCGGTGGAACCAATTACGCCCATGCGGTACCCCTCCCGCAGGACCGGGGCAAAGTTGCACACCACCACAATCTCCCCGCCGTTTTCGTCCATGCGCCGGAAGGAGATGATGTTGCGGTCGCTGTCGTCCGCACAGATCCATTGGAAGCCCTCCCAGCTGGTATCCCGCTCCCAGAAGGCGGGCGTCTTTTTATAGAAGTGGTTCAGCTCCTTCACAAAGTCCTGGAAGCCCTTGTGCTGCGGGTAGTCCAGCAGCATCCAGTCCAGCCCTTTTTTATAGTCCCACTCAATAAACTGGGCGAACTCGCAGCCCATAAACAGCAGTTTTTTGCCCGGGTGGGCAAACATGTAGCCCAAAAACGCCTTGTCCGAGGAGAACTTGTCGAGATACTCCCCAGGCATTTTGTTAATAAGGGACGCTTTGCCATGCACCACCTCGTCGTGGGAGATGGGCAGCAGGAAATTCTCCGAAAAGGCGTAGAAGAAGGAGAACGTCAGTTTGTCATGGTTGAACCTGCGGAAATAGGGGTCAATGGACATGTAGGCCAGCGTGTCGTTCATCCAGCCCATGTTCCACTTGAAGTTGAACCCCAGCCCTCCCACATCGGTGGGCTTTGTCACCAGCGGCCAGGCGGTGCTTTCCTCCGCAATCATCAGCACACCCGGAAAACGCAGGAACACCTGCTCATTCAGTTTCTTTAAAAAGGCCACCGCCTCCAGGTTTTCCTTGCCGCCGTAGGCGTTGGGAACCCACTGCCCGTCCTCTTTCCCGTAATCGAGGTACAGCATGCTGGCCACCGCGTCAATGCGCAGCCCGTCAATGTGGTACATCTGGAACCAGTAGATGGCGTTGGAGATAAGGAAGGACTGCACCTCATTTTTCCCGTAATCAAAAATAACGGTGCCCCAGTGGGGATGCTCCCCCTTGCGGGGATCACTGTACTCATAGCAGCACTCCCCGTCAAAGCGGTACAGGCCGTGGGCATCCTTCGGAAAATGGGCGGGAACCCAGTCGAGGATGACGCCCAGTCCCTTTTTGTGGCAGGTGTCCACAAAATACATAAAGTCCTCCGGCGTGCCGTAGCGGGAGGTGGGGGCAAAATAGCCCGTCACCTGATAGCCCCACGACCCGTCGAAGGGGTATTCCATAATGGGCATAAACTCGATATGGGTGTAGCCCATCTCCGCAACATAGTCACACAGGCTGTCCGCAAGCATGCGGTAACTGTAAGGCGTTCCGTCCTCATTCTGCCGCCAGGAACCGGCGTGCACCTCATAGATGCTCATGGGCCGGTCGTAGGGCATGGTCTCACTGCGCTGCTTCATCCACTTTGCATCCGTCCAGTGGTAGTCGGGCAGTTCGTAAAACTTGCTGGCCGTTCCGGGGCTTGTCTCCGCATGGACGGCGTAGGGGTCGGCCTTCATGTACAGCTTTCCGTCCCCGCCCTTGATGGCGTACTTGTAGTTGTCGTAAGTCTCGATCCCCTCGACAGCCAGCTCGTACACGCCGGAATCCTCCACCTGCTTCATAACATGTTTGTCCGGATCCCAGCCGTTAAAGTCGCCCACCACCGATACGCTCTGCGCATGGGGCGCCCAGACGCGGAACTCCACCGCGCCGGCTTTCCCATCAATTCTATGGGAACCGAAATACTGATATGCCTCAAAATTTGTTCCCTCATGGAAAAGATAAAGCGGCACATTTCCCTGCTTTTTTTTCTTGGCCAAAAGTCCATCCCTCCCATGCGGCTGCCCGGGCGCCTTGATGCCGGGCTCCCGCTTTTCTATGTCTGTATTGTAGCATAATGAACCCTGTGAAACAAGATAATTGTTAAGCTTCTCCAAATGTCACAGTTTTCGCCCCTCTGTTTTATGCAATTTGACAGTGTTATTTTTTCATTCTCGCATTTGCAGACGCTCCACGGGCCATCATACCGCAAACGCGCCGAAAATTTTGTCGAACAAAGGGGCGAAAACAAAAAAGCAGGCCCGTGAAACGGCTGTTTCACGGGCCTGCCTGTTCTTCTTTTTAAAGGAAGCTTACGCGTCCACTTTGGCCATATGCTCGATGAGCATCAGGACCTTGTTGCTGTA
>CAJFUF010000039.1 GCA_904420175.1 Candidatus Schneewindia gallinarum
AATTCTTGCAACTGAAGTTCGACCATAACTTCGCGCTGCAAGATTGGGTCATAGTAAGGGACGGTTTTTGTAGCTGCCGGAGATGGGGTGATAGTTTTATAGTCAAAGTCCGTATATGCTGTTACTGTTGCTTTCCGATTTGTTACGGTCTTCGGTGTGTAGATGATACTATCAAGAGTTCCCTGAACACTCTGCCCATCCTTCTCTATCTCAATGGTGTCCCCTGCGGCCGCATTTTTTGTGTACAGATCCGTAAAGGTAATAGACTGCACAAGCGGTTCATCCCTTTTTAAATACTCCGTAGACAAAATTCTGTACTCAACGGATTTAAGATTGTATTTTCCCCCTTCATCAATAGTGGAAGGAAAATCATATTGGAATGTCGTATCTGTTGTGGTAAAAGTTTCTGTCCTTACAATGTCACCTTCAGCCTGTGGAGAGTTAGTCAATGTTGCTTCCGTGGAAGTTCCATTGCATCCGGCCAATAGCATCTGTGCTGAAATTATCAAAGCTAAGGCAACTCCTAAATATTTTCTTTTCATCTTTTTCTGCCTCCTACAATATACCCGATTCCTGCCAAGCCAGCAGCTGAAGCAACCAGTAAAGAAAGCATCAGATTTCGTACTGACCTATTTCCGGTCGGTGGCGGTCCTCCCCAAGTTGTCCCATCATGATACTCCTTATAGCCCTTCTCATTAAATTCTAGGAATATGGCTCCGATAATCGGTTCGTCCTCTGCCGATATCTCAATAGTGACAGGGGCTTGACCGTTTTCTTGATCAATAAAGAACGGATAGATTGTCTCGTCCAAATGGTAATGCTCCGGTGGGATGAGTTCCTTCAGATAATATGAACCGTAAATAAGCAGATCACTGACAGCAGTCCCATCTTCTCCGGTGATCAGCCGTCCCACTTCTTCATCCTCTTTTCCTTCTTCCGTTGCAGGACGATAAATTCCGTAAACTGCATTGGGCAACAGCTTCCCATCCAAAGAGGACGACTTAATTAGTTTCACATAGCCCTTTTTCAATACGTTATGAAAAGATACCGACACAGTCCCCCCCGCTTCTGGCACCGTGACTATCTGTTTTTGCGGCGTTAAATATCTGTCCGGTGTTTCGTATTCTTCAATTTCATACTTGCCGGGCTTTAGGCCGTCCAAAACAAATTTCCCATTTTCATCCGTTGTAACAACAGTGTCTATGTTTTGCCCGTAGTTCACCCCGGTAATATGAAATTTCAAGCCAACTACTACGCCATCCTCTGAAGTTTTTATCAATTCCACGCTGCCAGTTTTCAAGATATTTGAAAAAGTGACAGTTGCCGTTTGGCCAGATGTGACCGTCACTGTTTGACTTGCCGGCAGCTCGTATCGGTCAGGTGGGTTCATTTCTGTGACAGTGTATGTACCCGGTCTCAGATTATTTATTTGAAATGTACCATCAGATGCGGTTTTTACTGTCTGATCTACACCGTCACCGGTTATATGAAATTCAATTCCTGATACAATACCATCCTCCGATGTTTTCACAATCTTCAGGTTTCCTACTTCCTCTGTGACAAGCCGCATGTAAGCACGTACCGGGTCGTCCCTCTTAAAGTAAGTAACTGTGTCTTGTGCGCTTCCTTCCAAAAACATGGGGTCGCAATAAATTATTGAAGGCAGAAATTCGGTCATGCGTTTTGGAGCACTAAAGCTGTCCAAATTCCTTACTGTCTTACTTGTAATTTTTAGCGTGTTTCCGTTTCTGGATACGGAAAAGCCAGCACTACTCAGTCCAGATAAGTCAAAATTTCCAAGAACCCCATTTGTGTCTGTCAGGGTAACTTCATACTGCTGCGATGAGTAGTTATATCTTAACGTGTGCGTTTTTATGAGATTGGGATTTGTAGTATTACCCATAAAAGACGGGATAACTCTATGTTGAACAATTTGCTTTTTTAATGCCAAATAGACATTTTTCACATTTTGCTTATTGGGCGCTTGGGTTACACAACAGTTAAAACAGGATTCCTCCAAAGGAGATAAGTCTGTCCTGCTGCCATCAAAGCAGCCCGTTGCGATAGTCCATATCATAGCTTGCGTTGCAACAAACTCTTCTTCCCACGAGTATCCGTATTGGGTATGGTCTTGATACCCATATATTAAACAGCTACGAATATATTGCTGCTGTGCATACGAAAATTCATCATATACACTGCTTGCTGTCACTGTCTGGTCGTTGAACAGTACCCCGGGCTGGATACAGTATGCTTCCAGCCCGTCTGCTGTCAGTTTTGTGCTATGAATGCCATAAGCATTTGAGTAATCCGGCAGAGGAACACCGGATTCCGGCGTAAAGCGATAACGGTATTCGTTAAGCCATTGTCCCCTGTGAACGGTTGTTGTCCCACCATCAGAAATTGCGGCTGCTCCCATTTCCGGTATCCAAATTATTAAGAGCACGGCAACCAAAAGACAGCTTAATACCCTTTTCATAAATTTCACCTTGCTTTGTTTTTTTATAATATAGTTCAATAATTTATAAAAAACAGGGACACAAAAAGCCCTTGGTTTTTTACTTTCAGGCTCTTTGTATTTATTGACACTCCCCATGCCTAAAGGTATGGGATTCTCGGCTCAACCACCACGGCCTGCACCAGTGAGGTCTTACACGGTGCCCCGAGCGTTGTTAGGTTCGGACATGTCCCGCCCTACCATGTATAGAGACTACGCTAACAGGCGCAGCCAATTAAGCATAGTGCCATTGTGCATAGCAACAGCCACGACACAAAAAGTATTCTTACCTTTCTCACGTCAAAATATAAATTTCCCACTGATTGGCAGATAGCTTTTTTGAAACTATCTTGAAATACTCTAGATTTTCTACATTTTTGTAGAAGTCCAAGCCGTCCTTAATGACATTTTTTACTTTTTCGTATCCTTGTGTCGCATAGCCACCGTTCCCAAGGAGCAATGGAGGCCCCCAACTTGCATTTTCTATCGTTTTGTAATCATCATACACCATGCCAATGCTCTGCCCATATTGGTTCCCATACGCTACCAGCTGGTCTATTTCTGCCTGTGTCGGCTGCCACCGGCTCCGGGGGCCAAACCCAATACCCAGCTTCCCTCCGCTGGTGTATAGGTTATAGCAATTCCCGCTTACCTGACACTTATCAATAACCGCTTTGTAGTCTGCAAATGTCTGACAGTTCCAGTAAATGTTGGCAAACCCTTCTGTCATCGTTGTATCCCTCGGCAAGCCACGTGATGCACAATATTCTATTATCTGTTGCTCTATCGTCTTTGCCGGTGTACTGCTGCTCGATGAACCGCCCCCAGTCGGTGTACTACCCGATGATGCACCGGAAGATGGTTTGCTGCTCGTTGCGCCGCCTCCGCTTGGTTTGCTTGTACTCGCACCGTTCCCCGTCCCGGTATTCGGTTTCGTTGTGCTGGAACTACCTGCTGGTTGTCCTGTGGTTCCACTGCTCCCCTCGCCTGTCCCACTTCCTCCGGAAGAAACTCCTGACGAGGCTAAGCCTTCATCTTCGCTTGTTCCCTCATCATTTTCTTCCTCGGTACTTACCGTATCAGACGTGTCCGAGCTGTTGCTCTCCACTGACACGCTGCCCTGCTCCATCTCCGAGCCGCAACCAATTAAGCATAGTGCCATTGTGCATAGCAGCAACCACGATGCAAAAAGTATTCTTACCTTTCTCATATTCTTTTCCCCTACCCCTTTAAGTTGAAATATTGGAAAATGCTTCCGTTTTTATAATTATATTACGTTAATTATAAAAACACAAGTGTTTAAAAAATCCCTTGTGTTGTTCTTTTCAGTGTAGTGACATATATGTCACTACGGCCAAGGAATAAAACTTGGTATCCTGTAAAGGAATAGCACAAAGGATGTGTTGGCATGATCTCTTTTCAGCCTCTATATAACTTGATGAAAAAACGAGGTCTTTCTTTTTATCAGCTTGCAAAAATGATGGGCGTAGACCGAACTGTCACCTATCGTTTGAAGAAAAATCCGAATATTACATTAGCCACGGTTAATCTTTTATGTACTGCCCTGCAATGCAACATCTCTGATATTATAGAATTTGTTCCTGATGAAAAAAGCGAAAATATTATTCAGACAAATAAAAATTTAATAGAGTGAAATTTGAGAAGGTAGGGATTTTGAATCTTAAGATTCAAAATCCCCTTTTTTCATCTCATTTCTGACTACATTATAGTTAAAACTTTTCCACCCGTCAATACTTTTGGAAAAATTTTCACATCTCTTTTTCTGCCTCCAATTTTTCATATATAAACATATTGTATCGCTGCTCAAACTCTGATTTAAGGGCACGTTTTAATGAAAATAACGCTCTGTCAAGTTCATACGTGCGCCGATGGGCGAGCTGGTCTTGCCAGTGTATATAATGTGCCTTCGCTCTTTGTTCAGCGCTGGTTATTCTACCTTCTCTTTCCCTCCTGCTATATTCTCGCATTTCCCGCAAAATGGCGTTCCCCATTCTGGAATAGAGATCCTGCATCTGATTTTCAGAAAAGGAACCTGCCCTGCTTTTTTCTCCGTAAGCTCCCTTATAGCGTTTTTCTTGTTTCTTCAATAGCTGTCGCAACTCCGCAAATTCTTTCTCATGGTATTTCTCTATATAAGCTGTTGTTAAGCGATCCAGCTGTGGCCGAAATGCCCTCATAGCATTATTGTTGTACTTCCAAAGACGGCGGTCTTTTGGAAGATGTGTATAGATGTCCAAAAATCCCTCTCGAAGTTTCCTGTCCTTGAAAATTGGCCTTTCCTTTTTTGTCCCTAATATGCTTGACCTCATAATCTCATTGATTTTCAAATTCTCCGGCTGCTCTCGAAGGATTTCATTTACCATAACAGATTTGGCCGCATTTAAAGAGCCTTGCTTCATTTTTCCTCGATACTCTATTCGGCCATCGACCTCCATCTGCTTTCTCAATGGGATAGGTTCGGTTATTGCTATATGTACATGGATGTTGTCTGTGTTGTAGTGTATGGCAGCACTCCAAATTGCAGATGCTTCAAGTCCTTCCTTCTCCAAAAGGCTCCGTATTCCCTTTTTTGTATATGCCATTATCTTTTCTTCCTGTAGCTTTCCAGTATCCCCATTATAAAGGCCAGCTTCTTCCAGCCATTTATTATCAAAACTGTATAGCATTTGCCATAAAACTGCGTTGTTTTTCTGCGCTGTTTTGAAACCCTCTTTTAATGCCTTCTTTTCTTCCATTCTTAATTGGTTCCGTTCCGCTGTAAACAGAGCAGATGTTTTTTCAGGGTTATCCATATAGTCCATGTACGAACTATAACGGACATACACCCTGTTCCGTGTCGCACTATCTCTGTCTATGTAGTTAATATATTCACTAAATTTTTTTGAGCCGGACACTTCAAAGCGGCACTTTAAAATAACTCCCGGAGTCCCTTTATTCATCATTTTCGTCCTTTTCATTGTAAGGTGCCAAATTTGGCACCTGAACCGCTTTCAAAATTTCGTCCAGCTGCTTTTGCTGATTTTCGAGCACGCTTACTATATTATCAACAAGGGCAGAATAGCGATCTTCTGTTTCTTTTAATTCGCTGGATACCGCCATCAGCTGTAACTGCTGCCTTAAAAATTTGCTTCTACTTAAACCTTTTCCCTTTGCAATATCATCTATTTTTTTAATGGCTGCGGCATCCACATCCCGAATGTTTATATCCATTTCAATCATTCTCTTTCTGATTTTTCCAATCTTTATTTTGTTTGTAAGCTGCTATTCTTTTTTTAATCTCTGCCTCTGCTTGCATAAATGCTATAGCACGGTATTTTTTTGTTGGTACTAAATCGACATCTTCACAGAACTGTATCATAAGCGTATTCAGTAATTCCAAAGTAATCTGTGAATTTATATCAGCTGTCCTTGTTCCAAGGCGCAACCTTGTAAAGACAGCGTTATATTTCTCATCGAATATTTCTAAAAATCTCCTTGCAACCAAATCAATTTGAGATTCCGTCTTTCTTTCAAACTCCATTATGATTTGCTCAACTGCTGCCGACCTCGTTAATTCTCTTTCTTCAGCGAAGCGGTCAACGGTTTCTACGATTTCTTCCGGTAATGATAAAAGGACGTTCTTTTTAGCCATACTCCCACCTATTTTTTATATTTTAATCTTTTATTTTCTAAAAATTATTATACTTCCTATTTCTTCTTTCGTCAATATATTTTCAATATATTTTTCTTAAGTAGTGCAAGCATAAAAAACTGTTGGTATTACCAACACTATCAATATTTTGATAGCAGTTTCCCCTTATGCTCTTTTTCTACTCCTGTACAGGAGTAGAAACCTTGCTTTTGTCCCCTGCTCCCTTCGGTCGCATCAGACAAAAATGCCGGGCTTAGTCCGGCTTTTCTTAATAATAAGATGTCCAAAGATGTTTTTCAAGGCAATATCGGAAGAAACATATCTTTTGGTCAGACGGATATTTTGCCTATAGTATTGGCGAAGTATCTTCAGCAACTATCGAAAAATATATAGCTGAGCAAGGCTAAGAAAGGAGGAGCCGCCATAACAATTTATGAAAAATGCAAAAAAGCCGCTTTTAATGCGGCTTTTTTGCATTGGAAGTTACTTGAAAAAGAAAATATTATTTTCTTTATTTTTATCTTATCAGTGTCGCTTTAGTGTGTCAACAATAAAATCATGGGAAGATTTTCCAATTTTATTGGTTGTTTACGATGCCAAGTTTGGCACCGAGGTAAAACTTCTGTTCTTCTCAAAATCTCCAGACACTTGCACAGTAAAGCATAACTTTACTTATCTGTTCTTCAGTCAGAGAGATGGTCTCCCCCGTTTCTGGGGCAAATCCTAGAAATACAGCAGGGCCAACGATAAAGTCCGTTCCCTGATAAATTATAAAGTTTGGATCTAATTCAAGAATTTTCCCTTCCTCATTGATCCAAATATTAATATTTTCTTTTTCCAATTCATAAACACATTCAATGAGTCCTCCTACTTGTTTCTGTAGAGCTTCTAAGCCTTCATCTATCTCTGTGATATATGGGGCTTCTCCCGGCTTCTTTACAACAGCTTTCAATCTTTTCATTTCAAAAAACCTCCAAAATTTAATTATGAGCGACAGCGCTGCTTGCGCTTGTCGCTGTAATTAAATCATTCACCCGCTATAGCGGAAGGCTGTCAACTGGATCGTGGAATACCGGAGCTGGTTCTACCAGCGAGGATATGCCGCGAAAGCCGGTTGATGGCCTTCGCTGCGGGTGATATTTAGAGGCATTCTTTTCTCACCTCCTGCCCGTCTTGCCGGCGGGTGCTCTTAATGACAGACCCGGTGCCAAATTTGGCACCGGCGTAAAACTTCTGTTTTTCTCAAAATCTTCAGACGCTTGCGCATTGGTACTCCCCACGCCTAAAGGTAGAGGAATGTCAACAGACCTCCACAAAGACGGTATCACAATCTGCGCATTTTATATTGACTTCCTTTGTGGCACGTACGATTGTTCCGCATTTCGGGCAAACATATTTTCTGGATGATTTTTTCTTACTTTTTTCCTTATCCTTCTTCGGTTCTCCTTCTTCTCCCCTTGAAGATATTTCATCATCTCTGGGAGAGTGTTCCCCTCTGGTGAGTATGAAAACTTCATAGTCAATATTCTTTTTTAAAAAATCCAACGTATCAGGAGTTGGTTTTGTTATGCTCCACCCTATCCGATTATTATATTCGATGCAAAGCCCATGTTCTTCAGCTATTTCTTTAAACCGTTGATTGTGATAGGTGTTTCCTCTGCTCACTGTTTTTATGCCTTGCTCATTCGCATAGAGATGTACCATCTCGTGCAATAGATTAACACAAATTTCTTCAGGGGGCAGAAATAGATATTCGCTGCAAATGGCAATTTCATAATGATATTCATTTTTCTCGTGATCCAACCAAATTTTTCTTTGACTACACCATGCCATAGCATTTCGATAATGCCCATTTGTCTGCACAGTAAGTACCGGCAGTGTCTTAATTTCCCTATGGTAAAAATGTTCATTGAAAATGGTGTAGAGACGGTTTAGCTCGGACAAGAGTCGTTCAAATTTTGTCATGTTGACACTCTCCTCAAAATTGAATTACGAGCGACAGCGCTGCTTGCGCTTGTCGCTGTAATTAGGAGAATTACCCGTTAAGCGGGGGCTGTCAACTGGTTCGTGGAATACCGGAACCGGTTTCACCGGCGAGGATATGCCGCGAAAGCCGGTTGATGGCCTCCGCAGCGGGTGATATTAAGAGAATTCTTTTTTCTCCGAGTTGTCCTTCATTACCCCGGCATCCTTCATAAAACCCCGGTGCCAAATTTGGCACCGGGGCTACAAATAAGAAAGTAAAAAGCCGCTTTAAAAGCGGCTTTTTACAGGGTAAGATGAAAATGAAAAGAAAATAAGGTTTGCTTTATTTTATCTTATCAGTGTCACTTTAGTGCGTCAACAAAAAAAACGTGGAAGAATTGCCCAATTTTTATTGGCTGTTCCCGGTGCCAAGTTTGGCACCGGGATTGCTGCTTCTACAAATAACTCCATCAGGAACGGCAATAGCCTTTAGAATAAATCGCTATGTGTACCTGTACGAATCAATTTCAAAATGAGCGTTTCCCGAACAATCTTATAAACCAGAAGCCAATCCGGTTCGATATGGCATTCTCTCATACCTTTATAATTTCTTGAATTTGTAAGTGCATGGTCTCGGTATGATGGCGGCAATGGTTCTTCACGGCACAAAATAGAAACGACTTCTTCCAGCTTCTTAGGGTCACAGCCTCTCTTTATTGCCAATTTATAATCCCGTTTGAACTGTCCTGAAAATTCCGGTTTAAGCATTTAGAGCCTCCATCATTTCCGCCACGCTATTAAAGGGGCCATACATATCTTCGTCCTTTTCAGCCGCCTCCATAGCCGCATAGGTGACTTTATTCGGCTCGTCGAGCTTTACTTCAAAAGGCAGTCCATGACATCTGAGCGCTTGCCTATAAAAAATACCTGTTGCGGTACTCAAATCCATTCCAAGAGATTTGAAAAGGGCAGCCGCCTGTGCCTTCAATTCAGGTTCCACTCTTAAAGTCATATTTTCTTTCGTTGTAGCCATATAAATTCTCTCCTTTCATCTCTTATAATTTGCACTATTATTATACTCAATATTCATGCGCTTTGCAAGTGCTTTGCAAATAATTTTACATAATTATCATTATTTTTTCTGACAATGCTAAAACGTATATCTCAGGATTTGTGAGATATACGTTTTGTAACTCTCACAACTTGTAACTTTCACATTTTGTTACAGTCACAAAACGTATGCCTAAAATAATATTAGGATTTAAATAATACATTATGATTATTTATAATCTAATCTTATCTATACGACCGGACAAGAAAGGAAAATAAAAAGGCCCTTATCTCAATAGAAAGGGCCTTTTAAAGCGTTTTTGTTTTTTCAATAACCCTATCCCTCTGAACAGTCTAAAATCGTTTTACAGAGGCGCATAGAACAGAAAAACAGCAGCTTCTGAATAAGCTGCTGTTTCTTCCAATTTGTCTGTTGACAAATTACCTAAATAGTGGTAATCTTTTAACAGACAATTCAATATGTTGTACAGCAATTTCCCTCCCTGTACAACACCAGACAGGTAACATACTTCCCCATGTTCCTGCCCTGAAAGAGTGTCTTTCTCCCCAAGACCTCTTTCTGAAAGAGCGTCCTATTTCTTTCCCTATGGACCTCTTTCTGAAGATACTAAAACCTTTACAACCAGTATCTTCGTACAATCTCATTATAGCTAATTTTTCCAATATGTCAAGAGATTAGCTTTTGAAAATTAAGATTCAAAAGAGATTTTACGAAAAACATTGCTGGTTGAGGGAACTCGGCCAGCTTTTTTTATTTGGGGAAGGTGCCAAATTTGGCACCAACAAAAAATAAAAGGAAGAGAAAAATGAAAGACAACGGACGCTTCAGAAAAAGACAGCATAGTTTTACGATGGTAAGCAATGCAGTTTTGCGGGATCCATCGTTATCTCTCATGGCAAAAGGGCTATATGCGGAGATTGCAAGCTACATAGATATACCGGACTTTGTTTTATACAAGTCTTATTTGGTGGAAGTGGTAAAAGAAGGGCTCCGCGCATTTAATACGGCATGGAACGAGCTGAAAGCCGCTGGATACTTGAAGATGTATAAAATTAGGTCAGCCACGGAAGATGGGAAAGCTGCGTGGAAATATGAGTACGAACTTCTTGAAGTCGCAGATAAAGAAACCCCATGTCTTACCGTGGTGGGGTTAGATGGTGAGGTTAAAGCCAAAGAAATAAAAGAGGAAAAAACCGCTGAAGAAAAGAAAAATAAAGAAATAGTGACAGAAGAAGTGGCCGAAAGAGAAATCCGTGAGCAGATAAGCTATGATATTTTGAAATCTGAAGAAGTAGGGGATATGCCAACTATTGTAGATAATATAGTCTCAATCATGGAAGATGTCTACATAGCACCGGAGGAAGAAAAAATATGGGTAAACAAAAAATATGTAAATGCTGGCCTCGTTAAAAAACGATTACGCCGTCTGGATGAGGAACATATAAGGCAAGCTATTGATAATTTTAGAGAAACTTCAAGAACAAAAAAGATAACCAAAGTGCAACAATACCTACTATCGATTCTTTATAATATCGCAGTAACTTTTGAAGCGCAGATAGAAGCGGAAGTAAGATACAAAAAGGAGTAGGTGCCAAATTTGGCACCGGGTTGGAAAGTTCCATTCTAAAAATAGGAGAGTGACAGAAAAAAGTGGGAGATATATGCCTTGACATTTTATAATTAAATAAATATAATTATAAAAAACTAATTTCTCCCTTCTCTTATAATGAGGCAAAGACTTTAGGTGCCAAATTTGGCACGTATTTTTCTTTTTACTGAGAGGGAGAAAAGCGGGGAGGAAAAGGGGAGCGCGAAGCGCAGGGGAAAAGGAGGGGTGCTTTTCTCTTTAAGCTGCCGAAGGCAGCGCTCTTTTGCCCTCCTTTTCCCAAAAACAAAAATAAATTGAAGAAAGGAAAAAGAGTATGAAAAAATTTTTTTTGATGTCGGCAGCCGGAAGTGGGCTTGAAAAGCTGGAAAATACAGCTGTTGGAATTATGGAGGATATCCAGTTGCTTCTTTGGGTAGCCGTTGCTTTGGCATTGCTTGTAAATGGACTTTTCCTGATTATTGGAGGAGAAGAAGGAAGGGCGAAGGCCAAAAAAGCATTTCCTTGGGTTGTAGCAGGATGTGTCTTTGTTGCAGGGGCATTTTATTTGGCAAAATATTTTGTTGGTAGAATGCAGTTTTAGGAAGTAGAAGATGGGACAGCATTCTACAATAAAAAGAAAAAAACTATTAGAGGGAAACCATAGAGCAGCGAGAAAGCCGTTCATCGTAAGTATTATGGTCGGCTTATTTTTGCTGTTCTTTTTCTTAGCCAACTATTTATGCGTTTCAGCAGAAAACATAATCCTTCTTTTTCAAGGCAGCGAAGCAACTGATATTTTTTCTGTAGCAAATGCGTTAACCTTTTCTTTGCCTTTTCCTTTTTATATTTTTCTTGTTTTGATTTCATTGGGAATAGCTTTGCGTGCAGGTTATCTAATTAGCGTTAATTTTAAGGATTACAATGTTGGGCAACGAGGTGTCCAGCGATGGGCAACGCTTGAAGAAATAAGAACACAATATAAAGCTGTTCCAGAAAAAGATGTTTTATTTAACGGTTCTGGTGGAGTGCCTGTTTGCAGAGAGAAAAATAAAATTTATGTGGATGATACACTGGTTAATAATTTGATAATTGGTATCACCCGGTCTGGTAAAGGCGAAATGTTTATTTTTCCGATGATAGATCTTTTTTCCAGAGCGAAAAAAGACGAAGATAAACCATCGTTGATAATAACAGATCCTAAATTGGAACTTGCAGCGGCATCAATGGAAACATTAGAAAAAAGAGGTTATGAGATACATCTCCTAAATTTAATAAATCCATATCAGTCAATGGGGTATAACCCATTGACTGCTGCAACAAAAGCATATAGAGAAGGAGATATGCCAACAGCTGAATTACTAATAAGGAGTTTCTGCTATAAGATCTATCCCGTGGAAGGGAAAGATGATCCTTTTTGGTCTGAAAATTCTATTTTACTATTAACAGCTATGATATTGGCTTTAATGGAAGATAGTAAAACTATGGAAGATGACTTAAATGCTCGGTCAATTTACACTTTCTACGAAAAAAAGAAAAAATTCTTGGCGTTGGATGGAGATTTACAAAATAGTTTGAAAGAAGGATGGAAAGCGGAGGACAAAGAAGAAGTTGTTTTGCCTGAGAGTGTGTATGAGCCGATTAAGAAGGCTGATGATTGGGTAAATATGTTCTCTGTAACAAATACTCTTGCGACTCTTGCAAGTGAAGAAATGGGAGAAGAAAGCCTACTAGACTATTACTTTGCGACAAGACCTCCCTTAAACAAAGCCAAATTATCATATTCAAGCATTAGAGCTGCCGGTCAGAAAACAAAAGGTTCTATTTTCTCAAATACTCTTGCAAAACTGACCTCCTATACCTATGAAAATATTGCAAAAATGACATCGATTAACACGGTGGATTTAACGAATATAGGATATGGGGAAAAGCCACAGGCAATTTTTATCGGTCTACCGGACTATGACAAATCGAATCATTTTATCGCTTCTACTTTTATAAGCCAACTATATTTTCACTTATCAAGAGCAGCATCAAAAACAAAAGGCGGAAAATGTAAACGCCGTGTATCTTTTTTACTGGATGAATTTGGAAATTTACCGGCCATAGAAAATATGCTGAGTATAACAACAATGTGCCTAGGAAGAAATATCCAATTTACTTTTGTTATACAAGCATTTGAACAGCTAAAGAAATTGTACAAGGATGATGCAGAAGCAATTATGGGGAACTGCGGCAATCGGATCTACTTACTAACAAGTAGCAAGGAAACAGCAGATACTTTTTCGGCGTTGCTGGGAAACGAGACCATTACAGATGTCAGCCGACAAGGAAAGCAGCTGAAGATTGGGAAAAATTTTTCTGAAAGCTATATAGGACGAGCATTACTTGACCCTAACGAGCTAATGCAGTTAAAAAAAGGGGAATGTGTCATTAAAAGGACAAGTAAAAGAGAAGATTTAAGAGGAAATAAAATCTCTCCAAATCCAATTTTTAATCACGGAAAAACCGCCTTTAAATATCGGCACGAATATCTGCTGGACACGTTCCCTGAGAGTAAGACAATAGATGATATTACAGATATTGAAACACTTAAAGAAATTGACTTAAAAAAATATACGTTTGATGCTATCGGCTTTTGTAATAAATATGTTCTTCCAAAACTTGATAAAGACTTTGAGGGAGACCTAGATTTCTGTGATAGGAAACTGAGACAGCCACTACGTCAACAAAAAAATTTTGGTGAGTTGAGCGAGCGGGTTATTAAAATGGGCTTAAAAAAAGAGATAGACTTGGCAAGAGGGACGGTAAAAGACCTTTTGCTCAAATTACCTCAGTTGGACTTATCGGAAGAAGAAAAAACAGAAATAGCCCTTTTAGTGGTATAGAAGGAGTGGACACTATGCTGAATAGTGCGCTGGAAATTCTAAAATATTATTCTGGCTATTTTATGCAGAAGAATTTTTTTAATGATATTTTAGTGTTTATCGGCTGGGGGCTGATGAACTTTTTAAAAACGTTTTGCAACGGTGCCGAGGCTCTCTTGGATGGTATTTATCAATTTATGGACTTTACGAGTTCAGAGCCGGTACAAAATTTTATAAGGCAATTTCAGCCGGTACTGTACATACTATTTGCATTTGCGCTGATGGTACTGGGGTATACGCTGATAATAATGCCAGAGAAAAGGTCGAAGCATATAATCCGCAATTTTACAATGGTGATAATTATAGTAACGGCATTACCATCTATAATGTCCAGTCTTAACCAGCTCACAATTGCTGGCAGAGAATGGATAAATCCAGTTGGAGAATCGACAGCGAATAATATTGTCATTGAAAACATTACCGATTTGAGGTGGCTTGATAGCAACGGCTGGCCGACACTGGAAACCATCGGCTCCCAGCGGATGAATAATTTACTCGCAGAAGATGTTGGGTATCTCAACCCACAGGAGACTGTAGGATACTGGAATTATCATAATACTGAAGCGCAGACAACATTAGGAAGCGAAGTTTTTTGGAATACCCTTGTTGCAGATGGACAAGGCCAATTTCATCTCGAAAAAATGAATAAGACAGAAATTTTAGGAATTACCATCTTTGAAGAACCATGGTATTATCGGTACTCTATCGACTATTTAACGATATATATTTCGCTTATTGCAATGACATTAGCACTTTTCTTTACTGCACTTAAGACTGCCAGAATAATTTTCGAGCTTGGAGAACATCAATTTCTCGCTGTTTTTTTTGGTGCAAGCGATTTAAGCAATGGACAAAAAACAATAGAGGTTCTGAAGGGGATCGGCGGGATGTATGTGACGCTGTTTCTGACAACGGTTTTTCTAAAATTCTTTTTGCTCCTTCAGGATTATGTGAACGGAATGCCTAATGTGAATGGACTTGTAAAAGCATTTATGATCCTCTTTTGCGCATTGGCAGTTATAGATGGGCCAAATTTAATTCAAAGAATTTTAGGGATAGATGCTGGTCTTTCCTCCGGTTTTCACTTTATGATGGGCGCAATGCACGCAGGACGTTCAACAACAAATTTACTGCGTTCCGCTGGCCGGGCTGCTGCTGCGCCGATTCGTTCCGGAATTAAAACAGCTAGAGGATATAGCGCAAAGAAAAAGATGCAAGGCACAAGTACGAAGAATGAATCTGCAAAAAAACCAACCTCTAACGTTTCAGAAAAAACACAGTCTGGGAAGAAAGCGGGGAGCAGCTCCGCAACTCAGAAGGAGAGAGAGGGCAGAACAAAAGATAAACAAAAACCACCAGAGACGGGAAAAACAGCAAATAAAGAAACAAAGTTTAATGACAAAGAGAAAGGACAGGAAATTTTAGAACCAAATCCTGTCACTACGGATATTTCAAAGGCCTCTCGCACAGAAAGAGAACAAGCTATGGAAAAAGCTAAACAGAATTTAAATAAACCAAACCGTAAATTGAGGCAGTCGGAAAATTTCAATAAAAAGGTAGCCCAATCTCAAAGAAGGGGACGTGGCCCGACTGACCGGTCGGCAATAGGACGTGGGAGAAACAAGAATGGCACAATATGAGTTACCAAAAGAATTAAAAGCAAAAAACAAAGCGTGGAAATGGCTCTACGTTTTTGATCTCTTTTTTGTAGTGGCATGGATGGGCGTTTGTCTAATGGCCGCGCCACTTGTTGATGTGAGGCTAGAAATTCCATTTTATATCTTTAACCTAATATTGGCTATTATTTTTACGGCACCTTCACCGGTCAATGCACAAAAAAGGATTTTTCAGTCCGTTTACTATCTGGTGCGGAGGGACAAAGCAACGTATATTCCGCTAAAGGGGAGGAAACAAAAAAATGAAATACACTACATCAAAGAAGATAACTGAACTTTTGCCGATCCGGGATTATGTTGAAGGAGAGGGTTTTATCTTAGAAGGAGGGGGAAATTTCGATATCATCCAGCTTAGATGCAAAGACCTATTTAATATCTCAAAAACGGAGACAGATGAAGATATTGCAAGGTATATGAGCCTGTATAAGACATATCCGGGAGACCTGAAGATTATCGCCATGAACTATCCATCTGATACAAAGGTTCAACAAGAGTATTGCGCTTACAAAATTGCAAAGACACCTAATGAAAGATACAAGGATTTTTTAAAAGAAAAGTTTTTGGAACTTTCAGAAATGGAAAAAAATGATACAGATAGGGAATTTTATCTGGTGTACTACTGTAAGAACAAAGAAGATCATAAGGACAAGACGATAAAAATTTGCAGTATTTTAGGGGATCTGGCGATATTGGTGGACAAGGGAAAAAAACTGCGAGTCCTGTATAAGTACAATAATAAAAACAGCAGCATCTTCGTTTGAAGGAGGAAAAGGATGAGACAAAGAAGCAAAAAAAAAGATGCGAGGTATAGCGCAGAGGTTATAGAAGCTATCCAGCCGCAGGGAGGAATTTCTTTTGCTGCCGACCCACGATACATTGTGGCCGGAGATGGATATGAAGCTACTGTCCACATATATCATTATCCGAGTGGTGTAGATCGTTATTGGTTACATGACATTACAACTTTGGATGATACGATAACAGAAATAGATATAGGGACAGAATCGGTAGCAGAGGTTAGAAAAAATATAAATAAAAGCATGTCGGAGCAGTCCTTGCGTTATATGACAGCTAAAGATGCAAGCGATGTAATTGATGCGCAAGACCAGTACGAAAAATATCAGCGCATGTATGAAGATATTGCTCAGTTAGGAGAAATTGTAAAGCTGCTGCATATAAGAATATGCGTTGCAGAACGGACAAAAGAAGAACTTGACAAACGAGTGAAGGATCTTCTTGCTTACTTAGAAGGAATTGGCTATAAGGCTTCAGTTCTCCTGAACGAGCAAAAGGAAGAATGGCTTTCTTTCTATCGGAGTTACACGACCCAAGAAAAAAGTGAGATGGGTAGGGCAGGGCAGCCCATCTTGTCAGAGGCTCTCGCGGCAGGATACCCCTTCCATTTTACAGCACTATCAGATCCTTATGGGCTGCCCTTGGGCACAACAGCAACAGACGGTAACGTAATGTTTGATCCTTGGGCAATTACTGAAAAAAGGATGTCATATAACGGCGTTGTAATCGGGAACATGGGAACAGGAAAGTCAACGTTATTAAAAAAGCTAATGGAGCATGATGCGATTACTGGAAACTATGTGCGTGTTTTTGATGTGACAGGAGAGTTTTCTTACTTTGCTGAGACGTTAGGCGGGTCAATACTTGCGCTTGATGGGACACAGGGAGGAATAAACCCGCTGGAAATTTTCAAGACAGCGGAAGATGATAATCAATCCTTTGCACAGCACATATCAAAGTTATCGACCATTTACCGATTCCTCACTCCAAGGGCAGATACATACGAAATTATAGAGTTCACTGGTTTATGCCGTAAGTTGTATATTTCCTGCGGATTACTCCCGGAGAACGGAGATACAACGGGAGTAAAGCTGACAGGATTAAATGCACTACGGTATCCCGTCATGGCCGATTTACTGGATGTTATAGTGCAAGAAAAAGAGAGCTTAATTGATAATGCAAAAACGGCAGAAAGAGAAGCAAGGAAAGAAAAATTAAGCCGTTTAGATCACATTGAACTAATTGTCCGTGACCTGATTGATAATTACGGAACAATTTTTAATACCACAACATCAATTCCGAATATGCTGAATGAGCCTATTGTAATTTTTAACATCAAAAATTTATCAGGGATGAGGCCGGAGATCTTTGATGCACAGCTATATAATGCCATTGCCCTATGCTGGGGGAATTGCATAAAAATCGGAGAAGTAATGAAATCCATGTACGAAAATAAAGAAATTGTTTGGGAGGACATTACAAGATTTAAAATCATAATTGATGAGGCGCATCGTATTGTCAATACAAATAAGCTAGCCGCTGTCGAACAGCTCAGTGTTTTTTGTAGGGAAGATAGAAAATACTTTGGCGGCTTATATTTTGCATCACAATCCATACGGGATTTTGTCCCTGAAGGGTCTGACAGTGAGAGCATCAATAAAATAAAGACATTGTTCGAGCTGGCCCAATACAAGTTTATTTTAAGACAGGACTCAAACGCTTTAGACTTGCTAAACCGCGTTTTTTCTCGGCAGCTAACACAGGCTGAATTAGATGGTATCCCAACGTTGGAGAAAGGACAGGCAATTCTTTGTATCTCAGGAGACAGCAACATAGACGTTAGAATAAATATCAGTGAAAAGGAAATGTCCCTGCTTAAAGGCGGTGCTTAAGTTGATGAGGCATATTGCTAAAATAGGATTGATATGGTTTTTTCCGCTGATAATTCTGTTTTTGCTTTGTGCAAGTATAACAGCGGCGGGACAAGAAAATCAGAACAGAGAAACTTTAGCTGCGGTTGCGGCCGCAGCTGGCGGGCAAAGCAGAGAAGATGAAGAACAGAAAAAATTATCTGCTGCGGTAGAGTCTTACAGAGAAAAAATTTTAGAAAAGGCAAAGTCTGTGGGGATAGAAGAATACGTCGATCACCTATTGGCTATTATGCAAGTTTCTTCGGGTGGTTTAACCGCTGACTGCATGGCTTCCTCTTTGTTTGATAGCAATACTTTGTACGCACACATGGAGGGAGGAATTACGGATCCAGACTACTCCATAGAGTGCGGGATCAAAGAATTTGTCTCTTTGCTTGCTCTTTGTAATATAAAAGGCCCACAGGATACGCGGCTCTTAGTTGTGTACCAAGCGTATCATGTGGGGAGAAAATATGCTGAGTTCAATGAGTATACCCAAGAGGGGGCAGCTAGCTTTATAAAGACAATGGGATTGGTAGGCAAGGATGCGTCCTTTGCGCAGCAGGTACAAAATTTATTGATCGGCCAATTTAGCGGTACGTTGCTGTATCCGCTGCCGGAACACACAACAATAAGCTCTCCCTTCGGTTCACGCCCAGATCCATTTGGCAGCGGGAAAATCATCACTCATTACGGGATAGATTTTCCTGCACCAGCTGGAACTGCTGTGTTGGCTACGGCTGGTGGAGTGGTAAAAGAAGCAAACTGGAACGCGGTCTATGGCTTACATGTTGTCATTCAGCATAATAGCAGTTATCAAACATTATACGGCCATTGTCAATTATTATATGTCACTGAAGGACAAACTGTATCACAAGGCACTAAGATAGCAGAAGTGGGGAATACGGGACAGTCAACGGGTTATCATCTTCACCTTGGGCTTCTCTATAATGGCAAATATATTGACCCAAAACCTTTCTTATCAGACGGCCAAGAAATAGAAAGCGGTGAGACATTTGAATATTAAGTTTCAAAACAAAAAGGTATTTAGTGTGTTTTGTGGCTTGGTCGTAATGATGCTCATTGTTACATTATTTGTTCTTTTTAAGGCACAACGAACGATAAATTTATTGACAAATTTTATCAGTGCCGCCGCTGAAATACCTGCAGATGAGGTTCTTTCAGCGATTCAAGAAGAAAGAGCCATTTTACCAATGACAAGCGAGGAACCGAAGGAAGAAGGATATGCTGCACCGGAGGCTGTAGCAATAAAGTTTTTGGAAAACTATGTGACGGTGGACAGCTCCGACAGTATGGAAGAAAAGAGGGAGAGGATAAAAGACTATGTGACCCCTCAGCTATTAAGCGAACTTTTTCCAGAAGTAGAAGAATACGTGCCGACAGAAACATACAGCATAGAACCCAGAAAAATTTCAGCATACACTCGGATAATAGGAGATCAAAAGGCAGAAGTCCTAACCACATACATTACCTCGTCATTTGTGAATGGCAACCGCTATGAGGTAAATTCGATAATGGTCTTGGGTATGGAGCTGGGGAGTAGTGGATGGGTAACTACAGAAATTGTAAGAAAGGCCAACCTTACAATTTCCGTTTTAGACGAATGGGAGTTATGACGATGGAAACTATCAGAAAGTTTGTAAGAAAACAGAATAATGCACTTTGGGTGCTGCTGATAATCTTTATTGTGGGGGAGGTATTCTTCTTTTCCTCCCATTTTTTCATGCCTGTTGATATGGGGAGCAGACTTACACCGCTTAATGCAACACTACAACTGGGAGAAGATAGAAAGGTTACACTGGTTAGATGGGACTATTCCCCAGGACAAAGTATGATGGAAGTAGAATTGTCTATCCAAAACCTTGCTTTTGACGGGCAAGATAGATATGTGGCTAGGGCCTATATTATGGCAGGAGGAACAGTAAGCAGAGAGCCGGAGTACATAATTACAGAGCCAAATTATATGGTGATGCACTTTAGTGACATTCCTGCCACTTGGACAGACATATCACTATGGATTACACTTGATGATATGGAAGATTCTTCCGTGCTGAAGCTGTATACTAATAATGTTGCTGTAAATCGAGTAGAGAAGATTGCTTCCATGTCTCAAACGCAGTATCAGGTCAGACGGCTACAAGACCAGATAGATGCTTTCAAAAATGAGCAAGTGGAATTAGAAAGCCAGATCGAAGCTACAAAGGAAAAGATAGCTTTATTGGAGGCTGGGAATAAGAATCTTGTTGCCGATAAAGAGTTTCAAACAGCAGAACAGGTAAAAGAGACTGAGCGCATTATCGAGGAAAATAATTATAAAATTTCAGAGTACGAACATTTAATTGATGACTTAACGGGTCAGATAAATGAAAGGGAGTCTTTAATAAAACAGACAGAAAGAAAAATTTCTGCCCTTCAGGAAACGGAAGGAGGGGAGAAATAATGATTTTGTTTGTTGGAGCATTAGAAAATGGGTACTTTTTACTCGATGTAGGGAAAACGGTAAATCAAGGAGTAGATTTCACTGGCGCTTTAGCTTATACCAGTGAAATAGAAGGATACGCCTTAAAGAAAAAATATAGTCACATAGTAATCTATTTGGATCAATTTCTTTCGCAATATGATGATATGGCGAATGATATAGAAAAAATCAAAGTTGCAACGGGAGCAGATATCATCATATTTGCTCCGGGCTATCAATTAACATCAAAGGCGATTGCTGCCTTATATTCAAGTGGATTAAGAAAGTTCGTGTTGTCAAACAGTCTGTCATTACAAAAAAGCGCAGTGCTGGATTTCTTGACGGGAAAAGAAGAAAAAGATATTGCATTTGAAATACCAGCTCATGACTTACCACACAACGAAGAAGGCCCGGTTATTACTGAAAAGGCCAGAAAAAGACTGACCATTGCAGTATGCGGAGCACGCTCTAGGATGGGGACAACAACCCAAGCCCTTCAGATTATAAAGTATTTTCAAGTGCACCATAAAAAAGCTATCTACGTCGAACTGAATGACAACCACTTTGTGAAACGTCTGCAAGAAACCTATGATGATAGCCTTTTTACCGCCGCCAACGGTAAAGTATACTACCGAGAGGTACCGATGCTTTATGAAAAGCAGCGACTAATTGAAGCATTACAGGAAGGCTATGATATCGCCGTTTTTGATTACGGTGTGTTCAATAACAAAATTGCTGAACAGTTATCTTTCATAGAGACAGATATTAAACTGTTTGTTTGCGGAACTGCACCCTCTGAATTTTTTGAAACAAATACTGTTCTGCAAAAGACGCTTAACTACCCAAATACCTTTTATTTGTTCTCATTTTGCGGCGCGGAAGATCAGGAAGAATTAAAAGAACTGATGGCTGATAAATGGGAACAAACTATATTTGCCGATTATACTCCCGATCCGTTTGCGTATACAGAAAGTAGCAATCTGATCTACGATAGAGTTTTTTCGGACCTGGTTCAAGCACCGGAGCAAAAAAGGAAACGGCCCTTCTTTAAATGGGGAGGGAAAAAATAATGTCCAAATTTAAGCCAGGCGCTTTTGTAAAAGGGATAGAAGCACAAAAGCTCCAAGAACAAGAGCAGCTGCGAAAACGGAATAAATATAAAATAGAATCAGATGATGTTGTAATCGTAGAAAAAAATAATATCATTAAATTTCTGGTCTTATTGCTTATACGCATTATTAAAATGGCGGCAACTATCTCTGTGATTGTTCTTGCGATAATCGGTGTGCTTGCTTTGCTCTATCCGGCCAGCAGAGAAATTTTATTGCAGTATTTTTATAAGGTTTTACTAGAAATCCAGATGTTTGTAGGCATCAGGTGATGAAGGAGGGCGGCCAAGTGATAATCGGGCTATACCGTGAAAGAAAAACGGACGAAGAAGCAGAAACGGTGGATAGCCTGCTGGCCGCTGGCTGTGAAAGACTAGATAAAATAGAGAATGGCCAAAGAAGCTATGACTATTTAAAGGCTCTGCCTAGAGGCACAACCATAGTTGTAAGTGCAATAAAGGATATAGGGGAGACGGCTAAAGAAATTTTGACAACGATTAAATATATCGGGGAAGCAGGAATTGACCTTAAAAGCCTTAAAGAGCCACTTTTGGATACTACGGAGAAGGATAAGGGAGAACTTATATTTTCCCTCGTAACATCTATTTTAGCTAGCGAAGAAAAGCCGCTGGGCAGACATAAAATGGACGCGGAGAAAGTAGCAAAAATAAAAACTCTTTTTAGAGGTGGCCGAAGTCCAACAGAAATTGCAGCAATCCTTGGATTAAGCACAGCAACGGTATATAAATACACAAAGTCTATTGATCCAACGAGAAAAGGGACTACAATGGGACGACCGACAGTGGAACGTGCCAAAATTGCGGAGGCCATAGCTCTATATGATGAAAAAAAATTATCAATAAAAGAAATTACCCAAAGAACGGGTATAGCAAGTGGAACATTATATAAATATTTAGGCGAGAGAGAGTCGGATTATGCCGCGGCAGAGCGAAAACTAAAAGATAAAGAATTAGAAAAGTGAAGGGGATGCGATGCATCCCCTTCACTTTTCTAATTCTTTTACCAGCTTATAAAAGGTTGGACGGGAAACATTTAGGGCCTTACACGCCTGAGTTGCTGTAATTTTTTTATTCTTCCAAAGAGGATAAATGTCTATAAAATTGTCAGGTTTTTTTCTTGGCCGTCCCTGATACACGCCTCTTTTTTTGGCTGCTGCGATCCCTTCGGCTTGCCTTGCCCGGCGAACTTCATTTTCTTTTTCAGCCATATACGCAAGCAGCTCAAAAACGATAGACTGAATAAGATTACTTTCTGCATCACCAGAATCTATCTTACTCAATAATGGCATATTGATGATAACGATTTTTACACCTTGTGCTTTTAACTCAGCCCATTCGTTCTTTATCTCCTGTGTGTTTCTACCTAGACGGTCAAGCTCTTTAACAATGAGTGTATCGCCTTTTCGCAGTACATTCTTTAGCTTAATCCACTCTGGACGATTAAAGTTTCTCCCCGATGCTTTGTCTATGAAAATACGGTCAATTTTGATATTGTTGGCCACTTCATATTCTTTAAGAGCCACCAGCTGGCGCTCTGCATTCTGCTCTTTTGTGCTGACTCGAATATAGGCGAAGATTAGACTGTTTTCTGGCATGGAAGCCCTCCCAAAATTGTAAAAAAAGGAATAAGGGAATTACTTACATGTTAAAATAATGTTTCCCAAAATATTTTAACATAAAAACACCTATAAACCAAGGGAAAAAGAGGGTATACCCTAAATTTATATTGAAATGTCGAAAAAGCACATAAAAGAACATTAAAAAATATTTAATATTGACTTATGTTCTTCTATGTGCTATACTGTTGACGGTGGTAAAATAGAAGGAGTGAAGGAAATGACAAAGGCTAGATCTTTTACAATTAACAACGAAGAACTACAGGCCATCGATGAGATAGCAAAGACATTTTCGCTTTCCAGAAGTGCATTATTTAATAAACTGTTTTCTGCATTTTTTGAAAATGAAGAAAATCCTGTCCAACAACTTATGATGCTCCCAATTTTTGAGGGAAGCGAAGTATCCTATAACGTTAAAATTAACTGCACGCTTCAAGAAGAAACAAACGAAAAGATGCTGAATTTGCCCAAGCAGACAGGACTTCCCATGTTCTTTGTTGTAAATAAAATTCTAAATATAGCGATTTGGAAAACAAAGGCTGACCTGTTACGCTATTTATACGGGGGTGAAAGAGAATGAGGACAATAGCATTTTATAATCTTAAGGGAGGCGTTGGTAAAACGACGTCAACTGTGAATGTTGCGCACATCATGGCAACAGTACATAATAAAAAAGTTCTCGTTATTGACCTTGATCCACAGGCGAACACAAGTAAGTTTTTCGGATTTATCAAGACGGACGATGCAAAGAACTATGACGTAGGAATAGATAATCTTCTGAAAGGTGATGCTGATATTCATGAAGGTATTCAGAAAACAGCTTGGACTGAGCTTGATATAATTCCTTCTTGTTTAAGATTGGCAACAGTAGACCGGCAACTGCTCACCGAAACAACCATGCCGCAGCAGTTCATCCTATCGTCCCTTTTAGCTAATGTAAGAGACGATTATGACTACTGCATTATAGACTGTAGCCCAGCCCTCACAATTAGTAATACAAATGCTCTTTATGCCTGTAATGACGTTATAGTTCCGATGCTTGGAGATGAGTATGCGAAAGATGGGTTGACTAGTATTCTGGGGGAAATAAAAGCTATTAAAAAGTATAACATTAACCTAGATTTTGCATTTTGCTTCTACACTCAATGGACTAACACTCTGAGTTCTCAAAATGCTTATGAAAGAGTCAGGGAGATGGTTGGGAATAAACTTCTTGACATAAAAATACGCCGCACTACAGTGGTAAGTGAAACAAGCCAAGTCATTAAAGATGGAGTAAAAACAACACAGATTCCCCGCATTCCTTTGCTGGAATGGGCACCACAGGCAACGGCAACGAAAGACTATCTTCAGCTGACGAAATATATTGTTGAGCACTATAAATAAGAGTGGTTTGCCAAAAGAAATGAAGGTGAAGCAAGTGGACAAAAGAGAACTTGGAAGATGTTGTAGAAAAAATAAGTTGCTTTGTACATTTACTGACAGTGACAATGTACAATGGGTATCCGATGGTGCAGCAGCTTTTGCCTATGGAGCTGACCATATAGACCGCGAAACGCTAATAAAGCAACTTGGGATATCGGAATATAAATTGGTGTTTGAGAACAGGCCATATAATGAGAAGGTTTTACATGAAGGGGAAGCTTATGAAAAGCTGGCATGGAAAGAAAATTTTGAAGTTTCATCTAACGAAGGAAGGATCATCATAATTGCAAATAATGACAATGCAGTGATGATATATCAAAAATATCTTAGGATAGTGCGTGATAGCGACTATGTTCTCTACCTTCGGCCATATAAGAAGAACTATGTTGTTGCTGTAAAGGATGTGTCCGGTCGACTTATTGCAATAATCATGCCAGTTATTTATGCAAGTAGTAAATTAAAAAGAATGTCTGAAGTCATAGAAAACTTGAAAAAAGATGATATTTTTGAACTCGTGAAAGAGGGAGGGGTACATAATGGCAAAATTTAAAAGTGCTATAAGAAAAAACAGCGTAGCAAATGAATTATTAAATGATGCAAGTAGAGCACAGCTTGCCGAAGGAGACGCACCGGAGATAGTTTTCATTCCTCTGGATAACTTAGTTCCTTCTGCGCTGAACACCTATCCAATTACAGATATTGATGGACTCGCACTTTCTATTTTAGCCGTAGGACGTATAGCGCAGCCTTTAGAGGTGCTCCGTCTCGATGGCAGTGAGCTAGGAAAGTTTAAAATAATATCAGGAGAGAGACGTTTCCAAGCCTCACGCCTGCTTGTAGGGCAGGGACATAAAGAATATGGGAAAGCTCCTTGCATCATAAGAAAGCTCGAAGAATTGGATGCGCCGGGATTATCGGACGAAGAAAAAGAAAAGCTCTTAATTCACACGACAAATGCGGACAACCGGCAGCTAGATGGGGCCAGCCTAATCCCTATAGTAGAAGAACTGACAAGACTCTATACAACGATGAGGGACAACGGAAAAGACTTTGGTTCTGGTGTAAAAATCAGAGAAGTGGTTAGCCAGAAATTAAATATATCCACAGGGCAGGTTGGAAAGGCGAAATTTGCAGCTGAACATTTAGCACCGGAAGTAAAAGAGCAGCTGGCCAAAAATGGAGATGTGAGCTTAAATATTGCAGACAAACTGGCTCATCAGCCAGAAGATGTCCAAAAAGCAATATTAAAAAATATTCCCGATTTGGGAGAGCTGACAGCATCTAAAATCGAAGAATTGGCGGAAAAACGCAATGAACAAAAGGCAGAAAAAAAGGCTGTCAAAACTTTACAAAAGAAAGCTGATGTTACCGTCTCTGATAATCTCCCGCAATTCGATGACGTTGTAAAGTCTATTGCAGATATTACAGAGCGCTTGGTTCCGGGGATAACATTGAATGCAAGCAAATACGGGAAACTTCTTGCTGGTCTTGAAAGTGTCAGTAAGAAACTAGATCGGATTGCGAAGCTGATAAGCTGAAAAGTAGAATCGTGAACTAAAAAGAAGAATCCTCTGTCTTTGGAGGATTCTTCTTTCATCTTTCTCTTTCTTCAGTATGTTCCTTATTTTTATTAGGGTAGTACCTTGCATGTTCTTCCAAAAGAGAAAAGTCACAACTATTGTATACGAGGCCAGGATTCTTCCCTAGCAAAACACGTTTGTATGTTCGTGTTGCCCTCCAAAGAATCTCGTTCTTATGCTTTATACAGAAGCGCAATTCCTGAGAAAGTAGCGCTTTATAGGCTTTATCTGGCTCAATGTCGATACGTCGGACAGAAATATAGGCAGATGGCACCGGGAACATATAGTTAAACCGTAAAGAACTAATAACCTTGCCGTTTTTGGCTTTAATCAGGAAATTATCTGGCATCTGTTTTTTATAGGAACTCACCGGAACATAATAATCATACGTTCCTATTTTCAGGACGATACCACACAAAAATTTGGGTTTTCGGTTTTTAGAATAGGACATATCGGGGACTCGTGAAAACCCACGTTTTGCTGTCTCGACATCCTGCAAATACTTGACATAGGCATTGTCCACTGTAAAAAAGTTTAATGACAATTTTCTCCCCCCATTCCTATAATAAAAAAATTATAGCACAAACACCGCAAATCTCAAAATTTTGCACCGCAACAAATAAAGAGGAGGCTAGCTATAGCCTCCTCTTTATTTCGCCCCCTAGACGGTAACATTACAACTGCTCTTTCGGTGGCAGTGCACCCTTCATAAATGATCTGCGCTCAAAGTGGTAGGGCACTTTTCATAAATGACCTACGCTCAAAGTGGTAGGGCACTTTTCAACGGGTATTTCTACCCTGCAATATTATTATACTCAAGTCATTATTTTATGTCAAATTAATTTGAGTTAAACGGCGCTGTACTTTCTTCTCAGCAAGGAAATGGTTGAATACAAACCGGCAGCAGCCGAATGTACGCTGTATTAAGTTGACTTGTTCCGGTGTTGGATAAAGCCGGAATTTGTACGAATATTCCACATACATCACCGTCTTGATTGTACCACAAAAGTTTTTAGAAAGGGAAGCGCCTTATATGCTCATGCCTAAAGGCAGGGGCTTTACGGCGTTATTGGTAATTATTATTCTTAGGAGGCTTTATAAGTTAGATATCCGGGACTGGATGGTGGATTATCAATGCGTGCATAAGTAGCATCTGTATAAGAGAAATTATACTTTGTTCCTTTTTCTCCGATAAGATTCCAACATTCGCTGAACATAAAAGTATCAGTTTGAACTGCTTCCATACTCCATTTATCTCCCACAAAAATTGTCTTTAGAGAATTGCATCCATTAAACATACCATATGAATTTACTACTTTAGATGTATCAAAATCGGATAAGTCTAGAGTTTCAAGAGATTTACACCTGTTAAATAAGTAGGTAGTATGTGTCACCTTTGAAGTGTCAAATCCAGTCAAATCTACACTTTTAAGATTAGTACAAAAGTTAAACATTGAACTCATATCAAGAAGCTGTGAAGTATCAAAATTTAAAAATTCTACGGTTTGCAGTTTTTGTAAATTATTAAACATGCTGTTTGTATCTGTGTTAGTCATAATTTTTCCATCAGACAGTATGTAAACAGTATAAGTGGAGTTGTCAGAATCTAAAACATGATATGCCTTGATATTTCCGTTTTGATCCTTATCAACGGCTACTCCACTGACATCTTTTATTTGGTGCCTATAATCATCTGTATATCCAAAAATGATAGAGACAATGTTGCTAGATGGTTTTTTTATTATATTGTTAAACTCTATCCCCCCTGCTAAAGTGTATCTCGGAAGCGCAGAAATTTCTAGGTCAAAAGTTCCTGCTTGTTTTTCAATAAAATACTTTCCTAATACAACAGTTGAAGAAAAAATCATCAATAATAAAGCAGCTAACAAAATAATAATATATTTTGTTTTGTTTTTCATTTATATTCCTCCTAATCCATTTGTTCCGCTTGGACAGAAACAGTTATTGAACTTAGCAGCATGGGAGTTATCTCTCTATCAACAATAGAAAAAGTTATCTTATTTTGTATTTTTTTCTTTTCACCTGCTGGAAAATATCCTACATCTGAAAATATAAAGTTATTTCTGTCTGTCGTTATACCGTCGTTCCCATCTATAGTTATGGTAATTCCGGCAGGTAAACCTTGAGGTATTTTAACAAGAACATTATATTTAAATGCCACATCTGAATTTTCATTATCAACTGTTATTATGTAATCCACAGTTGTACCATTATCTCCTCCTATTAAAAGGGTATTGGAAGGAAGATTCGGCCCTAACGCAGTAACATTAAACCTAGCTACCTGCACACTATCTTGTCCTTCTTTTTCACAGCGCATAAGGGAAAAAGACAATCCCGTTATTGAACCCATAAGAGTAAGCACAACGCATAAACAAACTAAAATTATTATTAAAATTTGTTTAATACTCGCTTTATCTCTTTTAGCTATGATTTTCATATGCTTTTCTCCCTTTTCTTTTTTTGAAATAAAAGTATAAAAATAAAAGTAAAAATCCAATAAGTACGAATAGCCATAAATTCTTATTTATCCATATCAAAGAAAGTCCAATTTCAGGAAAAACAAGCTTTACTTGTCCTAAAATTTGACTTGTCCTAATCTCTTCATCTTGAATATTATTGCTGTCTCCCTTTGTTATTGCTATTTCCCCATTGTTAAATACTAGCCGATGCGTAACTAGTTTTCCATCTTTGTCTACATAAGAGACTATTTTCCCCGGCTGATATTCTCCCTGCTGTTGGATAAATAGCAATGCTCCTATTGGTATTTCCGGTTCCATGCTCCCGGATATTGTTATTGCATTTCCCCAGCCAAAGATCATAGGAAGTGGATTCCCTACCGCTTGTGATAGTTTAAAGTAACCAAGAACAAAAACTAAAACAGCTAAAGAAACTACTAAAGACCACTCAAACCACACCCATACTTTTTTAAATACTTTCATTATGATTCACTCCTGAAAGCGCGCCCAATTATAAACAATATAGCCCCAGTTGCTACTACAAAATAAAGCCATAAAGTAAAGGGAGATGATTCACCAGTTGATGGAAATGAAGGAATTACTTCTGGCCCTATTTGCTTCGACTCAATATTAAGGGTTAAAGTATATTCTATGCCCTCTCTAGCGGCAATACCTATTAATGTATCTTGAAAATCATTTTCTGAGTCCCATTTCCATTCAAGAGTGTATATAATATTTTTTCGTTCCTTTAGTTCTCCGAATATTTCAGACAATGCATTGATAGGAATCCAAGTATTGTTATCTCCTATTAAATATTTTTCGTCTCCATCTCTTAAGCGAAAAACTATAGGTATACCAGCTATATTTTCTTCTTTTATTGATAAAGCATAAGATAAGGGGAAATTAGCCCGATTTTCAATTTTAAAACTATAAGTACCAAATGCTCTCGGAGATATAATTTTTTTATTTTTCCCAATTACATTGAAAATATTGAGCTGTGTAGAAGTACTCCATTGTTTGCCTGTATTCTGCTCTGTTACAATTAAGCCATCCCCTGCCGTCCCACCCGTTGCTAATACATTATTTTCAGGTATAAATGAGAAAAAGGCGAAGAACAGCATTATCATCAGCCAAATCGCAAAAATTTCTCGTAGAGTTCTTATTTTATTTCGCATATAATTTCCCCCTTTATTATTCAATCCCCACCGAAAAACACCAGTATGATATACTTTGGTGGGGGCTGAATAGATAATATCTTTTCAGCCTCTTTCCACAAACCGGATCCTGTTGCCACAAGCAGAATCCGATTTTTCTAAGAATTAGTCAACCTGTGTCGCCGTAATAGTCGCGGCGATCTCAACAGTTGGAGCCGAAGTCTGGGCCGCAATGCCTAACGCAGTATCGGTAGTGTCAGTCTGTCCATCGTGAGTTCCCTCTGCGGATTCAAATGCCCACCGCCAATATACTGTTACTGTTTCGCTTCCATTTTCCTTTGCAATGTTCTTATCCGTCATGGAAGCATCTGCATTGATCTCTGTTAAATCATCTTTCCATGTTGTTTTGTCCAAGCTATACTGGATTGGCACATTATTTGCGTTAGTTTCGGAAAGAGAAATAGTGTATTTCGCATCTACCTCAGAAAGGTTCTCTACCTTCAACGCAAATGCTCCTCCTGTGCCAGGCGCGATTTTTCCAGCGGAAACGCTATCTTCTGCCGTTGTAGTGTCCGCTTCATTGATAGTATCAAATAAACCAAAAGTCAATGTGGCCGGAGAGGCAGTCGCAATTTCAGTATCATTTACCTCGATAGACCACTTCGCCACAGTTGCGGTATCACTCCCCGTTGCGCTGGACGTATATTTGGCCATGGTTCCGCTGACCATACAGGTCATAAGCAAAGCCAGTGCCAGCAAAATACCAGCTGCCTTCATAGGCCTTGACCGCTTAATATTTTCTTTCATCTTTACTACCTCCTGATATTATTTAGACAGATTTTATATGTAACGCGCCCTTCTGTGTGGCCAGCTGCGCGGCACATAGCGTTAAAATGGTTTCTTTATATCTTCTGTTTCTTTATCTGAAGTTTGACCTTTACCCCGTTGCTTAGAGTAAAAAATCAATACAATTATGAGAATAGGAAGAAAAACACTAAAAGTCATGCCCACTGGGGTCTGGATAAATAGCAGAAACCCTCCCACTCCAGAAAAGCTAGCAGCATAAATTCCCAGTAGCTGATCTGTCGATATACGTCTGGCATCTGGGGATTCGTTTGCATCACCCTGTGTTATGTAAAGTATTTTATTCCCTTCTATTTCTACTCTTTCTTTTATACGATGAGTAACATATACTTCTCCCGTGCGGAAACAAATAATTGTCCCAGCCGGGAGGGTGGCCGCTTCGTCACTTGAAACATTTTTTATAAGTAACAAATCCCCCTTACCGAACGTTGGCAACATACTATCAGCATCCACTACAAATGGTGTATAGCCTAGAAAATTCGGAGGTACATTCGGGAAAATGATAGACTGAACAACCAGAGTTAGATTTATAGCAACAAAAGGAAAGAGCAAAACACATAGGAGTACACCAATCATGTTTAGGATTTTCTGTCGTAGCTCTCTTTTTTTGCCCATTTCATTTTTCTCCTTTGGCTTCTATATCATTTCCTTCTGCTCTTCAGCCAGATGTCTTAACTCTTCAAAATGTTCCTTCATTTTTTCCTTAATATTTTTAGGCACTTTTGTCGTAGCTAAATAGTCCTTTTCAAAGGCATCAAGCACGCTTTTTTCATCGTGGAGCCGAATGAAAACACCTCCGTCACGAACGGAAATTTCCATCGGGTCAGACACGTCTATTCCTAGTTCTTTGCGAATTTCGCTTGGAATAACAAGCCGTCC